>JAGQVE010000016.1 GCA_020438105.1 Bacteroidales bacterium
AATTACCCTTTGAGTCGTTTTGTTTTTTTATGCTCCAAAAAGTTTTGTGATGTAACTACCTTTTTACCGGTAGTATTTTCCAGTTTTTTACGGGCTGCTTTGGCAACACTTCCCCCGGCTTTAGCCGCTTGTTTATTTTGCTCAAATCCCTGGGCATCTTTATCCTTCGTTATTTCAGTTGTAGAAGCCTCAGCCAGCATGTTTAAAACCAATTCAATATTGGACATATTGTCTCGCAAGTTTTCCTTTTTGAGGTTCTTTAGCTTTTTATATCCCTTAGTATATAATCCTGCCCAGGCTTTGGTTATTTCGTCGGTTAGAATAGCATACTCCAGTCATTTTCTTACCCCCCTGGAATCCCATTCATCAGTCAGTTCTTTTCTAACTTCAATACTCTTGAGACGTTGATTGATCCATTCTTTGGAATAGCCTTTTTTCAAATACGTTTGCATTGCCCGGTCAAAGGCTTTTTCGGGGTCTTCGGTTTCTTCTATGCGTTCAGCTCCAACTTTTGCCAACCACTTTTTAAATGGTTCTGCCTTTTTAGAAGGTATTGATTGGATGAGACGTAAAAGTTGTTCTGTATCGGCAACATCTGTTTTATAATATTTCCCATCGAAGGACGGCATTTTCAGTTGGTTACAAATTGTAACCGACTCATTGCCCTCTTTTTTGAGCCTGTGTTTCAGGACGGGACATACCGAATAAAAAAGCCGAAGACTAATCTCCGGCTTCTCTTTGTTTACCTAGTAGCGGGGGCCGGATTCGAACCGACGACCTTTGGGTTATGAGCCCAACGAGCTACCACTGCTCCACCCCGCAATATATTTTATATATCTTTGCGATCAAATAAGGGGTGCAAAGATAAGTCTTTTTACTTATCAAGCAAACATTTATAAAAATAAAATGAATCACAAAGCAGGATTTGTAAATATTATAGGGAATCCAAACGTTGGAAAATCAACAATGATGAATGCCCTGGTAGGTGAAAATCTGTCGATTATCACCTCAAAAGCGCAAACTACCCGGCACAGAATTCTTGGAATTGTAAATGATGAAAATTACCAAATTGTTTTTTCAGATCTTCCCGGAATTTTAAAGCCTCATTATAAGTTGCAGGAAAAAATGCTGCATTTTATTGAAGTGGCCATACAGGATGCAGATGTTTTTTTGTATATGGTAGAAGCTGGCGAAACGAAAGTGGATGAAGAAATTGCGCAAAAGATCATTCAATCAAAAAAGCCGGTGGTAGTTTTGATCAATAAAATTGATCTTTCCACACAAGAAGAAATAATGGTGCAAATCCAGCATTGGTCAGAGATATTTTCAGGAAGCCAGGTAATTCCAATTTCAGCACTTAATAATTTTAACCTTGAAAAGGTTAAGGATGTTATTTTGGATATGTTGCCCGAAAATCCTCCCTACTTCCCCAAAGATGAATTGACCGATAAACATATGCGGTTTTTTGTGGCTGAGATTATTCGCGAAAAGATATTGTTGAATTTTAAACAGGAAGTTCCCTATTCGGTGGAAGTAGTGGTGGATCAATATAAAGAAGAAGAAAATCTGACCCGAATTTTTGCGTACATTTATGTGGCCCGTGAATCACAAAAAATGATCATTCTTGGAAAACAAGGAAGGGCCATAAAAAAGTTGGGTACCGATGCTCGTTTGGATATTGAAAAATTCATTGATCAGAAGGTATTCCTTGAGTTAACCGTTAAAGTATTAAAAGACTGGCGCGACAACGATAAACAATTGAAGCGCCTGGGTTACGAAAATTAAAATTTATGTCGAATATATTAGCAATTGTTGGAAGGCCAAATGTGGGTAAATCAACGCTGTTCAACAGGTTGACTTCATCCAGACAGGCCATTGTTGAAGAGTCGAGTGGGGTTACCCGCGATCGCCACTACGGACGCTCCGATTGGAATGGGGTTGAATTTTCGGTTATTGATACCGGAGGGTACGTGGTGGGTTCGGATGATGTATTTGAAGAAGAGATAAGGAAACAAGTTATATTGGCCATTGAAGAAGCCGACGTAATAGTTTTTATGGTGGACGCAAAATTCGGACTGACAGGTATGGATGAGGATGTTGCGGGTGTTCTGCGGAGATCGGATAAGCCTGTATTTTTAGTGGCAAATAAGGTTGACAATCCTGATAAAATTGGAGAAGCATCTGAATTTTATGCGCTTGGTTTGGGAGAGGTTTATCCGGTCTCAGCTATGAATGGTGGAGGTACGGGAGATTTACTTGATAAAATTGCTAACGCATTTGATAAAGATGTAAAGGAAGAAATTCCGGATTTACCCCGTTTTGCAGTTGTCGGCAGGCCCAATGTGGGTAAATCAAGCCTGGTTAACGCCTTCCTGGGAAATGAGCGTAACATAGTAACTCCGGTGGCCGGTACTACCCGTGATTCAATTTACACCCGCTATAATAATTTTGGCTTTGAGTTTATGCTGGTGGATACCGCTGGATTGCGAAAAAAGGCCAAAGTAAAAGAAAATATTGAGTTTTATTCTGTCATGCGATCGGTAAGGGCCATTGAAAATTCGGATGTGTGTTTTTTAATGATTGATGCTGAACAGGGTTTTGAATCGCAGGATCAGAATATTTTTCAACTGATTACCCGAAATAAAAAGGGTGTGGTAATTATTGTAAATAAATGGGATTTGGTTGAAAAGGAAACGAATACACACCTCGATTTTGAAAAGATGGTTAAGGGCCAGATTGCTCCGTTCACTGATGTTCCGATTATTTTCACCTCTGTACCCAAAAAACAAAGGATATTTAAAGCGCTGGAATTGGGAATGCAGGTGTATAAAAATAAATCAAACCAGGTTTCAACATCAAAATTGAATGAAATACTGCTGCCGATCATCCAGAAAACACCCCCACCTTCAGCCCGGGGCAGATATATTAAGGTAAAGTACATTACCCAATTGAAAACTCCCTTCCCGGCGTTTGTATTCTTTTGTAATATGCCTCAATATGTTAAAGACCCTTATAAGCGCTTTCTTGAAAACAAGATCAGGGAACAATTCAATTTCAGTGGTATTCCTATCCAGATATTTTTCAGAAAGAAATAATACATGGCTGAATCGGTAAGAATTGATAAGTGGTTGTGGGCTGTAAGGATATTTAAAACCAGAAGCCTTGCTTCGGAAGCTTGCCGTACGGGAAAAGTAAAAATATCGGAAGTGCCTGTTAAGCCTGGCCGCGATGTAGCTGTAAATGATATAATTGAAATTGCTCAGACACCAATCACCAAAACAATTCAGGTGAAGGCTATTTTGGCCAACAGGGTGGGAGCTAAGCTGGTTGAAAATTACATGACAGATCTTACTCCGCAGGAAGAATATGACAAATTAAAAATCGCCCGGGAAACAAATCATGAATTCAGACCAAGAGGAATAGGCCGTCCTACTAAAAGAGAAAGGCGGTTGATTGAAAAACTGAAAAAATCTAAATTTTAGCTGAATAATGTCTTAATTTTGCACCCGAAATTATTGATAGTAAACTATTTCAGTTTACTGGATATGGTAAAAATTTTAAATCAATTAATAACTACTATGAAAAAATTATTGTTAATCTTTTTGATGGTTCCTGTTCTGATCAGTTGTAACCAGAAAAAAGTAACTCAACTTGAGGAAAAAAACGACAGCCTCGTACGTGCTGCTTATGAAAAAGATCAATCGTTGAACGAATTTCTGATGGCTTTTAATGATATTCAGTCGAACCTTGATTCAATTAAATCGAAAGAAATGATCATTACTGAGCAAACCGAAAATAAAGCTGAATTAAAGAAAAAGGCGAAAGATCAAATCAATGACGACATCAATTCAATTTATGATTTACTGCTTGATACCCGGTCGAAGCTTGACGATGTTCGCAAACGGCTCGGTAAATCAAATTACCAGGTTAGTGAATTGGAAAAAATGATGGCTAATTTATCCAAACAACTGGAGGAAAAGGATGGCCAGATTGAAGAATTAAGGGTAGAGTTGGAAAAGATGAATATCAAAGTGACTAACCTTACTGATGATGTAAACAGGCTATCGAAAGAGAGCAAAGAAAAATCAACGGTAATTGAAGGTCAGGCTCAAACCATTGAAGAAAAAACACTTGCTTTGAATACAGCATATTATGTTATTGGTACAAAAAAGGATTTGAAAGAAAACAATATTATCACTTCTGAGGGAGGTTTTATTGGAATTGGAACCAACAAAGTACTGAAAGACGATTTTAATGCAAGTAATTTTACGAAGATTGATATTCGTGAAGTAAGCCAGATCCCTATACCGGGTAAAAAGGTTGATATCGTTACTACGCATCCGGGTGAATCATATTCAATTTCCGGTGAAGGTGATGAACGTATGCTGATTATTGAAAATGCAGCTGAGTTTTGGAAATCATCCAAATACCTGGTGATCGTGGTTCAATAATAAAAATGCATTTAAATAAAAAGCGGCTTTTCATCAGAAAAGCCGCTTTTTTATTTTTTCTTAGCTTGATGTGTTAGTACTCGTCTTCGTGGAAGAAAAAGTCTTCCTTGGTGGGATACTCAGGCCAGATGTCCTCAATACTATCGTATACCTCGCCTTCGTCCTCAATTTCCTTAAGGTTTTCAATAACTTCCATCGGTGCACCAGACCTGATTGCGTAATCGATCAGCTCGTCTTTGGTAGCGGGCCATGGTGCATCTTCAAGTTTTGAAGCCAATTCAAGTGTCCAGTACATAATGTGTTTTTTACTTTCTAATTTTTTGCAAAAATAATTTTTTTTAGATCAAATAGACGAAATTGAAAAATTTTATTAAAATCTCCTGAATCGCTTTATTTGTTTGGCTTCCAGAGCACCTCCGTGGTTCCAAGTTCCTTTCCGATCATCCTTGCAAGCACAAAAAAGTAGTCGGATAGCCTGTTTAAATATTTCAAAATACGTTCATCCACCTGATAAAGTTCCGATAATTTGATGGTTAAACGTTCGGCCCGCCGGCAGATTGTGCGACAGACATGACAATATGAAACCACCACATGCCCGCCGGGAAGTATAAATGATCTTAATTCGGGTAATGATTCATTCATCCTGTCGATTTCCTTTTCCAGAAAAACTATGTCATCCTCAGTTATTCTGGGCAACTTTTCGGTTTGTTCTGGTTTATCGGCTGCCAGGTGTGATTCTGCTTCAAATATTTTGTATTGGATTTTCAATAAAGCCTCTTTATGGTCTTTCCCGATGTTCATATCCCGAACTATTCCTATGAAAGAATTGAGTTCGTCAAGTGTACCATAGGCTTCAATGCGAATATCGTATTTGGAAACACGTGTTCCTCCCAACAAAGAAGTTTGTCCTTTATCTCCGCCCTTTGTATAAATTTTAAACTCGTGCCCCATGGTTTTATACCTCTTCTGCTGCTTTTTTAAGGATTGGTTTTGTTGGTGATTCATTAATTTCATCGGAGGCTACCTGCCCATCAATTAAACGAATGATCCGATGTGCATGCTGTGCAATGTCCTCTTCATGTGTAACTAAAATAATGGTATTGCCGGCCTGATGTATTTCATGAATCAGCCCCATAATTTCAATGGAAGTTTTTGAGTCAAGGTTTCCCGTAGGTTCATCTGCCAATATTATCGAAGGCTTATTAACCAGGGCTCGGGCTACTGCTACCCTTTGCCGCTGTCCGCCTGAGAGTTCGTTTGGTTTGTGGAGCATTCTATCAGTCAATTGTACATTTTCCAATACTTCCTTGGCCCTTTCAATTCTGTTGGCTTTATTAAACCCAGCATATATCAATGGTAGCATAACATTTTCCAGGGCTGTTGACCTGGGTAAGAGGTTAAATGTTTGAAAAACAAATCCAATTTCTTTATTTCTGATTTCAGCCAAACTGTTGTCATCCATTTTGCTGACGTCCTGTCCATTGAGAAAATATTGCCCGGAAGTGGGTGTATCAAGACATCCCAACAAATTCATTAATGTGGATTTACCGGAACCGGATGGTCCCATCAGGGCAACAAATTCATTTTTTTTGATGGTGAGATTTATTCCACGCAAAGCCCTAACGATTTCGGTACCCACCTTAAAATGTCGTGTAATATCAATGAGCCTGATAACTTCTTTTTCCATGTTTAAATTGTTGAGATGAACAAAGATAACTTAAAATCAAAATCGTATCACAAAATCCTGTTTGGTCAATTCCTGCCTGAAAAATACAATCCCCATAAAAAATAGATCAACGGTTAAAGTAACCTTTGTGTTGTGTCGGATTTTATTCCATGCCATTTCCATTTCAGTTGACCAATGTATATCATCAAAAACCAGACACGTATCATTAACGGCTTTGGCAGCGCATTGTTCAAAATACGAAAGTGTAGGTACATATTGATGATTCCCATCAATAAATGCAAATTTAAGCGTGTCAATACGGGTGAGTAATTCCGGTAGTTTTTGTTCAAATGTTCCTCTGATCAGTTGTATATTTTTTATGCCAAGTGTATCAAAATTTGACTTTGCTTTTGCAGCAATGTTCGGACAACCCTCAATGGTAAATACTGTTGCATTGGGTACGGCATTTGCCATGTAGGCTGCACTTAACCCCATCGAGGTGCCAATTTCAATCACATGTTCGGGTTGCAGATACTGGACAAGCCTGTGTAATAATCGACCGTACTTCGCTGACTTGGAAGAGTTTTTAATAATATCACTTATCTTGCGTTTGTTTCCCGGATTTACCCTTGATCCTGCTCCATAATCAGTTACCTCAATTATTTCATGGTTTTGCAAAAGCGCTGATTTTAATGATTCGATGCGTGTATATGCTTTATTGTAAGTTTTATTTTGAAAAACCTCTGTAATTAAATCGAAAAGAAAAGGAGAGTGAACACCAAATTTTGTTTTTGAATGGAGGAGGTATTTCAGATAACGAACCAGTATTTTCGCATGTTGCATAAAACAAAAATAGTTGAAAGCTTTTTCATGGCAGAATTATCTGTACATAAAAAAACCTGCATCCTTATTAATTATTCAAAGAATGCAGGTTTTTATTTCGTTAAGTAACTGCTAATAGAACTTTACGCGATTATCTACAATATCCGCATTATCTTCTATTGCTTTCAGGTAAGAGTTGTTATTAATCTTAGCCTGGAAATTCATCAGCATTTGCCTTTTGTACATTTTATTATCTTCCGAAGGATCGGGATAGCTAATATCATCAACGATAAATACAAAAGCACTGTTATTCCCTTTTACTGGACCTGTTAACTGGCCGGGCTCAGTTGTGAATATTTTTCCTAAAACATTGGATTCGTTTCCATATCCTGCAATGTTCCTCATTGTGAAGGTTACATTATTCACTGTGTCAACTTTTGATTCAATTTTTTGAGCATAAGCAATTAAATCAGTATTTCCACTTAGTGCGTCTTTCATTTCTTTAACCACCAGGTCACCTTTTAAATCGGTTTTTACCAGGGGTTCCAGATTTTCGCGAATTTCATCCAGTGATGGAATGCCTTCTTCACGTTTGTTGGTGACTGCAGCTACAACATATTTGTCTTCCATGGTAAATACATAGGAAACGGAACCAACATCAATTCCTTCGCCATAAGCCCAGATGATAACACTCCGAGGATTATCCAATCCGGCAATTCGATTGGCCATAGGTTGTAAGTTAGTTGCGGTACGTACACTTAAATTTTTATTGGCAGCCAAAGTATCAAATGATTCCAGATTGGTAGCATTGCCCTGGAATTCACTGGCTTGCGCATAAAAGTCCTGGAAAGTCTCCTGACTTGGAGTGATAGTGATATCTATTTGAGCGACCCGCACTTTTTTAACTGCTTTGAGTTTATCAGTAACCTTAATTACATGATAACCAAACTGTGTTTTTACGACGGTTACATCTCCCACATTGTGAGTTAGAACTGCATGGTTGAATGGATAAACCATTTGCCCATCAGCAAACCAATCTAAATCACCTTTTTTAGCTGCTGCTGTCGGATCATTTGAAAACTCAACAGCAAGGTCCTCCATTTTTGATGGATTGCGTTTAACAACATCTGCCAGGCTATCAGCGAGTTCTTTAGCCTGAGCTTCTGTTCTTACCAGGGTGTCAGGAGCTCTGAATGCACCTGAAAATGCAATTAAAATATGGCTTGCACGCATTGAATCAGGACGATTTTGGACATCAACCAAACGGGCCATATGCCACTGATCGTTTTCAATGTATGGTTTCACCATAGTACCGGGTTCACCATTAAAAACTACCGAATCAATACGAATGGGTAATTCGCCTTGTTTGTGCCAGGTGCTGTCGTACCTTGTTTCCGACTCAGAGTTTACAAATAAAGGAATATTTTCTGCTGTTTTAAAATCTTCAAATACTGCAAATACATCATCACGGATATTTTTCCTGTCCTTCGCTGAAGGGGTAACATTAAAAACTACATATTGTAAATCAAGAGAAGCCTCTTGTTTGTAATTGTATTTATATTTTTCATAATAGGATTTCATATCCTCATCAGTAGCTGTAACAAGACTATCAGGAATAGAAGTAAATCGTTTTCCAACCAACCGAACTTTGGCTTCAGTTTTCTTCTCGTTAAAATCTTCAACCAGGAAAGTATCCGGCATAAAGTATGCTTTTGATATCAGACTCTGGTATTTTTTACGCAACTGATCCTCTTTAATAGCATCTACAAACCGCTCCCATTGCTGACGATCAGAAGGAGACTGATTGCTTAATTGTGACAGGTAATTTCTTACCAAATTCGGATCATACTGTTGTGTTTGAGGATCTTTGAAATATTGAAGAATATAAGGATGTGGATTTTCTCCCTGTATCAATTCGAACATTTCGTCAGCAGTAACTTCAATTCCTAATTTTTCATATTCCCGGCTCATTATAATTTGCTGAACCAATTGATCATAAGTTTGCTGTCGGAGTTGAAATTGTTCTTCAGGTGACAAACTTTCTTTGTTTTGATTTCTTTTCTGCAATTCCATGTTCTCTTCAACCTTTTGATTGAACACAGTTGCAGGAATTTCCTCACCATACACTTCTGCTATATCCGTGTTCCGGCTTCCCTGTCGGGGTTTAAGAAAATCTCCTAAAATAAATGCTGCCAATGCCAGCCCCACAATGATTATTAATAATCCAGATTGCTTTCTTATTGTTCCAATAACCGCCATAATTCCAATTTTTTAAAGAATTTGCAAATGTAATATAACTAGTTTAATTGATGAAAAAATTACTAAAATAAATTGTTAGCAAGTGTTTTAGGCTTTTTGATAAGATTTCAAAAATAATGTTTATTGATTTTCCAGATGCAATTCAACCGTTTCAATCCGGGTTTCACTGGCATCAATTATCACAAATTTTAATTGTGCAAAAACGATTATATCTCCTGTGGTAGGAATACTTTCGTGAACTTTGATAATTAAACCTCCCAGAGTTTCATATTCATCAGAAACTGGGAGATGAAGATTGTATTTTTCATTGATATAATCAATTTCGTGACGAGCCGAAAAACGGTACGATGTTTCGGAAAGGATCTCTTCGATCAACTCTTCGGTGTCATATTCATCTTCAATTTCTCCGAAAATTTCTTCCATAATATCTTCCATGGTTACAATTCCGGATGTTCCTCCAAATTCATCCACCACCACAGCGATGCTCCTGTGTTCTTTAATAAAAATATTTAAAACCAGGTGAGCAAGCATCGTTTCCGGGAATATGGGGACTGATCTCGTAATGGACTTGATATCACCCGGATCGTTAAAAATCTCAGAGGTATGCACAAATCCTATTATGTCATCCACGTTTTCGCGATGAATTAATATTTTTGAGTGGCCCGTTTCAATAAAAGTCTTTTTGAGCGTTTCAACACTTTCGTTCTGCTCAAGAGAGGTGATTTCAGTTCGGGGTACCATACATTCACGCAATTTGATACTTTTAAAGCTAATGGCATTTTGAAGCATCTGGATTTCCTGTTTTGCTTCAATCTCTTCTTTTTGATCCGGAACTAACTCACGTAAATAATTATCCAGATCTACATGACTAAACGAGTATCCATCGGTAGCAACCTGGGTACGTAAAATTTTGCGAATAAAAAACTCCGATAGACCAACTAAACCGTTGATAAAAGGATACATGATCCAGTATAACAGATTGATGGGAATTGCAAAAATATTAAGTATGGAATTGGATTTTAACCGAAACAGTGCTTTTGGTATAAATTCAGCGGTAATTAGGATGATCAGGGTAGATACAAAAGTTTGAACTACCAGTACAATGGTTTCTGAACTATATGATGGCCCCAGTAGTTTTACAATTTGTGGTTGCAGAATTCGAGCCATTGAAATACCATAAATAACAAGCGCAATGTTATTTCCAAGTAGCAATGTACCTAATATTTTAGAAGGATTTTTTACGAAGTAAGCCAGAATTTTTGCTGAAAGGAGACCTTTGTTTTTATCAAGTTCTATTTTTAACTTGTTTGAACTCACAAAGGCAATTTCCATTCCTGAAAAGAAGGCTGAAAATATCAACGTAAACAATACGATATACCAATCATTCATCAATGCAAAATTATTATTTATTTTGATCCTTCTTCCTTATCATCGGGGTAAATATCAAACTCACCCCGCGGATTATCAACTTCATAAAAGTTAAAGTTCTGGTCAGAAGTAAGGCCATCTCCGTATATGGTTTCATCAGGTTTGGTAATGGTAACAAATACATTTGAATATATAATTCCTTTCATACGGTCCCAAACCAGGTGCTCTGTGGTTAACTTCTCCTGTTTGCTGATATTTTTCACTACCACATTATTCCGGGCTTCCATTAGTTTTTTCTCTTCGTAACTTATCCCATAGTCTGCGGTTATTTGTGATTGAGGTTGCATAACTGAGTCGTAAAAAATAGCTTCAAAACCCTCCGGAAACTCAAAATACGATTCTTTGTCTTCAATCCTTACCATCAGCGGACTTTTAAGCATGGCTTGTATTTTTCCCGAATCGCTGTAATACACTTCAATATCGCGGGCAAATTCCATTGGGAGTGAATCAACTTGCGATAACTCGTTAATGGTTTTAATATCATTTTTGCATGAAAACATTAAAAATGTTGTAAATGCAAAAATGACCCACAATAAATTATTGAGGATCATTTTCAGCATGTCTTTAAGATATGTTTTCACAAAAGCTTTAAATTACTAGTCGGAGGAACGTACCGTAGTTGTTACGTTAATCCAGCAGCCCACCGTGTAACTATCGCCAGGTTTTAGATCACGGAAGAATAACTGTTCTTTAGCCGGGAAGTACAGTGAGAATGTATTGATTTTATTTTTTGCCTGCTCTTCCACAGAAGGATCGACATTTTTGGCTTTGATGTACATATCAACTGCAGGCCAGTAAGCAACTTTTAATTCTTCATCAATACATTGATTAGCACTCATGGCATAAAGATCGCCAATGAGGATATAGATTTTGCCTTCATCCGGACGAACTTTCAGATATTCATAGCATTGACTTCTCGCTTCAGCGTAACGTTTTTGCTGCAGATATACGTTTGCTAAAAGATATCTTGCATCTGCTTTATCGTTGTCATCTTCATAAAGTTGAATGGCCTGCTCAAGATATTTTGCTGCGGTGGCCCAATCTTCAAGTTTAATATACATTTTACCTAAAAGGTAAGCGCTTTCGGCACTAGGTTCAAGATTGTGAAGTTTTTCAACGACTTCTCTGTAAAGTGGAACATCACAATCATTTTTATCCAGAAGCTTAGCTATTTTCTTTAGCAACTCAACATTTTCAGGGTTATCATTAAATTTTGGAGTGTAAATACTCACAATTTGCGGACAATCCATATAGGGTTCAATGGAGAGCTCAATGTTGTTTCTCACATTTTCCCAGCGAGTTACAAGCTTTTCATTTCCTTCGGCTTTGTATTTTCTAATGTTGTATTCAATGATTTCACTGGTTTGATCATAAATATCAAATAACACGGATGCCTCAAGTTTTTCAGCTTTGACCATTTTTTCAGCAGAACGGAAATAATAAATAAGTACAGACCCTTCTGATTCATTGCGTTCAAGTTCAACGGAGGTTTTCAATAAACCATAGGCCTCCTCATAAGCTTCGGGCCGGTATTTATATAAGTCAGATCCCCATTTTCCTTTAACATATCCTTCATTGCCAAAGTATTCAATCCTTTTAGCATAAACCATCATCAAGGTATCGATGTATTTATCTTTTTTGGCTTTGTCGGATTCGTTTTTGATTAACTCCTCCACAAGTTTTTCACCATGCAGGTAGATGTTTTTGGTGCTTTTAGGGCAATTAAGGAAAACCCAGCGCCATGGTTTAATAGCATCTTTCCAGGCAGGGCTTTTGTATTTGCTTTGTTTCCATTGCCTGTAAAATTCATAATACAATGAATTATTCATCACACAGTTTGTACTATCTTCACCATATTTCCCCACCAGTGTATCTTGTGCCTGAAGTTTCAGTTGTGGTACTGATAAAAATCCGATTACAATTCCGAGAAATATTATTGTCGTTTTTTTCATTTTTAAAAGCATGGATTCAATGAATTTCAATTGATTAAAGAACAAAATTAACTAATTTATCTTTATTTAATGTTAAATCTTATTTGTATCTCCGTTTAAAGAACCACCATTCGTAAACGCTTATACCAAGATGAATATTAAAATAGTCTTCTCTAATAAGCCCTTTTTCTATTGTACCCCGCCGTCCGTATTCAAAAGAAATATTAAACATCGATTTTGAACCTCGGACATTTGCTCCTCTTAATGGTAATCCGGTTCCAAATGTTATACCAAAACCATTAATTGGTTGATTTCTTAATTTCAGGTTTGATATTTGATAATAGCCCCCGAAACGATATTCAACCCTGCTAAAATATGACATACTGTTACGATCGGGGATTAAGCTCAGGCCTCCATTAAAAGAGTGGCTGCTTTCTAGGGAGTCGGATAAGCCAAAAGCTTCGTAATCGGCCCAGTTATTATATTTGTAATCCGCTGCAAATGACCAATCATATTCTTTTGAAATATTAAAGCCAAATCCGAAGGCATCAGGTATCGACACAGTTCCTTTAATATTGTCAATAAAAAGAGCCGTGTCCTGAATGACATCAACATTATTTATGGGCCCAGTAAAGGATCGGGATAAATATGTTTTTTTGGCATTCAGATCATACCTTGGATTATAGGTAGCGCCAATGGTTAGATTTAGCTTTTCATTAATTGGCATATGAAACTGAACACCAAAGTCAAAATAGATATCGCTAACTGAAGTGGCGTCATCTATTCGTGAATTGAGGACATTTGTTGTATCCGGGAAAGTAACCCTTTGAATACGGTTTATTGTTCCAAATAAATAGGATGCATTTACGCCCACCGACATAAACTTGGTTAACTTAAAACCATTTCCCAGGTAGGCACGACTTAAACCACCTTCACCCTCGAATAAGTAGGTAACATCCCCAAGATTATCATTTGGTTTTGTATCTGTTACATTATAACCAACTCCACTGTAAGGAAGCAAACCAAAGCTACTCCGCCACCAATTTGTAACCGGGAAACCAAAAATCAAATGGCTCATGGTTGCAGAATTAATGGTTTCATTTAATTCATTGGTTCGCAGCGTGGTGCTGTGTCCAATTACTGCTGCTTCAAAAACAAATGAAGTACTGTCGAACGCGGTGTAGGATGCCGGATTATTGACATTTATCGTAAAATAATCTCTTCCGGCCAGGGAGGTGTTACCCATTCCTTTGTACCTGATATTGTTTGTTTGGTACAAGTTACCCAGCCCAAAAGCCGAATAGGGTGAGCTTATACTTGTTTGAGCCGAAGCGGTGTCTCCTAAACCAATCAAAATGAAAATCGATAGGAAGAACAATAATGATTTATAGCTACTTATTCGCATTGTATTCCAGAATCTCCTTTAAGCCCAATAATACCAGATTTGGGATTGCAAAGATGTTATTTTTTGTATTCTTATCAAAATAATTCAAGTCTCCACCTGTAAAAACCACGATTAGAGAAGGATAAAGTGATTTGTATTGTTCTATGAATCCCATAACCTCTGCTTTAACGCCATTGATCACTCCTGATTGAATTGATGTAACGGTTGAGTCCCCAATGAGCTCAGGTGTTTTTGTTTGAGTAACTAACGGCAGATTTGTTGTAAAAGTATGCAAAGCATTGAACCGCATACTTATCCCTGGCGATATGCTGCCACCGAGATATTTCCCGGCTTTTTCAATAAAATCACAGGTAATACATGTACCGGCATCGATTACCAATACATCATGCCCCGGGAACTTTGCATGGGCTGCCACTGCCAGTGCTATTCTGTCGTGACCAAGTGTTTCCGGAGTTGAATATTTTATATTAACAGGAATCGATAAGGATGGGTCAAGTATTAATAAACGTATTCGTGACCCCATTTCCCGAACAAAGTTTTGATTTATTTTACCTACTGATGAAAATAAACCCAGATCAATTGTTCCATTCCCAGGGTATTTTAATTCCAGATTATTAAGCATGGTGTTTACATCGATGCTTTCATTGTTATCAAAGGTTTTAATTTCGATGATATCATCATTATGAAACAATGCTATTTTAATCCGTGTATTGCCCTGATCAATGACAATTTCCATTTTAAGCTGCGCCTTTATTTGATGAATGCAAAGGTAATATATTATGAAATCTGTTGAGTTACGTTGAAATATTGTATAGGACTAAAATTTTAAACAATTTCTTTCGTAATTAAAATAATGTATTTACTTTTGCAGCCCTTCAAAACGCAAGAAGGAATGTTCTAACCATAATGGTACCATAGCTCAGCTGGTAGAGCAACGGACTGAAAATCCGTGTGTCCCTGGTTCGATTCCAGGTGGTACCACCCACGATCAACACCCGGTTTAAACGCCGGGTTTTTTGTTTCACAATTTTATTAATTCCTAAAAATCTTGCAATTAGTTTAAGTTTCATCTATATTTGATAGCGTTTTTGGTATTCCGAAATTAATCGCTCATTCAAAAAATTTAACATCATGAAACGAACACTGTATGTTATTATCTTATTATTTGCATTTTCAAGTTGCAATCAAACTTCCAAAACTACTCCTGTGGATATTCATGCTGAAAAGGAACAGGTTAAATTGGTACTTGAAAAATATGTAATTGCCAATGAAAAAGAAGACCTGCAATTGGTAAAAGAGATCTGGGCTCCTTCGCCTGATATTGTTGTTTTCGGTACCAACAGCGACGAAAAAATTGTTGGCTGGGATGCTATTCAGGAGGCACTTGATAAGCAATACAGGTCGGTTGAAGAGACCTATATTTCAGTAAGGGACCAGGTTATTCAGGTTGACCCCACGGGAAGTGTTGCATGGTTTTCTGAAATAATGAATTACAGTTACATCTACCAGGGTGAAGCATTAAATTTTGAAGGATTGCGGTTTACAGGTGTTTTACAAAAAATAGATGGAACCTGGTATATCGTACAAAGTCACATATCTATTCCGGGAAATCCCAATTAAAAACATAACCTAATATCTGATTTTAACGCCGGTATTTACCTTGTCATGAAGGATTTGTTTTACCGGAAAAATTTGAATTGCTGAAAATTTATCATCCGAAAGTTTAATATTGTTTCCGCTCGATTTTTTTATCTCTTTTGGAACCGAAATGGTTGATCTGAATTTGATCATATCGGTTAAATATTGCTCCGGGATTTCAATATCTTCCTTTTTAAGATACAAAGCCAGGTAATTTGAAAAATTTATTTTTTTCACCCGGTGTCGATTTGCCTTTAAGTAACCCGGTGTAAAAAGATTTTTCTTGGCATCGCCCATTGCAAATAAGGCATTATTGAAATCCCTGGTGCTGGCATAATCAAAACTCACTTTAATTCCTTCTGATGGAAGATTGGATTGATAAACGACATTGCTTATACCTGGTTGATCTCTCAATTTTTCAATAAACTTTCCAGCTTCACTTTTTACCTGCATCTCGATTGAGTTGTCAATAAATCCCGAAAAAATAGATGCAAATTCGGATATGCTGAGCTGGTATTCTACATGCCCAGATAAATCTTTGTTTATGGTAATTTTTTCACCAATTTCTATACAACTATTGAGCAACATCAAAATTGCTGCAAAAACGATTATTATATATTTCCTCATTACTTTTCCAATATTTAAACAACAGCTTTTCCATTCTTAGATTTACTGTCGTAGTGGCAGGTTTATAAGTTATACACATTCAGTCGTTTATAAAATTTTAAACCATCTGGAATGGATTTTGTTATTTTTGCCGCCATTAACGCCGCTGTTTTTTTCAGCGGATAAAATTAACCAACATGGAACGTATTGAAAACATTGTAGATTACAATGCTGAATTATTTATTAAAAAACATTTTTCAAATTTAAACGAAAATGATAAAATGGTAAAAGCGATGCGGAGCAGTGTAAAGGATACAATTAAAAGAGCTCTAGCTGCTTACGATGGAGGACGATTCAAACAATAGGACATTAGGATATCAATAAAAAAAGGCGCCTGAAGGCGCCTTTTTTTATTCTGCAAGTATTAATACTTTATTTTTTATCACTTCTATCACCCCGCCATTTACCTCAAAAAATTCTGCTTTTTTGTCCGCATCAACAACTTTGATCTTACCCTTTTTCAAAACCGAAATGATGGGTGCATGGTTATTCAAAATTTCAAAAGAACCATCTTTACCAGGCAACTGAACTATTTCAGCTTCGCCCGTGAAAACAGTTTTATCGGGAGTGATAATTTCAACTTTCATCGTACGGATTAGTTTTGAGTTTCAGCAAGCATTTTCTTACCCTTCTCAATTGCTTCATCAATGGTACCTACCAGGTTAAAAGCAGCTTCAGGATATTCGTCCACTTCACCATCCATGATCATGTTAAATCCTTTAATTGTATCTTCGATGGAAACCACACAACCTTGCATACCGGTAAATTGCTCTGCAACGTGGAACGGCTGTGACAGGAAGCGCTGTACCCTTCTTGCACGGTGAACAACCTGTTTATCTTCTTCTGATAATTCGTCCATACCCAAAATTGCAATAATATCCTGTAATTCTTTGTACCGTTGGAGAATTTCTTTCACTCTCTGTGCTGTATTATAATGTTCTTCACCTACAACTTCCGGAGTGAGAATACGGCTTGTTGAGTCCAGAGGATCAACCGCAGGGTAAATTCCTAACTCGGAAATTTTACGACTTAATACAGTGGTTGCATCAAGGTGGGCAAAAGTAGTAGCCGGAGCCGGGTCGGTAAGGTCATCAGCAGGTACATATACCGCCTGAACAGAGGTAATTGAACCACGTTTGGTTGAGGTGATTCGTTCCTGCATGATACCCATTTCTGTAGCAAGGGTTGGTTGGTATCCTACTGCAGAAGGCATCCTTCCTAGCAAAGCCGACACTTCAGAACCGGCCTGTGTGAAACGGAAGATATTGTCAATAAAGAAAAGGATGTCGCGTCCGCCTGATTTTTCATCTCCATCGCGGAAATATTCAGCTACAGTCAATCCTGAAAGGGCAACACGAGCACGTGCTCCCGGGGGCTCATTCATCTGCCCGAATACCATTGCAAGCAATGAGTCTTTCATTAATTCACGATCTACTTTGGTTAAATCCCAGCTTCCTTCTTCCATGCTTTTCTTAAACTCATCACCGTACTTGATCAAACCAGCTTCAATCATTTCACGCAACAAATCGTTACCTTCACGGGTTCGTTCACCTACACCTGCAAAAACCGAAAATCCGGAGTACTGCTTGGCAATGTTGTTCATGAGTTCCTGGATAATTACAGTTTTACCTACACCGGCACCACCAAATAAACCGATTTTTCCACCTTTTGAGTAAGGTTCAATCAGGTCAATTACTTTGATACCTGTAAAAAGTACTTCCTTGGATGTTGACAGGTTTTCAAATTTCGGGGGCTCACGATGAATAGGATAAGAACTCTCTTTCGAAACCGGTTCCAAACCATCAATGGGTTCTCCGATCACATTAAAAAGCCTGCCATTAACTTCGGATGATGCAGGCATAGAAATAGGCTGACCTGTTGAATATACAGGCATGCCTCTGCTTAAACCATCGGTTGAATCCATGGCAATGGTTCTTACTGTATTTTCTCCAATATCCTGTTGACATTCGAGTACCAGCTTACTTCCATCTTCACGTTTAATTTCGAGTGCATCATAAATGTTAGGGAGGTCTTTTTCATTTTCAAATGAAACATCAATTACAGCTCCAATAATCTGTGAAATATAACCTTCGCTTTGCTTTTTCATAGGATCGGTTTAAAATTTGCGCAAATATATAATAAATCTTTATTTTTCAAGTCCTTTGAAGGCTAAAATTGAGCTTTTCTGCTGCTATAAATGGCTAAGTGATTTGCAGTGATAAAATTACTTTCTGAAAAATTTCCGCTGGAAGAATAACAGAATAAAAACACCCACAGTAATTGAGGAATCGGCGATATTAAATACGGGTCGGAAAAATATGAACTCACTTCCACCCCAAACCGGGAACCAATCGGGGTAATAACCCTCTATGACAGGAAAGTAGAACATGTCAACCACCTTGCCATGCAGAAATGTTCCGTATCCTCCTTCAGCAGGAAACAACTGTGCAACATTGTGAAAAGTACTTTCTGAAAATATTATTCCATAAAATGCACTGTCGATAATATTTCCCATGGCTCCGGCAAAAATTAATGAAATGCTGAGTACGAGTCCAATTGACTCTTTTTTTCGGGTAATTTTAATAAGGTACCAACCAATTGCTATTACTGCAATTATTCGGAAAATGGATAAAATTATTTTGCCAAATTCACCACCAAACTTCATCCCAAAGGCCATGCCTTCGTTTTCAGTAAAATGAAGAATAAACCAGTTACCTATCATATGAATTTCGCCTCGGGTACCAATAAGCATATGGGTTTTAACCCAAATCTTAAGAACCTGATCAGCGATCAGAACCAGTAGAATGATAATTGCTGCCTTTTTCAATTGCCTGGTAGGAATTATTTAAGGAGGATTATTTCTTTTGTGGTTGATTTAACTTGGCATCAATGCTCAAGGTAGCATGAGGCACACTCCGCAATCGCTCTTTTGAAATAAGTTTGCCGGTAACCCGACAAATCCCATAGGTTTTATTTTCAATGCGGATCAATGCATTTTCAAGCGAATTGATAAACTTTTGTTGACGGGCAGCTAAGCGGCTATTCTCCTCTTTGCTCAATACCTGGTAACCTTCTTCCAATACTTTGAAAGTTGGAGAAGTGTCGTTTGTGTCGTGCTCATTAGCATGTGAATAAGCATCAGTGAGCATTTTCAGATCTTCCCTTGCTTTTTCCAGTTTAACAACAATAATCTCACGGAATTCTGCCAATTCTTCGTCTGAATATCTTTTCTTTTCAGCTCCATCATTTAATTCTTCCTTTGCCATAGCCTTTTATTTTAATTAAATGTAACTATACGTTCTAATTCTAAATAAGTTTATTAACTACCACTGTTGTCTGTAAATTGTCAACCAATTCAATATCAACTTTATTGCTATCTAAAATGGCATCTTTAAATTCAAGTTTGTCGGCCAGTGTTTCCGAACAAATATAATTAAAATTACGGTTAACTGCTTTTTCTATTTCTTCGTTTTTGGCAATAAAAACAGAAATTTTATCAGTAACTTCAAAGTTGTTATCCTTCCTGATATTTTGAATACGATTTACCAGCTCGCGGGCAATTCCTTCATCTCTCAATTCATCGGTAACAGTAATATCTAACGCAACAGTTAGCTTTCCTAGTGTGCTTACCAACCAACCAGAGATGTCCTGGGTAAGGATTTCCACATCTGAAACCTCAATAACAACGTCAGCGCCTTCTATGTTCAATGTTACCTGTCCATCACGTTCCAGGTTGGCGATTTCTGCTTTGCCCATACTGCTGATGCTTGCAGCTATCTGCTTCATCATTTTACCGAACTTAGGTCCCAGTTTTTTGAAATTGGCTTTTACCTGTTTCACCAGTATACTATCATCCTCCAGGTACTCAATTTCTTTAACATTCACTTCGGAAAGTATCAGCTGGCGTACCGCTTCTACTTTATCTTTTAAATCTGACTCCGTTAATGGTATCATGATCTTATTCAGCGGCTGCCGAACACGTATATTTGTTTTCTTCCGTAGCGAAAGTATCATGGATGAAATGGTTTGTGCCAGCTCCATCCTTTCTTCCAGAGCTTTATCAATCAGACTTGTATCAGCAACAGGAAAATCAGTTAAATGAACGGAGTCATTTGTATCCCTTCCCGTCACAGTATTTAAATCGGTAAAAAGTTTTTCAGCATAAAAGGGTGCTATTGGCGCAGCTAGCTGAGCAATCACCTCAAGGCACCGGTAAAGTGTTTGATATGCCGAAATTTTATCATTAGAGTAATCACCTTTCCAGAATCTGCGTCGGCTCAGTCGCACATACCAGTTGCTGAGGTGTTGATCAAGAAAATCACTGATGGCTCGCCCCGCTTTTGTGGGCTCATAATCATCGTAGCTTTCATCAACAGTTTTAATTAACGAATTCAGTTCTGATAATATCCAGCGATCCAGCTCAGGCCGCTCATCAATTGGGATCTCTTTTTCTTTAAAATTAAACCCATCAATATTGGCGTACAGCGAAAAGAATGAGTAGGTGTTGTAAAGCGTCCCGAAAAACTTTCTCCGCGTTTCATCAATTCCTTCCTGGTCAAACTTAAGATTGTCCCATGGTTGCGCATTGGTGATCATGTACCAGCGTGTAGCATCCGGGCCGTAAGTGTCGATCATTTCGAACGGATCAACAGCATTGCCCAATCGCTTCGACATTTTGTTGCCATTGGCATCCAGCACCAAACCGTTTGAAACACAGGTTTTATAAGAAACCGAATCAAAAACCATGGCAGCAATAGCATGGAGGGTAAAAAACCAACCACGGGTTTGGTCTACTCCTTCGGCAATGAAATCGGCCGGGAAATAACCATCAAAATTGTCCTTATTTTCAAAAGGATAATGGAATTGAGCGTAAGGCATCGACCCAGAATCAAACCAAACGTCGATGAGCATTGGCTCACGGAACATTTTTTTACCACTTGGAGAAACCAGTATGATCTCATCCACAAATGGTTTGTGGAAATCAAAAGTGTCGTAATTTTCAGCAGTAAAGTCACCTGGTTTAAAGTCCTCAAGTGGGTTATTTTGCATAAATCCAGTTGCCAGGGATTTTTCAATTTCAGCTTTCAACTCCTCAGCTGAACCCAGGCACAATTGCTCTTCTCCATCCTCGCTCATCCAAATGGGCAATGGTACACCCCAGAACCTTGAACGGGAAAGGTTCCAATCGACCAGGTTTTCGAGCCAGTTGCCGAAACGGCCTGTACCTGTTGCCTGTGGTTTCCAGTTAATGGTATTATTCAGTTCAATCATCCTATCGCGGTAAGCTGTGGTTTTGATAAACCACGAATCGAGCGGATAATAGAGGATAGGCTTGTCAGTTCGCCAGCAATGAGGATAGGAGTGAATGTACTTTTCTGTTTTAAAAGCCTTATTCTCTTTTTTCAGCTTAACAATGATATCCACATCCACCGAGTCTTCCTTTTCAGGATCGTAGTTCGGATCGTATTCGGCTTTTACAAAACGACCTGCAAATTCGCCCATTTCATCAATAAACTTACCTTGCTTATTGACCATGGTTAGCGATCCGATCCCGTTTTCTTTTCCTACCTTATAGTCATCAGCACCAAAACTTGGAGCGATGTGCACTATGCCTGTTCCGTCTTCAGTAGTAACAAAATCGCCTGTAACTAACCTGAATGCATCACCATCTTCGGGTTGTGCATAAGGCAGGAGCTGTTCAAATCGCATTCCCTCCAAATGAGTTCCTTTCATTTCGGCAACTACTTTAAAAGGAATTTTCTTCTGGCCTTCTTCATAATCTTCCAGGGCCAATTCTGCATTTTGCTCCGGGAAGTATTTTGATAATAAATCCTTACCCAAAACCACAGTTACGGGTTTATAAGTGTAAGGATTATAGGTTTTAACTTTTACATAATCTATTTTAGCTCCAACTGCCAGCGCAGTGTTACTGGGCAATGTCCAGGGGGTGGTGGTCCAGGCCAGGAAAAATAATTCACCGAAAACATCATCAAAAAGGAATGCCGATTTTTCGTTTTTCACAACCTTAAACTGAGCAACCACCGTATTATCTTTTACATCGCGGTAGCATCCGGGCAGGTTGAGCTCATGCGAACTTAATCCGGTTCCGGCAGCCGGTGAGTACGGCTGAATGGTGTGTCCTTTATAGATCAGGCCTTTATTATAAAGCTGTTTCAGTAGCCACCAAACGGTTTCAATATATTTATTATCAAAAGTTATATAAGGATCATCCAGATCAACCCAATAGCCCATACGACGGGTGAGTTCATCCCACATGTCCTTGTATTTCATTACTTCTTTTCGACAGGCAAGATTGTATTCCTCAACAGAGATTTTAGTGCCGATGTCCTCCTTGGTGATGCCCAATGATTTTTCCACACTGATCTCAACAGGCAGCCCGTGTGTATCCCATCCCGCCTTACGCTCAACCAGATAACCTTTCATGGTTTTGTATCGGCAGAAAATATCTTTTATAGCACGGGCCATCACATGATGGATACCCGGCTGACCATTGGCTGAAGGAGGTCCTTCATAAAACACAAAGGGTTTGTGACCTTTCCGGGTTTCTATGCTTTTTTCAAAAGTTTTGTGTTCCGACCAGTATTTACCAATTTCATTACCGATTTCGGTTAAATCAAGCTTCTTATATTCCCTGTATTTCTGTGTCATTACAGCCTGTTATTTTCTATACGATCTTAAAAAGGGTGCAAAGATAAAAAAATATCTTTATCAAAATGAGTGAGTTATTAAATGGTTGAACAGGATTAAAAATACAAAAGGCCGGCCCGAACGGACCAGCCTTTCGTGGTTGAATCATTATTCTCTTATTCGACAATAATTCGTTTGGATATCATACCTTCATCCGTATTGATCTGGAGGAAATATATCCCCTGATTCAATTCGCTGGTGTTGATACGATAAGTTTTATCATTCACTATTTCAAAGCTTATCATTTGACCGGAATAGTTGTAAACCGAAATAGTATTGATTTTAAATTCAGATTTAACATTCACAACATCAGAAGCGGGATTAGGAAATACAGTAGTTGCAACTTCAAGCAATTCATCCACACCCGTAACTACGTCCACTGTCCAGGTATTTGATGGAATCGATTCACCCTCATCATAAACGGCAGTAACATAATATTCATACAAACCTAAAACATCAATATTGTCGGTATATTCTGTTTCGGTTGTATAATCAAGTAATGAACCATCACGATAAACATTATAACCCTGCAATTCTTTAGCGGAGGCTGAAATATTTTCAATTGGTTTTACCCACTGAACAGAAGAATAATCTGTTGGGTGAGTTGTTTTGATCATTTCTGATAAGTTGCCAGGCACATTTATCGTTTGAATTCCACCCCCAATTTCTGCTTTACTTCCGCTGGTATATTGGACCACGGCCCTGATCAGGTAAGCTTCACTCCAGGCTGACCACGAAGGACTTCCATTGTTAAAATCCCATGAGCGACCATTGTTTAAATCGCCATCAAAACCAAGATAAGTAGTTCCATTTACTGATCCGAAGCCTACTACAAAGTCGCCATCAAATGTGATATCCTGACCTGATACATCCACTTCAATCCAATCATCCGGTGCGGCCATAACGTTTTCTTCGTAAATGATATCCAACCCGGGCTGAGTACCATTCCAATCAAATACAGTTGCGTTAAAATCGTTGTCACCCGCATCCGTAGTAGTATAATATTTTAGGGTAAGCACTTTACAGGGACCAGCAGGTGACATATGTGTTGACATGGTGTAGCCTTCATAGCTATAGCCACCCGTATTTACACCATTGTCGTATATGAGTTCCTCAGTAGCACCACCTGTGCCAGGTGCATCCCAGGTCAGGTTAATGTCATTGCCCTGGTAAACGGCATCTGGACCTGTAAGATTAGCGGGAGGATCAAGTACGGGAGGGGCTTCTCCTGCTAAACAATAATTATCAATGTAATAAAGAGGATCCTGCGTATCAGAACCTGCGTAAAAGTTATTACCACCAAGCTGATTCAGGCTCCCGGTTCCAAAGGTTCCTGAGCTCCAAACCCAGCCATGGATCAGTGCGTCATCTATAAAATATTCGGCCCAGTCGTTATCCATGTCTATTTCCACACGCATTGCCATCCAGGTATCATAAGGGAAGGTAAATGTAGCAGCAGCTGCACCGCCGCCATCAATACTTCCGGCACCACCGGCATTAAAATAAACCTGCATACCCCATGAACTGCTTCCTCCGGCAAATTCCTGCAGGGTATTGAAGTATCCATCGTAACCATCCGGTACCAGCATGTCAAATGTTATGGTATAAAAACCGGATGTGAAATTTGGAATAACATAAACCAGGTCGTTTGTTCCCGAAATCTCAACGGTTTGGCTGGCATCCCCAACGATATAAGGATCTTCGGCACTTCCGGGAGCGTTACTCCAGGTAGTCCAGTCATCCGGATTTTGAAGAACCAGTTGTTCTCCCACATTATAGGATTCAAAATCGTCATCAAATAAACAATCACCTCCTGTTCCTTCAACAGTAACTTCATCGGCACAAACTGCTATTGATGAACCTTCATCATAAACAGCCTTAACACAATATTCATATGTCCCGGCAATAAGCCCGGTATCATCATAACTGGTAGAAGTTGTACTTCCAATCATATTTCCATTTCTGTAAATATCATATCCGGTAAGGTCATCGCTATTGCTTGCACCCAGCCAACTAACGGCTGCAGCAAAGAAATCGACAGCGTCGTCGGGATTTACAAAAGCAGCAATTGAGGCAGTTGTAAACGCTGATTTGAAAGTTCCGCCATCAAACTGAACTGCGCATGCATCCACGGGTGCAGGGTTTGTTACATTGAGCAAGTCCTGATCAAGTGCATTTACCAGGTCGATGTATAACCCTTCTTTACCAGTTGTATAAATATCAGAAAGAGAATAGCTGAGTCCATCAGCGAATGATCCGGATACACCTTCGATATCAGCAAGATCGGGTGAAAATACACTCCAGTTATCCTGGGTGGTAGAACCTACACCAAGGTAATCATAAGGAAACTGACCCGCACTGAATGATCCTGCAGTGGGATACCTGTCATAAAAATAGTCATGTGCCGAAAGTAATAAACTTCCGCCACCATCAAGGTAGGCAGCCAGGTTGTTTTCATCATTATCAGTCATGGTTTGGTTATTTTGCCAGCCTTCACCACAGAACCAAATAATAATGTCATATTGTTCCATAGTTGCCAAATCAGGGCCATCCTCGGTTGTTACATCCTCTACCTCGAAATAATCATAAGTAAATCCATTGGCATCCAGGGCAGGTTGAATATATTGCCAGTCATCAGTGAAATCGAGTGCTCCGGCAGGATTACTTCCATCACGGTCGACACAAAGAATAGTTCCTGTGAAAGCACTTGTTGGGGCATCCCAGTCGACCATTACATTGTTCATATCATAAACTTCGGCGGTAACATTTTCAGGAGGATCAAAGCTAACTCCTTCTCCACATAGCTCAAGTCCCCAAATGTTCACATTTTGAGCGGTGCCAAATATAGTCCATGTATCCGCGAAAAATCCATCAGAAATAGCTAAACCACCTGCAATGCCGGTGCTAACACCAGCTACTGATCCAACGTCAAAGTAAGTTCCGGTTTCGTTACCAGCAGGAAGTTCAATCTGAACCAATTCGTTTTGCGTGGCACCCACCTGAGCATAACCCCAAAGGTAGGGGCCATCGTCACAATAAGAAGCGCCCTGGTAAGCAAGGCCATAGTAACTATCACCAGTAGGTCCAACAGGGAATGAACCCATATTTGCTCCGGCCATATCGAATTTTACAATGTCGGAGCCCCAGTTATTGCCGTAAAAAGCATCGTCATCTTCATTGTAAGCTATAGCTCTTACATCGGTAGGGGCTGTGAATGTGCTAACCATAGTTCCTGCATCAAAATCCATCTGGAAAATGATAGGGTTGGCAGCAGCACCATAAAAATAGGTTCCATCCCAGGCAATATCGCGGCATCCATCCGAGCCGGTGATGGTAAAGGTTTCAACCCATGTACCGTTCATTTCATATTTTTGAAATTCGCCGGCACCATTCCACATTGAAGTATAAATGTAGTTGCCATCAGATTCAATACCTGCTTCACCTCCACCAATGCCAACCGGATAGTCGAACTGGAGGTCAAATAATTCTTCCGACACAATGGGTGTGTTGGTGGTTTTTGGACTCACTTCATTAAATGAAGTTTGTGCAAACAATATCCCGGCGGAAAGTAACAATGCCAGAAGTGTTGCTGTAAATTTTGTAAATAGTTTCATAACAAAAAATTAATTAATAGTATTCAATGATTTAATAGGGTATCTTTAATTATATGCAGATCAGCAATAGCGAATAATTCCTGAAAAAATTCAATTATTCCAGAATGCAACGTAGTTTTCCAGTATTAGGTTTGACAAGCTTTTTCACCAGATGGTTGCCATGTTAAAATTATTTTCATAAAAAATAATCATAACTGAAAAAGCCGGCCCTGCCAGGTATCCATATTTTCCAGTTTCCTTTCTATAAGGTGGTTCACCTGGTCATTTCGAATCACACCCCAATTGGGACCAGCATGGAACCTGGGCGGAACTTCTCCTGTAAAACGTTCGATGATAAAACGGGGATCTAAATTTTCAATAAACCGGATAATGAAGTTGATGTATTCTTCCATTGTAAAAAGCTCGTAATTCTCTGGATTTTTTGCATAATCCAGGGCCATGCGGGTTCCCTTTACGATTTGAAGTTGATGGAACTTGATCGTGGTGAGTGGTAATTGATTGATCACATAAACTGAATCCAGCATTTGCGCTCTCGATTCGCCGGGCAATCCGAAAATAAAATGAGTTCCGGTATTTATGCCTCTTCGTGCAGTTTCTTCAATGGCCTGTGCAGTTTGTTCCCAGCTATGCTGACGATTAACCAACGAAAGCGTTTTATTATAAATTGATTCAGCACCATACTCTATAATGATATAATGTTGTTTGGCGAGTTCGGCAAACCAATTCAGTTTTTCATCATCCACACAATCAGGCCGGGTTCCGATCACCAGGCCAATTACTCCCGGAAAACCTAGCGCCTCTTTGTAAATTGATTTTAAATGATCAATGGGGGCATAAGTATTCGAGTAAGTTTGAAAATAAGCAAGGTATTTATTAGCCCTTCTGTAGCGCTTTTTATGAAATTCAATTCCTTCCGAGAGCTGCTGGGTAACTGATTTATCCGGAGAACAATAAGAAGGATTAAAAGCATCATTATTGCAATAGCAGCATCCCCCGCGGGCAAGCTTGCCATCCCTGTTCGGGCAGGTAAACCCCGCATCGATCGAAACCTTTTGTACCCGCTCTCCAAATGTTTTTTTAAAATATTCAGCGTATGAATTGAATCTTCGATCGTGTTTCCAGGGATACGTCATTATTTTTGTATAAAAAAAGGCTGCAGGAAGTTAACTCCCATACAGCCTTTTTGTTTTTATAAGGTCTTTTATTTGGCTACTCTTTCAAGCCATTTTAACAATACAAGCATCGTTACCATTGAAATCAAACAAGCCACTACAAATATTGACCAGGTTGCCCAAATCGGAATACTTTCGTAGAAAATAGCTCCGATAAATAACAACTGATTTCCAACAGCCGTAGCACCAAGCCATAATCCCTGCATAATTCCCTGGTATTGCGGAGGTGCAACTTTAGATACAAAGGAAATCCCCAGCGGACTGATAAACAATTCGGCAACAGTGAGGATAAAGTAAGTTCCAATCAGCAGGAATGGCGTTACTTTCATTGAATCAGGTAATCCCCCTTGAGCTTTAACTTCGCTTAGTAAAGGAAGGTTGAACGAACCGGCAGACATCACTACATAGGCCATTGCGGCAATAAACATCCCAATTGCAATTTTCTTGGGAGTGCTGGGTTCAATGCCCCGGTTTTTCAGAAATCCGAATAATCCTACAATGATCGGAGTAAGGAATACCACGAAAAACGGATTTACCGACTGAAATAGCTCAGCTCCAACAAGTTTAATTCCTCCCAGGTTGATATTAATAGAACTTAAGTCGGTGTAATCTTTTGCAAAGTAGGTTAAGGTTAATCCGTTTTGATGAAATGAAAACCAGAAGAAAATAACAACACCAAAAACTGCGAAAAGCGCATATAATCTTTGTTTTACCTCTTTAGGATCCATTACTACTTCGCCGGTACCAGAATCACTTGCATGTGATCTTGATTTTACATCCGGGAAGCGAGATTTATTGAATACATAAACGATTAATGATATAAGCATTGCACCTATGGCAATACCAAAGGCATAATGGAAACCTGTTGTAAATACATTCAGGTAATTTGCTGCAAATTCGTGCAAATTGGTTACATCACCATTAATAGTGGCGGCATTGGCAGCTTGTTGTATTGCAACGCTGGTTTGATCAGTTAAGGTTCCTTCGAGTTGGTTATGACAAAGTGCCGGTAACCCCGCATCATATTCAAAACCGTTACGTTGCAACCACCAGTTGCGGATACCAACTGCAGTAAAAGGAGCAAATACGGCGCCTACATTGATGAACATATAAAAAATCTGGAATCCGGAATCTCTAACGCTGCCATATTTGGGGTCATCATACATCTGACCAACCAATGCCTGAAGATTTCCTTTAAACAATCCATTTCCAAAGGCGATGATAAACAGCGCAAAACAGGAAAGAACTAAAAATAAGGTTTGGTTAGGAACAGGTGTTTTTGTAGGGTATGCTAAAATCAAATAACCTACGGTCATTGTTACAATTCCTACCAGGATAGTACCTTTAAAGTTCTTCAGTCTGTCAGCAATGATACCCCCCACAAGCGATAATACATAAATGGAGAAATAAAAGACGGAATAAATGATGCCTGCATTGGTTTCGTCGAGGCCGAATTTGGCCTGCAAGAATAAAACCAGGATTGCCATCATGGTGTAAAATCCAAAACGTTCACCCATGTTCGCGAGAGCCGCAGCTATCAATCCCTTAGGATGTCCTTTAAACATAATCGTTAATTTTTTAAGTTATTATTTGTTTGATTGATCTACGCGTGTTTTTTTTGAAAGCTTACAAAAATAGTTAAATTTAGCAGTTGGCCAAATTTAGTTTTTGCCAATAAATCAGGTATTTACATGCCTAAATTAAAATTTGCGAATTTTGTTGTAATAAATTAATTGAACATTCGTCTCCCATCAGAATGACGCCCGAAACATTTAAATCCGAGATTTTACCAATGAAACATAAATTGTTTCGTTTTGCCGGCAGATTGTTGCAAAACATCCCGGAAGCAGAGGATGTCGTTCAGGAAGTTTTTATCCGCTTGTGGGATCGGAGAGATGCATTGAAACAATACAGGAGTGTGGAAGCATTTGCCATGACAATTGCGAAAAACCTTTGTCTTGACCGGCTTAAATCCAAACGAAACAGGCAGGATGAATTTACCGAAAAACATGAACAGGCAGATAGTTTAACTCCATACCATCACGTCGAAATGAAGGACAGCTTTCAAAAGGTGAACCAGATCATCGGTATTTTGCCCGAACAGCAACGAATGATCATTCAGCTTCGCGATGTGGAAGGGTACGAATATGAAGAAATAGAAGAGATCACAGGCATGAATCAGAACGCGATCCGGGTGAACCTTTCAAGAGCACGCAAGCAGGTTAGGGAGTTGATGAAAAAACAATACAATTATGAATTCACAAAAAATTGATCTTCTGATCAGTAAATATGAGCTGGGTGATACCACCCTTGATGAGGAACGCGAATTAAAAGCGTTTTTCGCACAGGAGGAGATCCCTGCCAAATACAGGATCTACCGGGAGATTTTTGGATTTTACGATACGGCGGTGCAAGAGGAATTTCCGGATCCCGATTTTGATAACCGGTTCTTTGACAAATTGGGCGTCAGCACTGAGTCCAAAAAAGGGCAATTGATTCCTTTTAATCGCCGCATTGTATGGCAGGTGGCTGCCAGCCTGGTATTGCTGGTGGGGTTGTATTTTGTTTTTCAATTTCAAAAACAGCCCGGAAATGAGATTGACGATCCCAAACTGGCTTATGCCGAAACTAAAAAAGCGTTGATGATGATTTCCGGAAACCTGAATACAGGCATGAAGGAACTATCAAGTATTAAAACTTTTGATGAAGGTGTGAATGAATTGAAAAACATCAAATCGTTTAATGAAGGCTTAAAAACCATGGAAAAAATTTCAACTTTTAACAGATCAACAAATTTTGTAAAACAATAAAACTGAGAAAAATGAAAACACTCATTCATTTATTTATCGTTGCTTTGCTGGCCATTCCAATGGCTGGAAAAAGCCAGAGTCCTGCAGATGCTTTGTTCGACAAGTATTCAGGCCAGGACGGATTTACTTCCGTTTATATTACCCAGCACATGTTCAGCCTTTTTGCTGACCTTGATTCAGATGAAGATGAATCCGGTTTTTTTGAACTGGTGAAAAATCTGGATAACATTAAAATTTTATCAATGGAACATGATACAACAGGGGCAGCTCCAAAGGTGAATTTTTACCAGGAGATCATGAGCGATTTTCCGAAAGACAAATATGAAGAACTGATGGTGGTTAAGAAAAAAGGGCAGGATATTAAATTTTTTATCAGAAAAGAAGGCAATAAAATTGCTGAACTGCTGATGGTAGTTGGTGGTTTAGAGGATAATGCCCTGATCAGTATCCAGGGAGATATTGATCTTAAAACCATCTCAAAGCTTTCCAAAACCATGGACATCGACGGGATGGAAAACCTGGAAGAAATTGAAGAAAAGTAATTTAAACTAATAAATTTTAAACCATGAAACATACAATCATAAAAACACTACTTGCGATTCTCTTCCTGCTACCTGCATGGAGCTTTGCCCAGGATAAAGCAATAGCCAAAATATTTGATGAATATTCAGGAAAAAGCGGGTACACTTCAGTGGATATTTCGAAGGGCCTCTTTCAATTATTTGCACAACTTGAAGCCGATGATCCCGAATTTGATGATCTGCAAAAAGCGCTTGACGGACTTGAGTCGCTGCGGCTTGTTGCTTACTCAATAGAAGGTGATAAAGGCACAACGGAAGAAAAGAACAGTTTTGTATCCAATATCAAAAGCAATGTTCCTTTTGATGAATTCAAAGAATTGATGGTGGTTCGCGATGGCGATGACAAAATCAATTTTTATGCAAAAAGTGAGGGCCAGATCATCACCGAAATGATCATGCTCGTGGATGGCGCCGACAAGGCCGTTTTTCTCAGTTTATTCGGCGTTATCGACCTGAAACATATTGCCAAGCTTGGTTCAACCATGGATTTGGGAGGTATGGAATACCTGGGCAAAATGAAAAGTGAATAATTAAAAAATTGATCCTATGAAAACAAAAATAATAGCTATTCTGATCATTCTTGCCGCAATTCCGGCAATGCTGGCTGCTCAATCGAATCCCCTCGATCAAATGATTAAAAAGTACAGCGATAAGCAAGGCTTTTATTTCCTTGATCTTAAAACGAATTTGATGTCGAAATTGGTGGACAGCACCGGCCAATCAAACAATAAGGTGATCAACTTGAAGATGATCACTTTTAATGAAGATCAAAACAATTCATTCAAAGCTTCCAATTTGTACAAACAGTTTTTTAATGGATTTGATAAATCAAACTACAAAGGAGTTATTGAGGTAAAAAGTTCAGGTAATAATGTTGAAATGCTGATCCGAAAGGAAGGAGATAAGTTAGCCGAAGTGATTATCGTGGTTCAGGAAGAAACGGAAATCACACTCATCGCCGCTTCAGGAAATTTTGATATGTCAGATCTGTCGAAGTTTGAACATATGAAGAGCTGCCACGGCATGCAGATCATCAATCAATTATGTGAAGAATAAGGGATGTATTCTTAAATGCTTATAGGCTTTCGGCGTAAGTTTCGAAAGCCTTTTTTAATGTTATTTTTGCAAACAGGAAACAGCCCATGAATACTTCTGAAAAACGATTCGAAAAAAACCTGCAGTTTTATAAATTTTGCTTTTATGGTTTTTTGAAAAACCTCCGGTTTTATGAGCCCTTCCTCTTCCTGTTTTTTATCCAGCAAGGCTTAACGTTTTTTCAGATCGGTGTTTTGATCAGCATTCGTGAAATCGGCAGAAATTTACTGGAGATTCCCGCAGGGGTTGTTGCCGATGCCATTGGCCGAAAGCGAACCCTCGTTTCTTCCTTTTTATTCTATATCAGCGCTTTTTTACTCTATTTTTTTGCGGAAAGTTATGCATGGTTCATTTTTGCGATGATCTTCTATTCCCTGGGTGACTCGTTCCGTACCGGTACGCACAAAGCTATGATTTTTGATTACCTCCGGCTTAATGACTGGAAAGATCAAAAGGTATTTTATTACGGGCATACCCGGTCGTATTCGCAACTCGGTTCGGCGCTTTCATCACTGATCGCTGCCCTGCTCGTGTTTTTTTCAGGTGAGTATCGAATGATTTTCCTCTATACAATTATTCCCTATATTTTTGATTTGCTTTTAATTCTTTCCTATCCAAATGATCTTAACGGACAAACCATCGAATTTCGAAAAGATAAAATCTGGTCTCGGTTTAAAGTAATACTCGCTGATTTTTGGCTTTCATTCAGAAAATTAAAAACTTTATCAATAATTTCCAATGTAGCTGTTTATACCGGTTTTTACCAGGCCTTAAAAGATTATTTGCAGCCGGTAATCAAAACACTTGCATTATCGCTGCCCTTTTTCCTGGCATTTCAGGATGAACAGCGAACTGCCATATTGATCGGCCTGATATATTTTGTGGTTTATCTGCTAACCTCGTTTTCAGCGCGCAATGCCGGTAGGTTTGCCAACTTGTTTAATTCACTGCACATGCCACTTAATTTAACTTTGCTGATTGGATTGGGAGTGGGGCTGCTATCAGGCCTGCTTTTTAAGTTTGATATGCTTTTAATGTCAGTGGTGTTTTTTGTTGTGATTTATATCATCGAAAACCTGCGAAAACCGGTTGGAGTATCTTACCTGAGCGAATCCATTGATAAAGATGTGCTGGCCACTGTTTTATCTGCCGAATCGCAGGCACATACGCTGGTGGCGGCAATCCTCGCGCCACTTATTGGATATTTTGCAGACCTTTTTGGCGTAGGAATAGGAATATTTTCAGCAGCAGCCTTGCTGATCATTTTAATGCCACTATATTGGCTCAGGAAATAATAAATGAATTATTCGTACCGGAGTGATTCAATGGGATCAAGCCGGGAGGCTTTTGTTGCTGGCAGGTAGCCCGAAAAAATGGCTACAATAAAACATAATGCAAATCCCAATGCAATCCATGCCCAAGGAATGATAAAACTACTTCCGATAAGAAGAGATACAATATTGCCAATTGTAATTCCGAAAATCACCCCAAAAACGCCACCCAGTTGAGCAATTACAATGGCCTCGGCCAGAAATTGATTTCGAATTGTTTTGCGGGTTGCGCCCGTTGCTTTTCTAATCCCAATTTCACGAGTGCGCTCTGTTACCGAAACCAGCATGATATTCATCAAACCTATTGCGGCTCCAAGCAGTGTTATTCCGCCGATGATAATTGCAGCCCATCGGATAAAACTGAGGTTTTCGAGCATTAAACTTACGATACGATCACTTTTCGTTATTTCAAAATCATTTTCTTCGCCAATCGGTGTTCCGCGGATAACCCTGAATAATCCGGTTGCTTCGCCAATAGCCTCATCCAGTTGCCCCGGATTATTTGCCATTACATTGATGGTGAAGGAGCGATCGGGTTGTGAAAAGTATTGCCTCACATTATTAAGTGGTAAAAAACAATTATTGTCACCCGAAAAACCAAAACTTGAACCTTTTGATTTTAATACGCCAATTACCCGGTACTTACCCGGACCAATTGAAATGATCTTTCCAACCGGGTCCTCATTGTTTTTAAAAAGTTTGTTTTCAAGTTCTTTACCCAGGATAACCACATGCGATCCGTAATAAACCTCGTTATTGGAAAAGTTACGACCTTTTTCAATTTCATTGCCGGAGGTATACATGTAAGAGTCATCCGTGCCCAAAACCGGCACATTTGGATTGGTTTTTTCAGATTTGTATTTTAACGTGGCAGTATGAGTTGCAAAAGCATTTACCGAAACAAAGGCCGGAAAGTCAAAATTTTCCTTGAATCGCATGGCTTCATCATAGTTTATCCTTTCAAAATTGCGAGCTTTCTCCACCTTAGATCCAATTTGTATCCGCATCGACCTGTTTTTGATGGTAAAGGTGTTTGCACCCATCATCGTGAAATTTTCGGTAAGAAAATACTCCAGACTGTCGATGGAAGTTAAAATCCCCACCAACGACATCAGTCCAAAAGCAATGATAAGCACTGTAAGAATTGTCCTTACCATGTGTGAACGCACCGAGGCCAGCGATAATTTGATATTTTCAGAGATCAGGTTAGCCATGTATCAGTTTCTGTAAAAGCAAAAGTACTTATAAATATGATAGACATTTTGTGAAAAAGTAATGGAATAGATTGTGCTAAAACCAAAATTCAATTGCCATGAACGGGATTATCTTAAAAAGAAAAAGCCTGATAGGAAAAATGACCAAACAACTACTGAAAGGCTCATATACACCAAAATGTTTGATTTTTTAGCATAGTATTTTTGAGCAAGAAAAGCCCCGATTGGGATGGAAAGCAATACGGGAGTTAATATCACAATTCCCAGCAGCCCGTACTTATTTCGAATATTTACAATAAACTTATTGCGACGGGTAAAAACTTTTGATTTTTTCTTTTTGCACCTGTTGGCTTCATGCCATTTTCGGGTGGCTTCCGATCCTCCAAAATAACCAATGATTATCGGACAAAATTTAAAGTATTGATTTAATATCCATTTGCTGAGGTGGTAGAAAAAAACAATGCCAGTAATTCCTCCGGCGGCTGTAATGATAACTGTTTCGAAATAGCCGAAACCATAGCCAATGGCAAGCAAAGGTGCGAACAGGAATTTAATGCCGCTGATCAATATTACCTGTATGAGTTTGAATGCTGAAAGTCCTGCAAATAGAGAGTTCATTTGAGTTTTGCCTTAATAACAGAAAGTACAATTAAACGGGGAAATTGATAATTAGTTTTCAGAAAAACTTTAAAAACAAAACATCTTTTTTTATGCTTTATTTTAAAAAAGCAGTCTTAAATTTCAGGAAAATAAATGATGTATTTTCCAATTTAAAAATCAGACTTATCGCCATAAGCCAGATCACCTGCATCGCCCAATCCGGGAACGATATATGCTTTTGCCGTGAGTTCATCATCAATGGCGCCTGTCCAAATGGTGATGTTTTGCATGGGTAATTGCTTTTTAATGTAATTTAATCCTTCCACACTGGCAATAACCGAGGCAATATGGATTTTGGCAGGTTTGCCAAATGATTTTAAAGCTTTATAAGCTTCTACTATCGATGCTCCTGTTGCCAGCATCGGGTCACATATCACCACTATTTTATCATCCAGGTTGGGACTCGACACATATTCGATTTTAATGGTAAATTTTTCGTTTTTCCCTACTTTACGGTAGGCCGAAATAAACCCGCTTGCCGAACGATCAAAAATATTCAGCATTCCTTTGTGAAGCGGAACACCTGCCCGCAGGATAGGTATTAAAACGGGATATTCCTTGAGCACTTTTATTTTTGATAAACCCAGTGTGGTTGTTACTTCAATTTCATCGAAGTTAAGCGTTTTGCTAATTTCATAACCCATGATCTCGCCAACTCGTTCCAGGTTTCTCCTGAATCGCATGCTGTCCTGTTGGATTTGTGAATCCCGCAATTCAGCAATGAAGTTGTTGAAAATTGAATTGTCTTTGCCCAAATTGATAACCATAATCGAACTATTGGAAGGTTGGTAATTTATGTCAACTAAAGTACAAATAATTTATTAAAATCTCCAATTTAGCTAACGTTTTCAAATATGTGGAAGGCTGTTATCTAATTCCTTTGATAAGCTTTAATCCCGCTGAAACAAACCATGGCAAGCGATTGATTTTTAAATGCGGATAAGTGATCTCCCTGGCTGCAAAACTTTTATAAAACCGGGCTAAATTCGGATCATTGGAGCCTTCAAAATCAAGGGTTAAGTGTTGCTGACTGTGTTCATAAATAAACTTATCAATCAACCAGGGCATTGCATTCAGTTCTTTGCCCACATCATTCAATCCTGAAAACAGGAAAATGGCTTTTTTCTTACTCCTTAAAAAAACCGCCCCGGCACACAGATCATTGGTGGGCGAAAAAACCCCATAAGTCGTCACCAGTCCTTTATAAATCCCTGCATAAATCAGCCGGGCAAGCATGGTATAATGTTCTTCTTTTAAATGATTGATATTTTTACCCCGGTTCTCCCTGAAAAGATGAATGATGTCTTCGGGTTTTGAGCTTTTGACCAGCGTTAATTTATTGGATTCGGCTTTTTTAATATTTCTCCTAAGGTTTGTTGAATATGACTTTGCCAGACTTTCATAAGGTTTTATAAGGTCTAATTCATGCGTGAGCCAGGATTGTGATTCAATAACTTCACCTGAAAATTTATTGAAGGTATTCAGGTTGATTTCGGCAAACTTAAATTTTCGTGGAATAGCCTCAATGAAATCATTAACCAGGTGCTCCGATAAAACGAGTTTGGAAAATACGCCTAATTGCTGTGTAAAAGCCGGCTGATACAAATAGTTGATTCCATATTTGCGGTTGCCCACAAGTGGCATCACGCTTTCATAATCATCCGAAACCAAACCCTCCCATCCCGGAGCTACCATATCAAGCCACCATGTTTTGGCATAGACCATTCCATTAAAAGCCTCTTCAATGCAGTTATCCCATTTTTCAGGATCAATTTCATTATTTGCCAGGTATCTGATCATATTATTTCACCATTGCCTCCTGTATCATTTCTTCGTAAAGTTGTTGCCAGCCCTGCCAGCGATGCGCATTGCTCAATGATTCGTTGTGCCAAATGGAAATAAAGGTACCATTTACCTCCTTCACCTCCTTTATCAGAGGTTTAATTACTGCACTTGCCTCATTAACCGAAAGATTCATATAGTCTTTAAGGGTTCCTTCCATGTAAGTAAAGGGGTGTATCTGAAGTTTTGTTTCGGTGTCGAGGTCAAGATCATAAAACCTGAAGCTGCTGCAAATACCAGCCCTGAAGCCGGGCTGCGCGGCAAAGCCCATGGAGTAATCATCACTGATATCGAGGTTGACCAAATTTCGGTATGTGCCGGGTAATTGCACCATTAAAAAATGCTGCCGGCTAAGATTGATCTCCCGGTTTAAAACATGCGACAACCTCTCTACCTCTGACTTCAACCTTTTGAAATCGAAATTGGAATTAAAAGAAGGGTGGATGCCAACCCTCGCATGATCAGCCAGTGATTTAATCAGCGTTTGGAATTTCCGGTTGCGGAAGGGGATGTTTTTATCGTTTAGCCCATATTCCGCAAAAAGTACAAAATAGATTGGATTTAATTTGTACCTGCGATGTATCTTCAATTGAAAATTATAAGTGTCGAAGGGATCGTTTTGCGTGCCGGCCAATACCCTGGTCCTTTCGGCGATGCCTTTAAAATCAGCGTGGTAAAGTGCATTTAAATATCCGCCAAAGGTTCTGAAAAGGCCTTTTTCACGATAAGCCCATGCAGCATCTATATCAATGGTTGGAATAAATTTATATTTTGGTGCGTTAAATTCCAGGTTCGCATATCTTTCCGATAGTAGTTTTTTGATTTTAGTAGCCCAAATATTTACGACAGGTTTATGCAAAAATCCCTTTTGAAAGGCAATGCTCTCCTTCGCACTGAAGCGGCCATATTCATCCTTTTTGTAAGGCAAATATTCTTCGTACCTGGTAACAATATAAAACCCTGCGGCAAGCGGATCAAAGGGTAAGGCCGATAGTTTATTATAAACCGGGAAAAAAGCAGGGATACCTTCAAAATCGATGAAGTTAAGGTCGATATGTTTTATTTTTCTTTCAAACAATATGTGCTCTGCTGCCAGGAATAATTCATCCTTAACAGGTGATTTCCCATAACTCATTTTGGGACCATCGTATGCTTCAAATGCCTGCTGATCGCTGGTTAACTCGTATTTTACATGCAGGATGTCGCGAAAGTACAAACCCATTGTGAATTTTACGCGGTTTGTTATTTTTTCTGTGTAGATCAGCAGCATTTTAATTCTGAAAATTATTTCGTTAACGCATGATCATCATACCAACTTGCGTACATGTTATAACTGTTGGCAATGCGGTTTATTTCTCCTTCGATGAGTTCGGTATCCACGGTTTTTATTTTTTTTGCGGGTACTCCGGCATAAACCGATCCCGACTCCACCACGGTGCCTTTACTAACAACCGCCCCTGCGGCAATAATTGAATTACTCTCCACAACCACGTTATCCATAATTATTGAGCCCATGCCAACCAGCACATTATCGTGAATGGTGCAACCATGAACTATGGCATTATGGGCAATGGATACATTATTCCCGATGGTAGTCGGGGCTTTTTGGTAAGTGCAGTGAATGATAACCCCATCCTGAATATTCACTTTATTGCCAATGCGTATTGCATGAACATCGCCCCTTACCACTGCGTTAAACCATACACTACAATGGTCGCCCATTACCACATCACCGGTAATGGTGGCATTATCAGCTAAAAAACAGTTTTTGCCAATGCTGGGCGTTACGCCTTTTACCTTCTTGATCAGAGCCATAAATTATAATTACAAAAACGAAATGCAAATTTAGTGCTTATAGCTGAACTGAGCAGGAATTGTTTTTCGAACATAAATTATAAATACACCAATTTCAAATACCGTTTATATTAGAACCTGAAGAAGATTGATTCGTATTAGCTTGATTTCTGATTTTAAATGTTTTATATTTGTAAAGCTTTAACCAAACTGCTTCTGACAACTACTGGCCACACTGCCCTTTCGGGTATCAATGTATGACAAAGCCTTATTTTATTTGATTGAATGCGATTGATATCGGAAGAAACAAGATTTCTAATCCAAATTTTTCAAATAAATAGTTTTCAACAAATTTAACCAATCAGAAAGGAGCAAAATCATGAAAAGTTTCATCAAATTTACATTCTTAGTAGTTTTACTTAATGGGATCAATTTAGGCATTAAAGCACAATTCGGATGGGATCCTCAATTATCAAACTCGTTTGAGAAGCTATCTTCAACGTGTTTTGTAGATGCAAATACTGGGTGGATAGCTGGTGATTACGGAACGATATTATTTACGGAAGATGGGGGCGAAACGTGGGTCGCTCAATCCAGCAACACAACATCTGCATTAACATCCGTTTTCTTTATAAGCCCTTCAGAAGGCTGGATTGCCGGTGCCGATGGCGCAATTTTACATACTGAAGATTCTGGGAATAATTGGGAAAATCAGGTTAGCGGTGTTACTGAGTACCTTTATGATATTCAGTTTATTAACCAATACATGGGATGGTCGTTTGGGAGTAATGCCAAATTTATTCAAACAACCGATGGAGGCGTTTCCTGGGAGCCACTTCCTAACCTTCCGGATGTGACCCGCTCATTATATTTCATCAGTGAAACCGAAGGCTGGTGCGGTGCCAATATGGGTTCGATGTACCATACTTTAGATGGCGGACAATCGTGGACATTTCAGGAAACGGGTTCATTTGAAGGTTTTTTTGCCATCTATTTTGTCAATCAAAACAAAGGCTGGGCAGTAGGAAGCGGAGGAGTCACTATTCGTACTCAGGATGGTGGCGAAAACTGGGAAATTGTTTATGCTCTTGGTAGCGATTTCCTGTATTCGGTTAGTTTTGTTGATGAAAACGAAGGCTGGGCAGTTGGCCGTTTCGGGTTTGTAATTCATACTATTGATGGAGGGGCTACCTGGAATTTCCAAAATAGCGGAACTGGTGTAAACCTTGAGGAAATTTTTATGGTGGATGAAAATAACGGCTGGATTGCAGGCGATGCTGGAACGATACTCCATACTTCCACAGGGGGAAATCTGGGCATATCATTGCATTCGGCTGGAGAGGCTTGTTCGGGTCAATTAATGTTGCATCAGAATTTTCCTAACCCTTTCCACAATCAAACATCTATTCGATTTGAGATACCAAAGAATAACAAAACAAGTAAAGAGGTCAGCCTGCAAATTTATAGTTTGGATGGCCGCCTGATCACGACCCTTTATCACGGATATTTGAAAAATGGAAGTTACGTCTTACATTGGGATGGTAAAACCCTTTCAGGTAACAATGCAGATGCGGGAGTATACATGGTCAAGCTGGACTATGGCTCTCTTTTTAAATTCCTTAAGATTACCCGCATAGAATGACAACCTGATTTTAAAATCATTGACAATTCCTGCTACTTTTGCAGACGATGGATCGTAAAATCAGAAACCTGGTAATTTTTCTCATTTTTGTCATCAGTGTTGCAATGCACTGGAACCATTTCAGTAAAGACCTGATGAGTGTGCATGTATGGCGCCAAACTCAAACTCAGGCCAATATTGACAATTTCTATGAAGAGGATATGAATATCTTCAACCCCCGGCGCGATGCCAGGGGAGGCACCGACGGCATTTTCAGGATGGAATTCCCGCTTATGCAATGGATGGTGGCAGCACTCTATAAGATTTTTGGCCAACATCTGATCATAACCCGTTTATTCATGTTCCTTATTTTTTTGTTGACTGTGTTGGGAATGCATCAACTGCTATTGGTCATATTTAATAAGCCAAAACTTGCCCTGATGGGTGCTTGGGCGTTTTCATTTTCACCCAATATGTTTTATTATGGGGTTAATCCCCTGCCTGATAATTTTGCATTAGCAAATGCTATCTGGGGTATGGCCCTGTTTTTTACCTGGATAAATAAAAATAAACAATTAACCCTCCTCCTAAGTGGATTGATCACCGGCATAGCAGCTTTGGTAAAACTTCCGTTTATTATATTTTACATTGTTCCCGGAATTTATTTTGTTGATCTGATTGTCAAAAAGCAATTTCATAAATCACATTTTATACAGGCAGTTAGCGCTTTGGGATTTGTATTGCTGCCTCTTCTCTGGTATTTTACCGGGATTCCTGACTGGGAAGAAAATGTGATTGTAAAAGGGATGTTTGGCAATGAAGTTCCGTTTGCTGAGCTTTTGGATTATTATCAACACACCCTGTTTTCATCCATTCCGGAGTTATTTGTGAATTATGGTGCACTTTTGTTTTTCATAGCAGGTTTTTATTTTTTGTGGAAACGCAAATCCTTTCGAAACTATAAATTCAAGTCGCTGCTTGCATTGAGCATCACTGCTCTTCTATATTATTTTTTCGAAGCCAATGCCATTGCCAAAGTGCATGATTATTACCTGTTCCCATTTTATCCTTTGTTGTTTATTCTGGTTGGATATGGGGCTTTTCATTTGTACCAATCGGGGTCTAAAATTATTCATTACCTTACTTTGTTGCTCCTGTTAATTCTGCCTTTAACTGCCTATTTGCGCATGCAGGATCGATGGGACCCTGATCATCCGGGCTTTAACAAAGATTTACTGAAGTATAAAACCGAACTTCGTAACGTGGTACCTGACAACTCCCTTGTTAGTGTTGGAAATGATCCGTCTACAAGTATTTTTCTATACTATATAAATAAAAAGGGATTTACTTTTGAGCAGGATCATCTAACAGGGGCATGGCTAAAAGGCATGAGGAATGAAGGTTCAGAATATTTGTATACCGATTCGGAGGTGATTCTTCAAAAACCAGGCGTGAGCGACCTATTGGATAAAATGATCCTGCAAAAAGGGAGCATTAAAGTATTTCGTCTGAAAAGCCGGATTGATAAAAATAAACAAATCGGGAATTAATTTATCTCCTTGTATTCACTTTCACCGAAGCTTTGTCAGGATAGTCGATGGAGTAGTGCAACCCGCGGCTCTCTTTGCGCTGAAGCGCCATTTTAATAATGAGGTAAGCCACATTGATCAGGTTTCTTAGCTCACAAATCGGTACACTGATGATTGATTTGTTATACAGCGATTCCGTTTCGCGGTATATAATTACAAGCCTGTCGAGTGCCCTTTTCAGTCGCAGGTCCGACCTGACAATTCCCACATAATTCGTCATGATGGATTGCAGTTCACGTATGGTTTGGGTAATTAAAACCATCTCTTCGTTCAGTTGCATTCCTTCATCATCCCAATCGGGGATTTCCTTGCAAAAGGTTTCATTTTCGAATGTTTGCAATGCATCCAATGCAGCCCGGTGCGAAAAAACTGCTGACTCAAGCAGCGAGTTTGAGGCTAATCTGTTTGCCCCGTGCAGTCCGGTACTTGCTGTTTCGCCGGAAGCGTACAAATTTTCAATGGATGTTTTTCCCATATCATTCACCTTAACACCACCGGTAAGGTAATGTGCCGCCGGAACCACCGGGATCATTTCTTTGGTAATGTCAATACCGATACTCAGGCACTTGGCATATATGGTGGGAAATTTTTCTATTAAACTGTTTCTGTTCAAATGGCATGCATCCAGGTAAACATGTTTGTCACCACTCTGTTTCATTTCGGTATCAATGGCGCGTGCAACAATATCCCTTGATGCAAGTGATCCCCGTTCATCATATTTCTCCATAAATTCCCTGCCTTCACGGGTTTTTAAAACTGCACCAAAACCGCGCAAGGCTTCGGTTATTAAAAATGAAGGCCTTTCTTGAGGATTGTACAGGGAGGTTGGGTGGAACTGTATAAACTCCATGTTTTCGATAATGGCCTTAGCGCGATAAGCCATGGCAATTCCATCACCTGTAGCGACAGGAGGATTAGTGGTAGTTTCATAAACATTGCAGGCACCGCCGGTGGCCAGCATGGTTTTACGAGCCAGAATGGTTGCCACTTCATCGGTTTTGGGGTTCAATACATAGGCTCCATAACATTTAATGCCCGGCATGCCCCGCGAAACTCCAATGCCAAGATGGTGCTGGGTAAGCAGGTCGATGGCAAAGTGATTTTCGAGGATCTCAATATTGGGATGTTCTTTCGCCTCCTTAAGCAAGGCCCTGATGATCTCAGCTCCGGTAGCATCTTTATGATGTAAAACACGATGTTCGGAATGACCGCCTTCACGGCCCAACTCGTACTTTCCGCCCTCTGTTTTGTCAAAATTGGTGCCCCATTCGATGAGTTCCTTAATCCGTTCGGTTGATTCAGTTATTGTAATCCTAACAATGTCGGGGTTGCAAAGGTCATCACCGGCCCGCAAAGTATCAGCTATGTGTTTTTCGTAAGTATCGGGCGAATACATCACGGCAGCAATTCCACCCTGCGCGTATTTGGTTGCGGTTTCGTCGGCAGTGTCTTTGGTAACAACACATACAGTTCCCTTATCGGCAACTTTAAGCGCAAAACTGAGCCCCGCAATACCGGAACCCACCACCAGGAAATCGACTTCTTTTCGCATTTTAAATTATAGCTGAAGCAATGATTCTTCAGGATCTTTTCCACCAAACAACATCTTGGCGGGATTTTCAAGCATTTGTTTTACATTCACCAGGAAGGTAACAGATTCTTTCCCGTCAATGATTCGATGGTCGTATGAAAGTGCAACATACATGATCGGATGTATCTCCACCTTGCCATTCACAGCGATCGGACGCTCAACAATATTATGCATTCCAAGAATTGCACTTTGAGGGGGATTAATTATAGGTGTTGAAAGCATGGAGCCGAAAACACCTCCATTGGTAATGGTAAAGGTACCCCCGGTCATTTCATCAATGGTAATTTTATTAGATCTTGCTTTAACAGCCAGATCTTTGATGTTTTTCTCTATATCAGCCAGCGACATTTGTTCGGCATTCCTCAAAACAGGCACCATCAATCCTTTAGGTGAACTTACGGCAATACCGATATCCGCATAATCATGATAAACGATTTCATTGCCGTCAATTTGTGCATTCACACCCGGAACGATATTCAGCGCTTCGGTAACCGCTTTGGTAAAAAACGACATGAAACCCAGTGACACACCGTGCTTTTCTTTAAACTGATCTTTGTATTTGTTACGCAGGTTCATAATGGGTGTCATGTTCACTTCATTGAAGGTGGTGAGCATGGCGGTTTCATTTTTAACAGAAACCAATCGTTCTGCAAGCTTCAATCGAAGGGTACTCATCTTTTTGCGCTCTGAATCCCTCGTGCCACCCCACGAACTCATTGATAATTCAGCGGAAGTGGATCCTTTGTTTGATAAATAATAAGCGACGTCTTCTTTCCCGATACGATGTTTTTTGAAAAACTCAACCAGGTCATTTCCTGAAATATTATTTTCTTTCATTAAAGCTTTTGCCAATGGCGAAAGATTCAGGTCAGGATCGATATCCGATTGTTTAGCGGTAACTTTTGGTGCCGGTTTTTCATCCTTTAATGCCGGTGCTTTGGGAGCTTCCGGCTTCGGCTCTTCCTGGATGTTTTCCTTGCCGGCAGCTTCTTTCCCAGCTGGTTTTTCCGCAGATGCTTTTGCAGGTGCTCCTTTTGCATCCGTATCTATCACAGCGATAACTGTTCCTACCTCCAGTGTTGCGCCTTCCTCAGCTTTGAGTGATATTTTTCCACCCTCTTCAGCAGCAATGCTCAGGGTTGCTTTATCACTATCAATCTCAGCAATTTCCTGGTCTTTCTCCACAAAATCGCCATCGCCAACAAGCCAGGATGCAAGTTGTACTTCGTTTATTGATTCGCCGGGACTGGGTATTTTAATTTCTAAACTCATTTCGAATATCTGGTTTTAAGCTTGATCTATTTTAATTTGTGGTTGGCTGATATCGATTTACTATCAATGGTTTCACCGTTGTGGGATTCCACTTCTTCAACAAATGACTTCCAGCGATTTCCGATACAAACCATCTGGCATTCTTTATCCAGGTTTGGGCAAACACACTCAAGAAATGTTTTTTCAATGATCTTTCGCTGGCGGATGTGATGGAATTTACTTGATCCGGTTGCCGGGCTTCCACTTGCCGGTCTTGCAATCACCTTCAGCGGAACTTCGTCTAATTCGAGGTGAATAAATGGCCATGCTCCCATGTTGTAGGGCTCTTCCTGTACCCAAAGGTGTGTTTTGGCATTTTTGTATTTTGAAACCAACGCTTTGATCTGCTTTTTAGGCAAGGGATAAAGTTGTTCAACCCTAATAATTGCAATTGATTCATTTTTGAGTTTCTCCTGTTCATCCAAAAGGTCGTAATAGATTTTTCCGGTGCAAAAAACTATCTTTTCAACTTTTTTAGGATCAGCAACAGCATCATCAATTACTTCTTTAAAACCTCCTTTTTCAAAATCCTCCAGGCCTGAGACACAACGCGGATGACGCAATAAACTTTTTGGAGTAAAAATGACAAGCGGTTTACGGAAGGGCCTGTAAAACTGCCTGCGTAAAACATGGAAAAAGTTAGCAGGAGTAGTACAATTTACTATCTGCATATTGTACTCAGCACTCAGGGTAAGGAAACGCTCAACCCTGGCACTGGAATGTTCCGGGCCCTGACCTTCGTATCCGTGTGGCAAGTAAATCACGATGTCGTTCATTACATTCCACTTATCTTCGGCACTGCTTATAAACTGATCAAAAATGATTTGTGCTCCATTCATAAAATCCCCGAATTGGGCCTCCCAAATGGATAAACTTTCGGGCGTGAGGCAGGCATAACCGTATTCAAAACCCAGCACACCATACTCGTTCAGGGGTGAATTATACACCTCGAACAATGCCTGGTTTTTATCCAGGTTGTTAAGCGGCACATATTCCTGCTCCGAATCTTCGATTTTCATCACGGCATGCCGGTGTGAAAAGGTTCCGCGAGCGCAGTCCTGTCCACTTAACCTAACAGCTTTACCTTCCATCAGCAAAGTTCCGTAAGCCAGTAATTCGCCCATGGCCCAGTCCAGCTTATTGGTTTTTTCAAGCATATCCCGGCGGTCCTGCTGCAGGCGCCTGATCTTCCTGAATAGATTTATATCATCCGGAGCTTCAGTAAGTTTATTACCAATACCAAGCAGGGTTTTTCTGTCGACTCCTGTTTCAGGTGAACTATCAAAATCTTCCGGACGCGCCTTTCGCAGGTTGGTCCATTTGTGCTGAATAAAGGCCATGTCAATTTTTTCAGAAGACTTTGCCACAGTAAAACTTTCCTCGAAAACCTCATTGATCCTTTTGGTAATATTTTTAGCTTCTTCCTCAGTTAGGTTACCCGATTTGATTAACTTATCTTTATAGATAACCATGGGGTCGGGATGTTTTTCAATAAATTTGTAAAGGATTGGCTGCGTAAACCGGGGTTCATCACCTTCGTTGTGGCCGTATTTGCGGTAACATAAAATATCAATAAAAATATCCCGGTTAAATTTTGCACGATATTCCATGGCAAACTGAATGGTGTAAACCACCGCTTCCACGTCGTCGCCATTCACGTGGAAAACAGGTGCCAAAACAGACTTACCTACATCGGTGCAATAAGTACTGGTTCGGGCATCAAGATAATCGGTTGTAAAGCCTACCTGGTTATTCACAACAAGATGAATGGTTCCACCGGTTTGATAGCCTGTAAGACCTGACATCTGGGTTAATTCATACACCACGCCCTGTCCGGCAATCGATGCATCACCATGGATCAGGATGGGCACCACCTTATCAGACTCCCTGTTGTAGTCTTTGTCAATTTTTGCCCTGGCAATACCCTGCACTACCGGCCCCACTGCCTCAAGGTGCGAAGGATTAGGTGAAAGGGTCAGTGTTACATTTTTTTTATTGGTTGTTTCCCTTTCCGAAACATAACCGAGGTGGTATTTCACATCGCCAAGCAGTGCTTCATCTTCGTATTCAAGGCCTTCAAATTCACTGAAAATATCCTGGAAAGGTTTTTTCATGATATTGGCCAGCACATTCAATCGGCCCCTGTGCGGCATTCCTATCACAAATTCTCTTGCACCAAGTTCTGCTCCTTTTTCGATAATTGCATCAAGCGCAGGGATTAAAGCCTCAGCTCCTTCAAGTGAAAATCTTTTTTGACCCGGGAAACGCTTGTGAATAAACTTTTCAAACAACACGGCCCGACTCATGTGCCTGTAAATGTAGTTTTTGTCCTCCGGCGTAAAAGGATAGGTGTTTTTGGAGCTCTCCATTTTTTGTTTGAGCCATCCATTTATTTCCGGCTTACGGATATACATGTACTCCGCACCAACAGACTGGCAATATGTGGCTTCCAAATGGCTGATGATATCCTTTAGTTTGGCCCTGCCAAGACCGAGTTCGTTACCTGCCTGGAAATCCTTTTCCAAATCAGAGGCTTCGAGCCCGAAATTTTCAAGCTCAAGAGTTGGGGTATAAGTTCTTCTTTTCCTAACCGGGTTGGTTTTTGTAAACAAATGTCCTCTCTGCCGGTATCCGTTGATCAGGTTGATAACTTTGAACTCAGAAGGATAGAGGAGTTTGTCTTCAGCGGTAGGAGCGTAATCGGTTCGGGCAAATTCAAATCCTTCAAAGAATTTTTGCCAGCTTTCATCTACTTCGTTGGGATCTTTCCTGTAAAGTTGGTAAAGTTCTTCAATTTGTTCCGGATCACTGCCGTTTAACCATGAGAATTTATCCATAAAATCGCGCTTTGCTGTTGTGTTGCAAAATTACTAATTTATCTTTACGACGTAGCTGTTGCAAAGATTCTTACACATAAGAAAATAGCGGGTAATTTGTTCAATACAAATCGAAATTACTGCACAATGAGTTTCCTGCTGATAAATGCGCCCGTATCTTTTGACAACTTTACTATGTAAATTCCTTTAGGCAGGCCTGATAGGTCAATATCAATCATGGAGGAATGAGTATGGAAGGTTGGCAGCATATTTTGACCGTAAATACTTTGTAAATCTATATTAAAGCTGCTGTGCTGATTGTCGGAAATATGGATGGTCAGTTTATCTGAAGCCGGATTATTAAATGTAAAATTAAAATCCACAATGCTGTTTTCATTTACCTTAAGGTTTGCATCCACCACTATGTCAATTACCACGGGAAGGTGATCCGACATGGCATACAACGCATTCAGAACATCGGCAGGTACCGAGGAATTAGTGGGTGATCCGTTGATCGAATTATTAAAGTGTTCACCATCCTGTCCAACCGCATGATAGGAGCTCTCAAGGAATTTGATTTTTTGTGTTCCGTTTATAATTTCATCCGATAACATGAAAAAGTCAAAGCGATCATCCATGCCGCCGCCCGAAAAACAGTCACCACTTTCATGGGTGGATTGTGTGTGGATATCGGCATAAAACGAATTGTTGTTCCAATTGCCTATTTGATTGATGGGATCATAAAACCGTACATTGGGATTGGCATAATTGAGCAGGTTTTGGAAAGCCTGTTCCGATGCTGAATAAAGGTTGAAATCACCGGAAAACGTGAAATTACCATCCAGCCCGGAGTTATGCATGTAATTTAGCAGCTTGTTCGTTTCAAACCCGCGCTCCTCTTCGTAATCCGTTCCTGCTTTAAGGTGTGCAACGGCACAATTCAATTCAATCGGGCCATCCGCATTCGATTTTTGTGAAGGGTTTACCAGAAATCTGAAAATATCAATATCACGCACATTCGTTTGAACGGCTACATAATTGGCAAGTTCAAAAATATTGCTGTTGTAAAAAGTTTGATTAACAATATATGAATTAGCAAGATTGGAAACATTGCCGCGCTTCCAGTTTGTAGCGCCGTTGATGTTAAACACATTGTTCAGAATCAGGTCGTGATAGCTCTCCTCTTCATAAAGTTCATTTACAAAAACCACGTCGGGCTGCACATAGTTAACAATGGTTTTCAGGTATTCATTTTTATTCGCAACATTGTTATTCCCGGATGTACAACCTCCAAAATTATTACCATACATTAACAGGTTGTATTGCATTAATCGAATGGTGTCCTGTGCTGAAATTGCAACGCTTAAAAGCAACAGCATCGTCAAAATAAATCCCCTCATCTTCATTTTTTTTGCAAAAATAAAAAAGCTGTGAAATAAAAAACAGGAATGACTTCCTTTCTACGTAAACTGTGGATAAAAAAAGGCAGCTATCGCCCTGAAGGTATGATAATATTTATAATTTTGGCCATCATTGAAAATTCAGGCAGACGATTAATATGAGCGATTTGGAAGAAATAGACGATCTGGATCCCGAATCAGAAGACAACGAACAAGGGGAAGAGCTTCATGCCAACTTACCCGAAGATGACGATGCAGGTGCCGGGCATAAAACGATCCATTTGTCGGGGATGTATAAAAACTGGTTCCTCGACTATGCTTCTTATGTGATACTGGAGCGCGCGGTTCCCGATGTAAAAGACGGACTGAAACCGGTACAACGCCGCATTTTGCATGCGATGAAAGACCTCGACGATGGGCGTTTTAACAAAGTAGCCAACATCATCGGGCATACCATGCAGTATCATCCACACGGGGATGCTTCTATTGGGGATGCACTCGTGCAGCTCGGACAAAAGGACCTGTTGATTGATACGCAAGGTAACTGGGGAAATATATTGACAGGAGATAGTGCTGCTGCTTCACGTTACATCGAGGCTCGTTTGTCGAAATTTGCCAACGATGTGGTTTTTAATCCCAAAACCACTACCTGGAAATTATCATATGATGGCCGCAAAAGAGAGCCTGTAGCTCTTCCTGTGAAATTTCCCTTGCTGCTCGCGCAAGGTGTGGAGGGTATTGCCGTTGGCCTTGCTTCTAAAATCCTGCCTCATAACTTTATTGAACTGATCGACGGTTCCATCAATATCCTGAAAGGACAGGATTTTGATTTGGTTCCTGATTTCCCAACCGGCGGTTATGCCGATGTATCCAAATACAATGATGGAAACCGCGGAGGCAGGGTGCGTGTGCGTGCTAAAATCCATCAGCTTGATAAAAAAACGCTGGTCATCACCGAAATTCCATTTGGAACGAATACAGGCAGCTTGATTGATTCCATTGTTTCTGCCAATGACAAGGGCAAGATCAAAATCAAAAAGATTGATGATAACACTGCCGAAAATGTAGAGATCATGGTGCACCTTGCACCCAATGTGTCGCCTGATCAAACCATCGACGCTTTGTATGCCTTTACCAATTGTGAGATGAGTCTTTCGCCCAATACCTGCGTGATTGACGAGGGCCGTCCTAGATTTATTGGGGTGAAAGAGGTGCTCCGCATTTCAACTCAAAATACGGTGGACCTGCTGCAAAAAGAGTTGGAAATCAGATTGGCGGAGCTTAATGAGCAATGGCATTTTTCTTCTCTTGAAAAAATATTTATTGAAAAACGGATCTACCGGAAAATTGAGGAATGCGAAACCTGGGAAGCTGTCATTGAAGCAATCGACAAAGGATTGAATCCATATAAAAAACTTTTTAAGCGTGAGATCACTGAGGATGATATCGTTAAACTGACAGAGATCAGGATCAAGCGTATTTCTAAATTCAATGCTTTTAAAGCCGACGAGCAGATCAAACAGATTGAGGACGAAACCGAAGAGGTGAACAATCACCTGGCGCATTTGGTGGATTATGCCATCAATTATTACCGGCAAATCAAAAAGAAATACGGCGAAGGCAAGGAGCGTAAAACTGAACTACGGAGCTTTGATACCATTGAGGCAACAAGGGTGGCAGCCGCTTCGCAAAAATTATATGTAAACCGTGAAGAGGGTTTTGCCGGAACATCCCTGCGCCGGGACGAATATGTTTGCGATTGTTCCGACATTGACGACATCATCGTTTTCAGGGAAGATGGAACTTACCTTGTTACGAAAGTTTCGGCTAAAACATTTGTTGGCAAAGGCATTATTCACATTGATGTGTTTAACAAAAGCGATGATCGCACCATTTACAACGTGGTTTACCGTGATGGGAAAAAGGGCGTCTGCCGGGTGAAACGTTTTGCTGTAACCAGTGTTACCCGCGACAAAGAATATGACCTTACCAAAGGGTCAAAAGATTCAAAAGTGGTTTACTTTACAGCCAATCCAAACGGGGAGGCGGAGGTAATAAAAGTTTCATTAACGCCTAAACCCCGTATGAAAAAAACCTCCATGGAATTCGATTTCAGTGAGCTGGACATCAAGGGCAGGGGAGCACAGGGAAACTTACTTACAAAATTTGGCGTTCGCAAAATTGTAAAACGAGAGGAAGGTGTTTCCACCCTCGGCGCCATTGATATTTGGTATGATGATACTGTGAAACGGCTCAATACCGACGATCGCGGAAAATACCTGGGAGCTTTCAAATCGGATGATAAAATTCTGACCATTCAGAAATCGGGAAATTATAAATTGATGAGCTACGATCTTGGCAATCACTTCGACGAGGAGATGTTTATCATTGAAAAGTTTGATCCCCGCAAAATCCTGTCGGTGGTTTATTTTGATGCCTCCATCGAAAAATATTATGTTAAACGATTTACCATTGAGGATGATGTAATCGGTAAAAAGGTTGATTTTATTGATGAAGAAGCCGGTAATACTTTCCATGAAATTTCAATGGATTACAAACCTCAGCTTGAAGTGAAATTCGAAAACGATAGCCGTGGTAATCCGGTGGAGGATGAGGTGATCAATGTTGAAGAATTTATTGGGATAAAGGGTTATAAAGCAAAAGGCAAGCGGGTTTCCAATAAAAATACTACCAGCATCCGTTTCACTGATCCGATTCCATATGAGCCTGAACCGGATGAAGAAGAGCTTGAGGAACAAATTGAGCAAAATGAAACAGAAGAACAGGTTGTAGAACAGGGTGAATCTGAGATTGTAGAAGAAAAAGGTCTATTGGAGCCGATGGGTGAAGAACCTCCAGGAATTTCTGAGACGCAGCAAAATATAAAAGCCCCGGAAATAAATATCATTAAAAAGGTTGATAAAAATAAAGAGGATGATGCTTCTCAAATGCAATTGGATTTTGAATAACAACTAAAAACCTGGTCCCGTAAAATGGAAAACAAAAATATCATACAAGTTTCGGAAAGCGCTAAATGGATAGGTGTACTGGATTACGACATTGTAACTTTTGATGTGGTAATGGAAACCAAATACGGCACTACCTACAATTCCTTTTTCATTGATGCTGAAAAAAAGACCATTGTTGATACCTGCAAGGAAAAATATTGGGATCAATACCTGGAAAAGATCAAAGCGGTGGGAGACCCTGAAGAAATTGAGTATATCGTTGTAAACCATACTGAGCCTGACCACTCAGGCAATATTCGGAATTTGCTTAAAATTGCACCCAATGCACAGGTTGTTGGAAGTGGTAATGCCATTCGCTACCTGAAGGATATGATCGGACCTGAATTTCCGCACATGGTGGTTAAACATGGTCAGAGCCTGGATATCGGTGGTAAAACCCTGCAATTTATCGGGGCGCCCAATCTGCACTGGCCTGATTCGATCTACACCTACCTCAAAGAGGAACAGGTGCTGTTTACCTGTGATTCGTTTGGTTGCCATTTTTGTCATGAAGAGATGTTCGACGACAAGGTTGGAAATTTTGATGATGCCTTCAAATACTATTACGATGTAATTTTGAAGCCTTTCAGTAAATTCATGCTGAAGGCCATTGATAAAATCAAGCCGCTGGAAATTAAAGTAATTTGTCCGGGTCATGGCCCGATCCTTCGCAGTAACTGGAAAAAATATGTCGACATTTCGGAGGAGTATGCTAAAAAGGCCGTTGAGTATCCTGAGAAACACCGTGTTTTTATTCCTTATGTTTCGGCTTACCACAAAACCGGTTTGATTGCCGAAAAAATTGCAGAAGGTATCCAACAGGTCAGCAGTGTGGAAGTGGTGGTGCAGGATATCGAAACCGTTTCAATGGGCGACCTGGATGAGCAGATCACACGCAGTTCGGCAATTATCGTAGGATCACCAACGATAAATCAAAATATTTTGATGCCCATTTATAAACTGTTTGCATTGATCAATCCGTTGAGGGATAAGGGGAAATTGGCCGGAGCATTTGGCTCTTTTGGCTGGAGTGGTGAAAATAAGCAAATGATCGAGTCCAATTTGAAAAACCTCAAACTCAATATTTTTGATGAAGGCATTTTTGTAAAATTCACCCCGGATGCTGAAGAAGAGCAGCGATGCATTCAATGGGGAATTGATTTTGCAAACGCGATGCTGAAACAGCAATCTGAAACAGCGCCGGCCTGATAATTTCAGCAGGCCGTTATTCGTTCCCAATTGTAATATGAAAAAACGCTTTGTTCCCATATTTTACCTTCTTGCTTTTCTTTCACTCGTTTCGTGTTACCCGGAATATAAGCTGGCACACACCTTTATCAAATCCGACAAGGACATCTCCGTGATGGTTTTGCCAACCTATGTTGTGTTTAAGGATAACCTCAAAACCGGCGAAGTAAAAGGACTTAAAAAAATGAGTGAAACAGAGGCTGATTCAGCACTTTTGGCCAATTCCATTTTTTTAAAGGATATTTCCGATTCTATTTTTCTTGAGCGGTTTACCAACAGCTTCCTCATTGAGTTGGAAGCGCTGGGAATAAAGGTTTACAATGAATCCTATGCTGACAGCTTTTTGTACCTGCCATCCGAAGCATACATTATCAATGTGGCGCAAATCCTGCTCGAAGAGCATTATAACCGGCATGAGGATAAAGAAACGATTGGTGAATATGAGTATTTCAAAACCGTAGATCAAAACGCACTGACTTACAATTTTTGGTTCGAATTTACGCAGGTTAGGAATGAAAAAACCCCACCGAAATTATTTTACACTTCTGAAACCATCAATGATCTGGTAAATGGTTATTTTGTCGAGAATCCCTTTACCGGATCGGTGAAATACAAATATTCGGTGAGTGAAATTGACCTGGATATTATTTATGAATATGCAGAGATCCTGGGTCAGCGATATGCAGGCTATTTTTACGATTACCTCATGAATGGCTTCATTTATTATAACTGGACACAAAAACGAGAACCTTATTTTTGGATGCATTATAAAAGGTATAACAATACCCTGGATCCGGATGATGATGCGCGGTTTATGGAGATGGAATAGCTATTAAATTAAAACAGAAAAGCCGGGTTCAAAACCCGGCTTTTCTTGTAGTCTTTATATAATATCTAAATGTTATCTGTTAATCGGTGCTCCGTCGTTTTCCACTTTTTTCTCAGGCATAGAAGTCGCAGAAGCTGCTTCTACCTTTCCTTTGATCTTCAGATTGATCGGAGACTGTTTAGCATTTGAATACACGTAGATGGTTTTGTTTATTATTCCTACCTTTTTGGTGTTATACTTGACGACTATCTCAGCAGAATCACCAGGTAATACAGGCTGCCGTGGCCATGCTGGAATTGTGCAACCTCAGCTCGACCGGACATTGGAAAGAATTAAAGGCTCTTTCCCTGTATTGGTAAATTTAAATGTACAACTCCCATCTGAATCTGAGGTGATGGTTCCATAATCATGAACCAACTTATCAAATTCAATATCAGGTGCATTCGGATTATCCGCCTGCGGATTGGTTTGCTCTGCCCGCTGCTGTTCCATTTTCTCCTTGGCTATTTTGTTTTGCTCAACCGCACTCTTAGGAGCATCCGATTTTGCATTTTCCACCTGGGCACTGACGGAAAATGCAACAAAACAAAGCAGGAGAAGTGTTGAAATTGTTTTGTTCATTTTTTTTGAATAGGTTATTTTTTCAATGAATGCTCAAATGTATTCATTAATTAAATAGAATTAGCTCCTTTAACATAAATTTACGATTGTAAATGAAATGTAAATCATACTTTTCCGCGGCAATATTAAGGTTACTAAAAATACGGTAATCATCGTATTGAAACACCAATTCCCTGCCCGTAGCTTTGCATGAACTTAAAAACAACTCATCATGAAAAGCTTTTTTTACCTGCTTGTAATTTTTATTACTGCTACACTTATCGGTAATTCTCAAACACTTGACGATTTTGAATTTATGGGTGAATACTACGCCGACGAACTCTATTTAGGTTTTGCGGTTTCGAGCAGCCATGTTACCAACAACGAGGCCCCTTACCCTGAGCATCATAAGCTTGATGGAATTTCAGGGGAATTGACCATGCGCTACATGCGTGCTGAAAAAGGAGAGATTAGCTGGCGATGGCAACATAAGCTTATCGGGGATATGACCATTTTTATGACTGAAGTGGCCAAAGGCAATACCCATCTTGTGGAGCGTGGCGAAAATACAGGTTTCAGTTGCGGATTACTGGGCTGGTGGAACTGGACCATGAATGTTCATGAACCTAAAAAGTACATGATCTCCGTGGGTGCCAATTTCCATGATTATTTCCTCGGATCCACCTACCAGGTTGATTCTCTTCCCGCATCAAGCGATCGGGTAAGCCTGGAGCCGCAGGGTTATTATTTTGCCATAGGTCCTACAATTTATGGTCAATATGTTTTAAACAAATATGTGGTGCTGGAGGCGGGGGTATCCTATTCAATACCATTTTGGCGGGCCGTTTCACTGGATTATGCCATCGTGGATAACGATTATCCGAATCCCCATTTCGGTCAAATTAATATTGAAGCCATTTCAAAATGGGGCCTGTATGCCGGTATTAATTATAACTGGCTGATCAATCGCGGAGATTTACCAAACAATGTAAAACGCCTGGATTTAACCTTTGGATTTCGTTTCAGGGTTTGATGACTGATCATGCTCCGAAATGAAATGAATATTCCGCTTTAATCCTGAATACCGTGTTCTGTTTACAGCCGAATTTTTGAAAAGTGTTTTAAACTGGAGCTTTGTAAAATTGTTCCAATCTTCTTTTCGCAACGATTGCAACAAATCAACCGGGTTAAAGGCGGGTTCATTGTGTGGTTCCGACAGGCGATTCCAGGGGCATACATCCTGGCAGATATCACATCCGAAAATCCAATCTTTGAATTTAGCAGGATCATCTTCGGGTAATGTTTCACCCCGGTATTCAATGGTTTGATAGGAGATACATTTGTTTGAATCCAACCCGTACAGATCGAGCGCATTGGTTGGGCAGGAATCAATACAGCGGGTGCAGCCTCCGCAATGATTGGGGACAAATTGTTCATTGTACTCAAGTTCAAGATCGGTGATGATCTCACTGATAAAAAAGAATGATCCTTGCTCTTTGGTGATCAAGCAGGTATTTTTCCCGATCCAGCCCAAACCGGCCCTGGCGGCCCAGCTTCTTTCCAGCAACGGTGCAGAATCCACAAAGGCCCGTGCTGAAAAATCACCTGCTTTGGATTTGATATTGTCGATCAGAATTTTCAATTTATCCTTGATCACAAAATGGTAATCTTTCCCGTAGGCGTATTTGGAAATTTTGTAGTTGTCTTCAGCCGTTATTTCCTTTCCCGGGAAATAGTTATAAAGTAAAACGATAACCGATTTGGCCCCTTCCATGAGTTTGGTCGGGTCGGTTCTTTTTCCAAAATGGTTTTCCATCCAATTCATGGTGCCATGCCGACCTTCCTCCAGCCATTTTTTTAGTCGTACTCGCTCCTCATGTAGCTCTTCGGCGCGCGCAATTCCGCACTTGTAAAAGCCCAGTTCCAGTGCCGTTTTTTGGATGTATCCTGTGATTTCCGCTTTCATTTACAAAGCGAATTTACAAAATCAAGGGTCTCCAGCTGATTTTTTCCGGTCAATCCTATTTTTAATGCATTTCTGAAATCGGCGCAGGCATTTTCATTTTGACCTTGCTCAAGATAGATTTTACCCCGGTTATAATAAATTTCAGGATTTACCGGATTGAGCCGAAGTGCTTTGTTTAGGTGATTCATTGCAAGTTCAAGGTCGCCGGTTTGGCGGTAAGTAAAGCCAAGGCTCAGATGCGCATATTCTCCATCAGGATTTAGTTCCAGGGATTTGGTATAAGCCTTAATTGATGCGTCGTAGTTTCCCCTCAGAAGCTGAACATGCCCAAATTGGTCATAGGTTTTATAATACGCCGGATGTATTTCAATTGAACGGCTGTAATCGTTAATTGCTTTTTCATATTCACCAACCTCAGTGTAAATATTTCCCCGTTGCAACAATGCCAGGAATGATTCACCCCTTACTTCAATTACATGGTCCCAAAGTGAAAAACTGCTTTTCCAGACTTTAGCCTGATTGTGTGTTTTTAATCCGAGGAACCCCAGCCAAATTGTAAAAACCGTGTAAATTAAAAATTGACCAGCGCTGTTTTTAAGCATTTGACGCATTTTATACATCAGGTATGCAATGATTACAAATAATCCAATTGAAGAAACATAGGCATATCGCTCCGACGCAAGTACCGGTTCGCCCGGAGGGATTAAAAAGAAAAGAATGGCTTCCAGAAAAAAGAGGGCACCGAAGATCAGTATTCGCGATTTCAGTTTTAGCAAGAGGATTATTGCTGTTACGTAAACCAAAAAATGGATCAAACATTCAACAATTATAGCAGTAGATATTGATAAAGGAAGCGGATTGTAAACAGCCAGCGTATTGGGCCAAATGGTTTTATACAGGTAATACATTAGTCCCTTTGAAGCCAATAGCAAGCGCATCGGGATGGATAGGTTTGAATAATTTGCCAGTGATCCAAAATCCCGGTGGAAATAAATATTGCCTAATCCAAATAACAGTGCTAAAATCAGTAGGGGGATTTTTTCAATTATAACTTTTCTGCCGAACAGTTTCCGGCCATGATAATAGTCAATTAAAATTAGCAACAGCGGTAAAACCACGGCACTCACCTTTGAAATCAATGCCAGTATGAAAAACAGCATTGTAAGGGCATAATATTTTCTTTTTTCGCTTTGCCGGAAATTAAGGTAAAAGATCAATGCAATTAAAAAGAAAAAGGTGTATAGTACATCCTTTCGTTCTGTTATCCAGGCTACCGATTCAACATGGATGGGATGCAAGCCAAATAGCAACGCAACAAGCAGGGCACTGATCCGGTTTTTAAATAACTTTCTGATGAAAATAAAAACCAGCAGAGTATTTGCAAGGTGGAGGATTAAATTGGTAAGGTGAAAATAGTAGGGATTCAGTCCGTGAAAACTATAGTCGATGGCCAGAGAAGCCAGTATTAAGGGTTGGTAAAGGCCCTGAAATGGTTGAGTGAACCAAAGCTGAAAATGATGAAAATTAAACGTCCTGATCAACGGATTTTCAGTAACATAAAGTGGATCGTCCCAATTGGTAAACCCGTTATTTAAAACCGGGCTGTATGCAATAAAAGTCAGGAGTAAAATGATAGTTGCCTGGTAAACCGGCCCGATATATTGCTTGCCTGTTTTCATGGGGCAGCACGAATTTAATCAAATAAATTACCGGTATCTCTGGACTTAATCTTCCCCAGATGTTTATAAGCATTTTCGGTAGCTTCGCGACCACGGGGTGTGCGCATCAGATAGCCTTCCTGGATCAGGAATGGTTCGTATACCTCTTCGATGGTTCCCGGATCTTCGCCTACCGCAGTGGCAATGGTGGTAATGCCCACAGGGCCTCCTTTAAACTTTTCAATGATGGTTTCAAGTATCTTCAGATCCATTTCGTCCAGCCCGTTTTTGTCAACATTAAGGGCTGCAAGTCCATGTAAGGAGATATCCATATTGATAATACCATTGCCTTTGATCTGGGCAAAATCCCGGACACGGCGAAGCAGGAGGTTTGCAATTCGTGGGGTTCCCCGGCTGCGGCGGGCTATTTCGGCGGCAGCATCATCTTTGATCTCCACCCTTAATATTCCTGCCGATCTTTTAACGATATGTTCCAGTGTTTCACCATCATAATAACTCAGGCGCGAATTGATCCCGAATCGTGAACGCAAAGGGGCCGTTAGTAAACCGCTTCTGGTTGTTGCTCCAATAAGTGTAAACGGGTTCAGGGTGATTTGAACACTGCGGGCATTGGGGCCGGTTTCGATCATGATATCAATCTTGTAATCCTCCATGGCCGAGTAAAGATACTCCTCCACAACCGGACTCAGCCTGTGTATTTCGTCAATGAATAAAACATCATTTTCTTCCAGGTTGGTGAGCAGTCCTGCCAGGTCGCCGGGCTTGTCAAGCACCGGCCCTGATGAAACTTTGATATTTACTCCAAGCTCATTAGCAATGATGTATGAAAGTGTTGTTTTACCCAATCCGGGAGGCCCATGCAATAAAACATGATCCAATGATTCGCCGCGAAGCCTGGCTGCTTCCACAAAAACCTTCAGGTTGGAAACTACTTTTTTTTGTCCGGCAAAGTCTTCAAATCCGGCCGGGCGGAGCACTTTTTCAATTTCAAGCTCCGACCTGCTCAACGATTTTCCGGATGCATCCAGATTTTCATTCATTGGCTACGCATTCAAATTATATGGCAAATGTAGCAAATAAAAAATTCGTATCTTTACGCAAGATAATTAATGTCAAACCCATGAAAAACATCCTCGTTGCCATCGATTTTTCCAGGTGTTCAATTCATGCCCTTGAATATGCTATTGTACTGGCCAATCGCATTAAGGCTGAAATTACCATGGTTTGGGTAGATAATACCCAAAGTGATGAGTCTGTGTATATCAGTTCGGTCGAAAACAGCCGGAAGGAAATTACATCCAGTTTTGAGGAGATTATCTCAAAATACGATGAAAGGCTTGAGCATGGCTCCCTGAATTATAAGATTCGAAAAGGGAAAGTTCATATTGAGGTTGCCAATCAGGCGAAGTACAGTGATTCGATGCTGGTGGTGGCTGGCACCCACGGTGTTACCGGTTTTGAGGAGTTTTGGATTGGCTCTAATGCTTACAGAATTGTAACTTATGCTCCATGTCCGGTTATTACTGTTCGAACCGGTTATGAGTTTAAACCCGATATCAATAAAATCGTGCTTCCCATCGACAGCACCCTTGAAACTAGGCAAAAAGTTCCGTTTTCAGCTAAAATTGCCGCTTACTTTGGTGCCGAAATTCACATTTTGTCATTGTATTCAACCACCATAAAGGCAGTAAGGTACAAGGTTGATAATTATTCCAAGCAGGTTCAAAAATACCTGGAGGAAGAAAACGTTAAACACGTTATGGCAGAAATGGAAGCTGAAAATATTACGCGTTCAACCATTCAGTATGCAACCGATAATGATGTGGATATTATCGCCATCATGACTGAACAGGAAACCACTACTGCTAACCTGTTTCTTGGAGCATATGCACAACAAATGGTTAATCACTCACCCATTCCTGTATTAAGCGTTCATGCGCAAGAATTTATTCGAATAGGATCAAGATAGAAGATGAAATTAGGATTAAGTATTTTTTTACTGGTGTTTTCCCTGTGTGCAATGTCGCAGCAGGAAGATAAAGGCAGTGTTAATATCATTGGGGACGAACGGATCGACACCCTCATGTCAACATTTATTGAATTGAATGAGGTTTATCCTTCCATTGAAGGTTGGCGGGTTGAGATTTTTTTTGAAGCCGGCAATTATTCCAAAAAACTTGCCATGGAGGCCAAGGCTGAATTTGTGGAAAAATATCCAGAAGTGCCCTGTTATGTGACCTTTCAGCAACCATATTACAAGGTTCGGATTGGTGACCTGCGCACGAAAATGGAGGCCGAAAAATTACTTAAGCGCATCGAAGCTGAGTATCCTAATGCCTTTGTTGTTACTGATCAAATAAACTTCCCTGAACTCAAATAGTGCAATTCTTGTTTTATTGGTTCATTAAAATTGCTTGTTAAGGTAGTTTTAAGTTATTGTTTACTTTGTGTTAAGTGCAAATGAAATGCAGATATTCATTATTTTTGAATGCAAAACCTATCTAAAATGAAATCTTTATTCATTGTAAGGCATGCCAAGTCAGCATGGGATCACCCCGGACTGGAAGATTATCAGCGTCCGCTCCTTGAGAAAGGGAAAAAGCGAACAAAATATATTGTAGACTATTTGCTACAGCGTAATACCCGGGTCGACTTGATTTTATCAAGCCATGCGAAGCGTGCACTTGAAACGGCTAAAATCATTGCCAACGCCTTGAACTATCCTGAAAACAAGATCATCATCTCTAAAAATATTTATCATGGTAATGCCGATAGCCTGTTTAATCACTTTTATGATTTGTCGGATGATGTGTCGGCACTGATGATGGTTGGCCACAATCCTACTTTTACCTATTTTGCCAATTATTTCATGGATAAACCTATTGATAACCTGCCAACATCCGGTGTGGTTTGTATTGAGTTTCAAACCGATTCATGGTCCAATTTTCTGGAAGTTCCAAGGAAAACAAAATTTGTTATTTCACCCCGAAAGCTAAGAGACGATATTTCAAGAAAAAGAAAATAGGAAGTTGAAAAAATAAGTTCATGGCAAATCAATCAACCATTCATATTTCAAAACACATCATAAACAGGGAGATCAGTTGGTTGCACTTTAATGAAAGGGTGCTTCAGGAAGCTTCCGACCCGGCAACACCACTGATCGAAAGAATTAAATTTCTGGGTATTTTTTCAAGCAACCGGGATGAATTTTTCAGGGTGAGGGTAGCCAGCCTCAATCGCATGCTCAACATTCCGGACGGGATTAAAGTTGGGGATGATGACCCCCGTGAAGTGCTTTCCCAAATAAAAGAAATAGTAGCCGAGCAGGAGCGCATATTTACCCAAACCTACTTTAAAATCGTGGAGGAACTGGGTAAACATGATATCCATATGATCAATGAAACCCAGCTCGATGAGGACCAAATCTCATTTATTACCAATTATTACCGGGATGAACTTAGGCAGTACATTTTCCCGATCATGCTGGATAGTTTTCAAAATTTAACCTCTCTTAAAGACGGAAGTATTTATCTCGCCATCGAATTAAAAACCTCCGATGGTTCTGTTGAAGAGACCTATGCCTTGATCAAAGTACCCCAGAAATCGGTTTCACGTTTTGTGATTTTACCACAGAAAGGCAACAAACACTACATCATTTTATTGGATGATGTGATACGGTATTGTCTGCGATTTATTTTTACCAAATTCGGGTATGATCAGTTTAATGCCTACACCATAAAAATAACTCGCGATGCGGAGCTGGATATTGATGATGATGTATCTAAAAGTTTCCTCGAAAAAATGAGTGATAGCCTCAAACAACGAAAAAGGGGAGTGCCTGTTCGATTTGTTTATGATGCCAACATCCCCAGAAAATTACTCAAAAAGATCACTAAAAAACTGAAGATATCCAACGACGATAATATGCGTAGCGGCGGTCGTTATCATAATTTCAAGGATTTTATGTCCTTCCCCAAAGTGGGCCCACCGGAGCTGTTTTATCCACCGTTTCCCAGGCTCGAACACAAGGATATTCCGAGGTATCAGAGCATCATTGCGCTGTTGAAGGAAAAGGACATCATGCTTCATTTTCCTTATCAGTCGTTTCATTATATCATCGATTTTTTGAGGGAATCCTCCATCGATCCGCAGGTATCGGAGATTAAAATGACTTTTTACCGGGCTGCCAAATATTCCAATGTGGTGAATGCCCTGGTGAATGCCGCCCGAAATGGAAAGCGGGTTACGGTGTTTCTTGAGATCCAGGCCCGTTTCGACGAAGAGGCTAATATCACCCTGGCGGGCAAACTGCATGATGAAGGGGTAAAAATTGTTCCCACCATCCCTGGTTATAAGGTGCATTCAAAATTGATCTTGGTAAAAAGGTGCGAAGAAGAGCAGGATGTTTTTTATGCCAACATCAGCACCGGTAATTACAATGAATCAACAGCCAATGTTTATGTGGATAACAGCCTGTTGACAGCAAACCAGGAAATTACCAGGGAGGTTGACCTGGTTTTTCAGTTGTTCGAAGCCCGTTTTGTTCCACCCACCTTCAAACACCTGGTGGTATCACCTTTCCATACGCGGAATTTTTTCATGCGCATGCTCGACCATGAAATCCAGAATGCGCGCAATGGAAAAGATGCCTGGGCGATTTTTAAACTGAACAGCATTGTGGATAAAAAGATGATTCGCAAACTTTACCAGGCCTCTCAGGCGGGTGTGAAGATCAGGATGGTGGTGCGTGGTATTTGTGTGCTCATTCCCGGAATAAAAGGCGTAAGTGAAAACATTGAAGTGATCAGCATTGTGGACCGTTTTCTGGAGCATTCACGGATTTTCATTTTCTGCAACAACAACGAAAACCTCTATTACACCGGTTCAGCCGATTGGATGCCCCGCAACCTGGATCACAGGATTGAAGTTTTAACTCCAATTAACGACAAAGATATTCAGCAGGAATTGTGGGATATTGTGCAAATTCAGCTAAATGATAATTGCAAAGCAAGGATCAGTGGTGAGGACTTCGTAAACCGTTATCGTAAAACCGATTCCACAAAACCGGTGCGGGCTCAGTTTGAGATTTACGATTATTTTAAACAGAAACGTATCGAAAACAGTTAATAAGCTGATGCTCCGGATTCTTAGATACCCTGTTATTTTTATTAATTTTCCGGCCCAAACAATCAGAAAGCTGAAATTATGATTTATGCTGCTGTAGATATCGGTTCAAATGCCACCCGTTTGTTGTTTGCCAATGTGTTTGAAATCGACAATGAAGTTTTTGTGGAAAAGGCCAGCCTCATCAGGATACCAACGCGGCTGGGCGAAGATGTTTACACCACCAATCACATTTCGGATGAAAAAGCCGAAATGCTGGTGAAAACCCTTAAGGCTTTCCGCCTGCTCATTGAAGCTTATAAACCTGTGGAGTACGATGCCTGCGCTACGGCTGCCATGCGCGAAGCGGATAACGGCAGTGAAATTCTGGAGCTGGTTAAAAAAGAAGCGGGTTTTGATGTGCGCATGATTGATGGGATTGAAGAGGCAAATATCATTCGCAAAACCAATAAAATCGGGTTTCACCATCCTGATAAAGTAGCCATGTACATCGACGTGGGTGGCGGAAGCACCGATATTTCCATACTCGAAAATAACCGCATCATCGGTGTGAAATCGTTTAAGATCGGCACCCTGCGACTGCTCAAGAAAAAGGTGAAAAAGAAAGAGTGGCAGGAGCTTGAAAAATGGTTGAGGGAGTTCAAACCTTATTTCAGTAAAATGAACCTGGTGGGCTCGGGCGGAAATATTAATAAGATCAACAAGATTTATGGAAATGCCACCACTTTTGTGTTGACCTATAAAAAACTATTGGAAGGTTATAATCACCTGAAAGGATTTTCGCTCGATGCACGAATTGATAAGCTGGGTTTGCGTCCCGACCGGGCCGACGTAATTGTTCCGGCTGCCAAAATTTTCATTTATATCATGGAGATTGTAAGGGCAAAATCGATACTGGTGCCCAAAATAGGATTAACCGACGGTTTGATCTATCAGTTGTATGTAAAACAGAAGGAGAAACAAAACCAGGGTTAAAGGAACCAGTCAGGATCTACGAATTTGCTCACCGACTCACCGTAAGATCTCACTTTCTTTTTATCATCAATCTGGAAAGTACAGCGCTCACCGAATATGCGTGACATCACAATATTACTTTCCTCACCATTGGCTATTTGTACAATGCTGGCAAGCGCTTCACCCTGGGGTGAGTTTAAGCTGGAATGGCAAATGGGACAGTTAAAATCAAATTCATCCCCGGTTTCGGCTTGCAGGGTGGAACTCATAGCCACGGTGTAATTTCCGAGCTCTTCATGAAGTAGCACCAAACCTTTGTTTTCTTTGTCCTTTACGCAGCGCGCAGCGAGGATGATGTTTCTTTTAGCGTTGAGGGCGCCCCGGCAGTGGGGGCAGAGGTATGTAAGTTCCATGATAATTTTTTTGATAAATTTAAGGCATTTCTATGGAAAAACAAAGAGAATAAAAAAACCCCGGACAAGCCGGGGTTTAAGTTATTTAGAAATAGTAAATTATTTTATCAGGTTGATTTTCCGAACGAGGTTTTCATTTTTACTTTGAATACTTAAAAAATACAAACCTGCCTCATAGCCTGACAGATCAATCTGAGAGCTGCAGGTTCCATGAACATTTATTGATTCTTTGTAAATCGTTTTACCGGAAATATCATACACTTCAACCTGCATGGTTCCCTCCTGACTGATAGCCAGCTCAACCAATCCTTTGGTTGGATTGGGATAAATGTTTACAACCTTTGAAAGTGGCTGGTTTATCCCGGTACAGGGATCCACCAAAATGGTTGATTCAGCCGTGTTCGAACAATCATTGGATGCGGTATAGGTGTAGGTAACGGTGTGGGTTCCCAACCCTGCCACATCCGGGTAAAACATACCATCTTCCACGCCTGGCCCGGCATACACACCACCTGCGGGTGATCCTCCTGTGAGTTCAAATGCAGGCCATCCAAGGCAAACATCTTCAAAAGCATTTAGCATGGCCGGAGGTGTCATATTCACGGTAATGTAATCTTCCAGCATCATGTTGCTCGTATTGGTTCCGTCTGTCACTTCCAGTTCCACATCAAAAGTACCGGTTTCGTTATAGGTAACCACCGGGTTAGCTTCTGTGGAAGTGGCCGGGTCGCCACCTTCGAAAGTCCATGACCAGCCGGTAACATCTCCCAACGAATTGTCGGTAAAGTTTACCGCGTTGTACTGACACAATTCAGTGACATCAGAGCTGAATCCGGCAGTTAAAACACCGCCACATTCGGCCTGCTGCAGGTTGTGACTTTCAAAAACATCAATGAATGTTTGTGTACTCAGAACCGGCCAAATATCCTGCTCAACGATGCTCTTATCGGGAGCAATGAGGATATAAGTGGGATAAGCGCCAATGTTGTAGGTATTGTTGATGGCAGTTCCGCCACCTTCAACACCACTGATGCACGGAAATTCCACACCATAAGTCAGATCAAACTGAATACATTCTGCATCAGTGTCACCTGTATTAACACTTATTACATAAAGATCAGCTGTGTTGCAGCCGAATAATTCGTAGGCTTCGCTTAGCAAGGGAGCGGTAGCCTGGCACGAACTTCAAGTGGTAAAGAAAAAGTCAATCGCAACGTATTGACCTCCGTCGAGAATCTCAAACAAATTGAACTCTTCACCTTCGGTGTTTGTTGCTGTAAAGTCAACTGCCGTGGTGAGCGTTGTTTGAGAAAATGAAAGGAAAGCTGCAAAGCACATGGCGAGCAGTAAAGTAAATTTTCTCATAGTTTATTGTTTAAATGATTGAATAATATACAAATATAGCATATTACCAATAAGAGACACAGCCTTTCGTTATAGGGTTGTCTTTTAAAAGAAATTACAGCTAATTTTGCTGCATAAATGAATTGATTGGATATGGGTGAGATAAGTACCAGAAAACCACATTGGTTAAAAACAAAAGTGCCGGTAGGCAAACAATATATTGGTGTCCGGGAGATAGTTGAAAAAAACAAGTTGCACACCATCTGTACCAGCGGCCATTGCCCCAACATGGCCGAATGCTGGGGCGTAGGAACTGCCACTTTGATGATACTCGGAGATATTTGCACAAGGGCCTGTAAATTTTGTAATGTTAAAACCGGCAGGCCGCTTCCGGCCGACTGGAACGAACCCGACCGGGTGGCCGAATCGATCAATAAGATGGGTGTGAAACATGCGGTCATCACTTCGGTAGATAGGGATGACCTGGATGACGGCGGGGCCGAGATCTGGGCTTTGACCATTAAAAAAATTAAAGAAGTAAACCCCGACACGACCATTGAAACACTCATTCCGGATTTTGACGGAAACACCGAATTGATCCAAAAAGTGATCGATGCAAAACCGGAAGTGATCTCACACAACCTGGAAACGGTGCGAAGGATCACCCCGATCATTCGGAGCAAGGCACGTTATGAACGAAGTCTGGATGTTTTGGAATATATCGTTAAATCAGGCATCCGATCCAAAACCGGTATCATGGTGGGACTGGGTGAAACCGAAGCCGAGATACTGGAAACCATGGATGATGTGCGCCAAAGAGGCGTAGAGGTCTTTACCATCGGGCAATATCTGCAACCCAGCAGGCACCATTTGTCGGTGAAAGAGTTTGTTACTCCGGAGCAATTTGAAAAATACCGCATAGAGGGCATCCGAAAGGGATTCAGGCACATCGAAAGCAGTCCGCTGGTGCGTTCATCCTACCATGCCGAACGTCACGTTAAGTAAACAGATGGAAGAGGTTAAAGAAACGGGAATTTTAAAAAAGGTGATCTTTCAGGATCTGGGCGCAATGGATTATGCCGAAGCCTGGGACCTGCAGAAAAAGTTGCTGGACCAGATTCAGGAGATCAAGGCGTTTAACCAAAACCTGCCGGTTTGCGAACAAACGGTGAATTACAATTTTTTACTTTTTGTGGAACATCCGCATGTTTACACCCTGGGCAAAAGCGGCAAACAGCAAAACCTGCTGGTGGATGAAAATTTCCTCAGACAAAAAGGGGCGCAGTTTTTTAAAATTGACAGGGGTGGCGATATCACTTATCACGGACCCGGACAAATTGTTGGTTATCCCATCTTCGACCTGGAAGCATTTTCACTTGGCGTAAAACAATATGTTCACCTCATGGAAGAGGCGATCATTCAAACACTTCATGAATATGGTATTGAATCCGGCAGGCTGGATGGTGCTACCGGTGTTTGGCTGGATGTGAACCTGCCGGGAAGGACCCGGAAAGTTTGTGCCATTGGTGTAAAGGTGAGCCGCTCGGTTACCATGCATGGATTTGCTTTTAATGTCAATACTGATTTGAATTATTATCATTTCATCAATCCCTGTGGATTTGTGGATAAGGGAGTTACAAGCATGGAAAAAGAGCTGGGTAAAAAACTCGATTTTGAGGAAGTGAAAAAGGTGCTATCCACCAAAATGCAGCAGCTTTTTAAATTTGAATTTGCCGACCTTCCTGATTAAACTTTCACGAAGTGAGCACCTGCTGCAAAACCTTGTGTGATTTAAATTCGCGCAGATCGGGAATGTGATAGCGATAATAATCCAGGATGATCTCCAGCAACCGGTTGCGGTCCGACCCCGGAATTTTCACTTTGTGGCAATCAAAAACCGAAGTACGGATCAGCATGGAAATATAGTTCCCGAAGGGCTTTTCGCTCACCAGGCTTGCCGGTCCGTCGAGGTTGCTGAAACTGCCCTCTTCCAGGATGAAGTAGGGGAAATCCTCGGCATAATTATCTCTGGGGAAAAATCCCAAATATTGGGTTAGCTGAATAAGGAAAACCTTGTGGAACAAACCTATGTTTTGATCCAGATTTTCAAGATGTTTGAATGACTCAAACAAAAATTCAAACAGGCCGGGATTTGGTTCCTCCTCACGCACTACCTGGTTCAGCACTTCATTTAAAAACAAAACCTGTGTTGATTTACGAATATTTAAGGGAATGCTTGAAAAAGGATGGGCAATTTTAATTTCTTTTAAAGTCTGGATTTCCTTATTTGAACGGTGATAAGCAACAATTTCAACCAGGTTGAAGGGTTGAAAAAGGGCCTGTTTTAAAGTAGATTTTTTGCTCCGCAAACCTCTCACCATAAAGGATTGCATCCCGAAGGCTTCGGTATAGATTTTAGCAATAATACTTGATTCGGAATATTTTACCGTTCTGAAAACAATGCCACGCGTGGTTTGTAACATTGTATCAATTGATAAACAAAATTTTGGTCACCATTTTTTCGGTACCGGTATCATCAGTAACATAAACCAGGTAAACGCCCGACTGCACGCGGCGGCCAGTAAAATTGGTTCCCGGCCAAATTGCCTGCCCGCCTTCGGCGCGTCCGCTATATACCAGCGATCCGCTAATGTCGGTAACTTTAAAGTTGGCATTATTTACCAGCCCTTTAATAGCTATTGGTCCGGTGTATCCCGGTCGAACTGGGTTGGGATATGCGTAAACATCCGAGTTGGTTTTCCCTCCAACGGTGCTTGTTCCCTTAAAGGAAACGATGCCATCGGCCGTGCCAAAAAATACCTCACCGGTTACATTGTTGATCTCGATATCGGTAATATTATTAGAAAGAAGGGGACTGTTGTCAGTTGTAAAATGGTGTATCTCTTCCAGACCGTCAGCTGAAATAAGATATACACCTGAACGGTCGGTGCCTATCCATTTATTGTTATTACCATCAACCGCAATGGCTGTTATGGTTTCAAATTCGAGTAAAATATCCGCCAGTCCGGTACCATCATTTCGTGGGATTAAAATGCGCTGTGCATCAAAACTATATTGTGAAAAAACGTTTTCCGGTGAGTAAATAACGGCAATTCCCTCATCGGTTCCTATCCACATCTCTCCGTCCAGATCTTCAGCTACACTATAAACCTTTGAACCAGGAATACCCCCGTTTCCCTGCGAACTCGAAAGGTGTTTCACATTATCATCGGATGGGTTGTTTGGGGTGTCATTATCGTTAAAAACAATCAAATATCCCTGCCTCCACATGATCCATTTTTGACCATAACTGTCGATTATCAATTCACCGATATCTTTTCCGCTGGACTGTGAGCCAAGATAGAAAGAACGCCAGGAAGATGAAGCACCTTCGTTGATTTTTACAGCTAAAATATTATTGGCTCCAGAGTTTGTCATCCAAAGGTTTCCATTGTTATCGAAGGCCAAACCTCCTATTTTACAAACCGGTGGACCTTGATTGGTTTTATACTCCAGCGAACTGTTCAAGGGTGAATAAATGGTATTGAAAGTATTATTATCAAACTCAATAAGACCCTGATACCATGACCCGATATATACCTGCTTTTTGTTATATGGGTTGATTTTAACAGTTAACAGATCACGAATGCTGTCGAGGGGTTCGCACCCCTCTGAAATATTGTTGAATGATTTCCACGATCCGTTAACAAATGAAAATATATTTGACCTTTTCCAAAGGTTGCCCCAGCTTAAGTCTCTGCCACCAGGAACAACCCACAAATCTTCACCTTCCATATCCATTGCATAAACTTCCGACAGGGCAGGCCCGTTGGGATAATAGAATGAAAAATTGGCATAACCGATTTCAAAAGCAAGTCCGGCTCTTTCATCAGCAATCCACAATCCTGAATTATCAAAATCCACATCTCTGGGAACCGGTGACGAGGAGCCATAGGTCCAGATTACATTGTCAGTATTAAGATCGACATCATAAATCCTTACGGAATACCGCTGAACAACATGAAATTTATTATCTAAAACTTTAATGGCCCAAACATCATTATTACTGCTGAATTCTTCGGGTTTTTCCCATACATCATTACGTTTTGCCATCACGGTATCATTTCCCCATTCATCCGAATATTTTGAGGTTACCAGGACATTTTGATACCATGCAATGTGGCTGTATTTTTCGTTGGGTTCGGGCAGTGTTTCATCTTTCGACCAGGCGCCAAAATAGGCCAGGTTTGGATCAGATCTGTCGGCAAAGTAAATTCCTTCATCGGTAGCTGCAAAAAACTGATTGTCGCTAAATGTGAGCGAGTTTACCTTTAAGTGCGATCCATTTGGCCCGATATACCAGGTATCTTTAACCTCTTCCTTTTCAAGGTCAATTACTACTATTCCAAAACCACAGGAGAGATAAACCAGGTTGTCGATAAAAATCATTTCGTTGATGGCCCTTTCTTCAGGTGTGATTGCACTGCTGGAAAGGATGTCGGGCATGTTGATAATCGTGTTTCCTTTGATCAGGTCGATGTTGGTATTTTGATAAGCAACAACCAGGGTGCGTACCTGCGTATTGTATCCGATTTTTGAAATGCCTATATCCGACAAACCTTGAACGCGTGTTAAGCGGTTCAGGCTGTTATCTGCCTTGTCGAAATAAAAAATCCCATATTCAGTTGCGCAATAAACGCGTTCATTATTTGAAGCTACCGATATGGCACTTTGGTAGGGTAAATGATCACGCCATTCGCCTATGGCAATTTCCTGGGCCGGCAGGAGTTGAGTGAATAAAAGAGATATTAAAAGTATGAGGGTAAAATTCGCCTTAATATTCATATTTTTCGGGATAAAAATGTAAAGTAAAAAACTCGATTTTTTAAGATTTATTTTATCTGAAAATCAATCGGTAAAAATAATTAAATCATTCTTTCCAGTCACCGTTATCTTTTATCAATTCAATAAGCGCTCCTACTGCCTCATTTTCAGCGATCCCGATTTTCATGATCTTTTTGCCTTTATAAAGCGTGATTTTACCACGCCCGGCACCAACATATCCATAATCGGCATCAGCCATTTCGCCCGGACCATTTACGCAGCATCCCATTACGCCAATTTTGATCCCTTTCAAATGATTTGTTTTGCCTTTGATCTCCTGCAGCGTTTGCTGAATATTGAACAAGGTTCTGCCACAAGAAGGACATGCGATGTATTCGGTTTTTGAAATGCGCGATCTTGTGGCTTGCAAAATGCCAAATGCGATTTCTGAAAGCTTTACCTCATCTGTGGTTTTGGAACTTAACCAGATTCCATCAGCCAGGCCGTCCACCAGAAAGTAACCCATGTCCGATGACGCTTTTAAAAGCATTTCCCCGGTTTCGTTATATCCATAACTCTTTTTCAGAATCACAGGAGCCCGATGATTGTTTTTATCCAGTTCATGAAACCATTCATAAATGTTATTTAACCTATTAACTTTATCCAGGCTGAAAATGATAGGTGCCTGAACTGGGTTGGTGCCCAGGTAATTTTTTATGGCATTTAATGAATCGATAAACACAGGTTTTATTTTGAATTGGGAGGTAGTAGATTCAAAAAGGCCGGTATTCAAATTAAAAAGATAATCCGGTGAATAATCCCGGTGGTAGTCAACTGAAATTGCTGAAGTATTCAAAATTACAACGGGAACCTGTTCTCCACCCATCAAATCAATCTTTTCTGTTTTTCTTCGTACATAGTTTAGGGGATCAAAGGGCAATTTAACCTCTTCGGATTCAGGGTTTTTTCTTCGTCTCTGATTGGCCCTCTTTACCAAACTTAAAGCTACAGGAATTTCAAACTCAGGCTCTTCAGTGAGCGATACACGAATGGTGTCTCCAATTCCATCCTCAAGCAAAGGTGCTATCCCGGCTGCTGATTTCATCCTTCCGTCTTCAGCATCACCGGCTTCTGTTACCCCCAGATGGATGGGATAGTTCATATTTTCTTCCTGCATCCGTTTTGCCAAAAGCCGGTTGGCTTGCACCATCACCCTCACATTGCTGGCTTTCATGCTTAATATAATTTCCCTGAAATCAAATTCCTCACAGATTTTGATGAATTCCATAGCCGATTCTACCATGCCTTTGGGTGTGTCGCCGTATTTTAATAGGATCCGCTCCGACAAGGAACCATGATTACTACCAATGCGCATGGCTACTTTGTGTTTTTTACATAACTCTATCAGGGGTTTAAGCTTTGTTCGGATGTTTTTCAGCTCAGCATGATATTCTTCATCGGTAAAATTTAATCTGCCTTTTTTGCGGTCGGTATAGTTACCGGGGTTGATCCTTACTTTTTCAACATATTGAGCAGCTATTTCAGCGGCCTGTGGTTTATAATGAATATCGGCAATGATGGGTGTTTCGTATCCCTGTTTACGCAGGACATCTTTGATTACTTTCAGATGCTCAGCCTCCTTAACGCCGGGAGCGGTGATGCGCACCAATTCACATCCGGCTTCAATCATGCGGATGGATTGCGCTACGGTGGCTTCCGTATCGAGTGTATTGGTGGAAGTCATGGACTGTACCCGAACCGGGTTGTCGCCTCCAATAGCCAGATTACCAACTTTTACAACTTTTGATTTAAAATTTGTCATAACTGCAAAATTACTACAACAATTGCAGTAGACGGTTGTTTGAAAAATTTATGATTCCAATGGGTTATCTTGTAATGATAAACTTTTTGGTTATGCTTGAGTTTTCATTTATGACTTGCAGAAAATAAATTCCAGGATTATAATCGGATACATCATGCTGCACTATTCCCGGGGAAGTTTCACTCCAGCTTTCTATGGATTTGCCGTTGCTATCCAAAATATTACAATGAATGCTGGCTGATTGATTCACAGGGATCTTGATATTGAGCTTTTCTTTAACAGGATTTGGAAAAACTGCGATTTGCTGGTTTAACGTTGTATTTCTTATGCCCGATACGAAATCATCCAGGTCTATTTTTATGAGAAATAGCCGGTCGCTATCTCCCCAATTATAACAATACCCCGATACATAAAGATACTGATCTTGTATGATTGCTGAAGATGTAAAATAAACTTCATAATCATCAATGATTAAATCGTTGATAAGGGATCCTTCACCATCAATTGAAACCACAAAAAGCTTATGATCTTCAAATCCGCAAGCCAGGATGGTGTCTTCTCCGTAGGTGTTTGTGGTAATGAACCAGGAAGGAGAAATCTCAGAATAGGTTTTATTCCAGAGGAACTCACCCAACGAGTTGGTTTTAATGATATTGGCATAATAATAATAATTGATACTTTCAAAACCACCCAAAAAGAAGTCTCCATTCGGTGATTGATCTGCGCCATTTGAAATGCCTTCAAAATCATCATAAATAACATCGGTGATCAAATTACCATCCTGATCATATTCCAGAAAAATGCTGTGCATATACATGGCCATGCCATTGGAGCCTGTTGCAATAAATCCTCCCTCATTGCTTGAAGTCAGAAAATTGGTTTCACCATATTCTGAAAGCACTGACCAAAGGATCTCACCTTCGGAATTGGTGCGCAAAAAATAGGTGGAAGTCGGAAGCAGAAAAACCCTTTGCATCGCTATAAAATCTCCGTTTTCGAGCTCAAGAAGACCAGAACATTCACTTCCATATTCTGCAGGAAATGTGGCACTCCACAGGGAGTCGCCCTGAGGATTGATCTTTAATATGTTCGCATTAACTCCAAACTGATTTCCGATGATATAGTTCCCGTCAGACAATGCCGTAAACTTAATTCCCCGCATAGTTGAGTCACCTCCATAAGTTTTAGTCCATAGTGAATCACCGTTTTCATCTACAGCGAAAACCAGGAGATTATTTATTTCATCTGCATTGTCCATTGTTCCGGTGAGCAAAATGGTTCCGTCAGTTGTATGAATTATATCATTGGCTGATAAACCCGGCCCCAGGTTATAAGTTTTATGGAAAACGACAGATTGACCCATGGCAAATTGCATCAAAGCAACTGCCATTGCAAAAAGGAGAATCCATTTTTTCATGACATTTGATTTTAGAATTAAAGGCTTTTAAAATTAAACAATTTATTCCTTATTCTTTACATATTTATCCAGCCATTCATTCATTTCCCATAGCATGTGCAGGATTGATTCTTCAGCACGATATCCGTGGCTTTCATGAGGAAGCATTACCAGGCGGGCAGTTCCGCCAAGCCCTTTCATGGCTGCAAACATGCGTTCGCTTTGCATGGGAAATGTTCCTGAGTTATTATCGGCCTCACCATGGATCATCAGCAGAGGCTCATTGATTTTATCGGCATGCATAAAGGGCGACATTTCATAGTATATCTCCGGGGCATCCCAGTAAGTTCTTTCTTCAGCCTGGAAGCCAAAGGGTGTCAGCGTTCTGTTGTAAGCGCCGCTTCTTGCAATTCCGGCAGCAAACAGGTCGGAATGAGCCAACAGATTGGCCGTCATAAATGCGCCATAGCTGTGACCACCAATGGCAACCCTTTCCGGATCACCCACACCCATCTCGTCCAGCTTGTCGATAGCAGCTTTGGCATTCATCACCAGTTGCTCACGAAAAGTGTCATTGGGTTCTTCATCACCTTCGCCCACTACCGGCATGCTGGGATCGTCAAAAACAGCATATCCCTGAGTTATAAAATAGAGTGGCGACCACCAGCCCAAGCGAATGAATTCATAGGGAGAGCCCTGAACCTGACCGGCGGCATCCGAACTTTTAAACTCCGCCGGGTATGCCCACATAATTACCGGCAATGGCCCCTCTTCTTTAGTATAACCAACGGGTAAATAAAGGTCGCCTTTCAAATCCAGCCCATCTTCACGTTTATATTGAACCACCTGCTTTTCAACGCCTTTAAGTGCCGGATAGGGATCTTCAAAGAAAGTAAGTTGATTGAGCCTGCCTTTTTTCATATCCCGTAAAAAGTAGTTGGGTGGCTCTTCTTTTGATTCACGTCGACTGATCACCAGCATATCCTTCAGGTTGATGATTTGGTAAGGGTATTCATAATAAGGAGCTTCGGAGCGCCATAGTTCTTTGGTTTTGCCAGTTTTAATATTGAATTCTCTCACAAAAGGTCGATTTCCTTCACGTGAAGCTCCCGTTCCGATCAAATACAGATTATTTCCTGAATTGTCAGTTAATAATACCTCTTCACCATATTCATTTTGATGAGTTTGGAAATTACCAGGATCGTTGTAAGCATCTTCGTAAGAACGTTCTGAAATAACTGTTTTGCTTTCCGGATTACCCGGCATAAATACACTGGTAATTAATTGCCGGGTATTCCACCACCATTCATAGGCAATGGCAAGTTCATCCGTGCCCCAGGTAACTCCTCCTGATCGCAAACTGAATGGAATATCACTCTGCTTTTCGCCGTTGAACGGAGCTTCCAAATAAAATGCCCGGTCACGAATATCAGTTTCAATGTTGGGGTCGCCTTCATCCTGGGCTTCCACCCAATACAGTGTAGCAGGCTTATCGGCTCGCCAGGTAAAATTGCGGGGGCCGGTCCGGACTGCTCCAAAACCTTTGGGGATATTTTCTGACACGGGGATGTCAGCAATTACTTTTACCAGTTTGGCATCCATATCATACACCGCTGCTTGCTGGGCAAAGCGGCTATAAGGTACAATATATGAGAAGGGGCGTTCAATGCGAGTTATGAAAATATATTGCTTGTCGGGAGAGGGTGATAACTGACTAAAAATTCCCGGCTCTCCAAAAGCCTTACTTTCCGATGTTTTGAGGTTAATAAGGTATAACTGCGATGTGGCGTAATAATCAAACAAGGATTCGTCATAAGGATTTTGAAGCAGATCCTGGTAGGTTCGTACCGGCGCTTTTTTACCGGCACTTTCCTGAATTACAGGCCCTGCAGGGGCGAGTGGTTTTTCGGGTGCATCTCCCCTGTCAGGCAACACAGCTTTGTAGAGCAATTTACCGCTGCCAATCCACTGGTAAGGACGGCCTCCCATTGCATCATTGATGATGGCTTCGGTAAGTTTTTTTGCATTTCCATCATTGATGGTGGCAATCCATAGCTCAATTCCATCCATTTTATTAATTGTAAAAACAATTTTTTCACCATTTGGCGACCAGCTTACGTTTTCAATTTGAGCTTTTTCGGGGAGGCCTGTAACAGCCACTTCACGACCATTTAAAACACTTTTAAAAACCATGTTGCGGTAGCTTGAAGATCGGCTGGGACCGTTAGTACGTGGATTGATACGTAATCCGGCAATTCTTAATTCAGGCTGGGCAAGTTCCTCAATAGAAGGAAAACCGGCACGTTCAAGCAAAGCCATCCAGGTGCCTTCGGGATTAATTGAAACAGCAGGTGTAAGCGGCGCCTGAACCAAATCTGCTATGGCTTTTGGCGGAACCTGATATACCAGGTCGTTTTGTGCATTTAAACAATTTGAAATTAAAATAAAGGATAACAATGCGCACAGGGTCAGATTTTTCATAGGTCAGTTTTTATTTTGTGTCGGATAAATTTAATCAAATTTATAATCAAGCAACTTAAATATTAACCATCAAACGTGAGGATTGTTAAGCCCCGGGCGTATTATTATCCATTAAACTTTTAATGGACTGCACTTTTGCATTATGATTAACTTTGGTTATAGTTATCTCTGAATAAGTTGGCTATATCAGTATCTGTATTGGGTGATTTATAATTTCGGCAACTAACCGAACCAAGGGTTCTTTTCTTCGTATGGTATAACTGGTTTCTAAAAATATGTGGGAAAGTAACAATCTGTCTGAATCTTGAACAAGAAAATCAAACTTATTAGTGCCCTTTTTAAACGGGATCCTGAAAATAATAGTGTAATCCGGGTATTTTTTGATTTGATCAAATGGCTGGTGCTTAACCAAGGGAAACTTTATTATTTCTATGTTTTTGGCTTATATAAAAAAGGGAGTAAAATGGATGACTATATTTATCATCCGCAATTTGTAAAAATCCGAAAACAACTTGATACGGCTTATTTTTATCCCCTGCTTGAAGATAAATTTATTTTTGACACTTTTCTTAAAGGTTTAAATTTCCCTACTCCTGAGGTTGTTGGAATGATAGAAAATTATGAACTGTTTTTACACGGTAGTAATTCAAAAAAGCCCCTTGATGAAATTCTTAAACATGAAATGGATGTGTATTGTAAGTTGGTTTATTCGTGGGGTGGAAAAAATGTATTCAGGTTGCAGGTGGAAAATGGAACCTTGAAAATGAACGGAGAAATAACTTCTGTGGAACAATTTAAAAAGCAGGTTACAGGCGGAAAATATATTTTACAGGATACGATTGAACAGCATGATGAACTTAACAGAATGAATCCCTGGTGTGCAAATACCCTGCGGGTGATCACACTCACCAACGGAAGGGAGCCCTCAGTATTAGCGGCAATACTTAGAATTGGGATAAATCAGAATTTTGTTGATAATGCTTCCGGCGGCAATTTGCAATCGGGTGTGGGAATGGATAATAAGTTAAACTTTAAAGGCAGTCAGTGGGGTTATCCTCCCCGATTTTATTCCCATCATCCTGATTCAGGAATACCTATTGTTGGATTCGAGGTGCCTTATATGGACGAAGTAAGGGATCTTTGTATAAATTTGCATAGAAACCTGAATTATTTTTTTGTTATTTCATGGGACATAGCCATCACTAATACCGGACCTGTTGTTATTGAAGGGAACCCTGTACCTGACATAATGCCCATGCAAATGCAAAGTAAAGGATTCAAATCAGTGATAATGAAATATGCTGATGAATTCAGAGATTATAAAGTGACGTTTGATACTGGTGCCCAATGAAAAAAATACCGGAGGTAAATAATGACCCTGCAAGAATTGTTTAAAGCCATAACATATTTCAATCATAAAAGTATTTATTTCAATTTTAAATATTTTCCGTTCAGGCATGCCATTCGTTTTCCTGTTTTTGTGAGCTTTCGTACAAAGTTAATTTCTGCTAAAGGTTCAATACAAATTAATGGCCCTATAAAAACGGGCATGATACGAATTGGATATGGAGAGGTAGGTATTTTTGATAAAAAGTATCATAGGGTATTATGGGAAGTTAGGGGTACCATTGTTTTCAATGGTGGCGCCCTCTTTAAATTCGGATCCAGGGTAAGTGTTGCTGAAAATGCAGAATTACGTATAGGCGACGGCTTTCGTATTTCGCCCGATAGTTCTGTTATCTGTTACAAAAAAGTCAGCATCGGAAATAATGTTCGAATTTCATGGGAAACTATTTTAATGGACAATGATTTCCACCTGATAAAAACAATGGATGGTAAATTACTTAACCCCACTTCAGATATTAAAATCGGGGATGATGTATGGATCGGGATGCGGACAACTATCCTGAAGGGCAGTAAGGTAGGTAACCAGGTGATTATTGGATCAGGAACATTGCTGAACAAAGCCATCCCCGGATCAAACCAGGTGATTGCCGGAAATCCTGCCAGGGTTATTAAAAAAGGGGTGCTGTGGGAGCCCTAACAATTAATTAATTACACTCAATCCTTCAAGGGCTGATGAATCATCAGGTTTGTACATCAAAACTTTGTTAAACAACACCTTTGCTTCACGCAATTTACCCAATTTTAAATTGGTCCATGCAAACATGATCAATCCATCATAATCAAACGGGTAAAGATTAACTACCTTTTCAAAAAATCCAAGGGCAGTAGTGTAATCCTCGTTTCCATAATAGATACTTCCTAAGCGGTAATTTGCTGTGGTGTTTTGTGGATCAATAGCTAAAATGTCGTTGTATTGTTTTTTTACCTGTTCCCAATTACCAATAGCCGATGCAGGATATACATAACCAAACTTTGCTTCGAGTGACAAAGGTTTTAAGTCGATGCAACGCTGATAATATGCCAGTGACTCGGTAAAATATCCAGCCATATAATGCAGCCATCCCAGCCGCAGATTTAACTCATACGAATCTTCAGCATATACATTTTTCAGAGATTCAATGGCTTTAACGTATTCACCTGAATACTCGAATTGATAACTTTGTTTAAACGCTTTTTGTATAGCGCTATAATCCTGTGATTTTGCTGACCATGAAACGCTCAGAATGATTATCAAAATTGCCAGTGATTTTTTTATAGTTTCCATGATATACCTCCTAAGAATAATTGATTTTCATATTTAATTGTTGATACCGTAAATGATTCAGGATTATATCCGCTTACGGCGTAACCCTGATGCGACGATAAATAATATCTTATTGATAGTTGAATCTTTGATGACAAAGGTACAATGAAATTAACTCCTGCCCTGAACTTCAGAATATCCCCCGAATTAAATACAACGTAAGCATTTGCTTCGTTGAAATTGACCATTTCACCAAAGGTCCCGTAAATTTCTGCCCACAATTTTTCGCTAAGTTTAAAACCCAGGCTTTGATAGAATAGAAACCTCAACTTTTGGTTTTCCTGCTCAAATGCACCTGTAAGCCTCGACGTTCCGTAAAAATTTAAGTTCCCTCCGGGAAACCAGGATAAACTTAAATCGCCTTGATATTGAGTGAGCCCATTTAAATTTGAATAACTCCCTGTGAAACCAATGATGTTTGTATTGACTGTTTTTGAGATATTCAACGAAGTAATGTAGTTGCTGAATGAAGTATCTTTTTTTGCAACAGTATACACCATAGTGCTGGATTCATCGGTGTGCCAGGGTTGAGCCAAATATAACTCTTCCGTAAAGTTGGTCACCAAATTATCGTAGCTTATATTTAAAAAATTACAAGCCGGAGAAATAATAATTCCATGTCCTGCATTGTAGCTCACCGATCCATAAATGCCATGCTGGTTCATGGTGTATTTTAAATTATTCAGGCTGATATCGTATGAATAAATATTGCCCTGATAAATGGCAGGTGGAATAACCTGGGTATATGTTCCGGTAATAGTAAGTTCAGAAGTTCGAACTTGCTGAAGTTTGTTTGTATTTAAATTTAAATAACTGATTTTAGCCTTTATTTTTTTTGAAAGATTTAGTCCTAAATCAACTTGGATCAATAATTTGTTGCCGTTTAAAGTTTGCTCAAAATAGCTGGAATCCTGCTTTTTATTTTGCTCCCTGATCTCATTTTTATTAACGTTATTACTTAGTACAAAACCTGTATTTACAGCTACGTCAGATATGATATCGGATTTTTTTTCACCGGTTTTTTCCAATAAGGTTTCAGAAAAATATGGAATCAGCTTTCTGGCTTCCAATGACCTATTGATGAAGGTATAAGCATAGTAAAGGTATTCGAGCAGCACCGGATCATTGTGGTTATAAGTAAAGGCTTTTTCAAAATGAACAACAGCCATAAAATAGTTAGTTTGGTTATAATATGCAATTCCGATTCGTAACCTTAAATAATAATAATCCTGTCCGTTTTTAATGGCTTCTTCGCCATAAAAAATTAAATAATCCCACCGGCTTTCATTGTATAACTCCAGGGTTTTTTCATCCACAGTTTTATAGTCATAATTGGCATTCTGCCCCATTAACCCTTTACTCAGGTTGACAAGCACAAGCAGACAAACCAATACAGGCAATACCGATCCTGAATTGTATTTATTTACCTGTTTGATAATGCCATTCATTTTTATTGATTTTCTGTACTGACCTCTGTCGCTTCAATTGTTTTGTTCTCGTCGATCACCACGAATTTCTTTATCCTGTTCGATTCAATTTCAAACTCGAAGTTTAATTCGCGGCTGATATTATTTCCCAGTTTTACTTTTGAACTGCTAATAAATTGAATGGTGCTGTCAGTTAAATTGTCTTTCAATCGTGTAAACTCCATCTCATATTCTGATTTTATAAACATGTAAAACGGAGCAATAAAATCCTGCAAAAATATCAATGCTCGTTTGTTTAATAAATGGATGGGATAAGTGTCAGTAATTTGAAGGTTTTTGTAAAAACCGCAAGGCACCTTATAAGCACCCAGGTAAAACCAAAATAGCAATGATTTCCGGTTTCCCTCAAAATGGGTGAAATAGTGAATATTGCCTTCGTTTTTAAAATATGCAAGTGAGTTACTTGACTTTTCGTATAAATAGCTATTGTTGTATATATCAGTGTCTACCAGCCACTTTATTTCGCGTTCCGATTCATTTTCGGTTTTTACTTTAAAATGCAGTTCCTGTCCCGGAACAAAATGAAATGCCTTGAACAGGGTATTGTTTTTTTCTATGTTGGAAATGGTATCCCTTTTTTCAGGTTTATCAAATGATTTAAATTCATAG
>JAGQVE010000017.1 GCA_020438105.1 Bacteroidales bacterium
TGATCCCGAACTGAATGGTTGTTCCCGTTTGCATTTCCAATCCGCGGCAGTTATAAATAGGAAGCTCTGTTCTCAATTCATAAATATTTGCGTAAAGTAAAGGTTCCGAAAAAGTCAATATCACGGAATAACCGATCGAATCGCCGGCAATAACCTGGGCAGGGTTTCCGACAGTATGATCCACAAAATAAGCCTCCGGATTTAATATTGAAACTGGATCCATAACCTGGTTGAATGTTAATTTGATTTCCTGTTCTGAAATTGAAACCACACTTATAAATACGGGATCTATTGGATTATCGCCATCCACCGAATTGAGTTTACCAGGCGTACCGCCTTCTGCTGCAATTGATTCGCTCCAGTTGTCAGCCCCGGCACAGGGATTATAAGGATCAATCTGTTCAAGCGACCAGCCTCCTTCGGCTTTTTCATCATCAGCAAACCAATTGTTGTTATAAGTTACAGTACTGATCAGTTCGTCATTCCCATTCATTAAAGAAATAGAAGCGCCGCCATTGGTCAATCCGAGCGTGCTGAAACCTACAGTATGCCCAAACATCTCAAAAAGCCAGCTAACATCATCATCGGCAAAAAGCACATATTCGCCGGGTTCAATGATAAAATCCGGAATATTTTTCTCAACCGTCCCCACCAGTAAAATCCAGTCATTTATGTCCAGGAATTTTTCAGTAGTATTGAAGATCTCAATAAATTCATACTCAGGTAAACCAACCGGAGGATCAGGGTCAGCCATGATTTCATTGATTACAATATCCCATGGTTCTGCATTTGAAGGGCGAACCATTTCCATAGTTTTACCAGCTTCGATAAAATCACCTGCACAATTAAACAAGGTATCGGTAAAAATCAGGGTATAAACTACGTTTTCCTCAAAAGTAAAATCAAAGTTGAGCAAAACCTGGCTGAAATGAATTTCAGAACAAATGGCCGAAACCGGCATCAGGGATGCATCAGCAAGTTGATATGCACCCAAATTAATAATGCTCAAACTATCCATATCATGATTAAATTTCAGCAGTATTTCGTTCGGACCGGTTATTTGTACCAAATCAATTTGAGGAACAGCATAAATGTTTCCGTTGGCAGTGTTGGTTTTGCCGGGAGTGCCTCCTGCTACTTCAGCGGTAGCTATCCAGTCATCAATCCCAGCGCAGGGTTTGGATGGGTCGATCATTTCCAGTGCCCAGCCTCCCTCCTGCTTTTCTTCACTTTTGTACCATTCTTTGGTGTAACTTACCGTATGCAGCAGCTCGCCATTGGCATTTCTTAAAACGATGGTTCCTTCATTATTTAGCGAAAATCCGGGTAAACCCACAACATTTCCATAGGGCAAAAATGAAGCGGCATCAGCAGTATGCGTTACAATTAAAAAACTATCCGGTAAAATTATCCCGGTCTCAAACAGGATCGGGTCAGCTGAATCGCGGGGCTTTAGGGTGCAGCCGTTTAGATCAATTATTTCATTGGTATGATTGAAGAGTTCAATATAATCCGCAGCGGGCAAACCTGCGGGTTGCGGGTCAACATCCGCCATAATTTCTGTAATCAAAACACTTCCCGGTTCTGGTGTTTCGCCTTCGAAATAGTTAAAAGCCAGCGAATCAATTTCCAGGGTATTGCCAGCCAAATCCTCAATATTTTCTGCATAAAGCCAGTTTTGCCCAATCTCAAAAGTATTTTCAAATGTCAGGTGAACCAGGCTTTGATCATTCTCATCCAAGATAGCAGTTGCCGGATTGCCAACAGCATTACTTACCATATAATTACCAGCGTTTTGGGCAGAATTTTCAGTTAACGATTCTGAAAAATAAACATCCAGTAATTGATTTGACAAAACGGAAACAGATTGAATTTCTGGCGGAACCGTGTCCTGAATGGCTGGCCCCACATAAAAGTCGTCGAAATAAAATTTGGTGGCATTGCTGGCGGTGTATTGGCAAAATACGCCAAACCAATTTGTGGAAATGAAGCTATCATCAAAAACAGATCCTTCCGTCTGAAAATTATTCCCTCCTTCCGAATCGGCAAATAACTCCCATAAACCTTCCTGATCCCTGTTTACTTTTATTCGAAAGGTATTGGTTGAACTTCCGGTATAGGCATTTTGCCCATTTAAAATCAGCTCACTTTCAATACCTGATTGTTTGAAAAGTCCGATGCTGTCATTGGTTCCACCAATTTGCAAATAATAACCATTAAGGGGCCCTTCGAGGTTTTCCTGATCCGAAACCAGGTAAACACGTGCAAAATTATTGGCCGAAGTATTAAATGAAAGTTTTATCCAGAAAGTCCACTCAACCTCGTTGAGCAGAGCATTCTCAAGATAAATAGAAGCCGTATCCGGATCGGTCCCATTTAATTGAAGGGCCGGTTTCATGGCAGCCGGAATGGCACTGCTGTTGGAAATCTGGAATAGTACAGTATCGCCCATCCAGGTTGGGTTTGTGGTGAAATTTCCGTCAGAAAAATCATCAAACACCTGCCCGAATATGGGTTGTTGAAAACCTTCAAGCAATAAAATTGTTGTTACAAAAACCAGATGCAAAAAGAAACGGTATGTTTTGGTCATACTTATAAAATTCAATTTTATACTTTTGCATCCTTCTTACCAAGAGGTAAAGATAAAAAAAAGTAAGGATCTGCTCAATAATATTGAAGATTTACAAAGACATAGAAGATTTTCCGGGTTCTGATTTTGCAGTGGTAACAGTAGGAACTTTTGACGGGCTTCATTTGGGCCATCAGAAGATCATTTCCCGGATGAAAGCGATTGCGGCAGAACATGGAGGCGACACAGTGCTCGTTACCTTTGATCCCCACCCGCGTTTGGTGCTGAATAACAATCCCACTGAATTGCGCTTTATCAGCTCTCAACAGCGAAAAATGCAGTTGCTGGAGCAGTTCGGGATTGATAATATGATCGTGATCCCCTTTACCATCGAATTTTCAAAAACTCCTTCGGAACAATTCATCAAAGAGTACCTGGTCGATAAGATCCATGTAAAAAAACTGATCGTTGGGTATGATCATCATTTTGGGCGCAACCGTGAAGGCAACTATGAACAACTGGAAGAAACGGGTGAGAAGTATGGTTTTGAAGTGGAAGAAATAGATGCACAATACCTTGACGATGTTGCTGTGAGTTCAACTAAGATCAGAAATGCGCTGATGGAAGGCAACGTAAAGCTGGCCAACCAGATGTTAGGGTATGAATACAGCATTGCCGGAAAAGTGATCGAAGGAAATAAAATCGGTCGTAAAATTGGATTCCCCACTGCCAATATTGATGTTCACGATAAGTTTAAACTGGTGGCTGCTGGCGGGGTTTATGCCTGCAAAGTGGGTGTGGATGATAAAATTTTCTATGGAATGGGTAACATCGGGTGGCGACCAACGGTGGGCATCAATGGGCTGGTAACCGAAGTACATATTTTTAATTTTGATGCCGATATTTATGGCAAAGAAATTATCATCTACTTTATTGATCGTATCCGTGATGAAAAGAGGTTTGCAAATTTGGATGAATTGAAGATACAGCTTGAAAAGGACAAAATTGCAACACGAAAAATAGTGAATGAAATATTATAAATCCTCCTTGGATGCTTTTGCAATTAATCCCAACTCCAGAATTCCGGGCATTTCGAGTTTTGTATATTTATTTTCAATCTCAATTTTTAGCACTCCTGCATCACTTACCAAAAGTCCCTTCCTGATTGGCATGGTTATATCGCACAAATCACCCAAACAATCACTGAGTGAATTGCCTTCCTTATCTTTAAATTCCAACTCATAATCAGCAGTTCGTATTTCGCCGGAGGGCAATATGAAGGTGAAATTAAATTTTAGCTCTTTATAAGGTATTTCAGGAATATGCCTGACTGTCAGGTAAAAATCTGCTTCAAAACCTCCTTCAGGAACCGGAATATCAAACTTTTGAATATCAAATCTATTCCAGCTCAAATTGGGCATTTTATGATATTCTTCAAATATGATTTTATTTGAATTACACGAAACCACCATGAAAAGAAGCGAAATAAGCGCAAATACTATTTTTTTCATTCAATTATTTTTTAACCTTTTTTGTCAAGCCATTTAAGGGCTTCCCGGTAACTTAAACCGGCCAGCCGGCTTTTATTTTCATGTACATAATTTACCACCCATTCCGGATTTGTTTTGGAGTATTCCCTTAGTATCCAGCCGATGGCCTTATTGATAAAAAACTCCTTTGACCCAAATAATCTTTCAATATAACGGGTCATTAAATCAACATCGGTTTTGGATTTGTATTTCAACTGGAACAACAACGAAACCCGCTGCAACCACATATTCCCGCTGATCATCCATATTTCCGTACGGGGATTGATCTGATCCGGGTATTTCTGGAAATGCACCCCAACCAGGTTGGAAGCAATGTAATCAATGGTATCCCACCACGATTTATGAACTGAGATATATTCGTAAAGCTCAATGCTGGATGGATCAGCTTTTTTGGCCATTTTCCCCAGCACCTCCATGATAAAATACTGATATTCCCGCTCAGGTTGATTCCAGCAATCTTTGGTAATCTCCTCCAAATCATTCTCCTTTGGAAGCCCGTTTGTTTTCAAAAAATCACGCAGTATTTCTCTTCTGAGCGGTGACGGAATTCCAAAATAGGCATACTGGTCCTTCATATATTGTTTCATCCGAACGGCCAGTGCCTCGTTCCGGTTTTTTTCAAACTGTTCTTTGAGTGGCAGCAGGTATGTGTGCATCATTTGAAGTTTACTGATCTTTCGATAATATCAATTTTTCGACACCCAACGTTTGATTTTCATTATTCAGATATCTTACAAAATAAGTTCCGGCCGCCAGGTTGGTCGGTTTCCAGGAAACTGATTTTTGACCTTTGTCAATTTTCACAAAATCCACAGTTTTACCGGTACTGTCATAAAAATGCAATGTACCAGCCTGTTGTGTTTCAATGCGAAATTTTGAATCGGAGGGGTTTGGATAAATATTAAATCCTGCTTTGGGTTCCCTATTATCCGATGTTCCCACAAAAGTGTCGTCACACACGGCAATGGTGTACTCACCTGGTTGCAGATCATCCACAAAGATTTTACCGATGCTCCACAAACCGATAACACTGAAATCAATAAATTGCCAGTCGTAAGCTGCCGAAGGGCGGTACATGATCACAACCGAATCGCTTTCACTGGTGATGATCCCATTGTCGAGGTTCGCATTTTTATTGTACCAAAATACACCTGTTGCATTAAAATCCTGCGGGAATATACCCTTGATAATCCAGTAACGATAGTCAGAAATGGTGAGACCCTGTACCGGCTCTTTCAATGGATCAGGCGGTGCCCATTGGTGTCCCACCCATACAAAAGCCGAATCAGAAACCGACTCAACCTCCATATCGAAGAATGTGTTATCAAAAACAAAATCACCTGTTTCCTTAATCGAAATTGCCTTATCAGTGATGGCATCACATTGTTTTTCATTCAGGTCAGGAATCACAAAGTCGGGTTCAAAAGGAAGCTGAACCACTTCCATTCCGGTTTCGCCATCAAATTCCACATCTCCGGAAACCATTGCCCAGCTATTGTTTCCAAAGCTGAGTTCAATCTTGTTTCCATCTCCGATAAATACAGGACCATGTCTTTTTTGCTTCAGGTAAACTGTTACCTCCGCTCCGGCCGTATTGGGCTGCACTTTCATCGAGTCAACCGAATAATGTGGCGTTCCCGAATGGAAAACCCAGTTTTCGAACCAGGGAGATAAATCAATACCGCTGGAGGCACTCATCGCATCACGCAGATCATAACTTGAGGCAGCACTGTATTTAAAAGTCTCCTGATAATAAGCCAATGCATCAAAAAACAGATCGTCGCCCAGATAACCTCTTAATGAATAAGCGATGGTAGCTCCCCGATCATAGGCACTCATACCGTAAGTAACTTCCTGTGGAATTTGATTGATGGGAAAATAAGACCCATCACCACTCGACGTATGGCATTGCTGGATCACATTTTTGTGCATGTCGCGGAAAAACTCTTTGTACTGTTCATCACCATACAGGGCTTGTTGTGCCAATGCATCTGAAAAAACCGCCCAGCCTTCGTTGAGCCACATATCTTCTGCTGTTGAGCAAGTAACATTATCACCAAACCACATGTGCGAAAGTTCATGAGCCACATAAGGTTCGCCGGAGGTTCCGCCGTTGATCATACTGTGCGGAAGGGCAATATTGGTAACATGTTCCATGGCTCCAATGGAAGTTCCAACATACCCGATACGATCCCAACGGTAAGGGCCATAACTTTGCTCAAACAAATTGGTGATCTCATCCAGATGAACAAAACTTCCGTCAACATTTGATGAATCCCCTGGTTTTACCCAGATCCCGATAGGAATTTCTTCATTTAATCCATTGTATGTGCCCGACCAGTGGGCATAATCACCCACCGCTACCGATGCCAGATAGGTAGGTATGGTTTGATCCAGGGTCCAGTGATAAGTGCTGGTTCCATTTCCATTGTTTACAATTTCCTGCAAAATGCCACCACAAACAGCATCTTTTCCATTTTCAACAGTAACAAAAAGTTCATAGGTAGCGCGGTCCTGAAAGTCATCTATGCATGGGAACCAGGCCTTGCCCAAATTATGTGGAATACTCACAAAACCCACCCCCAGATTAAAGGCATACTCACCATTCCAGTGAAAACCACCCCAGCTCTCATGAAAAGGCTGACCATGATAAAAAACACTTGCGGTGACACTTTCGCCGGTTGAAATAGTGGAAGAAAGTGGTATGTTCAGGTAAAAATCTTCGTGAGTAAAATCCGTTACTTCCGAACCGTTTACAAAAACCTGGTCAACTGTTAAATCCTGAAGTTCAAGGGTGATGTGATCCAGATTATCAATTTTGCTTTGAAGTACCACATCCGTTTGGGCAGTGATCTCCTGATTGGTAAAATCCAGTTCGGTGAGGTAGATGGTATAACTTACCGCATCCAGGGTATCACTTAGCCATGATTTTTGGAAGGTGGCTTTATGCGAACAGGTATGCATTTGCTGGGCCAAAACACCCAGGCTCAATAAAACTAATGTTGCAGAAAGGTAAATTATCTTTTTCATGATCCGGAGATTTCATTTTTAAAATAATGATGCTCTAATGTTTCGCCATCAAATACAAGGTATGAATAATAATTGATCCAGTCGCCAATGCTGAAATATTTTGCTTTTCCGTTCAAATCAACCACTTCGGGTTTGTGTACATGCCCAAAAATGAAATATTCAATGTCGGGATCTTTTTCCAGCTCCGCTTTACAAAATCCGGAAATCCGATCAATTCCAGCCTGGTTAACCGCTTCCAGGCCGCTGTTTTCGTTGGCAACCCGGCTCTGATTCGACCAATAGAGCCCCATGCCGGTGCCGATATCAGGGTGCAGCCATCTGAACAGAAACTGGTTCACCTTGTTTCGAAAAACCTTTTTCAGGAATTTATATCCGTTATCCCCTTCTCCCAATCCGTCGCCATGGCCCAGGAAAAACTTGTGCCCTTTCAGCATAGTGGTTTGGGTATCGGGGTAAATTTTAATGCCCAGTTCCTCTGCCAAATAATCAAAAGCCCATACATCGTGGTTTCCGCGGAAAAAAGTGACCGGGATTCCTGAATCAGTGATCTCAGCAAGCTTTCCCAGCAAACGCACATATCCCTTTTGAACAACAGTTTTATATTCGAACCAAAACTCAAAGAGGTCGCCCATGATGTACAATGCTTCAGCTTCTGGTTTGATCATGTCAAGCCAGCGAATGAACAGGTCCTCACGGATACGGGAAAGTTCACGATTGGGAACACCAAAATGGCTATCGCTGACGAAGTAGATTTTTTTATGCTTCTGATCTGTCAAAATCGGGTAAGTTTATTGGGTTGGTAAAGTTAACTGTTCCAGTTGAATTAGCACCGAATCAATAGAACTATTCTTATAAACGATTGTAAGGTCATTATCGAGCAAATAGTAATAAGGCAGCTCTTCAGGCAAATTATAAGTTTTCGCTATTTCGGAGCGCATGCCCTGAAGATCACTCACCTGTGGCCAGGGCAACTCATCCAGTTTAATGGCACCTTTCCATATCATACCGTTGTCGTCAAATGACACTCCCAGAATTTTTACGCCTGATTTTTGAAAGGATGGATAAAGTTTAACCAACTGCTGATTATCTTGCCTTGCCACCGCATTCCAGCCAGCCCAAAACTGAATGAGGACCGGATGACCAGCAAATGATTTTAATGAAACCGGATTGCCAGTGGTATCATTCAAAACAATATCAGGAGCCTTTTTACCGGGAAGCACCTTATCTTCAGCCACCCGCCTGTCGAATATCCGGCCCTGTATTTCTTTCACCCGGTCATGATGATCCAATGCATGTTTGTTACTGGGATAATTAACCATCAAAGCAGAGTCGATGCTGTGAAACAATTTAAAATCCGCCTCCTCATCAAGCACCTGGTTTTGCCCAAGCCGGCGATTGATCACAATGAGCGAAGTTAAAGAAGCTGGATGTTTTTTCCCAAAATCATAAATATAATCCCGTTGTTTTGATACGATATTGTTATAAGATGAATCCAAAGCTGCTTTGCGCTCAAGAAAGTTGTCTTTGCCCCGGGCATTATAATACACCTCAGCCAGCGAATCTATTTGCCGGTGTTGCTTTGCCATGAAAAATTCATAATCCATCAAAAGTTTTGAACCAGGTGATCCTTCCACCTCATATCCTTTATTGAAAAGTGCATTTTTACAATTCAAATTCACATTTTCGCCTTTTTCAAGTTGCAACAGTAAAAGGTTATCATCCGAAGTTTTTAAAACATAAAATCCGGCATCATCAATCGGAAACTCAAACCGAAATGATCCATCTTTTTCAATGGTTACAGAATCAATTGGCCGGGTATTTCTGATCTCTAATTCTTCCAGGATTAGTTGCTTTTCTGCCAGTTCAGGAAATTTACCTGCAATGATAGATTGAATGCCTTCGGGCTCATTTTTACAACCTATAAGTAAGAAAACAAATAATCCGATATAAACTATGAAATGTCTCATTATTCAAAATTTGGCACAAAATTACAAAATGCATTGGATGCAATTTCATTGTGAGAATTAACATTTTTTAGGAGCTAAAAGGCTGAATATACATTAATTTAGCTTCAAATTCGTTAATACGGATATGAAAATGCTACCCAAATACCTTACATTTCTTTTTCTATTGCTTTTTGTATTCGGATCAGCTCAAAATGTATTGATCCTTGAAAAAGCCAATAAACGTAAATTATTCAAATTCAAAGAAGGCGACAGGATCAAGATTTATGCTGAACCCGATAGTATTTTTGTTTCAGGCAGGATAGCCTATCTCACCGATTCAAGTATTTATTTCGAAAATAGTCCTTATGAAATCCGGATCAGTCAGGTTCAGGTGGCATATACCCCCAGGTGGGGCTTTGGCTTTTTAAGTGAGTTATTTTTCAAAGGAGGAATTGGTTACGCATTGGTAGCCGGTGCAAACCGGGCTATAAGCGGTGATCAACCCGATTTATTGAAATATCCGATCCTAATTGGAGCGGGCCTGGTAGCAACTTCATTTTTGATCAAACCGCTGGCTACTCATAAACACAAAATCTACGATCACAGCTGGCGGATTGCAATCCTCGATTTTCCGGGTATGGCTTTGCAAAAACCGCAGTAAACTTTTCGGGATCTTAGTTGTTATTTTTGATCAAGACAATTCGTAATCAATAAAAAAATTAAACCAATGAGCAAAAAATTAACAATATTGATGATAGTTCCGGTAGCTTTGATGGCGCTGGTAATTAGTGGATTTTCATACCAAAATCAGGATAATAAATTTACGGCCAATCCATCGGATAATCTCGTAATTCCGGATAATGTAAATGAAATATTGGACAATAAATGTTTTGGTTGCCATAATGTAGATGCAAAATCAGATAAAGCCAAAGAAAAATTACTACTTGACCAACTAACTACCTTATCAAAGGCCAAAATAGTTGCCAAACTTGATGATATTCATGAAGTGGTTGAAAAAGGTGAAATGCCACCTGAGAAATTCCTTGAAAAATTTCCTGATAAAGCCCTGACTGATGAGGAGGCTACCATTTTAAAAAATTGGGCCAAATCAGCTTCAGACGAATTAATGGGTGAATAATGAGTAAGGAATTAAAGATCATTTTGCTGGCATTAGCAGGAATATTTGTAATAATTCAATTTATTCCTGCCAACAAACCAGCCAACGAACCTTCCGATTATGACTTTTTCGCAAGTAACATGGTACCTGCTGATATTGAGTTGATGATCCGAACCTCCTGTTTTGATTGCCACTCACAGGAAGTTAAATATCCCTGGTATGCTCATATTGCGCCAAGTTCATGGTTAGTTGCACGCGATATTCGCCATGGCCGTCATCATCTCGACTTTAGTAAATGGAATGACCTGGATAAACGTAAAAAGCTTGATGCACTGGATGAAATAAGTGATGAAGTAAAACATGGCGATATGCCAATGCCCATTTATACGATTATACATACAGATGCGAAATTAACCCAGGAGCAACGAAATAAGCTCATCGATTGGGCGGATGATCTTGCTGAAAAGGTGTTTGAAGAATAAAAATCAATTACAGATTCAACTTCTCAAGTAGTTCTTTCAGGATCAGTGTTACTTTGGGTTCAACATTGCTTGCGGCATCAATAACGTCATCATGAGAAATCTCAACAATTTTTCCTTCAACACCAAGATCGGAAATTACCGAAACGGCAAAAACCGGAAGGTTCATATGCCTCGCCACAATCGCCTCCGGAACGGTTGACATTCCTACAGCATCGGCTCCCAATACCCTGATATACTTGTATTCTGCCGGCGTTTCAAACGTGGGTCCGCTCACGGCTGCATAAACCCCCACCTGGAAATGAATCGCATGCTGACGCGCAATTTTGGTAAATTCACGGATCACTTTCTTATCGTAGGTTTCGCTCATATCCGGAAACCTGGGGCCAAGCTCATCATCATTACGTCCGATCAGCGGATTATTTCCCATCAAATTAATGTGATCTTTGATTACCATCAAATCGCCAATTTCAAAGCCCGGATTAACACCACCTGAAGCATTTGAAAGGATGAGCAATTTTATTCCTAACTGTTTCATTACCCGAATGGGAAAGGTGAGCTCCTGCATGGAATAACCTTCATAATAGTGAAACCTGCCCTGCATGGCCACCACTCTTTTACCACCAAGGTTTCCAAATATCAGTTTACCTTCATGCCCTTTAACGGTACTTACCGGAAAATTAGGTATTTCACTGTACGGCAAACTGCCAATGTTTTCAATTTCTTTGGTTAAACCACCAAGCCCGGTTCCCAGCACGATACCGATTTGGGGCGCAAAGTCAATCTTTTGCCTGATGTAACTTGTTGTTTCCTCTAGTTTCTTTAACATATTGCAAAACGAATTTATCGAATTCTTCCCTGTCGTCCTTGTTAAGTTTTACCTCTATCGGGACATAACACAAAGGAAGTGATTTTAATTTAATTAATAAATCAGGTTGTTTTAAACGCATCATATCCTTTTCTGTTGTGACCAGGATTTTATTTTTCGATAAAAGCTGGTCAAACTTCTCAATGACGTTTTCAATATCTCTTGATGTAAATTGATGATGATCAGGAAAAATCATTGTTTCAACGTGATTGATCTCCTCTTTCAGGTGAGCTTCCAACGGATACGGGTTTGCGATACCGGCCACCAGCAGGGCAGCATTGTATTTACTTCGGCCTTCAGGCTTAAAGTCAATTCCGGAAATCGGAGTGAGCGCACCATGCCGGATGTAAGAAAAAAATAATCTCTGATCTTCTGATGGTTTGAGTTCTTCTAATATTCGTTTCCGGGTGAAAGGCGATAATACCCTGGGAGATTTGCTAACGATAATTACATCGGCCCTTGTTGATCCACATCTAAATTCTCTCAGCTTGCCGGTGGGGAGCATATAATCTTTTGAATATAAATGGTAAAAGTCAGTTAGTAAAATGGATAATCCCGGTTTTATTTTTCGGTGCTGAAAGGCATCATCCAGCAAAATAACCTCCGGCTTATCTGTAAGTTTTAAAAGTTCCTGGGCACCGTGTACCCTTCGTTCATCTACAGCAACAATAATTTCATGGAACTTGTTTTTAAATTGGGTAGGCTCATCGCCCAATGCTTCAACCCCATGATTTTCAGTGGCCAGTAAAAAACCTTTGGTTTTCCGCTTATATCCTCTGCTTAGTGTTGCAACCTTGTATTTTTTAGTTAATAAATTTATCAAATACTCTATATGAGGTGATTTACCGGTACCCCCAACTGAAATATTACCCACAGAAATAACAGGTTCATCAAATGAAGTAACCTTCAGGATTTTCCAATCATAAAATTTATTTCTGAACCAAACTATCAGTCCAAATAATAAACTAAAAGGATAGAAGAGGATGCGCAGAAAGACCATTCGCTAAAATTACAAATTGTTTCGGAGGTTGGATTATTTGAGCCGCAAAGTTTTTTACCCTAATTTTACATTTCAAATGCACTGGAATGAAATTAAAAAACATCATAACCAAACTGGAAGAATTTGCTCATCCTGCTTTGCAGGAATCGTATGACAATGCGGGATTGCTAATCGGCGATCGCGATCAGGAAATAAGTGGGGTGCTAATAACACTTGATGTTACAGAAGCTGTGTTGGAAGAAGCAGCGCAAAAAAGTTGCAACCTGATTGTTGCTCATCATCCTGTAATTTTTAAAGGTCTCAAATCCATAACAGGGAAAAACTTTGTGGAGCGAATTGTAAAAATAGCGATCAAAAATGATATAGCCATTTATGCCATTCACACCAACCTCGACAATGTTAAACATGGGGTAAATGGCATTTTAGCTCAAAAACTTGGATTAACAAATACCCGCATACTGGCTCCTCAAAAGGAAATGCTGCGCAAGCTGGCAACCTTTTGCCCTACAGAACATGCTGATGCTGTACGCGAAGCCATGTTTTCAGCTGGTGCCGGACACATCGGCAATTATGATAGTTGCAGTTTCAATGCTGAAGGCAAAGGCACATTCAGAGGATCGGAAGATACCAATCCATTTGTTGGAGAAAAGGGAAAATTACATTTTGAGCAGGAAATTCGCATCGAAATCATTTACCCGGTATACCTCGAAAATAAGATCATTAGCAGTATGATTCAGGCACACCCTTACGAAGAGGTGGCCTATGATATTTATCCCCTGGCGAATGAGTTTGCCGAAACAGGTGCCGGAATGATTGGTGAACTTGATAAACCAATTGACCCTTTACAATTTCTTGAATTTGTGAAATCACTTACGGGAACGCCCTGCATTCGTCATTCCGAAATCATTAAAAAACCCGTACAAAAAATTGCCGTCTGCGGAGGTGCAGGCAGTTTTCTGATCGGGGATGCAATAAGGGCCGGGGCTGATATGTTTATAACCGGCGATGTGAAATATCATGACTTTTTTGAAGCAGATGGTAAACTGATCATTGCGGATATTGGGCATTATGAAAGTGAGCAATTTGCAAAAGATTTAATTTTGAGCATTTTAATCGAAAATTTTTCTAATTTTGCAGTCCTTATTTCAGAGACCCGTACAAACTCTGTTAATTATCTATAAATTAATAAGATATGGCAAAAAAAGTTCAGGAAGCAGAGGAGAAAATCGAACAAAAAGCTTCTGTAGAAAAGCAAGAGCAGGATGTAACCGTTGAAAAGAAGCTCATTGCTCTGTATGAATTGCAGCAACTCGACTCAAAAGTTGATAAGATCCGCATCGTAAGAGGTGAATTACCACTGGAGGTTCAGGACCTTGAAGATGAAATTGCAGGTTTGGAAACCCGTATTGAAAATTACAGCACTGAAACAGAAACCTTACAAAATCAGATAACTGAAAAGCAGAACGCAATCAAGGAAAGTAAAACCATGATTGAAAAGTATGAAAAACAGCAGATGAACGTAAGGAATAACCGTGAATATGATTCACTTTCAAAAGAGATTGAGTTTCAATCACTCGAAATTCAACTGAGCGAAAAAAGAATCAATGAATTCAAGGATAAACTTGAGGTGATTAAAGAAGAAATTGAAAAATCAAAAAGCGAACTTGACGAACGCAAAAAGGACCTCGATGTTAAAAAAGGTGAACTAACTGATATTGTAGCCGAAACAGAAAAAGAAGAGCTGGACCTGATAAAAACATCTGAAAACAATGAAAAACTGATTGAAGATCGCCTTTTAACAGCTTACAAAAGAATACGTAAAAATGCGCGCAATGGCCTAGCAGTGGTACAAATCGAGCGTGATGCCTGCGGTGGATGCTTTAACAAAATTCCGCCTCAACATCAAATGGATATTCGTATGCATAAAAAAATTATTGTTTGCGAATACTGCGGCCGAATCCTGGTGGATGAAGAAATCGCTAATTTGGTGAATGTTGAAAACTAATCAATATTAACGACGTAAAAAGAGGGGTTTGATTTTCATACCCCTCTTTTTTTTATCTTTATAATGTTCTATTTTAATGCTGATGGCCCGAAAGTATATAATCCTCGCGTTAATGTTTGTCCTGACATATGTCACTGTTTCAGGGCAATACACCTATGATTTTAATGATGGGTGCAGGGAGGCTTATTCAAAAATTATTTCGCTAAAGTTTGAGGCAGGTCAAAAATTGATTGATCAGGAAAAGTTGAGCCATCCTCAAAATAATATTCCCTATTTACTCGAAAATTACATTTACTTTTTAAAGGTTTTTATTAGTGAAGAAGAAGCTTTATTTGAAGAACTTGATGAAAAAAAAGATGATATAATTGACAGGCTGGAAGATGGCGACGAAAACTCACCGTATTACCGGTATTGTCTTGCTCAGGTAAATCTTCAATGGGCTGTAGCGCGCACTAAATTTAAAGAATACGTGTCGGCCACACTCGAAATAAACCGGGCTTACCGTTTGCTTGAAGACAATAAAGAAGATTTCCCAAATTTTCTTCCAAACAACATAAATCTGGGATTATTACATACCATGATCGGGACCATCCCCGATAATTATAACTGGGTAAAACGAATGGTTGGTATTGAAGGAACCGTGGATGAAGGGGTAAATGAAATCCTTGCTGTTTTGAATGAATCCATCGAAAACCCAGAATTCAGCCATTACAAAGCAGAGTGTTTGTTTTACCTGAGTTTTATTCAAATGAACCTGATGACGAATAAATCCAAAACGCTGGATTATATCAGGATAATTGAACAGGACAAATCGAGTATGGAGAATCCGATGGCCATTTATGCGATTGCCCGGATTTACATGTCGAATGGCATGAATGATAAAGCCATCGACCTTTTAGTGAACCGGCCTACCGGAGTGGAATATTTCCCCTTTTATTACCTCGATTATCTTACGGGGTTGGCCAAGTTACACCGGCTTGATGATGATGCGAATAAGTATTTTTTTAAGTATGTCATCAACTTCAAGGGCATTAATTATATCAAGGATGCCTACCAGAAAGTTGCGTGGCATTATTTCGTTCATGGCAATACTGAAAAATACAAAGAATATATCGCAAAGGTGGAAAAATATGGTAATACCGTAGTGGATGCTGACAAACAAGCTGAACGTGAAGCTGAAAAAGATAATATGCCCAACTATCACCTGCTTAGGGCACGTTTGCTTTTTGATGGTGGTTATTACCAGGAAGCTGTTGAAGATTTAACGACTGAGAAAAGAGACAATTTTCTGAGAAATGAAGAGGATGAACTGGAATACACCTACAGGTTAGGCAGGATATACCACGAATGGGGCAAAATAAATGATGGCATTCGTTACTATGAGCAAACCATCAAAGAGGGATCGGAATCTGAAACATATTTTGCTGCTAATGCTGCATTACAATTGGGTAAAATCTACGAACAACAAAAACAATATGATTTGGCTGTTCAGTATTATGAAGCTGCGCAATCGATGGAAAATAAAGAATACCGGAATAGCATCAATCAAAAAGCAAAGGCGGGCCTGAATCGGGTTGAGAACCGAAACTAGTACCGCAAAACTACATCCTGAATCCCAAGGTCAGCACAATATTATCCGTGAACGATTTATTATCAACCGGCTCAGGAACCACATTTGGAGAACTATACATATAATAATTGTAGTTGCTCATAGAGTGAGCGTAGGCTATGTCCAAAAAGAAATTTTTATCGCGCACACCTAATCCACCCGTCAGGTAAAATCTTTCAGCATTGTTTATGTCATTATTGTATGGGCTCATATAGTAGGCAGCTCCAAGACGGTAATACATTGCATCAACACGTAATTCAGTACCCAATCTGAAATTGTGTGTTGGTCGGTATTTATTTTGAATATCGCGGTTTTCATCATAAAAACTGTAACCGGGTGATCTCAACTTTGCCGATGTATAATCAATGTATTCATACTCGGTACTGATGATCCAGCTTCTAAAGAAAAGTAATGAAGCACTCCCCATGGCCCTCCAGGGTGTTTCAAGCCGGTAATTATAGTTTCCAATGGGTGAACGTTTGAAGTAAGAATCGCCATTGTCAAATTGGGTTGAATATTCGGAATACCAGCTATCCGACATATTATCATACCAGGTAGGAGTATGCACTGAGCCACCCAGTCGTAACCAATCAGTAGCCTTCAGGATCATTCCGAATTTAAAATTAAACCCGCTGCCGGTAGTAGTAAGTTTATTGTATTGTCTGAGTTCGCTGAAATCATCAATGGATCCATCCTTATCGATTTCGGTGTAGGATAATTCTTCAAAGTACCTGATGTACGGAAACCCAAGGGTTGCGCCAAGATATAACCGGTCTGAAACACTGGTTCCAAATGAAAGTACCATTTCATTCATTGAACCCCAGGTGTTTTTTTCAAGTCTCTGGTAAAGGTTACTCCCAGCCGGAACAGCCGGATAATACTCATACCCTCCGGAACCGGCAATGGTATCAATCATATAGGCATACCACGCCGGCGAAAGATCAAATGCATAATTTCCATTTGGATCATCTTCCAAATCTATATAACTAATTCCATTAGCAAAGTCAACATAGGTATCAGTTATTGAATTCATGGAGTTATAACCTTCCATCAGTTGCCTGTCGTTAAAGTTATTGATGCGGTTTACCCCAAATCCAAATTGAAATCTTTTAAAAACTGAAGTTCCGGAACTTGTAGGTGAACTCAATACAAAACCTGCATTACTCAAATTAAAGTTGTATTGCACATCTTTAGCGTCTATCCCATTATAAGTTGATTTAGTAGATCCGATATAAAATGATGGGGTGATAGTTAGTTCGGATTTAGTGAATAATCCAATGCCTGCCGGATTGGTACTTAATGAACTGAAATCAGCTCCCAAACTTCCAAAAGCACCACCCATCGACATATACCTGGCTGTTCCGCCAAAAGTAGTACTGCTGTACCGAAGGGCATCAATATCATTTTGGGCAAATGACCAGGAAGATATCAGGAATAAACTGGAAATGAGAGGCAATACGATCCGTTTCATGGTGATATGATTTTATAAAATTTATACCTGGGAAATATTTCAAAAAAAGAACAAAGCAACAATAAATGCTGCCTTGTTTTATTAATGTTATCTTCTTCCACCACGTGAGCTGCTTGAAGAAGACCTGGAGGATCCGGAGCTACTGCTGCTGCTGCTACTGCTTGAACGAGAGGGCGAACTATAGGAACTTCCTGATGACCTTGAAGGTGTTGAATACGACCTGCTGCTTCCTGAGTTCGAAGGCGTTGAGTAGCTTCGTGTATTCGACGACCTGCTTGGTGAAGAGTAGCTCCTGGTATTCGACCTGGCTGGCTGAGAGTAACGTTGGCTGTTCGATGATTGCGAACTGCTTCTGCTTGAGTTATAATTTGAGGGCTTTGAAAAACTATTATTACTATTCGACTTTGGTTTCGAATAAACCTGTGAATTGCTGTTTCTGGTATTTTGCGTATTGGTAGCCCTTTCAGTTGTCGTAGCCGGTTTTGTATATCGTTGCGATGGTTGTGTATTGCTTGATTTACTCTGCCGGGAGTTTATTGATTCACCGGGACGATACTGAGATCCTGAAGTAGACTCTGCCGGTTTTTTATAAGTATACCTCGACTGGGTATTAGTTTGAGCTCGTGTAGTTGTTTCGGTTCTGGAACCTGTAGTTGTAGCAGCCCTGGTTTGGGTAGCTTGTGTGGTTCTGCTTGCGGGATCAACTACAAGTGCATTGCTTCGCCCTGTTTCACGCGATTTGGCTTCCAAACTCCCTGACCGACTTGTACGATTCACTGCCATATATGTACCCGCTCTGTTAACTGGAGTTGATGTGCGATACCTGTTGTTTTCTCCCTGGGGGGTATATGTGCCGCCGCTTCGGTTACTTCTGTGACCATAATAACCATTGTAGCCATAATCCGGATAATAACCACTTCCATAATATCCATCATAGTACCCATTCCAGTAGCCGTTATTGTAACCATACCAGTAGTTATTGTAAGGATAATATGAATAATAAGGATATCCCCATCCAATACTTCCCCAGCCCCACGACAAACCAAAATAGAAGGAAGGGCTGTACCAGTAAGGATTATACCAGGGATCGTAATAAAACCCAACATAATATGGGGAGTAATAACCAAATCCTGCGTAAGGACTGTAAAATCGATTTATCCGGGCGGCATAGGAATAATCATATGCAGAACTGCCATAATAATTGTTGGTAATGTATGTATTTCCGTTTGGATCTTCAGAAGTTTCGGAATAAACCGGCTCTTCTTCATAAGCTACATAATCGCCTGCAGCATAATCTTCAGAAACATAATCATCAGCCACTTCCTCGTTTTGAACAAAATAATCAGGTTCCGCAGTTTGTTCTTCTGGTTGTGTTGTTTCTTTATTTGAAGAAGTTGCATAAATATCGTCATAATCCGAGGTTGATTTTGTAGTGGAGCAACCCGCAAGAATCAGGATAGACAGGACTGTTGGAATAAGATAAGATTTCATTTTTAAAGCCTCCTTCAGTTATGTTTTTTTATACTTTTGTCGCAATTTACAGTCAAAAATATACAAACACTATACCATAAACAAGTTATGGCAAAAGATTTTCCTACAAGAGAAGAGAATTATGCACAATGGTACAATGATCTGGTAATAAAAGCTGATCTTGCTGAGAATTCGGCTGTACGCGGCAGTATGGTTATAAAACCCTACGGATATGCCATTTGGGAAAGAATGCAGGCTGCACTCGATAAAATGTTTAAAGATACAGGTCACGTTAATGCTTATTTCCCATTATTCATTCCAAAATCATTTTTCAGTAAAGAAGCTGCCCATGTTGAAGGGTTTGCCAAGGAATGTGCAGTTGTAACACATTACCGGTTAAAAAACGATCCTGATGGTAAAGGCGTGGTAGTTGATGAATCAGCAAAGCTGGAAGAGGAACTGATCGTTCGCCCAACCTCAGAAACCATAATTTGGGATACTTATCGTAACTGGATCCAATCCTATCGTGATTTACCTATATTGGTTAATCAATGGGCCAATGTGGTGCGATGGGAAATGCGAACCCGGTTGTTTTTAAGGACCGCTGAATTCCTCTGGCAGGAAGGGCATACCGCTCATGAAACCAAGGAAGAAGCAATTGCAGAAACAGAAAAAATTCTTGATGTTTATACAAAATTCGCAGAAGAGTGGATGGCAGTACCTGTTTTACAAGGGGTAAAATCACCCAACGAGCGTTTTGCCGGCGCAGTTGAAACCTACTGTATTGAAGCGTTGATGCAGGATGGGAAAGCATTACAGGCAGGCACATCACATTTTCTCGGTCAAAATTTTGCCAAAGCCTTTGATGTAAAATTTCTTTCAAAGGAAAATAAACTTGAACACGTATGGGCTACTTCCTGGGGCGTTTCAACTCGCCTGATGGGTGCCCTGATCATGTCGCACTCCGATGATAATGGTTTGGTATTGCCTCCAAAGCTTGCTCCTATTCAGGTTGCAATTGTTCCTATATACAGGAAGATTGAGCAACTGGCCGAAATTTCAGAAGTTGCTGTTAAAATAAAAGACGCACTTGAGAATTTAGGTATTCGGGTAAAATATGATGACAGGGATACCTATAAACCGGGTTGGAAATTTTCAGAATATGAATTCAAAGGTGTTCCGGTTCGGCTGGCAATCGGCCCCCGCGATTTGGAAAACAAAACCGTAGAAGTTGCACGAAGAGATACCCTTGAGAAAGAGGTTCTGCATATTGAAGATATCGACATAAAAGTGAAAAATTTGCTGGAGCAAATCCAGAAGAATCTATTCCAGAAAGCACTCAATTTCAGGGAGGATAATACACGTGTTGCCAATACCTGGGATGAATTTAAAGACATCATTGAAAATAAAGGAGGTTTTGTTTTGGCTCATTGGGACGGAACTACCGAAACAGAAGAAAAAATAAAAGAGGAAACAAAAGCTACCATCCGCACCATTCCTTTAAATGCAAAATCTGATCCGGGAAATTGCATATACTCCGGGAAACCAAGTAATAAGCGTGTAATTTTTGCCAGGGCATATTAAACCATTACACACTTTATTGCGTTTAATTTATTGATTAATTTTACCTTAAAATCTACGGTATAAAGTTTTGGTGGTTTTGGGCAAAAATTCAATTGAGTTATTTACTGTATTTCAATGTTTAATAAAATCATTTCCTTTACGGTACTTTTCAACGTGGTGCTGGGTTTGTCCGCTATGGGTCAAAACCCGGGAAAAAACTCCACATTGGATAGTGAATACCCTGACAAGGAACTACAGCTTGCCGAAGACCTGGCGAATATAGCCAAACTCAAGTGGATTGAAAATCCTGACACGTCGATCCTGCTTGCCCAGGAAATCCTTGAAATTGCTGAAAACACCGATAATGACACCCTGTTATTCAAAGCTTTTAATATTTTGGGAGCTGCGCATTATTTCAAGCAAAAACCTTACAAAGCAATTCAATATTTTGAAAAAGCACTGGAAATCAGTAATAATGCAAACTATAAAAATGGCATAAGTACCTCCGCAAATAATATCGGGCTTACTTATGATTACCTGGGGAACTACAATTTAGCAGCAACTTACTTCTATGAGGCGCTTAAAACCGACCAGGAACTTGAAAACCAGCGTGGTGTTGCATCCATTTACCTGAACATTGGAAATGTATATTTCCACACAAAGGATTTTGATCGTGCACTTGAATATATGACAAACAGCCTGAAGATATATCAAAACCTGGGAGATTCACTCGGTATTTTAAATGCCTATAGCAATATTGGAACTACCTATTCGGAATTCAACGTAACTGAAAGCGCACTGAGCTATTTAAACACCGCGTATGCTATCAGCATTAAACTGGGCAACCGTGATATGGAGGCAACAAATTTGAATAATATTGGAAAGGTGTATTTCAATGAAGGTGATTATTTTAAGGCTCTTGACTTCTATAATCGGGCTTTAGAAATTGAAAAAAGCCTGAATGATCCCTGGTCAGAAGCAAATACATTACGAAATATCGGTGGAGTTTATCTACAAATAAATATTCCCAATGAGGCAAAAAACCACTTTGAAAGATCTCTTCAAATTGCCAATGAAATCAATGCTTACGATTTGGTTGGGGAACTTTATATGGATATCTCTCATCTTTTTGAAACCAAAGGTGACTTGCAAAAGGCCCTCAATTACCACAAGCTTTATGTTCAGATTAAGGACAGTCTTACCAATAGTGAATCCCGGAAACATATTGCTGAAGTGGAAGCCAGGTTCCGGTCCGATAATATTAACCAGGACTTACTTAACCTTCGCAAAGAGAACGAAGTTAAATCGTTGCAACTTAAAACACAAAACTATTTTCTCATAATTAGTATTTCAATCTCACTTTTTATTTTGTCGCTCCTGGTTCTGTTTTATTACAGATCAAAAGTTAGCCGGCGCGAAAAACAGATTCAGGAAGAAAAGAACATTGAAATAACCAAACAAAAGGTTTTGCTCGAAAGAGCCATTAAAAGACTTAAAGAAACACAGCAAATTTACAAATCGCTCACAGAGAGTATTCAAGAGGCCCTGGTAATCGTTCAGGAGAAAAAAATTGTATATGCCAACCTTTACCTGGCCAAATTGCTGGGTTACGATACACCCGATGAAATACAAAAATTTAGCTTTAAGGATGTTATATCTGAGTTGGATTTGCCTAAGATTAATGAAAATTTTGAGAAAAGAATGGCGGGCGATGAAGTCCCCGAAAACTACTCTTTCCATATTTTGCACAAATCGGGAACCCCACGCCTGGTAAACATGAATGTAAAACTTACCACCTACAAAGGGAAACCTGCTGTTTTAGCAACCCTTAAAGACATTACAGAAATAAAAGAATACGAAGAGAAACTCATCAGTGAAAAAGAAAGGGCACAACGGGCAACTCATTCAAAATCTATGTTTGTGGCTGGCATCAGTCATGAGATCAGGAACCATATGCACAGCATTATTGGTATTTCTGAAATTCTGGGAGAATCGAATCTTGATAGTGAGCAAAAAGAATTTGTAGACGTAATTAAACTCTCAGGAAATAATTTGCTTGAGATTATAAATGAAGTTCTTGATTTGTCAAAAATTGAATCCGGCCAAATTGACCTGGAAAATAAAAAGATTAAAATTGGTAAACTGATCGATGATGTTGTTTCGATCAATTCACTCAAAGCAAAGGAAAATGGCTTATATATCCGTTCCGAAATACATGAGAATGTCCCTAAAGAAGTGATTGGAGATGCTTTGCGTATTACTCAAATACTGATCAATTTTGTGTCGAATGCTATAAAATTTACCGACAATGGTGGGATTACAATCAAACTTGAAAGACTTGATCAGGAAAAGGAAAATGAAGAATCTTATCTTGTTAAGTTTAGTGTAACAGATACCGGTATTGGAATTTCAAAAGAAAGCCAGAGCAAATTGTTTAAACCTTTTTCACAAACGCATGCCGCCCAGGAGAGAAAAACGAATGGCAGTGGGCTCGGACTGGCCATTTGTAAAAGACTTGCCGAATTAATGGGGGGTGAAATCGGAATTGAATCAATATTGGGTCAGGGAAGTACATTTTGGTTTACTGCCGAATTACTCAAAGTGGGAGCTGAACCTAAAAAACAAGTAGTAAATCAACCACGGAAAAAAGTAGGGAAAAAAATATTGCTTGTTGAAGATAACCTTTTAAATCAACAACTTACTACCAGCATATTAAGAAAAGAAGGTTATAAAATGGATATTGGTGACAATGGCCAGCGAGGATTTGAACTCTTTAAAAATAATGATTACAGCCTGGTATTAATGGATATTCAAATGCCCATTATGGATGGAATTGAAGCTACCAAAATGATCCGAACATTTGAAACCAACAATAACAAACCCAAAACAAGGATTATTGCTGTTACTGCCCATTCGAAAGATGAGGAGGAAAAACGCATGCATGAGGCCGGCATCGACGATTACCTGCAAAAACCTTTCACGCCCTCTGAGTTGCTAACCATTGTTAAAAAGCAATCCGAACCATTATAATTCATTCCTGATCAATTTCATTACTTTTGCGCGACATTTGAAATGTTGTACATTTAAATATTATGACTTCACAACAAGAAAAAATACAGGCATTTGAAAGGCTGTTGACCATCATGAACGAATTGCGTGAGCAATGCCCCTGGGACCGCGAACAAACCTTTGAAAGCCTGCGTCATCTCACCATCGAAGAAACCTACGAGCTTTCCGAGGCTATCCTCGACAAAGATATTGATAGCATTAAAAAAGAACTGGGTGATTTGATGCTTCACTTGGTGTTTTATGCAAAAATCGGCACCGAAAAAAACAGCTTCGACATCGGCGATGTAATCCAATATATCAATGACAAACTGGTATTTCGCCATCCGCATATTTATGGGGATGTGGAGGCAAACGATGCGAAAACTGTAAAAGATAACTGGGAAAAATTAAAATTAAAGGAGGGTAGAAAGTCAGTATTGTCAGGAGTGCCGGTGGCGTTGCCTCCACTTGTAAAAGCCTACAGAATTCAGGAAAAAGCTAAAGGTGTGGGGTTCGACTGGGAAAAACCTGAGCAGGTGTGGGACAAAGTGCTGGAAGAAATGGAAGAGTTAAAAACTGAAGTGGATTCGGGCAACGATCAGGATAAAATGGAACACGAACTTGGCGATCTGCTTTTTGCACTCGTTAATTATGCCCGTTTCATTGGTGTGAATCCTGAAGACGCACTTGAACGTACCAATAGAAAATTCATCAGTCGCTTTATGCATCTCGAAAAAAAAGCAACTGAATCAGGTCGTTCGCTGAAGGACATGACCCTTGCTGAAATGGACGTGTTTTGGGAAGAAGCAAAAAAAATGGAAAACATTGGTTAATTTTTAAATTTAAACAATTGAATAATTTTCGTTCCAAAAATCAAATCGTTGTTTTACTTTTCATCATTTTACTTGGAATAAACCCAAAGCTATTTGCACAAAATACTGAGGATTCCATTTACCGTTTCAATGGTAAATACCTGGTTTCATACTGGCACGACACCAAATATATTGTTACTGAACCAATACGCTGGAAAGGGCAACAATGGGCTACTTTTGCCGGTATTGCCACTGCCTGGACCGTTACCTTTGCAATGGATGAAGATATTTACGAGTTTTTTCAAAGCAACCGCTCAGGTGCCACCAATAAAACCAGTAAATGGGTGGAACCCTTTGGAAGCGGCTATTATTCTCTTCCGGTACTGGCCGGAATTTATGTTTTAAGCGACCGACACAGCCGGCATCGCAACATTGCACTCACCGGGTTAAAAGCTTACATCCTGGCTGGCGGAGCGGCAGCGGTTGGCAAGCACCTTTTTCACCGCCACCGCCCTGATGAAAATGATCCCCCAAATCCATATCTCTGGGATGGCCCCTACCCTTTTACTTTTGATCATGTATCTTTTCCTTCTGGTCATACTACTTCTGCATTTGCCGTGGCATCGGTACTGGCCATGGGATATCGCGATAAACCCTGGGTCGGCATTGCGAGCTACACCCTTGCATCACTGGTTGGTTTATCCAGGGTCAACGACACAAGGCACTGGACCAGCGATGTGGTTGCCGGGGCAGCTTTAGGCTCATTTATCGGCCTTACTTTAAGCAAAATTCATTTTAGTAAAAATGTGCGGGTAGAGCCGGGATATTCATACAACGGAGCCGGGCTAAAGCTCTCGTGGACATTGCAATAATTTATCTTTCAGCAAGTACTTTCTCCATGGAATTCCATAGCCGTTCGGCTGATTTATCCCAGGTGAATTTTTTCCTTTGAATTTTACCCTTTTCAATCAATTCCTGACGCAATTTTTCATCCGACGACATCCGATTAAGTGCATCGCAAATGGAATCCACCGAAAAAGGATCAATTAGTAATGCTGCATCACCTGCCACCTCGGGCATGGAGGTAACATTAGATGTGATCACTGGTGTTTCAGCATTAAAAGCTTCCACAATGGGAATTCCGAAGCCTTCGAAATAGGAAACATAAGTAAGAGCAATTGCAGCACCTACAGCTTCCTTCAATTCCGGTAACTTCAAACGACCACTAAAGATAACTTCCTGCTTGTATTTCATTTGCTCATAAGCCTTCGCAATTTGATCTGACCAATACATTTTTTCACCTACAACCAGCAATTTGATCCCTTTTTGATCGGCAGATTTGAATGCATCAAATGCTTTAAAAAGATTTACCAGGTTTTTTCGCGGATTAAGCGCCCCGACATACACAAAATAGGGACTTCCCTCAGTACGTTCAGCCCTTACAGCTTTTTTTTGATCCCCGGTGAGTGGGGCAAAAGTTTCATTTGCCCCGTTATAAACCACATCAATTTTATCAGGAGAAACTCCATATTGTTTCACAATATCAGATTTTGAATACTCCGAAACAGTGGCAATACGGGCTGCTTTTTGAGCATACTTTGGGAAAAAATGACGGTAATATTTTCGCTCAAAAAATGGCAGGTCGGCAGGGTAATGTTCAAAGTTCAAATCATGAAAAACGTTCATCGATTTGTATGGGGTTCGAAGCGAAAGGTATCCATCCGGTGAAAAAAACAAATCGGGATTGATCTTTTTGAGTGCCCTGGGAATTGATTGCTCAAACCATAAATAATACAAAAACGGATGGCGTGCCTCCGGAAATACCTCAACGGGAGTTATGTTATCCGAAAAAATAAACGACTCATCATGCGGGCGATCGAAAATAAAATAAAACTGATGTTCACTGTGCTGCTGTGTAATTCGACTCAGGTTTTCGTAAGTAAACCAACCGATACCTTCCAGCTTATTTTTGATCAGCAATCGTGTATTAACAGCAATTTTCAATTTATTTCAGTTTGTTTTACATCTTCAAAACTGAACCAATCAGTTTATTGATAAATTTGCACAAATTTAATATTTAAAGCATTCATCGATCGTTAATGAAGCTATTTCATGCAAAAGAAATTCCTTACAAATCTTGGCATTTTATTATTCCTGAATCTGTTAGTTAAGCCCTTCTGGATTTTCGGGATTGATCGTTCGGTTCAGAATGCGGTGGGGCCTGAGGATTTCGGGTTTTATTTTTCAATATTGAACTTCTCTTTTCTTTTCAACATTATCCTCGATTTCGGAATTACCAACTTCAACAACCGAAATATTGCACAAAACCATCAGCTTCTCAATAAACACTTTTCGGGAATTTTAATCCTAAAAATCCTGCTTGGTGTGGTTTACCTCGCTGTTTCATTTATCGTTGGGTATTTTGCCGGTTATGATTCGAAGCAGTTTTACATTTTGAGCTGGGTGGTTATCAACCAGTTTTTACTTTCTTTTATTTTATATCTGCGATCAAATATATCCGGTTTATTGCTCTTTAAAACGGATAGTGTTCTTTCGGTAACTGACCGATTGTTGATGATCATCTTTTGCGGAGTGCTTTTGTTAAATCATGATACGCGCGAAAACTTTAAAATTGAATGGTTTGTTTATACCCAAACAGCCGCTTATGGGCTTACAGCACTGATTGCCATCGGAATTGTGATCCGCAAAGCCGCCTTCCGGAAATTAAACTGGAACATTCCTTTCCTGGTTATGATCCTCCGGAAAAGCATGCCTTACGCACTTTTGGTTTTTTTAATGGCGCAATATTTCCGCATTGATGCGGTGATCATTGAGCGGCTGTTACCGGATGATACGGGGAAATTACAGGCCGGAATTTATGCCCAGGCTTTCAGGCTGCTCGATGCTGCCATTATGATCTCGTTTTTATTTTCGGTTTTACTTCTGCCAATCTTTTCGAGGATGATAAAGAAGAATGAACCAATCGAAGACCTTACAAAACTTTCATTTTCCCTGCTTTTTACCATTAGCATCGTTGCTGCCATTGCCACCCTTTTTTACAGCACTGATATCATGCAATGGTTATATCCGCATCATAAGGATGAGGCCCTGGCTGCATATCAACTGCGTATTGATGAATCATCGCAGATTTTTAAAATTCTGATGTTTGGGTATATTTCCATTGCCTCCACCTATGTTTTCGGAACCCTGCTTACTGCCAACGGAAGTCTTAAAGTGCTTAATATTATTGCCTTTTCAGGGGTGGTAGTGAGCCTTTCGGTCAATTTTATGCTGGTACCCAAAATGGAAGCTGTAGGGTCGGCGTGGGCGAGTATGAGTGCACAAAGCATCACGGCCATTGCGCAGATTATTTTATCCTTTTACATTTTTAAATTTAGAAAAGATTTCCGCTATTTTGCTGCGCTCGCAATATTTGTTGGTGGGGTTTATGGCCTGGGGTATCTTTCAACGTTGATGGGCTTTGCATGGCAACTCAACCTTGTTATGATGGTGTTTTTATCGGTGATCCTTGCGCTTTCTCTCAGGTTATTAAATATCCGCGAAGTCATAAAAATCATCCGAACCGAAAAAGCATAAAAAAACCCCGATGAACGGGGTTTCGTATTTCCAGAATATTTTTTTACATTTCTTCCATGATCTCATCCGAAACTTCAAGATTATGAAATACATTTTGAACATCATCTTCGTCTTCAAATATTTCAATAACCTTTAAAATTTTGCGGGTACTGTCATCGTCAAGTTTCACAGTTTCGTGCGGAATGCGCTGCAACTCGGCACTTTCGGGCTCCACACCAAGTGCTTCCAGTTTTTTCTGCATTTTACCAAAATCTTCCATTGCAGTAGTTACAGAAAATGAGCCGTCGTCAAACTCAATATCTTCAGCCCCGGCATCGATCATTTCCAGCTCAAATTCATCATGATCCAGATTTCCGGCAGGAACCAAAAAAACACCTTTCCGGTCGAACATAAAACTCAGGGAGCCATTGGTTCCAAGGTTTCCGCTGTATTTATTGAAAACCGATCGTACCCAACTTACAGTCCGCTGTTGATTATCCGTTGTGCATTCCACATAAACAGCCACCCCGTGCGACAGGTAACCCTCGTAGGTAAGTTCCAGAAAATCGGCCCCATCCTTTTCTTTACCTTTACTAATGGCACGTTCGATATTGTCCTTGGGCATGCTGATCCCCTTGGCATTGGCAATGGCTAACCTCAACCTTGGGTTTCCGTCCGGATCAGGCCCGCCTTCTTTTACCGCAACGGTAATCTCTTTTACTACTTTTGAAAACATCTTGGAGCGCTTGGCATCGGCAGCACCTTTTGCCCGTTTTATTTTTGACCATTTACTGTGTCCTGACATATTGTTTAATCTTAGTTAACTAATTCTCCGGAAGTAATTTATTGTGGGTGTAAAATTAAAAATTTTGATACAAATGCCAGACAAGTTATGAAAGGTAAATAATATGAATCTCTGTTTTACTTATTTTATTTTTAATGTTTATTACGAACGTTCAACCCCTTCGGGGTTGCAGGCACTTTGATCGATTTAGGTTATTCAAATTCAACCCTTACAGGGTTGCTGTTCTATTCTTTCAAGTTTTGTTATTCAAATTGAACCCCTTCGGGGTTGCAAAGCCCGCGAAGATTATAGGTCAACATGTAAAATAACCGTATGAGCTTAAAGGTGAAATTCCCTACTTTCATGTTTTTATTCTAGCTTCAGTTGTTTTCAATTAAGCCCGAAGGGCTTAAATGTGAATAACAGTTGATAAATGCTGGAAAAGTCCAACCCTGAAGGGGTTGAACAATTTTACTGTTTAACTATTTGTACACCTTTAGGATTGGTACTTTAAGAAGATCAAAAAACCAAAAACGCCTTAACAAAAAAAGGAAACAACCGGCTTGCGGCAGTTTCCCATTTCTAAGCTGTTGGTCGCTATCAGAAATTAACAAATGTAATTCCGATGGTCCAGGGATAAACTTCAGGACCTTTACCTTTCTTGAACATTTCGTTCACCGAATAGGTAGCAAATAAGTTTACAAAACCCCAGCCAATCCGCACAGTTGCATCAAACTTGAATGGCTGCATGTGAAAATCGTCGAAGTTTTTTGTTTTCGAATTATTGGGTGAAACAGGATTTTGAATATTATCCACCAATTCATATTTACCCGATTCAGCACTGTACCTCGACAAGGTGTATTCTTTATTATGTTCGTCGTAATATATTTTGGTATGCGACGATAACCTGGCACTTGCAATCATACCTGCTCCGATATGAAAACTGTTTTTTTTGTGCTCGCTGTTAGTTTGGAATTCAAAAAGCAGCGGTACGCTCAGGTACATGGCCGTGAGTTTGGTTTTACGAATGCTGATGCCATCCATTCGGTATCCGATGAGGTAGGAAGAATCCGGATCGAGGCGGGTATTTTTACTGAAGCGGTAGTTGTTCCAGTTAATACCCAGCCCGGTAACCATTCCCCATTTCTGGTTTTTTGAAAACGCAACATTTTGTTCGAAAAAGTTCACGTGAACAGCTACTGATTTTGGCATTCTCAATTCCAGGAATTCATATTCGGGAGGAAAGCTCTGGTTGAAATCGGTATTAACAAAACCATTCAGCCCCATATCGAAACCGGCCCAGTGACCATTAAACCTCGGTTTTTTATTTCGCCAGTATTTTACATTTCCTTCATCATCCACCTTAAATTCCCGGTCACCCACAATCACCCTTACAGAATCATCACCATCATAAACCTCAACTTTAATTTTCCCAACTTTCACTTTAACCGAATCGTAATAATTTTCTGAATGAACAGTATAATTTTCATCATCCCAGTCACCTCCCTGAACCGATGATTTTGCCGGGTTACCAGCTACAGATATATCCGCAGCTCCCTTTTTGGTTCCGCTGATTTCCTCAGTTACCATTAAATTTGCATCACCGGCACCACTCAGGTTATACATTGCCTTTTCCGTTTGCAGGTTAACAGCATTTAATGAACCTGCACCACTAACATTAAGCTTATGCGTTTTTGCATCACCTTCTAACTTAAGATCAGCTGCACCTGAAACTTCAGTTTCAAGGTAATCCACCATAATGTTTAGCTCAACGGAAGCAGCCCCACTCGCAACGATGATCATTTCATCGGTTTCGAAAACTGATTTACCAACAACATCGGTTGCTCCACTTGCCCTTAAATACTTGAGTTCGGGCATGTGAACATATACATTCAATTTTGTTGGATTTTTAATTTTGGTGGATTTGACGATCAACTTATTTCCATCCAACTCGGTAATCACATTGTCCTGCAAATTATCATCGGTTTCCACTTTTACCAAAAAAGCTGCATCCTGCTCCAAATGAACAGTAACAGCTCCGCTAACTACCAGGCCGGTAAATCCGTTGATGGTCCTTTCTTCAGTAACCACATTTTTATTCCCTTTTTCCTGGGCTTGCAGATTTATTCCAACTAAAACTGCAACAATTAATAAAATCGATTTAATTCTCATGGTTTAAAAATTTAAAGTTATTATTGTGATTTTGTGGTGTGACGGGATGCCATATTCAAAAGTTACAACGCATTTATTCTACACCCTGTTTTTTGACTTTTCTTGTGAAAGCCACATTATCGCCCCTGACGTTATAGGCAATAACATTGCCTGCTTCATCGGTTTCCTTTTCAACTTCTACCTCACGATCGGCCATTAAATTATAACCCTCAACGGAAAGCTCCAGAATAGTTTTTTTATCAGGATTGGGATTGCCGATAACTTTGCTTGCCAATCCTGAAATAAACCGGGCGGCAAAGGATGGACGATTTTCTTCAGCTTCTAAAACTTCAAATTGGGTAACATCGATTGCTGCATTCGCATAAATGGGCTGGGCCTGATGGTGATTTGCATTCGAGCTTATTTGAATATTATTTACATGAAGGCTGCGTAAACTTTGCATGGGCTCAAAAAGTTCATGATCGTCCATTTCGCGAGTTGATTCCTCAATGCCAATATTCACCGCAACAAATTGTTCCCGTTCTTTAGGAGCAGCAACAGGCGATTCATTAACCGGGATTTGCTCCTGCACTTTTGCGGGCAATTCAACATTGGTTATCGGTGCTGGGTTTTCAACTTCAGCTCCCTGACGAAGCAATGAAAAGAGGCCAAACAAAATTATAATTGCGGCAGCGGTGCTAACAGTATAAAATAAGGGTCTTCTAAAAAGCAACAATACACCGCCTTTCTTCAATTCGGATTTGTTAGGATAGCTAATATTTTCAGGTTGCAGGATGGTTTTCCTGAAGAAGTTAAGTTCTAACCTTGCTTTGGGATTGATGGTAATAAAATGCTGGACATCACTTTTTCCCTTCTCATCCAGATCACCCTCCAGAAAAGCCACCATTTTTTCTTCGTAGTTCCATGCATCAACCGAACCGGTGGTTTTGTATTCCTGCTTTTTAAGGTTAGAAAAAGAGACGGACGCAACTTTTTCAGTTTCCAGTTCGATCAGTTCAAAAGTATCAAATTCGGCTTTAAGCTCCGGATTTTGTTCAAGGAAAACCATCAGCTCAGCTACCTGCTCCGGCGCCAGCCGCTTCTCGAAATAATCGAGAAAATAAATTTCGTAGTTTTCCTTGTTAATTTTCATTTTTTAAACAATCTCATTTTTTTTCAAACCCTGAACTCCCGCCCGAATTCGCCAACCAGCGGAGGCGGGCTGAACCCTGAACCCGCCAGAAGGCGGGCAGGCTCTGAACTAAATAACATTATCAATCTTCACCAAATAGTTTTTTAAAAATACCCGCGCCCGGTAAATGTAAACCTTCACCTGCGATTCGTTCAAGCCGGTAATCTCGCCAATCTCCTGGTACGAATACCCTTCATAATCACGTAACATCACTACCGACCTTTGTATTTCAGGCAACTTTTCAACCGCCTCCTCAAGTACCTCTTTCAAATCGGTATAAACTGAATCCGTATAAGAAATCGCCTCGGGTACTTGCTCAATATCAGTTTTGATCTTTTCTTTTCGGATTACGTCTATCATGGTATGATATGCAGCTGTAAAAAGGTATGATTTCGATTTGCCAAACGAAATATCGCGTGCCTTTTCCCACATTTTTGCAAACGCATCCTGAACAATATCACGGGCATATTCCTCATTTCTGATATTTTTGAGGATAAACCGGTAAACACCGTCAGCATGCTTATCTACACATTGATTGTATTCTGCCGCAGTCATTTGCTAATTTCTTTCCGACCAACTGTAACTACGACGGCCGGGTTATTTCTTTTGTTACAGCTTTCTACAAAAATAACAACAATGAATTTATCGTGTTTAGAAACCGTTATATTTGCCAGCATCAAAATTCGCTTATGATCAAAATTGAAAAATTCGTTTTTAATCCTTTCCAGGAAAACACTTTTGTAATTTATGATGAAACCAAAGAATGCCTGATTATTGATCCGGGTTGTATGGATCGACATGAATGCAGTGAAATGACAGTTTTTATTTCGGCCAAAGGATTAAAACCGGTGCGTTTGCTATACACGCACTGCCATGTGGATCATGTAGTTGGGAATAATTTTGTTTGTGAAAATTACGAGCTGAAACCTGAGCTGCATAAGGCGGGTCTTCCGTTTTTAAAGGAATCACCGCGTCACGGACAGATCTATGGATTTGATATTCCCCAACCTGTCCTGCCTGAAAATTTTCTCGAACATGGTGATATTATTCAATTTGGCCATTCGGAATTAAAGGTGGTTTACACACCCGGGCACGTGGATGGTCATGTTTGTTTTATCAACGAAAAGCAGCATTTTGTGATCACCGGCGATGTGTTATTTAAAGATAGCATTGGTCGCACTGATTTTCCAACGGGTGATTTCGACAAATTAATGAACAGCATTCATTCGCAACTTTTCACCCTTGATGACGATTACAAGGTTTACTGCGGCCATGGCCCGGAAACCAGCATTGGATATGAAAAAGTGAATAATCCGTTTATTAAATTTTAAACATCTGAAGATCATTTCTTTGGCATTGTATGTGTTATTTAAACAGAAAATTCCAACTATGAAAATAACTCATATACTCCCCTTCATTTTTATTTTAATTATAGGTAACGCATGCACTAATAATACAGAAGAAAAGCTCAAACCTGCCAACTATTGCGGAACCCAAAATCCACTTGATGATCTTGACTGGTTAAAAGAAATTAAAACAACGATGGAAATGACAGCCAACGCAATAGGTGGTCAGATCATTGCCTGGAAATATAAAGGTGAAACTGTTTTTTGGGTGGATGACTGCTATAGTTGCGATGATAAACTGATATTTATATACGATTGCTCAGGTACAAAAATTTGTGAATTTGGCGGTATTGGTGGATGGGATACCTGCGGAGATTTTCAGGTGAACGCTTCAGATAGTACTATGCTTTTTAATCATGTTGCTCAATAAGAAAAGAAAGTTATAATTGATCCAAAAGCTGCTCCTTGTCAATTTGTTTCATACAGTTAAAATGGCCCTTTGGACATTTATCAAAACCGATTTTACTGCATGGCCGACAGGATAAATTTTTCACTTCCAAAATCGTAGATTTTTCCTCCTCGCCCGGAAGGTAAGGATACATCCCAAACTCAGGAATAGTGTTTCCCCAAAAACTGATGATTTCCTTTTTGAAAGCGGCGGCAATATGCATTAATCCAGTGTCATTGGTCAGAATTTTGGAAGCTTGTTTTACCAATGAAGCAGACTGATTCAGATTGTACTTTCCGCAGGCATTAAACACTTTGGAGTCACAGGCTTGTGCAATTCGATCACCTTTTTCAGCATCTTCCGGGCCACCCAAAAGAATGAACTGATAATTCGATTGTTTGATCGCTTCAATAACTTTTTCCTCGGGATAAATTTTTGTATTGTGTTTTCCTCCAATAACCCATCCTACGTATGCATTGCGAAATCCTTGAGGCATATCCGAAGTTTTAATCTCATCCCGCTCCGGAATAAAATAATCCAGCCCTTTCAGATCATTTTTTACACCCAAATTTTTAACCGCCTGGAAATACCGGTCGACAATATGGATATTGGGAAGTTTATTAGTCTTCAAATTAACGATCAGCCACTTTTGCCTGTTAAGTTTATCGAAAGAGGTGCCTGGTTTTTTTAAGTTCATCACCACCCCTTTGGATCGAATATTTTTATGAAGATCGATGACCTGCTCAAAATTCTCTTTTTTCAGATCGGGCAAAACTTCGCTGATCTTTTCTTTGATCGTGTAAATTTTATCAATGTAAGGATTGGATTCCAAAACAGTTTGAAAGGCCGACTTGGTAAGCACATGAATTTCAGCCCCCTCAATTTGCTGCTTCAAGCAACGGATAACGGGCGAGGTGAGCACTATATCGCCGATTGAACTGAATCGTATGAGCAGAAATTTACGCAATGCAATTTTTTTCAAAAATAAGATTTATAAGCGACTATTATTTTCAGGATAAAAAATTAGAAAAATATATTTTACAAATACACAGTTGTAATTACCAATTAACCGGTTAAACTATTTCAACCAGATTAACCAATTCTATATTTTTGCAGCATGATTTTTACTGATACGCATACCCATTTGTATTTGAACGCTTTCGACGATGATCGGGCAAATGTTGTAAAAAATGCCATTGAGCAGGGTGTTAAATACATGCTTTTGCCCAATATTGACAGTAGCTCGATAGATCCTATGTTTGAGCTTTGTAAGGCATTCCCTGAAAATTGCTTTCCGATGATGGGCTTGCATCCAACCTCGGTAAAGGAAAATTATAAGGAAGAATTGGAGATCATTTCCGGTTGGTTTGAGAAACAAAATTTTATTGCTGTCGGCGAAATCGGTATTGATCTGTATTGGGATCAATCATTTCAAAAACAACAGGAAGAAGCCTTTCGGTTTCAAATTGATCTGGCCCTGAAAAACGAGATCCCGATTGTGATCCATTCGCGGGATTCGTTCGATGAAATTTTCAATGTTTTGGAAGATTATCGCGGCTCTGGTTTGAAAGGCGTTTTTCATTGTTTTACCGGAAGCCTGGAGCAGGCTAATAAAGCAATTGATCTTGGGTTTTATCTTGGGATTGGAGGTGTGTTAACTTTTAAAAATTCGGGTTTGGATAAAGTGATTGCCGAAATTGACCTTAAACATATTTTACTCGAAACCGATTCACCCTTTTTGGCGCCGACACCTTTTCGGGGCAAACGAAATGAAAGCGCCTATATTAATCTGGTGGCGAATCGCCTGAGCCAGATAAAAAATATTGACAGGGAAGAAATTGCAAAAATCACCACTCAAAATGCCATCGATCTTTTTAAATTTACCGATCATGCGTGAAAAACCATCCATATTAATTTTGAACACCGGCGGAACCATCGGGATGGTTCTGGATGAAAAAACAGGAGCGCTCAAACCCGTAAACTTCGATGACTTGTTTGACCTCATCCCAACTTTGCGGCTCTTCAATTTCAATATTGACCATTTTTGTTTCGATCCACTCATCGATTCATCCAATATGAACCCAACTACCTGGGCTTCCATCGCAAAAGTGATCGAAGAAAAATATGAACTTTATGATGGGTTTGTGATCCTGCATGGCTCCGATACCATGGCTTTTACAGCATCTGCGCTAAGTTTTATGTTACAAAATCTGAACAAACCGGTCATTCTCACTGGATCACAACTGCCCCTGGGAATGATCAGGACCGATGGACGTGAAAACCTGCTAACGGCTGTTGAAATTGCAGCTGCCAAAGAGGATGATACGCCGGTTGTTCCGGAAGTATGTATCTGTTTCGAAAATCAACTTTTCCGCGGAAACCGCACACATAAATTCAATGCTCAGAATTTTGAGGCTTTTCGTTCTTCAAACTATCCTGAATTGGCTACTGCCGGGGTATCTGTGGAGTATAACCGGGCTGCCATTCACAAACCGAATTTTAAAAAGTTGAAGTTGTACACTAAATTCGATACCAACGTGGCCATTTTGAGGCTTTATCCCGGAATTAGCGAAAAGGTGGTACAGGCACATCTTGAAATTCCGGGTTTAAAAGCATTGATTTTAGAAACTTATGGTTCAGGCAATGCACCTGATGAAACCTGGTTTATTAACTTGATAAAAAGGTCGATTGAAAAGGGATTGATAATTTTTAATGTAACTCAGTGTCAGGTAGGCAAGGTGGAAATGGGTAAATATGCCACCAGTGTGCACTTAAAAGCGGCAGGAGTGGTGAGTGGACATGACATTACAACTGAGGCCGCCATTACCAAGTTGATGTTCCTTTTGGGCAACTATGAAAATCGCCAGGAAATATTGAATTTATTAGATGTTTCGATTGTTGGTGAAATGACTGTAAACAGTTAAAAAAATAACTGTTCCGTGTTTTGAAAATGAATTTTTTTGTACTTTAGCCCCCTGTTTAAACGCGAACTTCAAGAGCCTAAATGACTTAGAAGGAGAGGTGACCGAGTGGCTGAAGGTGCACGCCTGGAAAGTGTGTGTACGCCAAAAGCGTACCGAGGGTTCGAATCCCTCTCTCTCCGCAAGCGTGACTTTAAACAATAAAAAAACTAGGTAATAAGTTAAATAATTTACGAATCAATAAAAAGTAACAATGAAAAGATTAATTGCCTTTTTGACATTAGCAGGTTTGCTAACTTTAGGAATAACAAATGTGGTTTTGGCGCAGGATGATGATACCGCAGCAATACAGCAGGTTGATACCAACATGGTAGATACCCCCGAAGATGCTAAAACACCGGCAATGACTCCAGGAAATATGGAAGAACAAGCCGATGAACCACAATCATTCCATCAGATGTTGAAGGAAAAATTTATTGAAGGTAGTCCCGGGTTTATGGGAATCGTATTGCTTACCCTGATCCTCGGTCTGGCACTTGCTATCGAAAGGATTATCTACCTGAATTTATCCACCACCAACACCCAAAAACTGCTTAATAAAGTTGAAACATCACTTGAAAATGGTGGCATTGAAGCAGCCAAAGAGGTTTGTAAAAACACACGTGGCCCGGTTGCCGGTATTTTCCTGCAAGGTCTTGATCGTTTCAATGAAGGACTTGATGTAGTTGAAAAATCAATTATTTCTTATGGTGGCGTATTAATGGGTCGTTTGGAAAAAGGATTAAGCTGGGTTTCATTATTTATTGCTCTGGCGCCCATGCTTGGATTTATGGGAACAGTAATCGGTATGATTCAGGCCTTTGACAAAATCGCAGCTGTAGGTGATATTTCTCCTACCATTGTTGCTGATGGTATCAAAGTAGCCTTGTTAACAACTGTATTCGGTTTGATCGTTGCGATCATTCTGCAGATCTTTTACAACTACCTGGTTTCAAAAATTGACAGCCTTGTAAATGATATGGAAGACAGCTCTATCACTTTTGTTGACATTCTTGCTAAACACACTCAAAAATAACAGATCATGGATAAAACTATTTTGAACATATTCAAAGGAGTAATGCTGGTCCTGATCGCCCTTGCTGTGATTTTACAGATTTTGGTATTAATTAAGGGAGAAGAGGGTTTGGTAGGAAGCAGCGTTCTTGACAACTATGCATATCTGGCCTATGTAGCAATTATTCTCACTACTTTCCTGGCAATATTATTTCCAGTAATGTTCATGATCCAGAATCCAAAAAATGCATTGAAAATTTTGGCTGGAATCGCTGGACTGGTGGTGTTAGGGTTTATTTGTTACAGCATTGCTGATAATACATTTAACGTTGTAAGACTTGAAGAATTGAAAACTACCAAAGAGGTTTCCCGCCTGGTTGGTGGAGCCTTATACTTTACCTACATTGTAGGCGGTATTGCAGTTGTTTCAATCATTTTCTCCGGTATTGCCGGATTATTTAAATAAAATTTAAAACATTATGGCAAGACCAGTTAATGAAATAAATGCCGGCTCTATGGCAGACATCGCTTTCCTCTTGCTGATTTTCTTCCTGGTAACTACAACTATGGATACTGATAGCGGTATCACAAGGAAATTGCCCCCACCTCCTCCGGAGGATATGGAAGATATCAAAGTTAAAGAAAGGAATATTTTTAAGGTTTTGGTTAATAAAAACGACCGTTTGTTAGTGAATGGAGAACCAGGTGATGTTCGCGATTTACGCAGACAAGCGAAAGAGTTTTTAGCCAATAAAAACCTGAAGAGCGGTGCTGTACCAGAGGATCGTCCTGAAAAGAAAGAAGTGGATATTCCTTTGCTTGGTGGAAATGTGTGGATATCAAAAGGGATTATATCGCTCAAGAACGATAGGGGTACTTCCTATGACATGTATATACAGGTACAAAATGAGCTGGCTGCGGCCATCCGGGAGCTCAGGGATGAAATGACACAGGATTATTTCGGAATGCGTTTCGACCAGCTCACGGATGAAGATAAAATTAAGGCTATTCAGAAGGCAATTCCTGTTGCTATCTCTGAAGCGGAACCAGAAGACATAGGAGGTAAATAAAATGGCAAAATTTAAGAAAAAAGGAGGTAAAGGAACGCCGGGTATTTCCACGGCATCGCTACCGGATATTATTTTTATGTTGCTGTTTTTCTTTATGGTAACAACCACCATGCGTGAGGCTACGTTGCTTGTTAGGATTACTGCTCCGCAAGCCACAGAGGTTCAAAAACTGGAAAAGAAATCCCTTGTGGATTATATTTACATTGGCCCTCCTCAACGAAAAGCGCTTGGTACGGATTCGCGTATTCAGCTTAATGACCAGTTTGCCGAAGTAAAAGATATTCGGGAGTTTATTGAACTTGGAAGGTCACAACGGGATGAATCAGAAAAGCAATTAATCACTACTTCCCTGAAGGTTGACAAAGAAACCAAAATGGGTATTGTTACCGATGTTAAACAGGAATTACGTGAAGTAGGAGCATTTAAAATAAACTATTCTACTGCAAAAAAACAAGACTCTAAAAAGTAGTCATGTGAATAAATTAATCATTTTTAGGAGGTGATACCCAATCACCTCCTTTTTTATTTTGAAATACTAAAATACAAGGTTTGTGGGTTAAATAATAAACACACAAGCCATGTCAAAAAAAATCACTGAAATCTCTGCAGGTTCAATGGCTGATATTGCCTTTCTCCTGCTTATTTTTTTCCTGGTAACAACCACCATGGATGTGGATGTTGGAATCACCAGAATTTTACCACCTCCCTTGCAGGACTCAATAAAAATAATTGTTGAAAGAAGAAACCTGATGAATATCTGGATCAATAAATCCGATCGAATCCAGGTTAACGAAAATGAAGTTCAGGTAGAAGATATCAGGCAACTTGTTGCAGAATTTCTTGCCAATGATGATTTCAGAATTGAAGAAACACCGCCTTCCATGCCTGAAAAGAAGCCCAAAGCGATCCCCCTGTTAGGACAGCAAGTTTACGTTTCAAAAGGAATTATCAGCCTAAAAAACGACCGCGGAACATCTTATGAAATGTATGTTAGGGTACAAAACGAACTTGCTGCTGCAATCAATAAGTTAAGAGAAGATTTTTCTGAAAAACAATTTGGGATCAGATACAGTCAACTTTCGGATGAAGCAAAACTAAAAGCTGTTCAAAAGCAATTTCCAATGGCCATTTCTGAGGCTGAACCCGCTATAATAGGAGGAAATTAATATGAAAATGAAACTCAAAAAGTCAGCTAAGGGAAATTCGGAAATTTCAACTGCTTCATTACCCGACATCATTTTTATGTTGCTTTTTTTCTTTATGGTAACTACCACCATGCGCGATACCAAATTACTTGTAAAAGTAATTCCTCCTGATGCTACCGAGGTGCAACGGCTTGAAAAAAAATCATTGGTAGAATACATTTACATTGGGCCACCGGTAAATAAAAAATATGGCGATGAAACACGCATTCAGATCAATGACCAGTTCATATCAGGCTTACACGAAATCAGCGAGTGGGCAACAACAATAATTATCAACCGACCTGAAGATGAACGCAAGTTTTTAACCACCTCATTGAAAGTTCATAAGGATACCAAAATGGGTATAGTTACTGACATAAAGCAGGAGCTTAGAAAAGCCAATGCTTTAAAAATCAATTATTCTACCCGAAAAAATCTTGCAAATAAATAAGGGGATTATTGCGGTTCAAATTTCACCATCCGGCGATTGAGCAGATACATCACAGCAAGTGAACCGATAGCGCTTGCCAGCACAATAAGGTTGTTTTGATTAGTCCCCAGCGCCTCATAATTGGTTTCAATATTCCCGTTGGCAAATAAATATGCAGCAACTACAGAAATGCCATTAAAAATGAAATGTAAAATAATTGGAATCCAGATACTGCCCGACCAAACGAATAAATACCCAAATATAATACCCAATAAGGTCCTTGGTAAAAAACCATAAAATTGCATATGAAGTGCACTAAAAAGTATGGCACTGAAAAGCACCGCAACATGGATATTTCTGTATGATTTATAAAACAATTGCAAAATGACTCCCCTGAATAATAATTCTTCACTGAGGGCAGCTAAAAGGGCAATCACAAATAAATTAATAATTAAACCGGAGATCGTGTTGGTATTTAAAAATGCTGAGGTGAGTTCCTGGGTTTGATCCTCGCTACTTCGCATCCATGACTCAATACGCCATAAAAAACCAGGTAGTTGCATTTGCTCATTGATCTCAACAAGCCTGTTTATAAAAGGGATAACCATAATGATCAACACAACCGAAAGAATAAAAAACTGTAAACCAAAACCGTTGTTTGTATGCAAATAAGCTGCAGCTCGGCGGTTATACAGATAAGCAAAGAGGATTGCAGGAGCAATAAAAACCCCGATTTGATTAACCACCTGAAAATATTTCAGGAAACTGATCAGTTCATCGTTGTTGGAGAAATTCATGTTACTTAGATACGCAAAGGCCTCTTTTCCATAAAAAGGAAGAGCCACCAGCGTTCCAATTGCCATAAATATGACTGTACTAACAAGGATAAGCAGAAGCAGTACCAGAAATTGAATTATTACAGGTCGTTCGATTAGTCTTGGTAAAAAAAATTTTAATGAAGACATCTTTTAAATAATTATATCATCGACTTTACTAGTTCTGGGATTAGTAAAGCGTTTTTAAAAAGAGTAGAAATATCCTGCTGATCATTTAAATGAAGCGCTAAAATATTCAATTTCCGGGCAGCATGAATATTTTGAACAGAATCATCAATAAATAAAGTTTCGCCGGGTTGGAGATTTTCCTGTTTGAGAAGATGCAGATAAGGATCAGGATCGGGCTTACGCATTCCAAACTGAAACGACCAGTATGCACCATCGAATAACGATTCAAATGCAAAACCAAATTGGTCCTGAAACATGGATATATAATATCGAAAGTGGATGCTATTGGTATTGCTTAACAAAAAAAGCCGGTAATTGGATCTTAAGTTTTTCAAAAGATCAATACGATGCGGGGGATATTCACCAATGATCTGGTTCCAGGTGTGGTCAAGATCTTCATCATTAATATTCAATCCGGTAATATCACGGATTTCATCTCTGAATTCCTGCTCAATGATTTCACCTTTTTCGAGCTTTTGAAATAAATCGGATTGTGAAGCCTGATTGAATAATCGTTCAAAATCTTTAACACCAATGGCTTTAAATGCATTTTCAACACGCTCATGGTGAATATTGATGATTACTCCTCCAAAATCAAATATGATATTTTTAATATCCGGGATACCAGGTTCGGAACCTTCCATATATTTTGAATTTTGTTTTTGAAATTGAAATGCAAAGTTGTAAATTTGCACCCCTATTTCCAAACGCAGGGAATAAAATTTTGTTTACCGGGCCTTTAGCTCATCCCGATAGTTTTGGGAGGTTGAGCACCTAGCTCTCCCGAAAGTTTTCGGGACAGGTGACCCGAACAGAAAACAATAAATTAATGGGCCTATAGCTCATCCCGATGGTTATCGGGAGGTTAGAGCACCTGACTCTCCCGAAAGCTTTCGGGACAGGTGGTCCAGAAGAAGTTATTAAATTAATGGGCCTATAGCTCAGTTGGTTAGAGCACCTGACTCATAATCAGGTGGTCCCAGGTTCAAGTCCTGGTGGGCCCACTACAGAGAAGGGTTGATATTCAACCCTTTTTTTTATTTTTAAACCATGAAAGCCTGTTGTTACATTCTTTTTAGCGAAAAGCTTGGGAAGTTCTACATTGGTGCTACTCAGGATAATCTTGACAATAGGATCCGAAAACATAATTTGCACCTATATGGAAGCCATCGGTTTACTGCTGTATCTAACGATTGGAAACTTTTCATTTCTATTCCTGCAACTGACTTTGCTCATGCTGTTAGAATTGAACGTTATATCAAATCTCAAAAAAGCAGTAAATACATCAGAAACTTGAAGGTTTATCCGGAATTAATCGACAAAATAATCGAAAAATCGAGCACCTGACTCTCCCGTCATGATAACTATCGGGATCGGGACAGGTGGTCCCAGGTTCAATCCCGATAGCTATCGGGAGGTGGGCCCACAACAGAGAAGGGTTGGTATTCAACCCTTTTTTTATTTTTAGATCCTGAAAGCATGTTATTAATTTCTTTTCAGAGAAAAATTCGATGAGAAATCCTGAAAATCATGCTTTACTCCTGATTGCTTTGGTTAACAAATTTGAAGTTGACAATTTATTGCCATTTTTAAAAATTTAACTTAATTCCGATTTCCGGCCTTTCTAAATTAAATTATTGTTAAGTTTGTAACAATAAATCCCGGGGAACCCCAAAAACGATTTTTGATCAATGTTTAATAACCAGGGAGTCGAAATAGAAATCTTTATTATTGGGATTATTATCTACTTATTTTTAGTGATAACGGTCGCCAAATTAGGCACATACAAAAAATGTGGCGGATTTAAGGCTTTTATTATAAGTCTGCTCCTATCACCTATTATCGGAATTTTATACGTTTCCGTATCCCCGGTGAAATCTGTATTAAAAATTGTTCATTATCGTTGTCATCATTGCGGACTTGAATTTACGACTAGTCATAAATATTGTCCTACATGCCTAAAAGATGGAGAAAAACATCATTTGGAGCGAATAAGCATGCGGACCTACTAATTATTAACCATTTGAGTTGGATAACTTTTGATTATTTGAAATTTTAAAAACTGGTATTGAATTAATTTCATATCCTTAATCGCAGATAGTTTTAAATCCTGATTATATTAAATCACATTAATATGAAACCTCAAGTTCAATTCAATAATAGCAAAAGCTTTACACGTCTTTTTTTAATATTGACGGTAATTGCTACAAGTCTTAACTTATTTGCCCAACCCGATTTCAACCCCAATTCACTGAAGTTAACCATCGTTGGTAATGGGTATTCAGATCAAACTTTTGTAGTGATCATTCCCGGATCAACAACCGGCTTCGACTCACAATACGATGCTTACAAATTAATGGGGATTTATGCTGCGCCCCAGTTGTATTCAATCATTTCGTGTTGTAATCTATCGGTTAATACAATTCCGGAATTGTACAATGGTATGGAAATCCAGCTTGGAAACAGGTTTGGCGCCGATAATTCATATACCATTTCCGCCAACGGATTATATACCTTCGGAACTGATACCACGATTGTGTTGGAGGATACCAAAGAAAATGAATTTATCAACCTTATGTCGGATTCAAGCTATACATTTACAGGGCTTGAATCGGATGCACATGATCGCTTCAAGCTGCATTATTACTGCCCCATGAAATTTGAAATCAATACTTTTATGGAAGGCCCGTATCAGGGAGCCGGATTGATGTCGGCAACACTTGATATTCAATCTATATTACCTACCACCCAACCTTATGGTGTTGCCCCATGGAATTATTCAGGGACTGAATTTGTTCCATTTTTCCCGTTTAACAATGTTGTGGATTGGTTGCTGCTTGAATTAAGAGATGCTCCTGATGCGGCATCTGCTAATGCATCCACAATGATTGAACAGCGGGCATGTTTGCTTCTGAAAAATGGCACTATTACCGGAATCGATAATGAAACGGCACCGCTATTTACAGGGGTAATTAGTCAAAATGCTTTTATCGTTGTCCGCCACAGGAATCATTTAAGTATAATGTCTTCCGGACCACTGGTTAGAGATGGGGGCACCTATTCCTGGGACTTTACCAATTCTATGACTCAAGCTTACGGCACCGATGCCATGATAGATTTTGGAGATGGACATTTTGGTATGTTCACAGGTGATGGTAATGCCGATAACACTGTAAATAATGGTGATAAAATCTCCATCTGGCAAACACTTGTTGGTAAAAGCGGATATATGGCTGCTGACTATAATCTAAGCGGCCAGGTAAACAATACTGATAAAAATGAAAGCTGGCTTCCCAATGTTGGAGAGGCAACGCAAATCCCTTAAAAATTAGCGTAAACACCTGGTTTCCCATCTGTTAATTATATGTTAAAGTGATTGGTCACAGTGGAAATTCGTGACTTCAATGCTTATATTTGTTTTCCCTTTTCTTTTAACTACGCTTGCTATCTTACTAAAATTAACTGCTATGAAACCTCGAAATTTACTACTGGGAATGTTGTTCCTTATATTTTCTACAATTCAAAACAGCCAATCTTTTGCGGCGGTATACAAAACCACAAACACAGGAGGGATTTGGACATCACCTACTACCTGGCAGGGTGGTGTAGTTCCCAATTCGCCGCTTGATACAGTAATCATTCGCGGTAATTTGGAGATTAATACAAATGTGACCACCGGATATGTACAAGTAGATTCTGTTGGAATTTTACAGGGTTCCAACTTCGGCACCTATCAAATTTCAACCGGCATTGGGCTTACCAATTATGGTATTATCAAAAATAATGCATACAACCTAACCGTGAATCTTAATGGCTTTCTTAAGCAATATGGTTCAATGACGAATTATCAGCTGATTTTAAACGGACCCACTACCGATATTGACGCAAAAGAACCCATCTCTTGTGCCAGTATTTATGATCCTGCAGGAACAAATAATGTTAACATTCTGTCAGATACACTCGAGTTTAACAACACAATACTTAACATTAATGCATGCCTTATTACCTTTAACAACGGTGTGTGGATACAAAATGGCGGCGCAATTATCTATCCTAAGATTTATAGTGATCAACTTGAAATGAATCTTAACTCAGGAGCTTATTTGCAGGGTTTTAATTGTTATGCCGACCAGGTTACACTTAACGGAACCATTGATGTTAACAGTGCTACTTTCCACCCAAATGGTTCTACTTTGGTAGTTGAATCAAATGGATTACTACGTAATAAAGATAATGGTAATTATACCATGACTGTTGAGGGTGATTTTATAAATAACGGAACAATCCAGAATAATTACTACAATTTCACACTGGACCTGAAAGGTGACATAACCAATAATGGAACCTGGTCTAATTTTGTTACAAACCTTAAAGGAGCTGGAAATCAGAATTTAGCCCTTAATCAACCTTTTAATGGCCAGTACTTAACCAGCCTTAATGGTGGGCATATTGTAGCCACTTCCAACCTGGTATTCAATAACACTTTTGTTGATTTGAACGGCGACACAATCTTTTATAACAATAACCTCAGCCCGGTGACCCTAAATGGCGGTTACATGCGTGAGTTTGTAATGGCAGGAAATGCTGCACCCTTTGAAGTGACTATTTCACTTAATTCGGATGCTTTTGTATTCAGTTCCGTTTTTGATTATAACAATGTATTTACTACCAGCACTTTTCAATTTCAAACAGGGATTACCATCAATGGTAATCTAATTGTTCAGGGAACTTTCCAAAATGATGACAATAACATTCAAACAGCCAATATAAACGGGAATATAATAAACGATGGTATCATTAAGGATAATTATTACAACCTGACGATAAATGTAACCGGCGACCTCACAAACAATGGCACCTGGTCTAATTATTTTACCTATCTCACCGGGGCGATGGATCAAACACTATCTTTTAGCCAGCCTTTTGATGGTGAAATATTTACAAATTCCAATATCGTTGGTAAAATCCTGACTTCAACCAACCTCCATTTTAATAATAATACGGTTGATTTTAATAACGACACCCTTATTTTTAGCGGTGCGGCCGACAGTCTTTACCTGAACAATTCCAACCTGAAAAACTGTAAATTTATCAGGGAGAGTGTAAAAGCTTCAGGTGACATGAAATTCAATCTTGTAAACAATTCATACCTTTCAAATACAAATGTTGAAGCTGATAACATTACACTTTTCGGGACCTGTTGGTTTTCATCAAATATGAATTTTTACGGAAATGTATTTGTTGAAGGTACGTTACAGAATCACTCATCCAGTAACTACGCTGCCTACGTATACGGCAATTTGACCAATAACGGAATAATCAGCAACAACTTCTATAATCTAAACCTTTACATTACCGGCGATATTCATCAAAATGGCCAGTGGCAAAACTTCTTCACCTATCTTACCGGTTCCCTTGATCAGCACCTCTTCTTCACCCAGGATTTTAATGGATCGTATTTAACCAATTCAAATATTGCGGGTAAGATCATTTCACATACCAATTTAAAATTTAACAACACCCTTTTTGAAATGATGAATGATACCCTGGTTTTTGCTGGTGTAGCCGACAGCCTGGTGATCAACCAAAATTACCTGAATGCCGCAGTCATTATCCGGGATGATGCAGCGAAAGCTTCCGGTACCATGAAGTTATTTTTAATGAATACTGCGTATGTTCAAAATCTGAATGTATTTGCCGACGAAATAAAACTTTATGGCATTTACCAGTTTTCGCAAATCATGAATTTTTACGGAAACGTTACTGTTTACGGTACTTTACAAAACAGGGACAACGGCAATTTTACAGCCAATATGAGCTCAAACCTGGTGAACAAAGGAATCATTAAAAACAATTATTACAACCTCACCCTCAATATTGCAGGTAATTTATGGCAACAGGGAAGCTGGACCTGTTTCACAACAAATCTCAACGGAGCTTCTGATCAAATTTTAAATTTCAACAATGACTTTAACGGGCAATATTTTACCAATACAAACAATGATGGAAAAATCATTGCCAACACTGATTTAATCTTCAACAATACAATTGTAGATTTAAATAACGACACCCTTGAATTTGCCGGAGCGGCCGACAGCCTTAAGCTGAACGGGCAATATTTAATTGATGCCATTGTTATCCGTGAGGCGGCAAAGGCATCAGGAGGGCTCAAATACAACTTAACAGGAGGAGCATACACGAATAACCTGATAACTGCCGCTGACGAAATTTTACTTTATGGCATTTTTCAGTTCAGTTTTACCATGCAATTCTACGGAAATGTAACGGTTATGGACCTTTTCCAAAACAGGGACAACGGCAATTTCAACGCTTATATTTATGGAAATTTAACCAACAACGGAACCATTACCAACAACTATTACAACCTCTCATTGTATCTGTATGGCAATGTTAACCAGCATGGCTCATGGACGGCTTATTACACCTATTTAAGCTCTGCTTCAGATCAAACAATTGATCTGTCCCAACCATTTTCAGGTTCCTTTTTTGTGGACAATAATGCAGGAAGTAGCATAATTACAACTTCTGATCTCGTGTTTCAGGGATTATCGGTTGACTTGAACGGCGCCGCTCTTATCATGCCCCCAAACGCAGTACTTGCAGTTAAAGGAGGTTATTTAAGAGAAACTGATATTACCAATAAAATTGAATTGTACATGGATGGTGATAGTTACATTGAAAATGTTTCGTTGATCAGCCCAACTTTTTCGGGAACAGTGCAACTTAGAAATAACATTGCTATTTCAGGGCATGTGGTTGTGAATGGCATATTGCAAAATGACGATGTAAATACCTACAATGTAACCATTAATGGTAGTTTGGAAAACCATGGTACCATCCAGGACAATTATTACCAATTACGGCTATTTATTCAGGAAGACATCTTAAACAATGGTAGTTGGACCAATACCTATACGCAACTCGAAGGTTATTCCGGCTCCATAAACCAAACTGTTGAGCTGCAGGATGGCCATTACATTACGGGTCAGCTAAAGCTATTTTCCAATAATTCCACCAATTTTCTTTGGTATAAAAACAATGCTCCATTATCAGGAAATCCGGATTATACCGGGGCAAGTTCTCAAATCTTAACTTTCAATGTGCCAGCAGATAACATCCGGGCCGGAGTTTATAATTGTAATACATTGGCAGGTTGGTCACGGAATATTATCATAACGACTACCTCCTCTGACTATCCCATTATTGACTTAACTGTTATACTCGAAGGCCCCTTTAACGGTATTGATATGAATACCGACCTGAATGACAATGGAAGTTTGCCAATTTCGCAACCTTATGATGATTATCCAAATAACTATTTTGGCACTGAAAACGTCGCTTCAATCCCCGATCCGAATATTGTAGATTGGGTGCTCATCGAATTCAGGGATGCTGTAGACGGCAATAATGCAAACCAAAGTACGCGCGTTAACCGGCAGCCGGCCTTTTTACTCTCCGATGGATCGGTGGTTGGAATTGATGGTTCGAGCTTTTTAACCGTACCGCACAATTTTATCCATAATGTTTTTGTGCTTGTTCATCACCGCAATCACCTGGGTGTGATGTCGGCAGTACAACTGAATGAAGTGGGTGGTGTTTACAGTTACGATTTCAGTTACGATACCTGGAACTCCTATGGCGGACCCAATGCCTCCAAAAATATCGGCACCGATCTTAGTCCCATTTACGGCATGATGGGTGGCGATGCAGACGGCAATGGCGTAGTTGATTCCGGTGATTATGAAATCTGGAAACTCAAAGCAGGGAATAAATCCATATATGAGGGTGCTGATGTTGATTGTAATGGTGAAATCAATAACCTCGACAAAAACGATGTGTGGTACGAAAATAAAAATGCCCAAACGCAGTATCCTCAATAATTGGTTGTTGCTTGCATTTGATAAATTCCAATTTTCTCTATAACTTTACCTGTTCATTGTAAGGTGCATCAATGAGAAAAACATTTTGGGTCGTTTTATCATTCTATATCCTTCAGCTTTCTGGTTTTTCGCAATCAGAAATTGTTGATGATCCTTTCATAAAATATTCGCATATCACCAAAAAAGAAGGCTTATCTTCAAATTATATACTTGATTTTCTTCAGGATAAGGAGGGTTATATGTGGATTGCTACAAATGATGGGCTGAACCGGTATGATGGTTATAACATTGAACAGTTTTTACATAACCCGGCCGACAGCACCTCTTTGTCAGATAATTTGGTGACCTGCTTAGCCTGCTTAAACGACTCCATACTGCTGGTTGGGACCCGAACAGGACTGAATTATTTTAATTGCCGGCAGCGCATATTTTCACATTCTGGTTTTAGTTTTCCCGAAACAGATTATCTTGACCGAAAGCATATCAGGGCTTTGCTTGTAAGTGAAGATTTAGTATGGGCGGAAACTGCCGATGGAGAGCTTGTAAAAATAAATTTTTCAGAACAAACGCTTTTAATTTTTAAGCACCGACCGCCCAGCATGGTAAACACCTATTTTTACCACCATATTTGTTTGGCTCCAGATGGTAAAATTTACCTCGGAGGAAGATACATGGGCCTGCTGCAATTTGATCCGCAAACCGAAACATTTCGCGAGTTTAAAACAGATGCTGAAAACGCAAAGAAAAAACGGGATGAGGATGCAGCAGTTTACTTTGTCGACTCAAAAGGAAATTATTGGGTTGGCGGAATTGACGGGCTCTATATTTTTAATCCCGAAACAGAGGTCTTTCAGAAAAAGCTTAGCATCAGCACTTTTAGCATTGTGGAACCTGAGCCGGGGCTTTTATGGATTGCAACAGGTAGCGGATTGTTCAGGTATCTATTGAAAGAAGATCTATTCTTGCAAAGCAGTCACAATGATAACATTGCACATTCGCTTTCGCATAACCACCTCAATAAACTTTATATCGACCACAGTGGAAATATCTGGATAGGAACCCTCGACGGCGTTAGTATTTACCAGCCAACACGAAACAAATTCAAGCATATTTATCATATTCCTGAAAATGAAAATTCGCCGGTTTCAAATCATGTTTCTGCAATCGCCGAAGATGAGCAAAACCACATTTGGATTGGAACCGAAAACAACGGCCTGGATGTTTTTGATGATAACTGGAACAGGCTCGGCAGTTATTCAGCCCAGCAAACAGGATCACATAAACTGGCTTCAAATTCCATATCCACTTTAATGGTCGACAGTGAAAACGATGTTTGGGTCGGTCAGTGGTCGGGCCGGGGATTTAATATCATCAATCCCGATAAAAATAAAAATGAGGCTTACAACCTGCTCGAAAATGAATTAAAAGCCGATTGGTACCACGATTTTCTGGAAGACGCTGAAGGCAATTACTGGGTGGGCATTTGGGGCGCACAGGGACTTTATCAATTTGATAAAAAAGAAGGGTACTTTCTGAATGCAAGATACATCGAAACACCTGACATGCTGGGATTACCGGTTCACTCCATGGCCTTCGACGGATCTAAAATTTGGCTGGCGCTGCGTTCGCAAGCCCGGTTCTATTGCTTTGATCCCATCCTGGAAAAAACTTCGTTTTACAGTTACAAACATTACCATCAATTCAATTTCAACAGAATAGATTCAATACTTGCTCTTGATGATGCACTTTATTTTTTCACCAACGATGGCATTTATCGCAAATCGGATGAAAACTCCTATGTTTTTGAAAAAACGACATATAAACCTAAAAGATCAAAGAAAAAGGAGGCTGATACATCACTTAATAAACAGGCAATTGCCAATGAATTAAGTGCCCATGTTTATGACCTGGCGAAAGATTCGGAAGGCTTTGTTTGGGTGGCAACTGATAAGGGTCTTTATAAAACGCAATTGGGTTTGCCTTTGGCAAGGTATCACGTTAACGATGGCCAGTCAAATGCATTACTCAGCGACACAATTTACAGCATTATTTATCAGGAGCCTGATAATTTGTGGCTGGGAACAGATCAAGGATTGGTAAAGTTTTCAATCCACGACAAGCTATTTTACAACTTTCAAAATGAGGGACCTAAATATCTCAGTTCTCACCTGGTAAAATTCCTTTTTGAGGATTCAGAAGCCAATTTGTGGATCGGAACTACCAATAAAGGCCTCAATAAGCTCAATAAAAAAACAGGAGAAATTACCCAGTACCAGGAAAACAGAAAGGATCAAAATGCATTTTGGGGAAGTCAGGCTTCGTGTATGGTGGAAGACCTAAATGGAAACCTGTGGATTGGTGGTTTTGGACTCAATAAATTTAATCCTCAAACCAACAACTTTACTCATTTTACCACAGAAAACGGGTTAACCGACAACCAGGTGATGGCCATTTTATGTGATGATCAAAACCGCTTGTGGATCAGTACGGCAAATGGCCTGAACTGTTTTAACCCAGCCGATACATCATTTCAGCATTTTTATGAAAAAGACGGATTGCAGGAAAATGAATTCACGGCGGCAGCTTGTAAGCTTAAAAACGGAAAACTATTGTTTGGAGGGAAAAATGGATTAAATATCATTGATCCTGCTAAAATCCCACTCAATTCAATAGCCCCTGAAGTGATGCTCTCCGGGTTTTCAATTTTTGAAGAAGATCATTCAAACCTTCTTTCGGGTAATAACACCATTCGATTAAAACATAATCAGAACTATTTTTCTTTTTCATTTACAGCGCTCGATTTTTCTGATCCGGAGCAAAACCAGTTTCGTTACAAACTCGAAAACTTTGACGACAACTGGATAGATGCTGCTTCATTAAACCGGGTGGCCAAATACACCAATGTGGATCCGGGCACCTACACATTCAAGGTAATTGCAGCCAATAACGACGGCATTTGGAACGAAACCGGCATATCTATTCCATTGATAATCCGGCCCCCGTTTTGGCGGACGAATATTTTTTATGCAGCCATTTTGCTAATGCTTATTGTGCTGGTGTATTTTTGGGTAAAATACCGTGAAAAGCAAATCAGGGAGCAAAATCAATATCTCATCCTTGAACAGAAATTGTTGCGCTCGCAAATGAATCCCCATTTTATTTTTAATTCGCTTAGCTCCATTCAGAGTTTTATTTTTGAAAATGACCCTGTGGCTGCCGGCTCCTATTTATCACGATTTTCAGAACTTATACGTTCAATTTTATACAATTCACGAGAAGAATTTATTACCATCGAAAAGGAGATCAAAACACTGCAAAATTACCTGGAACTGCAACAGTTGAGGTATCAAAATAAATTTAAGTACGAGCTGAGCATCGATCCGGAAATTGAACCCGAAACCCTGAAAATACCTCCAATGCTTGCTCAACCTTTTATCGAAAATGCCATCGAACATGGATTAAAAGACCTGGATCGGGAAGGTTTTTTGAAAATCGAATTTTTACTCCATTTTAATAACCTGCACATCAGGGTGGAAGACAATGGCGTTGGTATAGAAAATACGAGAAATGAGAAACTGGACAAAGCCAGGGAGCACCAGTCTCTGGCAACGATCATAACAAATGAGCGAATTACTATTTTAAACAAGGGTCGTAAAAACAACCCTTACATGCTCAATATTTCCGACCTGAAAAACATCAGAGAAAATGCACAGGGGACCCTGGTTGAATTTATTATTCCGCTTGATAAACGATGAAAATAAAAACCTGTTAGCTATTTTTCATAACTATCAGTCTGATTTAAAACCTATTTCAATTTAATTTGTAAAAGTATTCAGGTCAATTTACATCAACATGCGGGTTATCATTATCGACGACGAAGAAAGAACACGTAAAAGTTTACAGAATTTACTCAAGATTAGCAATACAGATACCCTTGTAATTGCTGAGGCCGATACCGTAAAATCTGGCATTCAGGCTATAAAGGAACACCTTCCCGACCTTGTTTTACTTGATATTAACATGCCCGATGGAACCGGTTTTGACCTACTTAAGCAAATTGATAGCATCAGCTTTAAAATCATCTTTATCACAGCCTACGAAGAATATGCGGTGAAAGCATTTGAGTTTTCGGCCATTGATTACCTGCTCAAACCGGTAGATCCGGCTAAATTGATTGAAGCAATTGAAAAGGCAAGGCATGCTGTTGAACAGGAAAACCTCAGTCTGAAACTGAAAGCCCTTTTTGCCAACCTGGATAATGCCGATTCACATACTAAAAAGCTGGTTTTAAAAACAGCTGAAAACATCTACATTGTCAGTACTTCCGATATTTTTCGTTGTGAATCGGATTGCGGTTATACCCAATTTTTTCTGCAGGATGGAAAAAAGATACTGGTTTCCCGGAATTTAAAAGATTACGAAGAAATGCTGAATGGATTCGGGTTTTACCGTATTCACCAGTCTCATCTCATCAACCTTCGGTACATCGATCATTACAGTAAATTAGATGGAGGCGCCGTGGTTATGAAAGACAAAACCAACATACCAGTTGCCAGGCGCAAAAAAGAGGATTTCCTTAAACTACTGGAAATGATCTAACTTGCCGAATCTAAATTTTCTCCCGCCTAATTCAAATCCATAAAAACCGAATCTGGATCGTCAAGACCCAAAAGACGTTTCCACCCGTATATTTGACTGATTATAAATGATTCAGGTTAGGTAATAAAACTACACGTAATGAAAAGAATTCTATTTTCGCTGCTTTTCAGCGCAATTTCCCTGTTTACAATTCAGCAAATTTCTGCACAGGGCGTTTCCATCAATGAGGATGGCGCTGACCCGGATGCTTCGGCAATGCTCGATATTCAATCAACATCCAAAGGGTTATTGATACCCAGGATGAATTTCATTGAGATGTATAGCATAAGTAATCCTGCTGTTGGTCTGCTTGTTTATTGTACCACTGATAATAATTTTTATTTCTACAGCAGTGGCAACTGGCATAAAGTGGTGGGCAGCGAGGACGATGACTGGACATTGGATGGCAACGATATGTATTCAAACAATTCAGGGTTAATGGGTATTGGAACCACCAATTTTCTGCCAACTCATAAGCTAACCATCGAAAACAGCGAATCGAGCCTGGTACTGAGGCTGATTGGCGATGGTAGTTTTGGCGAAAATGCCAAACTGAATTTTGGGGATGGTGACTATGTTTACCTCCATGAGTTTTTTGATGATAAACTTTTGATGTATGGCGGCGGTGGGCTGGCCCTTGCATCCAACTATAATATTGAAGTCCAATCAGGCTATGGCAATATTCAGGTCTACATTCCCCAGGGAACCATGTCGATCAAAGATGATCCATCAGCCGGTGAGGCAAGCGCAGTTCTGGATGTGAACAGCTCCACCAAAGGAATGCTTATTCCGCGAATGACAACTGAGCAAATTTCAAACATAAGCAATCCTGCTGATGGATTGCAGGTATATAATACTTCTGATGGTAAATTATACATATTTGTAAGCTCTGCCAATGGCTGGAAAGAAGTGAGTTATGGTTCTAATACCATCTACCAGCAAACATTTGCTAGCTGTGGTGATGACTTAGTTGACATTCGCGATGGTCAATCATATGCAACTGTAGATATAAATGGTCAATGCTGGTTTGCTGAAAATTTGAACTATGGCACCATGATTTCAACAGGAAGCTATCAAAACAACAATGGCACTCCAGAAAAATATTGCTTGAACAACAGTTCTTCTTTCTGCGATAATCTTGGAGGATTATACCAATGGAATGAGATGATGAACTACAATTCAACTCCCGGGGGTCAGGGCCTTTGTCCTAATGGCTGGCACGTACCAACAGATGCCGAATGGTATGCCATGGAAAATTTTGTAGATCCGTCTATTTCAAATCCAACTCAAACTAGTTGGCGAGGTAGTTATGGAGGTCAAAAACTTAAGAGCACTTCTGTTGGTGGTTCATATAACTGGCCAGCTAACCCTGGAACAGATGATTATGGATTTAATATTCATCCGAGTGGATATAGAAATACCAGCGGTGGCTCAAGTGGTACAACAACTAACGCTGCCTTCTGGACTTCAACACAATACTATGACCGGGAATTTATTTACAGTTCAAACTCCATTTATCGGGGTGCAGGCTTAAATATGTATTTTGGTTTTGCGGTTCGCTGCCTGAAGGACTAATAGGAAAGGAGGACCAAATGAATATAGTACGACTACTCAGACTTTTCACGATATTTTTACTGATTATATTAACCAATATTTCAATAGGGCAAGGCACCCTTAATCTCAATGACGGTGGAAGGGTTCAAATTCAGTCCGGCACAACTTTCCAAAGTACCGACCTGAATATCGGAGCCGGATGTCAGCTCTCCAACAGGGGCAACCTTACGGTTAACGGAATCCTGGCAAACTATGCCGGGACTTCCGGGCTGATCCTTCAGGCTGATGAAAGTGGTTATGGTTCTTTGCTGCATACCACTAACATGGCTCCTGCATCTGTTGAGCAATACCTTACTTCGGAGCGCTGGCACCTCATAACACCTCCCGTGCAGGGTGCAACCATCGGGCTTTATGAAAATACATACCTCAAGCAATGGCATGAAAATACTGTCGCCTGGGAATATTTGGTAACTCCTCTAACCATGCCCATGAACATGAACCAGGGCTATGCAGTTTGGGCCGCTGATGAGCTAACCGGACCCAAAACCATTGTTTTTGAAGGAAGCACACGAGCCGGTAATACAGCATTCACCGGATTATCTTATACAACCGGTACGGGGCAGGATGGATGGAACCTGGTGGGCAACCCCTACCCTTCGCCGGTAGAATGGAATACCGACTGGACCTTGAGCAACGTAGGTGGCTGGGCCATCGTTTATGAAAACGGAATCTTTAAGGGCTGGAATCCATGGATGCCAGCAGGTGAGCAGTCGTTCAATGGCAAAACGGATGGATTTATAGCTCCAACGCAGGGTTTCTGGATCAGGGCCACCGGTGCAAGTCCATATGTTTCAATTCCACAAAGTGCAAGAGCTCACAGTTCAGTTAATTTTTTGAAAGATGACCTGGATTCTGATGCCCTGAGTTTACACATTTCGGTTACTGCCAACGAGTATACAGATGAAACAGCCGTGATTTTCATGGAAGGAGCTGAAACCGCTTTTGATCCGCTTTACGATCTTGAAAAGCACATGAATGTTGCCGAATCGCCAAATATTTATTCTATACCTCAAACCGGTAAAACATATGCTATCAATGTTTTGCCAGCGGATTGGATAGAAAATACCGCTCCATCTATCATCCCAATTGGGTTTGCTATTGAACCCATGTCGACATGTATTCTGAATGTCTCCGGTATTGAAGAGTTTGACCCATCAGTGCCTATTTACCTTGAAGACTTGAAGGAAGGGACCCTGCAAAACCTTTCTGAAAGTAGCGTTTATGAATTTTTTGCATCAGTTGAGGATGATCCCAACAGATTTCTGCTTCATTTTGGTCAGCCTGCAATAGCAAATGAAAATACAGAATTGGAATGTAAAATTTATGCCTGGGAACACAATGTTTATGTTCAGCTACCTCAAAACATAAAAGCCAATGTGCTTATTCATGATTATATGGGAAGGTTGGTAGCTAAACGAAATTTGAACAGCAGCTTATCAAAGATTTGGCTAAATAAAGGGGGACAATACATTGTGACGATTGCTACACAAGGCATGATTAAAACACAAAAGATTTATATTGGTTACTAAACGATTAGAGGAAATCCCATGGATAATTTGTTAAGAGTCAACAGTTCATAATAACATTAATTTAGTTTGATTCTAAATTTAATATTTCCGTAATTGCACTCATAACCTTACCTATTACGCTTCTAAACTTTTAAAAAACAAGAGAAATGAAACAGTATCGTACCCTTTTCATAGCAGGACTGGTCGTCCTCCTATTTCATTATTCAGCCTATACCCAAATCCATTCGACTTCTGCAGGTGGCAACTGGGGAGACTATACAACATGGATCGGAGGGATAATTCCAGGGGCCGCTGATGATGTTGTTATCAATGGAATGGTAGACTGCAACAGCAACCCTTCCTGTAACAACATTCTTATTACATCGGCAGGGACTATCCGAAACGACTATTATTCTGGCAGCCTCACGGTAAATGGAAACATAACCAACAATGGCTCTGTCCAAAACTACTCCTATGGCTTCACCCTTTACATAAAAGGCGACATTGTAAACAATGGAAACTGGTCGAACTACTATACCAGACCGAATGGCATTGGGGATCAAACGGTGAGTTGTTTGAATGGAAATAATTTTAGCGGCAATCAATTCAATAATGAAAAGCCTTCCGGAAACCTGCATTTCAGTGGTACGGTAAACTTTGAAAATTGCGATGTTTATTTGAATAATGCTGATGTTTACTTACAAGCAAACAGTACGCTTAATTTGCATAACGGCAAATTAAGAAATTGCAATTTGCTGGGAAGTGGTAGTACATCCGTTGTGTTTGCTGAAGGAGTTTACAATGTAGATGCCACAACTATTGAAAATGTAAGTTTCAATAACCTGTCACTTGACGGGGAAATAACCCTTTATGTAGGTTGCTCAACACATGGTACCGTTATCAACAATGGATTTATACAAAACGATTACTATTCAACAACAACCAACTTGTATGACAATTTTATAAATAATGGCACCATAAGGGATTATTCAAGCGGATTCACAATGAATGTGTATGGCAATTTTACCAATAACAATGTGGTTGATAATTACTACCTGAATTTCGCGAGTGATACCGATCAGCAGATCAGTCTGATGGCCGGAAAAACATTTAGCCCAAACTATTTTCAAAGCCTCAAACCAACCGGCGCGATCATTGCTCTGACAGATCTACATTTCACCGATGCCACCATCGACATGAATTATGATACCTTGTTGATGCAAAATAATGGTACAATTACACTTTCAAACAGCTACTTTACTGAAGGTAAAGTTCAGGCCCTGGATGCTAAATCAGGCTACTTTACCTACAATAGCGAAAACAATTCCAGCACGGATTATATGACCCTGACCAATGCTACCCTAGCCGGTGAGTTTCAATGCGGTAATTATGTCTACTTCAGAGGGACCACCACCAATAATAGTTTAATGCATAACGATTATTATTCCTCGACTCCTGAACTTCATGACCTCTTCATTAATAATGGCACTATCCAAACCGAAGCCAATGGGTTTTCATTAAAGATATATGGCGACTTTATCAATAATAATGTCGTTGAAAACGGTGCCATGGATTTCTATAGTGCCGCCGACCAGTACATTTCATTGGCCAGTGGTAAGCAATTCACACCAACCTATTTTACAAGCTTAAAACCTTCAGGAAAGATCATTGCAACCACCGACCTCTATTTTAACAATACGATAGTCGATTTCAATTACGATACCTTGCTGCTGCAAAACAACGGTAAACTTTCATTGGACGATGGATACCTTACAGAGTGCTATCTGTTAAGCACAGAAACCAAAGGCGGTAACCTTAAGCTTTGGATGGACAATGATGCTAACATTGACTATTGCGAAGTGACAAATCCTGAGATACTGGGGACTACTAAAATTGGCCCTTATATTTCATTTATAGGAGAGGTCATAATAACAGACACCCTTCAAAACGATTACTACAATTACAATGTAAATATTGAAGGGAACATTACAAATAACGGAGTTATAAGGAACCAGGCAGCCGGCAGTGCTACATTAAGATTGGACATATCCGGAAATATCATTAATAATGGAATCTGGCAGCAATCCTATACTTATCTGGACGGCACCACCGACCAGCATGTGACCTGTTTGAACAACGCCTCTTTTTCAGGATGGCGTTTTTATGTAACCAACACTTCAGGTTTGATATACTTCGACAATGAAGTCAGTTTTGAAAACACGGAGGTTAAGTTTGAAGGAAACAACCTCGAACTACCTGCTAATTCATTGCTCTATGTTCATGATGGGTTTATTGAAAATTGCAACCTGCATGGCAATGGCGAAACCTCAGTATTGCATGGTGAAGGTGTTTATGTGACAGATGGCCCAACCATTTTCAATACCACTATTGAAGATGTAAAATTGACTGGTGACTGGGGATTGGCTCAAAATCTAATCTTTAACGGCACTATAATTAACGATGGTATTTTACAAAATGACTACTACAATTACACTGTAGATGTATTTGCTGATCTAATCAATAATGGAACCATTAAAAACTACAATGCCGGACTAACCATGAAGATGTATGGAAACTTTACCAACAACGGGCTTTGGGGAGCACATGCCATTGATCTTTACGGAAGCACTGACCAGAAAATAACATTAACCAAAGGATTGGTTTTTAATCCAACCTACTTCACAAGTTTCAAACCCTCAGGTAAAATAATTTCCTTAACCGATTTGTCTTTTACAGATACCTATATCAACCTGCAAAATGATTCATTGGTCATGCCGGAAGGCAGTCTTTTATCATTGAACAACAGATATCTTCAAAATGCAAATGTGAGTGCACCAACAGGAAGGTTTAACTTGTTGATGGAGAATGAAGCCTATCTGTGGGATTGTATTTTTCGCGATGTTGACCTCTATGGTAACATTGATCTCCAAAATAACGATTTTTATGGTATCACCATCAATAATGGAATCATGCAAAACGATTATTATGGATAAACTGCCAATTTCTATGGCCACCTTATCAACAACGGAACAATCCAGAATTATAGTTCTGCCTTTTACTTAAATGCATATTCAGATATTACTAATAATGGTACCTGGACAAATTATTACACGACCATGGTCGGAACTACCGATCAATATATTCATTTAAAAGATGGCCACTGGATCGATGGTCAAATGCGAATGTTATCGGATGTTCAGAATGGAAATTATCAATGGTACTGGAATACCTGGCCGATACAGTCATTATATCCCGACCCGGATCCATTTAGTGGGTATACCAATACAGAATTGCAATTTAACACCGCTGTATCTTCCACCTGGCTTGGAACTTTTAAATGCTTATCGAACGGTGCATATTCGCGAAATATTTTTGTAGATCAAGTAGAAAGCAAGCAATTGGATATTTCAGTCTTGTTGGAAGGACCCTACAACACTGGCACCAACCTGATGTCGACCAGCCTGAATACGCAGAATTATATTCCGCTTGATCAACCATACAATCCATATCTTCCTTATTACAATGAAAATAGCCCGGTATGGAAATACACCGGACTTGAATCTGTAGCATCCATTCCATCCGGAGTGGTCGACTGGATTGTTGTCCAATTGCGTGATGCTGCGACTCCTGCTACAGCTTCATCCTCTACTGCAATTTATACAACTGCTGCATTCTTATTCGAAGACGGCTCGGTTGTTGACCTGGATGGTAGCAGCCTTCTGCGTTTTGATCCCATCCAATCACAAAATCTTTATGTTGTTATTTTCCATCGAAATCATCTGGGCGTTATTTCAGCAGCAGGCCTCACAGAAAGTGGTGGAATATACAGCTATGATTTCAGTTCAGGTTCAGCGCAAGCCTATGGAGGAACTAACGGACATAAAGAACTGGAACCCGGCGTTTGGGGTATGGTTGCCGGAGATGGTTCTGGAAATGGATTAATTCAGAATACGGATGAAACAGCCGTTTGGAAAGTTGATCTCGGGCAATCAGGCTATAAAGGAGGCGATTTTGATATGAATGGCCTTGTTCAAAATACCGATGAAACCAATTACTGGAAAGTAAATTTAGGGGCCGGCGGACAAACACCTGATAACGCAAGCGGCAAAACATTTAAATCATACATCCCTGAATAAAATAACTGAACTTTAAGTTAAGCCCGGTAAATCCGGGCTTAACTTGAAGTTTTTATTAATTTAGAAGCCATATTCTATTGAATGATCTTAATCATTTTTATATTTGTGGACAGCAAAGAGGTTATTAATGTTTGGTAAGGTTCTATTATCGTTTATAATTTTTATATTTTTCAGTTACCCTTTCAAAGGATTTTCACAATATAATCCTGACAGCCTTTTGAATGTGCTAGAAAATTCAAAAGAAAAAGCCGCAATCCTCAATTTACTTGCCGAAGCCACCCTGGAAGATTCCCTTGACTTGAGTTTGCAGTATGCAGATCAGGCTTTAGCAGCAGCAAAAAATGAAAACAATCTTAGGGAAGAAGGACTTGCCTTTTTTGGCATTGCCGAAGTATTCGCCTATAAGTTTGAACTTGATTCGGCCACGGTTTACTATGAAAAAGCACTCTCTTTCTTAAAATCTGCAAACGACAATTATAACGTTAGTTATTGCCTCAATAACCTGGGCTGGATCTATAACTATTACGGGAAACACCAAAAGGCCATCGAAAAATATTCGGAATCGTTGCAATATCTTGATCAGGAAAAACACCTCGAAGAAGTGCCTAATGTATTTATAAACATTGGTAATGCCTACCATCATATCGGGAGTTATAACACGGCCATTGATTATTTTAATAAAGCCATTCCGATCATACTGAAAATAGAAGACAAGCGGGCACTTCCCATAGCATACAACGGAATGGGGCTGGCCTGGAAATACCTTGGCAATTTTGATTCGGCAATTGTGTATTACAATAAAATGCTTGAAATTGATAAGCAAACAGGTACCCCATTCGATCTGGCCATTGATTATGGTAATATCGGGGCACTTTATTTTGATTGGGGCGACCTGGAACAATCCAAAAGATTTCACCTGTTGTCATTAAAAACATACCTTGCTGAAGGCAAACGCAATAGTGTTTCCATATCTTATAATAATCTGGGCGAAGTTTACCGGGCCCTGAAACAACCCGACTCAGCCTTATATTATCTGAACGAAGCACTTAAAATTGACCGTGAAACAGGTATGCGTCATAACATGTCGACCCGATATAACAATATGGGCGACGTTTATAAAGACCTGAAGCAATTTCAGAAAGCTCTTGAATATTACAACCTCTCACTTGCAATCAATAAAGAGTCAGGTAATCCTTATGATATAGCATTGGTGCAGAGGAATATTGCCCGGGTTCAGCATCTTATCGGAAATAACACAAAAGCTGAAAAATTGTACCAGGAAAGTCTGGAACTGGCGCGAAATATAGATTCAAAAGCCTTACTTGCATCCATACTTGAATCGATGGCACTTTTCTATGCTGAAACAGGTAGGTATGCCAAAGCATTTCAATTGCATATGCAACTCGATACTATTCAGGATAGTATATTCAAAGAGAAGAATCAGAAACTTTTTGCCGATCTGCAAAGTCGGTATGAGCTTGACCAGAAAGAAAAGGCGATCAAATTATTAAATGCGGAAAATTACCAGCGTACCCTGGAAGCAAAACAATACCGCACCACAACCTACTTTCTCGGATTTGGGATTTTTATTATTACCGGATTGCTGGTAGTAATGATCTATCAATACAACCTGAGGAAAAAAGCCTACAAAAAACTGGTCCAGAAAAATAAACAACTTGCCGAATCGCATGGAATGCAAAAAGAGAAAGCCGCCATCCACAGCATAAATTTGGTCCCCGTTAAAATCAAATACGGAAATGGAAACGGCAACGGAAATGGTAACGGATCACTTGAAGTGCTCGAAGAAAAATTGAACAAGTGCCTTGAAACAGAAAAGCCCTACCTGAATTCAAATCTCACCATGAAAACACTGGCTGCACAACTTGAAACTAACACTCATTATCTTTCGGAGGTGATAAACCAAAAATTCGGGAATAACTTTACCAGCCTCATCAATGAATTTAGGGTGCGTGAAGCATGCAGATTATTGGTTGATGAAACCAACGACCACCTGACCATCGAAAGCATAGCAAGTCAGGCCGGGTTTAATTCAAAATCGGCATTCAACAATGCTTTTAAATCCATCACAGGATTAACTCCTTCCTACTATAAAAGAACCGCCAGGGCAGACCAATAGCATTTATACCAGTTAAAAACAAAGTATTTTGTCCTGATTCATGAATCAGGACATCTTTTGTTTGTATAATAACAATTGAAGATATAGATTTACAATGGATTTTAACTGCACCGTAAACTTTCAATGAAATCAAGGAAAAAAACAAGATTCAAAACAGGTGACATCTTTTTGGTGCCAGCTGAAACGATCCTATGGTTAGTAACAAGGAAACAAGAGGTTCCGAAGCAAGAGGTTTATGGTGCAGCTTATTCCAACAGCTTTATGCCTCTGTTTCCTTTTTTAATTTGACAAAAGCATTTCAAAGACAAGCGGTTATGAGAAATTATGTACATTTAGTCGTAGTAGCATTAGCTATCTTCTTTAGTAGCTCCGATGTTTATGCCTATGTTACCAAAAGCGGTAATGTTTCCGGTGAATACTGGCACAACACCGATACCTATTTTGTGAACGGCGACCTGACGGTGGATGCCGGAACCACTTTTGAAATCCAGGCCGGTACGCGGGTGAAGTTTGCACCAGGAACCTCCTTAAATGTGTATGGAACCATTATTGCCAATGGCACCCTAGCTTCCATTATCATTTTCACCTCCATGGACGAAGATGATGTGGGAGAGATCATTGTAGGATCCGATGGGGATCCCAATCCGGGAGACTGGAAAACAATTACCATTAATGGCAACAACACCAACACCGGTACTGCAGTATTTGATCATGTCCAAATACGGTATGGTGGCTACGGGGGAAATGGGAATGTCTATGCCTATTACGCCGATTCCTTTTCAATAACTAACAGCCTGGTCACCACCAGCAACAGCGATGGGATTAAAGCAACCGGCGGTGCACCCGTTATCGAAAATTGTGAAATAAACAACAGCAACGGTTATGCTGCCTATCTTAACAATGTAACTGTTACCGACTATTCCGGAAACACCGGATCGGGCAACACCATCAATGCCTTTGGGATCAGTGGCACCATTGATCAGGATTATACATTATCGGAAAGCATTTGCGGATTTCCATATGTAATAATTGGAGCCACAACCCTTTCAACCAATTTCACACTTACCATTCCGGCAGGAGAGATACTCAAGTTCCTCAACAGTTCATTACAAGTGAACGGAACGCTGAATGCCATAGGAACTGCTTCTCAGAATATTGTTTTTACATCTCTTTATGACGATACTCACGGTGGTGATCTGAACGGTGACGGCAATGCAACCTTACCAGCAAAAGGAAATTGGAATTACATCTATTTGTATGGTTATAATTCGGCCAACCAGGGCATCGGTAACATGGATTACTGCCAGGTACTTTATGCCGGCTATCAATTTTATGCTATCAGGTATTATTATTCGGATACCGGTTATTTCACCAACAGCACCATCAGGTATAGCGATAATACTGGATTAAAGGCCGACAATACAGCCATTACAGTTTCCGGCAATACATTCAGGGATTGCGACCTGCAGGGGATATATTCCAGCGCAACTACTATGGACATCGATAACTGCATTTTTATGGATAATGGCGGACACGGGCTGGAAACCAGTACCGGGCAAATTTCCGTGAATAATTGCCAGTTCAGCAACAACGGGAACTATACCGCCTATATTAGCGGAAGTGACATCACAACGATTTCCGGGAATTCAGGCAGTGGCAATTTCATCGATGCTTTTGGAATATCAGGGACTTTTATCCAGGATTTTACCCTCGCCGAAAGTGTTTGTGGATTCCCTTACGTGCTAATTGGAAACACAACACAGGCTACAAACTACACGCTTACCATCCCTGCCGGAGAAATCATCAAATGCCTGAATGGTAGCTTGACAATAAATGGAACCCTCAATGCTATCGGAACAGCTGCACAGAACATCATTTTTACTTCACTTTATGATGATACCTTCGGTGGTGATCTGAACAATGACGGCAATACTACTTCCCCCTCAAAGGGAAATTGGAATTATATCCAAATGTATGGTTATAATTCGGCCAACCAGGGCATCGGTAACATGGATTACTGCCAGGTACTTTATGCCGGCTATCAGTTTTATGCTGTCAGGTATTATTATTCGGATACCGGTTATTTCACCAATAGTCATATTCAATTTAGTGACGGGGACGGATTACAGGTAAACTATTCCGGTATTTATGTCAGAGGGAACACCTTCAGCGATAATGATACTTATGGTGTATATATTTCCGGTTCGCCGGTGCCAGATCTGGGCCAAAATAATTTACAGGAAGCCGGATTAAATACTTTTATTAATAATTACTGGGGAGGCATCCAGTTATATAACGGTACATCCCAGTCCATTAACGCCTATTACAACGACTGGGGCTACTATACCGAATCCGAGATTGATGCCCATATTTATGATAATGATGAAGATGCAGCAAAAGGTGAGGTATTTTTCAACCCCTGGTACGACCCGTCCAATGTGCCTTTGGTAGTCGATTTTGAAGCCGACATCACTTCAGGCTGGGATCCCTTGACGGTTCAGTTCACCGACCTCAGTTTGCTGAATCCGATTTCATGGGAATGGGACTTTGATAACGACGGCAATGTGGATGCCACTGAACAAAACCCGGAATGGACGTTCCAGTACCCCGGACTTTATACGGTCAAACTCACCGTGTCAAATGAAAGCAACACAGAAACAGAAATAAAAACAGACTATATCTACGTTTATGAGCCGACACCCATGACCATCGCAGAGGCCAGGCTCGAACCGCTGGGCTCATCGGTTTGCATAACAGGTATTGTTACCTGTGGAACCGAATACGGCAACCTCAGGTTTATCCAGGATCCGACAGCCGGATCAGGCGTTTACAGTCCGGACCTGAGTTACTGGCGCATGGGTGACTCGGTGTTGATCGTTGGCGAAACCAGTGATTTCAACGGTTTGTTTGAATTACAAAACCTGGTTTACCACAAATACCTCACCCGCAACAATCCCATGCCCGAACCGCAGGTTGTCACCGTTTCAGAGTTGGGTGAAGATTATGAAGGCGAAGTAATCCGGATCAATGATGTATATTTTCCATACGGAGGAAACAGCTTTCTGGCCTCTACCGATTACGAATTGATCGATCCTTCCGGCACCACCCATTTCAGGATCAACAGCAGCTCCGATCTGGTTTTCCAACGTGCACCCGAAACCACCGTTGATATCACCGGAATTTGCGCCCAGCGCACGGATGATGCACTTTATCAGTACAATGTTTTTGGCCGTGATTATGCCGACCTGATCTTTAAAAACCTGCAGGATTTTCAGTTGCAAAATGCCGGATTGAGCAAACGGTATTCCAGAATAAGCTCTTTATCAGCCATTGATGGAAACATTGCATGGGCATTGGCACAGGATGGAAAGAATCAGTATATCGTTAACGAAGTGACCAAAACAAGCGATGCCGGGCAAAACTGGGAGGTGATCAACATCCCCAACCATGACGGACTGGTGAATACAAGCATTTTCGCCCTGGATGAAAACAATGCCTGGGTGGTAACCTACAAACTTTTTGGTGAATTTAACCAGGGTATCTTCCATACTGCTGATGGCGGCACCACATGGACGCATCAATCAACAGCGGTTTTTGATCCTGTTGTGGGAGGATTCCCAAATATTGTTCATTTCTGGGATGCAGGCACCGGCGTTTGTCTGGGAGATCCTTCGGGCGGCTATTTTGAAATTTATACCACCACCGACGGAGGAAACAACTGGAACCGTGTTCCACAAATCAATATCCCTGATCCGCTGACAGATGAATACGGGATCGTTGATAATTATTCCGTTGCAGGAAATACGATTTGGTTCACCACTACGAAAGGAAGGATTTATAAATCGGCCGACAAGGGACAGAATTGGGTTGCTTATCAATCACCCCTCAGCACCTATGGCATCGCCGATTTTAAAAACCAGCTCGAAGGATTGCTGATCTCTCAGAATGATGCAACACTCTATAAAACAACCGATGGAGGCGAAAACTGGTCGCAAATCTCCTATACCGGTGATGTTCACGCAAAAAAAATTAAATATGTTCCCGGATCAATGGATACCTGGGTTTGCTCAGGCGATCAGGGTTCTGATGCAGGTATTTCCTACTGCACCGATGGCGGACTTACCTGGGAATATTTCCCCACCACACACGGCGTTCACATGGGTGCCATGGACTGGGTGGATGCCGTTACCGCTTTTATCGGAACGGTTAATGCCAACAATACGGAAGGCGGTATATTCAGGTATTGGGGAACCGGTGGCATCGACTATGCCATTAGCTGGGATCCAACAGTGGCGCAGGAAGACCAGATCATTACCGTTACCGTTACCAACCCGGTAGCTACCCCATGGCTTCACTGGGGTGTTAACGATGTTAATTTCCTTTGGCAAACACCCGATGAGGCATATTGGCCAACAGGAAGTGTGATTGCCGGAGGTACCGGTCCCGCTATTCAATCACCTTTCAACGGACCTGATGAAAATAACGTCTGGACATTGCAAATAGGGCCGTTCAATGATCCGGCTCAATGGGTCGACCGGGTTGCTTTTGTGATCTATTTTGACAATAATACCTGGGACAATAATAATTACCAGGATTATCATATCAACATCGAGCATCCGCAACCGGCACAGGTGGATTTGAAAGTTTTCCTCGAGGGACCTTTCAACGGAACCGATATGAACTCAGACCTGAATCCCATTATCCCGCTTCAGCAAACATTAACAGTTATCGGCTATAACGGCCCCGAAGAGGTGGATGCAATACCCAATGAAGATGTGGTTGATTGGATTGGCGTGGAATTCAGGGATGCTCCTGATGCAAATGCTGCAACGGAAGCCACGGCTGTTGCAGGCGGTGCATTTTTCCTTTTGAGAAATGGCAGCATTGTGAATCTCGACGGAAGTTCACTGCCGATACTCGATTTTCAGGTTACCAACCAGTTGTTTGTGGTGATCTGGCACCGGAATCACCTGCCGGTGATGTCGAAATATCCGCTTACTGAATCCAGTGGATTTTATACCTATGATTTTACAACTTCTGCCGGTCAGGCCTATGGCGACAACCAGTCCGATCTGGGTGGGGCCTGGGGCATGATAGGGGGTGATGCCAATGCCGATGGAATCATCGATGAGAATGACGGCTATGATAGTTGGATACCGCAGGCTGGAACATCCGGATATCTGCAGGGCGACGTAAACATGGATACCCAGGTGAATAATCAGGATAAAAATGATCTTTGGTACCCCAATCGGGGGAAAACCGAAATATTGCCAATTGACCCGGGCGCCTGGGGCTGCGGTGACCCAATATTGGACAGTCGCGATGGACAATCATACAATACGGTACAGATTGGTGATCAGTGTTGGATGGCTGAAAATTTGAACATTGGCGATTTTATTTATGGCGTCAATCCCATGGATGATAACACAACTATTGAAAAATATTGTTACGAAGACAACCCGGCCAACTGTGATACTTATGGAGGCCTTTACCTTTGGAGTGAAGTAGTGAGTTACACAACCATTGTAGGCGTTCAGGGCATTTGCCCCGATGGCTGGCATGTACCCCCGATGGCAGCCTATGATGCTCTCAGGGAATTCGTGAATGAAGATGGCAATGCACTCAAAGCCATTGGCGAAGGAACCGGCGTTGGTGTTGGAACAAACACAAGCGGTTTTTCTGCGCTGCTTTGCGGACAACGAAGCGCTGGTGTCTTTACAGGCATGGATGCCACCACCTCATTTTATACCAGTAATAATGTGGCGGGATGGGGCTCCAGAATTACAATCAATGCCCCGGATGGTGTAATTTCCGGTGGCGTTTCCAATGGATCAATCGGTTATAGTGTCCGTTGTTTGAAGGATGTAACAGCTAAATAATTTAAAAATAGACACCTGATTTCATATAAGGAGTATTATTTGCAAAGCATAAATATAAATGAATCAACGAACAACCAATTAATCGAAAGACAACCCTGGTGCCTGATTTTATAAATGCAGCTGCGAAATAATGCTACAGATTAAACTCAGGTGCCAAAATAAATGTTCTTCAATTGAAAGAGCAGGGGTGCCTTATTGAGGCGCCCTTTTTATTGATCATACGGCAACATTTATAGAACAGTGATTTTTATCTTTGAATCTTTCTGCTAAATTTGCAACCCATCACGATAAATTATCTGTCATTGCATATGACATGAATCAATTCACTTAAATAATTCCTATGAAAAAATTATTACTCGTTTCCTTATTGGTTTTCAGCGCTTTTTTAATGGTACATGCTGAAGTCGTAAATTCTACCATAGCAGAAAAAGTTGCCAAAAATCACTATATTATGTATGGTGATGCTCTAAATCCAGGGTTGATCAATTTAAACCTGATTTACACTGAAACAGCAAATGAACAACCTGTTTATTACGTTTTTAATGCCGAAAACAACAAAGGATTTATCATTGTGAGTGCTGAGGACAATGTGTATCCTATCCTGGGATATGCATTTGAAGGAACATATCAAACCCAAACTGATTTTGATCCGGAAAACTTTAATTACTGGATGAATAATTATGCTGATCAGATCAAATATGCCCGTGATCATTCCTTGAAAGCTGATGAACTCATTGGGCAATCATGGAGTGAATTACTTCAAACCAACCCAACAACAAAAAACATTGAAAATGTTGATCCACTGCTCACTACCCTTTGGGATCAGGGTACATTTTACAACCAGCTCTGTCCCATCGATAATGGTGGCCCCGGAGGTCATGTTTGGGCTGGATGTGTTGCTACCGCCATGGGTCAGGTGATGAAATACCACAATTATCCGGATCAGGGAACAGGGTCACATTCTTACAACTGCCCGGGTTACGGAAATCAATCCGCCGATTTTGGTGCTACCACTTACAATTGGGCAGGCATGCCGAATTCAGTAAATACAACCAATTTAAATGTGGCCACTTTGCTTTATCATCTGGGCGTTTCGGTTGATATGCAATATTCGCCAAGTGGTTCGGGAGCCTTTAGCTCTGATGCACGGAACTCGCTGGTTGATTACTTTAACTATATGGAAAACGCTGCACTTATCCCTAAGAATGCAATGCCCATCGAAACCTTTACTTATAAATTAAAAAATGAATTAAACCTGAACAGACCTGTTTATTACAGTGGTTCAGGAAGTGCCGGAGGCCATGCATTTGTTTGTGATGGTTACCAGGGCGACGACTATTTTCATTTTAACTGGGGCTGGAGTGGTTATGCAAACGGTTATTTCTACCTCAGCAACCTCAATCCCGGTGGAACCCAGTTTAACCAGGGCCAGTCTGCCATGTTTTATGTTTGCCCGGAAGGTAGCACCATATTGGCAAGTGCCGAAAATTTTTCAGCAGAAGTAACTGGTTCAGATGTCGCTTTGACCTGGGATGCCGCTTCGGGAGCGAATTTGCTGGGATATAACATTTACAGGAACAATGTAAACATTGGTTTGGTAACCGGCACTGATTACATGGATGAAGGACTCGAACAAGGTAGCTATGCTTATTATGTTTGCGCGGTGTATGATGAAGGGGAATCATTCCCGACACAATCGATATCAATTTTTATTGGAGGTGGAACAACCACTGTTTTTGAAGAAACTTTTGACACCTATAACTCGGGCGGTCAGCTTGCCTGCCAAAACTCCACCGACTGGACTACCTGGAGCAATGCTCCCTGCGGTGCTGAAGATGCCTATATTTCATCAGATGTTACCTATTCAGGATCAAATGCAGTGCTAGTAAGCGGCACCAATGATGTGGTTAAATTAATTGAAAATTACACTTCGGGATTATATAAAATCAGCTTTAATATGCATGTACCAGCCGGTTATTTGGGTTACTTCAACGCTCTCCAGCTTTTTAACGGAGCCAACAGCAGTTGGGGAATGCAGGTATTTTTTAACGAAGATGGCACCGGTTCCATTGATGGTGGCGGCGAAGGTGCGGCGTCTTTTAACTATACACCCGGCTCATGGATGTTTGTGGAAGTTATTATTGACCTGAATGGAGACTGGGCAGAATTTAAACTGGACGGGACTTCAGTTCATGGCTGGCAGTGGAGTATTGGCGCTTTTGGGCAGAACAACCTGAACCAATTGGGAGGTGTTAACTTTTATGCCTGGGCAGGAAAAGGCAAAGGAACTCCCACTTATTATATTGATGATTTTATGATCGAAGAATTTGGCCCTGCCATGCTGTTACCCCCTATGAATTTTGCGGTAAATGTTTCCTTTGAAAACATACAAATGACCTGGGATGCCCCCGCCAGTGGCGATGTGCTCAGTTATAATATTTATTATGCATTTAACAACGGTGATTTCAACCTGCTTGATAACACAACGGAAACTACCCATGTTATTGATCTTCCGGGTGCCGGACTGCACGCCTATTACGTAACTGCGGTTTACAATGATGGCGAATCAGAACCTACCAATATCCAGGAAGTGTTATTATCAGGGACTGATAATATGGAGGCAAATAGGATTCATATCTATCCAAATCCAGCTGAAAATTATTTAATGGTAAAAGTAATTGACAGGGTCTACTCCATTGAAGTTATGGATATTACCGGTCACATGATTCTCCAGGATTCGAACTCCCCGGCAAAAATTGATATTTCAAATTTGCAAAGCGGCATTTACTTTCTGAACATCGTAGCAGATCAACAAAAATATGTTAATAGGTTTATTAAAAAATAAAAAGAAATTATAACTTCAATGAAAAGTCAGGTACATGTGAGTGCTTGACTTTTTTTATACCTAAAAAATCATTTTTCACAACCAGTTAAATTATAAATATTTTGACTTTTAACTATACTTAAACAATCTATTTTTTATATTTGTTATTGTTTTAACAGATCAAACTACTCAAAAATTTTCTTCATTAAATAATCTAATCATGAAAATTCATACGATTATTTCTCTCATTTTATTTTTTCCGATTTTCACCGTAAACAGCCAGGTCACTTCCGATTTTGAGTCTGATATCGAAGGCTGGTATTCCGAAGGTGACGGTGATTATTTATGGGAAATTGGAACCGGTAATCCCGGAAATAACTTCAGGGTAAACGACGATGCTACCGGCGACATCAATCTGAGTTATGCGCCTGTCAAGTTCCTTGGTAACTGGTCCAATGCTACGACCAGCGATTACATTTCAGCAGATATATTCCTCCATCAGAACAGTGGTAGTTATATTGAGAACAATTTTGTGTTTCAAATTGAAGGACCGGGGGGTAAAGCACAGGCACTGCTCGGAACAAATCCTCCGCTTGATACCTGGCAAAACTATTCGGTTACAATCGATCCTGCAAACTGGACCATGGTTGATGGCGACTGGAACAGCCTTATACAGCAAGTTAATGAAGTAGTAGTCCGAATGGAATACATCAATGGTGGTGAATGGAACCGGCTCGATAATGTTTACCTCTCTTTTTCTCCGGTTATTATCCCTGTAACCCCCGTAATTTGCTCTGATTTTGAGCAGGGCGATTATGATGGATGGTCATTTGCCAACATTGGAGGAGTTAGCAATCAATCTTCAGGTGGTAATCCGGGCCGGGTAATCAGAATTACTGATGGATCAGGAATATCACTTGCTTATCCGCCTCCTAAATTTTTGGGCGATTGGAATCAGATTGACATGCACGGAGCAGATTTAAGGATGGATATTAAGGTTACCAATTATTCAGGCTCCACTTTGATTAGCGACAATTTTTTGAAAATTTCAGGACCGGGCGGTGTGGCAACCTTCCCCATGGATCTGTCAATTGAAGTTGCCTTTAACCAGTGGAAAACATTTGTGTTCCCAGTGGATGAATCATACTGGACAATGGAATCGGGAACCTGGAATGATTTAATTGATAATGTGAACCACATTGAGATCACTGTGGAGTTTTTAGATGCATCGGAGTATGTATGGTTAGATAACTTTTGTATTTCTGATTTACCTCCTTTGTCAGATTTTGTTGCCAGTAACTTAATTCAATTTATTGGAGTCCCTGTTCAATTTTCCGACCTTTCGGTCTATGGCCCAACTAACTGGGATTGGGATTTTGGCGACGGTCAGAACGCTACGGACCAGCATCCTGAACACACTTATTATAGCAGTGGGATTTTTGATGTATCCCTCACGGCTCAAAATTACTTTGGGTCCGATATGGAAACAAAAAATGCATACATTGAAATCCTTCCAAACGATCAGTGCCTGAAGTATGAAGACTTCTTTGATGACAGTAGTATTAGTCCGGTTTGGTGGATTAAAAACGGAACCTGGAGTGAAGCAAGTGGAAACATCAGGCAAACTTCTAATTACTACGTTACCGGAAACCGGCTTGAAGGGTGTTTTGCAATTGCAGGCAGTCCGTTCTGGGAGGATTATATCTTAACCTGTGACTTGTATTCTACTGACAACGATGATATTGGCCTCGTTTTCAATTGGCAGGATGAGCTTAATATGTATATGTTCGTATGGAACACGCAAACGCCGGGTCGAAATTTGATTAAATGGGAAGACGGTATCTCGACCTTCCTCGCAACAGATGAAGTTCCTTATGTTTTAAACCAATGGTACACTATCGAAATTGAATCAATTGGTGGCAGCATTGTATTAAGGGTTGATGGCAATGAAATTTTTAATGTAAATGACAACACCTATAATACCGGAAGGGCTGGATTATTTTGCTCAGGAAACCAATCCAGTTACTGGGACAATTTTGATGTATCCTGCGCAGGTACTCCTGTCGATTTGAAAGTTTTTCTGGAAGGGCCCTATAATACAAGTACCGGTCAAATGGAGAAAGACCTCAACTCCCAGGGTTATATTCCGCTGGATCAGCCATATAATCCATCACTCCCATACTACAACGAAGGTGATCCCGTATGGCTCTATAACGGAACTGAAAATGTTCCGGCCATTCCTGCGAATGCTGTTGATTGGCTCTATGTCCAATTCCGTGATGCTGATGCCCCGGGCAATGCAACTTCGGCCACAATCATCGATGAGCAGGTTGCTTTTCTGCTGGCCAACGGATCTGTTGTTGGTTTGAATGGAACCGATAATATCCGGCTTCAGGCTAATCCTGTTCAAAATCTCTATGCTGTCGTTTTCCATCGCAATCATCTGGGTGTGATTTCAGCCAATGCCTTAACGGAATCGGGCGGAGTTATTATTTATGACTTTTCAACAGATGCAGCCCAGGCGTATGGAGGAATCAATGGCCACAAAGAGCTTGAAACTGGTGTTTGGGGCATGGTAGCCGGCGATGGTAATGGTAACGGACTGATCCAAAATACCGATGAAACCTCAGTCTGGAAAGTTGACCTGGGCCAGTCAGGCTATAAAGGCGGGGATTTCAGTATGAATGGCCTGGTTCAAAATACAGATGAAACCAACTATTGGAAAGTAAACCTTGGTGCAGGTGGACAAACTCCTTCCAAAGCAAACCAAACTGCTTACCAAAGCCAGGTGCCAAAATAAGCTATTGTTATCCATACGATTTACCACCTCATTATTCGGGGTGGTTTTTTATGCCGGATTTTAAAGAGAAAGCTTGTTATTCACTTTGCACAGCCACTTTTTTCTTATTTTCGAATGCCGGTTCCAATGAATCGGATTTTAAAACTTCATATGGTGTCAAAGGCATTGCATTTCAATCGATGGAATTTAATTTTATTGGTTCTCCTGTTGACGGTGAATACATTAACACTTTGCGCTCAGCCCCAAAACACCATCAGAAAAATTACCATTGCTGAAGGGCTCCCCTCCGATGTAATTACTTCCATTCTGATGGATAATGACGGTTTTATCTGGATCGCAACCGACCATGGATTCTGTAGATGGGACGGCTATAGTGCCCTGGTTTTTCAGCACAACGAAACAGATAGCAATGCTTTGATTGACAATGCAATTCCACGAAATGGTTTTGTTTATGATAACAAAGATAAAATCATGATCGGTACTGCGAAGGGCCTCAGCATTTTTGATATAGATACACATTCTTTTAAAAATTATCCGGTCGAAACAGGTATTTCAAATGCTTTGCAGTCGGGAATAAATGTTGTTTTCATTGACAGTCAGAAAACACTTTGGACAGGCACCGATAATGGGATTTGCAGCTTTGATCCTTCTTCCCAACAATTTGAAACATTTATATTCAATGAAGAAATACCAACAGGGGTTTTGCTCGACAGGAACGATATCAACAGGATCCATGCTATTCAGGAAGATCCCAATGATAAATCAATTCTTTGGCTGGCATCACTTTCAGGACTGTTAAAATTCGAAAAAGAAACAGGCCACTTCACCTGGTTTTATTACCATGACCAGCAATATCTCAGGGAAATCAACCAGTTTAACATGATGGTAGCCCACCCTGAAGGCAGCTTAACCCTTGGCACCTGGAATTTTGATATGGTGGTTTTTAATACTGCTGATGAAAAATTTACCGGCCGTTTCGGTCCCGGAGCATTGGGTCAAAACTTCTTCAATGAAAAAATCACCCCCTATTCCCTCACTAAACAAAATAAAATCTGGGTTTCTTCCCTGGCGGGTTTGGGCATTTTTAATCCCGCAAAACAATCCTTTGATTTTCTCCAATCATTTGAAAACAAAAGCGGACACCGGCAGCAGGTTGAACTATTTCTGCAGGATAATAATGATTATTTGTGGTTGGGTTCAGAAACCGGGGTGTATCTTCTTCGTGGACAGAACGGCCCGATTGACAATCACTTTTTTGCAGCTACGGATGAAAACCATTGGTATCTAACCCGGCAGATTGTTGAAGATACAAAAAACAACCGCTTGATCATTGCTTATGGACGGGGTGATGGTTTGCATTTTTACGATTTTAAAAAACAGGTTTTTACTTCGATGCCATTCTCACAAAATGGGATTTCTGAATTCAACATTTCTGCTTTGATAATGGAACCAACGGGAAACCTGTTATTCTCCACTTCCTCTCAAATATTTCGGTACACTGAAAGCAGCGGGCAAATAGCATGTATTTCAAAACCTTTCAGCAAATTCCCCATTATCAACGACATGAAACCGGATGCAGCCGGGAACATCTGGCTTGCTACTACCAACAACGGTTTAATGAAATTTGATCCAAAAACAGGCTACGCGGAAAGCATCGCCGCATTTCAGGAAATTCTTGAACCTGATAAAAGCCTGCCGATGATTGGCAGGATATCCATTGATCCTTATGGTAAAATCTGGTTCAGCCGCCGAAATCAATCCTATGGTTTTTATGATCCCTCAAATAACAGCCTGAATTATTTTAATCATCCCGATCAAGTTTTAAGCGTTACTTCTTTCGGGGATTATTCCTGCGATACGCTTTGGATGGCAAGCCCCGAAAAGGGATTGGGATTTGTAAATACCAAAACACCAGGAAAGGGATTTCAGGTTCTGATAGGCAAAGAGCAGCTACCACATGCTTATATCTCAGATATTGTTGTTGACAAAAAAAACCGGCTATGGTGTATTACCGCCATAGGCCTCTTGCAGGTTGACTTACAAAATTTAACTGTTGATCTGATTGATGAAAATTACGGATTGACACTAAAGGACAACTGGTCGGATAAAAATGCATTAACACCCGGCAAACTCATACTTTTATCGGATGGTAGAATAGCGATCGGTTATCGACGGGGACTTGGCTTTCTTGATCCAGACAGCCTCAAAACACAAATTGGAATTCCCGATCCTTATATTACTTCATTGCGGGTTATGGATCGTACTGTTGATCATTCAAAGGCACTTGACCTGGCTTATGATGAAAACTACCTAACTATCACCTACTCTGCACATGACCTTTATCATCAGGGGTTTGTGCTCAGGCATAGACTCGAAGGAGTTGACCAAAACTGGCAGATGAGTCAGGCAGGCAAAGAGGTTATTTATCCGAATTTATCAGCAGGTTTATACCGTTTTGTGATTCAAACAAGCACCGCTACCGGGTTGGATCATCCCAAAGAAATAGCTCTCGATTTTCGTATAAACCCACCCTGGTGGAAAACTTCCCGTGCCATTTTTATTCTAATAATTTTTAGTATTTCAGGTATTGTGCTGCTTTACCGATATCAATTAAAAAGGCAATTGGCCTTGCAAGAAGCACAGCGTTTACGCGAACTTGATGAACTAAAAACCAGGCTCTACACCAACATAACCCACGAATTCCGGACACCCATTACAGTTATCATGGGCATTGCTGCCGACCTGGCCGGAAAAGCATATAATGCCGGGGAATTTCAAAATAAACTCGAAACCATCAGTCGCAACAGTGATAACCTTCTGCACCTTGTAAACCAGTTGCTCGACCTGGCCAAACTGGAGCATGGAAAGTTGATCTACTCGCCAATTTGCGGGAATATAATCTCATGGATGCAATACCAGGTGGAAAGCCATCAGTCATTCGCTGAATCAAAAAATATCAGGTTAACCTTTTATTCTGAAATCCCGGCACTGGATATGGATTATGATCCTGACCAACTTTCAAAGGTGATCTCAAACTTGCTAACAAATGCCATTAAATTCACTCCATCCAAAGGCAAGGTGATCTTCCATACAAAATTGGATACAGCGCAAAATATAATGGTAATTAAAGTTAAAGACGATGGCATTGGAATTCCGGTTCAGGAACAAAACCGGATTTTCGACCGATTTTACCAGGTAAAAACCAAGGACCGTAATTTCCATGGCGGTACAGGGATCGGACTTTCGCTTACCAAAGAAATTGTGGTACTTGCCGGGGGAACCATCACCGTTAAAAGTGAGGAAGGAGCCGGCAGCGAGTTTATCATTCAGCTTCCCATTACTAAAAATGCGCCTGTAAGCCAGCAATCTGAAAAAGTATTAATAAAACCACTCCTATCGGGAAGTAAGGGTTCTTCGGAATTTCCTGAACCTGATCATGATCTGTTCGATCCCAAAGATAAACCGCTGGTCCTGATCGCCGAGGACAATGCAGAGGTGGCAGGATTTATCCGTGATACCATCCGCCTCCATTACAAGGTGAAATGGGCAGCCGATGGCGACAAGGCAGTGGAAATGGCCATGAACCTGGTTCCCGACCTGGTGATCACCGACGTGATGATGCCCGGCAAAAACGGATTTGAAGTTTGCGATACGTTAAAAAAAGATATCCGAACCGACCACATCCCTGTAATCATGCTCACAGCACGGGTTGCTGATACCGACCGGATCTCCGGTTACGAGCAAGGAGCCGATGCCTACCTCACCAAACCTTTTAATCAAAAAGAGCTGTTGGTCAGGATGGAGCAACTGCTGAAACTGCGCCGTCAATTGCAGGCCAAATACGGCAAAATGGATATCCCTTCAAATAAAGACACTTTACAATCTCCCGAAGAACAATTCCTTTCAAGAGCCATTTTGATCATTGAAAATAACCTCGACAAATCGATGTTCAATGCATCGGAACTGGCCGCGGCCATCCACCTTAGCGAGAGTCAGCTGTACCGCAAATTAAAGGCAATCACCGGAAAATCAACTGCAATTTTTATCCGTACTGTCCGCC
>JAGQVE010000018.1:0-53632 GCA_020438105.1 Bacteroidales bacterium
AGGGAATAGATGGATAGCTGAAACAAGTTCATCAGGTTCATAGAACTGGTGATCATAATTGATAAAATTGGTATCAAAAGAATGACCCACATAAATGAGAATCGTGAAGGGATAATATAAAATCCACCTATGGCTATGGCTGTAAGGATAAAATTGAATCCAATAAAACTATAACTGAGTTCAGTAATATTACCTCCAACGATTTGATAAAAGAGATAAGCCGAAAAAAATCCGAGCAACGACAATAAAAAAGCAAGACGAGAATAGATTAGCAAGCCAATGGCAATCAGCATACCGGCTAAAATGTGATATTGAAAAAAGATGGCTCCGAGTGACTTAAAATACACGGCTAACACCGAAGGGATGGGCAACTGGGTAAACCAAACATAAACGGCCAGCGAGTTTGTTCCGCCGATAGCATAAATTTCATTGGCAATAAAAATCCCTCTTTCACTCATGCTCAGCGCTGTAAATTGCCTGGAGGCAAGTGTAACCATCCAAATACCCAGCAAGAAGGAGAAGCTCAGGTAGGGCAAACCGTACTTCCCGATCACACCTTCAAGGAAAACGGTTAAGAAAAGGGTTAAAACGGAAGCGAAAAGCAGGATAAGTAAAAACTCCGGAGAAAGGGTATAATATATTCCCAGTCCAAGACCAACTAAAAGGGAGTTAAAACCATAAAATCCCGACTTAATATTGAACCTGTTAAACCCAATTAGGTAAGCCGAACCATTGGTAAAAAGAACAGCAAGCAATCCGCTGAATCCGGCAACGGGATCAATAAAACTAACAACTACCAGGATATATGCAAAAATGCGGTTTTTTGAAAAAAAGATCTGGGAATAGCTATTGAAAATGCTATCGGTAAAATCGGGAAATGCCTTTATGATCTTTTTTTTCCACATAAGAATTATCCGGATATCGTAAAATTATTCGTTTTCATGAAAAAGTGTCCCAGAATTTGTTTCTTCTGTAACGCTACATAAAGGCCTGCTGATATCAAGTCTCTTCCAGAACATTGAATGCTTTCCAAGTTTAAATGTATTTTTTCGATCCAATCTTTAAAGTAATCCATCACAATAATACTTCATGTATTACGCAGGTAATCCTTATAAATTTCAGGCAATTCATTAAATTGAACCATATTACCTGATTAAGCTACCACAAAGCAAGGGTTGGTATTGTTAAACAGGTGGTTGACTTTTTTCATTTTCTACAATTCGAATCCTTCTAGATGTTTAGGAATAGCTTCAAATTCAGTAATCCTGTCGATGGTTTCACCCTTGCGGATAACATGTACATTTGAATTTGCATCGATCATAACCACCTTGGGTCTTAAAGTTATAAATTGCATCCATTGGGTCATATTATAAGCGCCAACATGGTGAATTACAAAATGGTCGCCCTTGTTCATCAGGGGCAATGAAATGCTGTCGCGGATAACATCAATGTTCATACAAAGAGGCCCGTAAATGGTGGTATCTTCGGTGTACTGAGTAAATGGCTGGGCCGGTGTAACTTTATGGTCGTACCAAAACGACGTGAACAGAATATTAACACCAATATCCACAATGGTGGTTCTTTTGCCCAAACTTGATCTTTTATTTGAAATTACCGTTCCCAATAAATATCCGGCTTCATCAATCAGTGCCCTTCCGGTTTCGAGTATCAGTAACGGTAAGTTATCAGGTTCAAAGTTTGAATTTATAAGAGCACTTGTAATTGCTTCGGCAAAATCATCAAAAGTGGGGTTTACATCGCTGCCTGGAAGGTAAGAGCCCTTGAGGGTGTTTTTGGAGGCAAAGCCACCGCCCATGTCAATGTATTTAATATCGTGGTTATACTTTTTCTTTACGCCGAGTGCGAGGTCGGCAAGTTTATATGCTGCAGCCGAATAGGCAGATGCTGATAGCATAAAAGTTCCAATATGACAATGAAGGCCAATCAACTCAAGCTTCTCCGACCGCATGATCTTATTGAGTGCATCCCAGGCCTGCCCGTTTTCATAATTAAATCCAAATCTGTCCCACATTGGATAAATTCCGGTATCCATATTAACCCGGATTGCTACTTTGGGTTTTTTATTGAGTTTAGTTGCTAGCTCAATTACGGAGTAAAGCTCATCAAGGTGATCCATGTGAATCAGTGATTCATTTTTAATCGCCTTTTCCAAATCCATTTCGGTTTTATCCGGACCGTTAAATATGATTTTACTTCCGTCAACGCCATTGCGTATTGCCTTATCGTATTCAAATCCTGAAACAACCTCAGCCCAGGAGCCTTCCTGGTGAAATACATGACAAACCGCATCCAGGTAATTGGTTTTATACGACCATGCAAACTGAACTTTGGGATAGCGGGTTGCAAAAGCTTTTTTTGCTTCCCGGTAAACCCTTCTTATCGTTTGCTCCGATATTACAAATAAAGGCGATCCATGGTCCTGAATCAATTGAGTAACTTCCACACCATCAATGTGTGTCATGGGGCGATATTCAGTTCTTAATCCATATTTATTGGGCATATTGGTTTCAAGTTTCTTGATAACCGGCCGTTCATATCTTTGTTTTTCCATCTGCTTGTTTTGCTTTTAAATTTCACCAGTTGTTGATATGGTATGGAATTCTTCCACATCCACAATCATGTCATACGAATATCGGATAAACATTTTACCCACTTCAAAATCGGTATAAGGTTCCGTTTTTTCTCCCAGGGCCAGGCGAACCAGTGCCTCCGGAATGTTTTGTCCAACACCCACTGATAAATAAATCCATGCAGGCATACGCGGATTTACTTCCAGTAGATAAAAAGTATTGCTAAAATCTTTGATTAGTTCCAGTTCAAAACCACCTCGCCATTTCGTTGAACCCACAAAATGACGGGTCATTTCCAGAATTTCATCTTCATCAATTGAAATCCCTCCCCAGGCTTTGCCTTTATCGGTAATATATTGTTTGCGCATGGGCACTGCCGCTATGGTATTACCCTTTCCATCTCCCAGCCCGGTGGCATTGTATTCATTGCCTTTAATAAATTGCTGAATGATGATAGGTAATCCCCATTTGCCCGAAATTTTATTAAAATAAGTATAAACCTGGTCCTGGGTATGTGCAATCTCTGCGTCGTAAAATTTACCTTTCACCACTAGGGGGTAAGCAAATTCATTCACCAATCCGGGAATTTCACCGGAAGAATAAATAGCTTTTGAATGGGGTACCTTGATATTGTACTTTTTGCCAAAATCGGGAAGGTGGATTTTATGACGTTCATTAAATTGCTCCTCCGAAGGTAAAAAGGTTTTAATTCCCATTTCTTTGAGCCGTTTCTCAAGCTTGATAAAAGGTAATAATTCCGCATCAAAGTTGGGGATGATCACATCCAGTTTTTCTTTTGCATGAATGTATTCCAGTCGTGTCATGAGGCTTTCAGCTCCGGCCGATGGATAGGGAATATGATAGGTTCTGTCAATCAGATCGTGCATATAAATACCGGGTTCCAGCGATTCGTAAGCCAGCCCGATGATGCGTACATCAAATGATTTTGCTTCACGTAAACCTCTGATAACCGCTATTCCGGGCCCCGGACTATCAATGGCATTTAGTCCCGTTACGGCAATATTAATTTTCTTTTTCGCCATAATCGAGTAAATGATATTGCTTTAAAAAACCAATAAAATCATGATAATCCTTGTCGAAAGTATCCTTATCGGTATTGTACTTCTCCAGTACAAGCTGTTCGATCTCCTCGTATGTTTTACCTTCCTTAATAAAATTGAAAATCTCTACACCTGTGGGATTGATCGAAAATGATTCGCCTGAGGAAGGATTAAAAATATAACCCGACTCGCTAATGGCAATGTTTTTCTTAATCTGCATATTAAAGGTTGTTTTGTTTGTAAAAGGTACACTTAATCACTTCATGAAATTGCTTTGTGTAAGGGATAAAATGAAAAAATGTAGATGCTTTGATATGAAAATTTATCAATGGTTTAATTTGAATAAAAAAAGGTGACTGTCTTTTATTAATTCGTTTTTAAAATCTTAACTAAATCTACGCTATTTGTGGTTTTGAGTTTCCCAAAATAAATACCGTTGGCTAAATTAGTCAGATTTATCTGGATCTCATGATGACCTTTCTGAAGCTGCAAGCTATTATCCACGGTTAAAACATTGTTGCCTTGCAAATCAACTATTTCAATTGAAACTGATCCAGTGTTTGCAAGGTTAAAAGATATGGTAGTTGTGTTCTTTGCCGGATTTGGGTAACATTGTAAATCAACCGATGAAACCTGATCCGCAAGTATTTCATCCGCATCAGTTATTACCACTTCGGTTCCAAAAAAGTCGAGGATTTTGGCCATCAGGTTTTTCTTTGTTGACGGATGAACATCATCCACAAGCCCGCTAAAATCAATGGTTGAAGCTATGGTTTTATAGGTTTCGGTTTCATTGGAAACGGCAAAGTTAAATTCTCCCAACTGACTTGTAAGGGCAACCATGGCCGAGCCTTCGGGTATCAGGTGGTAGTTGTAATACGACATGCTGCCATCATATGCAAATGCCATGGGTTCCAGGGTTGTTCCGGCAGCTCCAAATACCGAATCGACGTCGTGCCAGTTAAGGTACTCGGTTCCTACACTGAACATGGGATGAACCACAGTTTGCGGATCATCATACCAGGTGAGGCCGCCCTCCATATATACATTACCGCCTTCTTCAAGAAAGTCCTGCAAAATACCTGCTTCAAATGAAGTTAAAACATGTTGGGAAAACTTACGACCGAGGCATATAAACAAGTTTTGATAGGAATTGATATTTTCAGGTAATTCTGTATCATAGTCATGCAGAACATCCAGATCATTCAGGGTTTCGAACATAACCGGCCCCGATTCCATACCTGGATCCATATCCACTATAAAAACAGGGAAACGCCCGATCATCAGTGAGAAATTTTGCTCAACCTGAATATCAGGAAGAGCATTAATAGTTACCGCAAATACAGCCTGATGACCCGCGGGTGTGTTTTCATCAATAGTTACACTAAAGGAATCGTAGGCGATGTCGCCCGAAATAATATTTCCATAGTCCAATGTAGGCGTTCCATTAAAGGTTACGTAAGGGTCAAATGTTGAAACAGATCCTTGAACTACTTCGGCGAGGGTTTGGCCTGAATTGAATACTGGTACGATGATATCAGCAGTTTCTCCCGGATCAAGCCTGCCATTATCTCCGTCATCCACGATAACCGATAGTAAAGTAATAGAAGGAGCGTATGACCTAAAGGAGATCATGCTTTCCCAACTGCCTCCCATTGACTCAAAAAGAAGATTTAGTGCAAATGTATAGTTGTCGGGAGTGGTGTTATCCACATCGAATGCAATGGCATTTTCAACAGTAACCGATTGTCCGGGATCAATGGATCCGAATGCTTCACTGTCATCTGTTAGCGCAATGTAGGGATTGGTAATGTCGGCTGTCAGTGTAACATCATCTAAGGTTTCGGTTCCGGTGTTTTTAACTATAAAACTCACTAAAACACTTTCTCCGGCATCAATCTGTGAATTGGATCCGGCGGTTATTGAATATTCATAGGTAAGCCCGCTGGAAAGTTGAAAAGTTTTCTGTGCAAAAATGTTATTATCATCTGTAACTTTCACCCCGATATTGTAAATTTTATTAGCATCGGAGGGCTCAGCAGTAAGTAAACCACCTTCAGAAATTGCAGCATCTAAAGGAAATCCGGTTGGCTGGTAAACAATGGTGGGCAATTCTTCAAACGGAATAATCACCGATCCGTCGAAATATATAAAATTGTAACCATCACCACTTGAAATACCGGAAATTCGTTGCAGGACTTCGGGATTGCTGAAATCAGTAACATAAATTTCAACGCTTCCATCAGGGAATAAGGTGGTTGTAAAATCAAGATAATAATCGTCGCCGGGAACTTCCACTGTGCCTTTCCATCTGAATGATGCATGCGTATCATCCCCCTCATACCAGATGCCATCTCCATTGCTACTGTAAAATCGTATATCTGAGTTTAAAAAGGGTGCAATCATTTTCTGATGCTCAAAAAGCAACCTGTCGTCCACCTGGTAGGGCAGGGGATAAGGAATTTCATCAAACATCAAAAATCCATCCACATGCACAGTCACCTGGTTTGAACTGGAACCATAAAACGGAAAGTCAAAGTCAATTTGCTGGGTGTCAAATCCATTCTGCGTATTGCCACTGATTATGGTTGATCCGCTGATATTCGGATCTTCCCCGGCAATTGTCATTTCATTGTAATCCGTTATTAATGACCACTTATAATCGGGTGTTCCTCCCGTTGCAGTAAACTGTTCGGTATATGTTTCACCGGGTGTAAATGCCGGTATTTCTTCGTTCATAATTGAAACATCATTCCAGTTCAGTTGGTGAATTACTGAGAGGGTAGTTGTTCCGTTTTCGATGATAGGTAGATTAGATAACGCGCATGGAATTTCTTCAATCCCATTGGAATAATCCATCAATGAAAAGCTGATTACCTGACCAGTAGCAAGGTTGTCGGGATCATTTTCCTTCACCTGTAAAAATATTTTGGCTTGTTCACCAGGCGTCATGTAACTTAACAAGGGTGTTACATCAAGGCCAAATTCCAGGGTTTTATATACCTCGGAGGTGTTATCACCCTGCATATAATAATCCCCTCCACTATAATTAAATACCGGAAATTCAATAACATGTTCGGGCTGAAGGTCGCTGGTGTCGGTTGAAATTCCTGCCATTACCTTTATTTTATCCCTTGAATCGTGTTTCAGGGTAATTTTGAAAGTAAGTGTGGGCTCATAGCCTGTCTTTACATCAAAAACATTTACCTGCTTATTCCAAATACCACCATCAGCTTTTTCCTGTGCTAAAACATGGTACATCACATAACAAAAACCATCGTCGGCCCAGCCATCGCCCCAGCTATTGGCCAGGATAACCCCACCAATTTCCCAATCTTTCATGTTAACAAGCCCATCGTTATTGATGTCGATGTTGTTAGTGTATTGGCCATCATTGTTATAATCCCAGCGAATGTTATCATTCCAGCCAAGAAAAGTCATGGAATGGCCACTATAAGCTCCAAATGAAGTAATGACAGCACTGCCTTCTTCGGGTGTTCCGGATGGCAGGTATTCGTATCCTCCAAGATCAGTATAAAAATTTGCAAGGCCTCCGTAGGGCGATCCCTCCAGGTGGTCGTACATCCAGTTTTTTAAAACTTGCAAACCGGCAGAATCTCCAACGTGTATGGTATAAATATTATTGATCCTGTTTTTCATTCCGTTGTAATAAATGTCGTAGCCGCTTTTCCACATACTCAGGCTGTTGCCCATTCCACCGTAATCAGTTACATTCGGATTCCCGTTGGCTCTGGCAGCTTCCAGGGTATACCTGTAATTTACTCCGATGGCATCTGCACCCTTATTGAAAAAATTATAAGTATAAGCTGGTGGAAACTGGTTTTCTTCAAGACCGGCATTGGTGTTATTTATCCTGTTAATCTCATAAGTAAAGTTATATCCCATTGTTGAGGCCTGTCCGCATGACCAGCCATATTGGTTGAAAATGGGCCTGAAATACTGGAACTGACTATTGTCATGAACATCGGGCAGCGACTTGGCATTAGCACCTTTATAAGCTTCGGGTAAAAGCAATTCGGGATAACTTGAGAGTGCTATTGAGTCTTCAGGTGAAATTTGACTTTGGGCAGAAAAGTATTGTTGAGCATTTAATTGAATAGAGCCCAGCAGTATCAATACAGTAAATATTTTTTTCATTTTAGTAATAAAATTAGCGGCGCAAGTTACAAATTTCATTGAAGGAATTCAATCTTGCTAAATTTCAAAGTATAAACGATCCTCAATTAACGTTATTTTCTACGAATTGCAGTTGCAATGGTTAGATGAAAAAAATGGTGTTAGGGTTGCACGATTATTTTTCCTGATTCAATACCCCGATCGGTTTCAACAGAATAAAAATAAACACCTGGTTTCACTCTATAGCCAGCCGCATTGGTTAAATCCCATTTTACAACTTCCGTCCCTGATATTTTCAATTTTCTAAGTAAAGTTCCTTCAACGCTGAAAATGCGTAATGTAGATGGTTCGTTTATAATTTCATTATTTTCAAATGTTACTGTAGTGTTAGTGGGATTGGGATAGATCCGATAAGCCAGAGATCCCTTATTTTCGAATTGACCCCCTAAAAGATCCCAATTAACCGCAACTCCTACTTGATAATTTCCCAGGGATGATTCAATGATAATGATTTCATATACATAACTTCCCGGATTATAGGATGCGCTACCGGGAACCGGTGCTACTTCAAACTCCAGTGTGTCAGTCGGATTTAAAATCTCCGGAAAGTTTGGAGTGGATCCCGTAAAAGTGATATAAAAACCAGGGTCAAAGTAGATTTGCGAAACCTCAACAATTTCACTGGTTTCATTAATAACATAAACTACATAGTTATCAAAGACGTCCATGGTTATTGAATCCGGAAGAATTGTCAGATCTGCTGATATCACAATTGGCCCCAATGTTCCATCCAGTTTCAGGTTTTGCGCATAAATATCTTTATTGCCGTTGCGTTCATCTTCCCAGGCTGAGATCCACTGGCCATCGTGAAAAGCTCCGGAAACCGTGTGCACCTTTGTGCTTGGCAAATTACAAACATCCACAATGTCATCCGGCCACACATAGTTGCCCTCGGTATCGATACGCATAGCTTTTATGGTTGCATTGGAAGCAGAGGCGTTTTCTTCATAAAACAGTACCATGTCTTCATCACTGTTATGGGCCTCATAAGGATAAACATCGGTAGGAGAAATTTCAATGAATTTTTTGGCATTGTCGCCCCATAATCTTTCACCTGTTGCAGAAATCTTTTGTCCGTACAATCCGCGGTTATTTTGATCAGCATCCATTTCATTCCAGTAAACGAATACATCATCAGATTCCGGAGGCAAAGCCAGTTGCGGGTAAAAATGGTGGCGTCCGGGATATAGGGAGGCTTCCACACCATCATCCCCCAGAAGCACTGTGCCATCTGAACCGATGTGCTGAACAAAGGTAGAGGAGAGGTTATTGGCATCACGATCGTCGTGCCAGGCAATGAAAAATCCATCGCTCCCATCACTTTTCATAGAAAAGATCTGTGTCCATGCCGAGATACCCCCGGCATTTGAAATGATAGCAGCGTTGTCCCAAACGGCATTTCCATCGGTATCATATCGCTGGGCAAAAACATGCCGGGTGGGAGCCCACACCGGACCTGAGTCTTCAAAATATTTCATGATCACATCATCCTCGCCTGCGGCAATAAGCTGTGGCCATGAATAGGTATTGGCTCCTGAAATGGAAATCCCGTTTTCTCCCCAAAGTTTGGCACCTTCAGGAGATATCTTCTGCCGGATCACCACATTATCGGCCTGCCATGCAAAAACCGCGTTTCCTGAGTTGGTAACACATACTTTTGGTGCTGCATCGAATGCCGGACCGGTTGACATTTCAATTCCATCTGCTCCCCATAAAAATTCCCCATCAGGTCCTATGCGATAGGCGAATACATCGTTATCCACATTACGGATATCCTGAAAGGTAAGAATGGCACAGTCTTCCTGGTCAACGGTCATGTCCCAGTCGGTGAGCCAGGTCATTGCTGTATGATCACTCACAAGCAATCCACCTTCAGCCCATTGGATCTCGCCAAATACATCCAGCTTTTGCAGTCTTACATTATAATTTCCTGATTCATTGGAAAACCAGGCGACGTAGGTAACTCCATATGGAGAAGTTGCCACCTTAGGAATGGCCTGCTCTCCCGAAGAAACGGAAAGTGCATTATTTACGGAAGGATCCGAACTCCATTGGGCAAATAATCCCGGCATCAGCATAAACAGCGAAATGATTGAAAAGTAAAGCTTTTTCATTGATATTAATTTTCGATCACCAAAGTTACTTATTATCTGATTCAAGTGCTTACTTTATTTGAATTTGAACAATATCAGTGCTTACCTGTTACAATGCTAGTTATCAGGATTTCTCATTTAAACCAGGAAATTCCTTAATCCTTTCAAACAAAAACGCGCATGATAATTGGAGTTTTAAAGGAACAGGCACCCGAACAAAGGGTTGCCTTATTACCCGAAGCAATCCCCAACATACTGGAATTAAAAAACGAAGTCTGGATCGAGAAAGGTGCCGGTGTTTTGGCCTTTTCACCGGATCAATTGTATCAGGATGCGGGCGCTAAAATCAAATCCCGATCCGAAATTCTTGAGCAAGCCGATCTTTTGTTACTGGTGAGTGTGCCTGCTGATAAAGACAGCGGTTCAATCCCGGCCGGCAAGGTGTTGCTTGGTACCTTCAGTCCGCTGAATAATACCAAACTGGTTGAAGATTTTAAATCAAAAAATTTGACCACCTTCAGTCTTGATGCTGTTCCCCGAATTACACGGGCCCAGGCCATGGATGTGCTGTCGAGTATGGCAACAGTTGCCGGATACCGCGCAGTACTGGATGCCGCTTTTCATTTGCCAACATTTTATCCCATGTTTATGTCGGCTGCAGGAACCATTAAACCTGCTAAAGTGCTGATCCTGGGAGCCGGTGTAGCAGGATTGCAGGCCATCGCAACAGCCCGTAAACTGGGAGCAGTGGTGGAGGCTTTTGATGTTAGAAGTGCTGTTAAAGAAGAGGTTCAGAGCTTGGGTGCAAAGTTCGTGGAGGTGGAGGGCGCTACTGAAGATAAAGCTGCTGGCGGATATGCCGTTGAACAAACCGAAGAATTCAAACAGCGTCAGAGCCAGATGATACAGGAGCATGCCATCAAATCGGATGTGGTGATCTGTACTGCACAAATTCCTGGAAGAAAAGCGCCATTGCTAATTAAAAAAGAAACGGTAAAATCCATGAAAGATGGATCGGTAATCATCGACCTGGCTTCAAGCTCAGGTGGAAACTGCGAGGTGACCGAAAACGATAAAACCATCGTTGTGGACGGGGTTACCATCATCGGTAATTCTAATTATCCCTCAGGAATGCCGGTTGACGCCAGCCGTATGTACGGAAAAAACCTTGTCAACTTCATGAAATTGCTCATCGACGAAGAGGGTAAAATCAAACTTGACTTTGAGGATGAGATCATAAAAGGAGCTTGTATTACCCATCTGGGTGAAATTGTAAATGAGCGTGTAAAAGGTATGATCGAAAGCAAATAATTCACTATTTCAATATTTTCAGATATGGAAGAAATCATCGTCTTTTTTTATTCATTTCGCGAACCGATTTTTATCATGGTTTTGTCAATCTTTCTTGGCATTGAAGTGATTTCAAATGTACCTTCCGTTTTGCATACGCCATTGATGTCGGGAGCTAACGCCATCAGCGGGGTAATCATTATAGGAGGAATCATCCTTGTGGGTCACGCCGACCTGAGCAGGTTTTCGCTGGAATTGATTCTTGGGATCCTGGCCATGTTATTCGGAACACTTAATGTGGCCGGCGGTTTTGCGGTGACCGACCGCATGCTTGAAATGTTTAAAAAGAAGAAAAAATAATCGGATTACCGGAAAAACAAGATCAACATGGATAATATTCTGCATACTTTCAATGGTGAGGCCTTTACCTATGCGCATGCATTTCTTGAATTCAGTTATTTGCTTGCAGCCATACTTTTTGTATACGGACTCAAACTATTAAGTCATCCGGAAACAGCCCGAAAAGGAAATATCTGGGCGGCATCAGGTATGATTTTGGCTATGATTACTACCCTGTTTTTACATGAAGATGATGGTGGCAGCCGGATTGGTTTTACCAATGTGATAGTCATAATTGTTACCTTGGGAATTGGTGGAGCTATTGGGTTGGTTATATCAAAACGCGTAAAAATGACGGCCATGCCCGAGCTTGTCTCATTCTTCAATGCGACTGGTGGCGCTGCATCGGCGCTTGTTGGCCTGCTCGAATACGGTAACCCCGGGAATGAATCCTTGCTGGTAACACTTCTTGGTTTGATCATCGGATCCATTGCCTTTAGCGGAAGTATGATCGCTTATGGCAAACTATCGGGCAAAGTTGGAAATATCAGTGCAGGATTTATGAAGTATGTAAATATTGTTTTGCTTATTGGCATCACTGCGCTTACTGTATATATTTTATTACAACCCGAACCACATAAATATGCATCACTTGTTTATCTGCTGTTAGCGGTTTCCCTTCTGTATGGTATTTTATTCGTTATGCCTATTGGTGGTGCCGATATGCCCGTAGTTATTTCGCTGCTTAATTCGCTTACCGGTATTGCGGCTGCTATGGCGGGCTTTATTTATCATAACCTGGCCATGATCCTCGGTGGGATTTTAGTAGGAGCAGCTGGTTCAATTCTTACCCTGTTAATGTGTAAAGCCATGAACCGAAGTTTATGGAATGTTCTGCTTGGTGGATTTGGCGGTGGCGGTGTTGCTTCCGGAGAAGAAGGAGGTACTATTAAAGAAATCACCCTTTCAGATGCATCTATTTTACTGGCTTATTCGCAAAAAGTGGTCATCATTCCCGGATACGGTTTGGCTGTTGCGCAGGCCCAGCATAATGCACATGAACTGGAAAAGTTGTTGGAAGGTAAAGGGGTCCAGGTTAAATATGGTATACATCCCGTAGCGGGTCGCATGCCCGGACATATGAATGTGCTTTTGGCTGAAGCGGATGTTTCGTATGATAAACTGGTAGAGATGGATGAAATAAACAAAGAAATGTCAGCAACAGATGTTGTGATTGTTATTGGGGCCAATGATGTGGTGAATCCTGCTGCCAATGAAACACCCGGAAGCCCCATTTACGGCATGCCCATCATCAATGCAGTTGAAGCGAAAAATGTAATTGTGATGAAACGCGGTATGGGCAAAGGATATGCGGGTATTGAAAACCCGCTTTTCTTCAGAGATAACACCCGAATGCTGTTTGGTAATGCCAAGGATTCCATCCAAAAGCTGATCAGCGAAATCAATACCCTTTAGTATTTTGGTTAAATGTTATTGTTATCACACTGTTTGCTGGGAAAATCCGGTAAACAATAACCCTTTTCATTTGTTGTAAACTTTTGCGTTGATAAACGATTCATAACTAAACTTCCCGTTGCCGGGATAACTTTTATTTCAAAATATTAAACTAATGAAAAAACTAGCATTTTTACTTTTATCAATTACTTTTTCTGCGCTAACATTCGGACAGTTGAACATTGAGGAGGTTGGATACAAATCCTATTCGGATGATCTGAGTGACATTTGGGGCTATGCCGACGAGGAAGGCAATGAATATGCCCTGGTTGGGACATACAGCGGTCTCTCCATTGTGGATGTTACTGATCCTTCTAATCCCACAGAGGTCTTTTTCGGGACCGGAGCCGGAAGCATCTGGCGCGATATTAAAACCTGGGGCGATTATGCCTATGTTTCCAATGAATCATTTGGAGGTGTTTATATCGTTGACCTGAGTCCGCTGCCTGGTGGCGAAATTACAGTAACCTCAAGTTTTACCGGAAATGCCTATCCCTTTCAATCGGCACATAACCTCTACATTGATGAAACCGGCAAAATGTACATTTTTGGAGCTGATAACGGAAATGGTGGTGCAATCATTTGCGACCTCACTTCAGATCCGATGAATCCTGAAGAACTAGGGCGTTTTAATACCTATTATCTGCATGATGGGATGGCACGTGGCGACACCCTTTGGGGTGCTGCTATTTATGCCGGCAATTTACTGGCCATTGATGTTTCAAATCCGGCTTCACCTAGTATTATGGGATCAGTAAGTACCCCTGGTAATTTTACCCACAATTGTTGGGTTTCACAAGATGGAACACACGTTTTTACAACCGATGAAGTTAGTAATGGTTACATTGGCGCGTATGATGTGTCGGATCTGTCCAATATTATCGAAACAGATATTATTCAAACCGCACCAGGAACAAATGTGATTCCGCACAATACGCATGTAATCGGTGATTTCCTGGTAACCTCGTATTACACCGAAGGCATTACCATTCATGATGTTTCACGGCCCGATAACATTTTTGAAGTAGGCCATTTTGATACATCACCCGGATATTCAGGTAGTGGTTATCATGGTAGCTGGGGTGCTTATCCCTTTCTGCCTTCAGGAAATATACTTGCTTCCGATATTGAAAATGGCCTGTACATCCTGGCACCAACTTATATCAAAGCAACCCATGTGGATGGCCTTGTAACAGATTCTGTCACAGGCGATCCTTTGTTTAATGTTGCTTACGATGTGATCGGAACGGATATCAGCGGACAAACAGCATTCGATGGTTCCTTCTCATTTGGTACTTTGGAAAACGGAACATACGATATTGAATTTACCAAGGATGGTTATGAAACAAAGGTAGTGGAAGGGCTTGTTTTTGAAAACGGTGCCGTTTACGATTTGGAAGTTGAAATGAGCATGCCGGGTACAACTTCGGTGGATGAAAATGCGGAAATTGAATTGAATGCCTATCCAAACCCATTTAATTCGGAATTGACCATTTCCTATGCGATAAATTCAAAATCTGCCGGGTCCACCATTCAGGTGATGGATGTAACCGGTAAACTGATGTTTGAGCAAACGCTTTTCGATTCAAAAGGAAAAGTGATTCTGAGCAATGATCTTGATTCGGGTGTTTATTTTGTGAGAATTGCAAATTCACAAAATCAGCAGTTTCAGATGAAAAGGATCATCAAGATGTAACGATGAAACAATAATGATTTAGAAAAGGCTTTTGCGATTGGCAGGAGCCTTTTTTATTGCAAAACAATTTTCCGGTTGATTATAGCGCCGGCAGTTTCTATGCGTATGAAATAAATGCCTGGATTGTGACCGGTTAGATTTATCACTGATTCTTTACCAAAATCGGTTTTTGTTAAGATCAGGTCACCTAAATTGCTAAAAATCTCAATCTGTTCAATCTTTTCCAGTGACCGGATCACGAACCAATCTTTAACCGGGTTTGGATAAATGTCGATTTTTATTTGAGAAAGATCCACAATATTGTCAAAGAAACAATAAGTAAAAGCTGGCACTGATTCCCCGAAGAAATAGATTGCAGTTACCTCATAGGTATTCGAATAAATTCCTTCCTCATCATAATACACTTCGTTTAATAATGGTGTCGTATTAAGTTGCACTCCATCCCGATAAATATTATAACCGTCATAATCAGAAAGGCATCCTTCTGGTGTTGACCAGTAAATATTATTGCCAATACACCCACTGGTGCAATAAATGTCAGTTGGTTCGAGGTTTTCAGGCATGGGAACAGTGATACAGAGCTCCTCAGTGGGCTCCGATTCACCCGAAACATAAACTGCTGTTACCTGGTAGCAATATTCCATTTCAGGATCAAGGTTTTGATCACATAATTCAATACCGGTAAAATTTGAAAGCAGGGTCCCATCTCTGTAAATTTTATAATAAAGTGGGCTTCCCGTGGAAGGAACTTCCCAGTTGAGGCAGATATCTGTGCATTCTACAAATCCAGTAAGGTTGCCGGGGGGAGTATATCCTAAAACCTCAAGCATAACATGTATGGAGTCGGGGCTTGAATTAGCAAATGAATAAATAATTATATTTCCTTCATATATGTCCGGATCAAGGTTATAGGAACTTGTCAGCCACGCAATTTCTTCAATTGAGCCGGCACTTACATTTCCGGAGTATGTGTTAGGTAGCCCTAACCAACCTACATCTCCAACAATATAAAACGTATGATCACAGGGGCCGGGATTGGATATTGAGAAGTTAACATATCCGGATGAGTTTGGATATAAACTAATATTGAGTGTATCGGCATATATTTCGAGTAATGCATATTCCAATGCCATGTTTAAAGTTATGTACTGATCCGGCTCGAAAGTAAGTGTGGTATCAAAAGTGCAAAATCCACCACTTATAGCAAATAAGTCATAGGTGCCCGGAACAATATCGCCGATGAAATAATATCCGTCGGCTCCGGTTGTAGCACTGTAAATTCCCAGTTCAACCAGAGCTCCTTCGATGGGGTTACCGTTAGATGCATTGGTCAAATAGCCTTCAAGGGTGGCTGTTTCCATGGGAACAAGTTCAAAATTTAAAGTTGAAGTGAGGTTGTTTGTAATTAACGCTGAATCAGATTTGGGGTAATAACCAAATGCATCAACGCTAAATTCCCAAAATCCGGGTAGGATATCTTCAAATATATAATACCCGTTGGAACCTGTAATTTCTGAACCAAAAATGCATGAGACAACAATATTTTCTAAACCAGTACCAGTTATTGAGTCTGTTACATAACCCTCAAGGTTGCCATAACACCATGCACAATCAACAAAATATGCTATTACACAAGCAACAGCCATTTCAAAATTACCTGAAGACCCAACCAATCCGGTTATTTCATGAGAAGCGCCAACAGATTTGTAAGTACCTGCATCGTAGGCTACCCCAGTATAATATCCAACAGCCTGGTTTTCCATTACATTGATTGCCGGAGCAATTGCTTCGAGATGGTCAATCCAGTTATTTTCACCCTCATAGTTCCAATCAAAAGCGCCCCAGTAACTATCGATACCTGTTACAACTGACAGGTCTCCACTCCCATCTCCAACTCCGTTGATATTGAAATAGGAATGCAAAGAAGTCGGTTCATCATAAGACCAGGTATCGCCGCCTTCCATATAAATATTGCCACCATAGGTATCAAGCCAGGAAGTAATGATGATGGCTTCATCTTCGGTTAGAACATGATTATTTGAAAAGATTCCCAGTAACAGGAAAACAACTTCAACATCTGCATCCAATGAATATGCATTCACATCTGTAACATATTCCACCTGGTAATCGAGCAACATATCCTCAATTACCGGAGCAAGTTCAGGGTTGGGAGTGGGATCGAGATCAATGATTACAACTACATCCCCGGTATTGGGAGTAAGTGGCAATTTTTGATTAGTTTTTTGGTGGTAAAAGTTATAATTATGAACTGGTTTTTCAGCGGTCAAACCTATGGTTTGTTTGCTCTGATTGTTTTTTAAGTTTGATGAATTGGAAACTTTTTGACCAATTGCGGTAATTCCAAAAAGAAAGATTACAGCTAAAATGAAAAGAAATTGTTTTGGTGCTTTCATGACTTGATTATTAAGTGTTTGTAAAGTTAGGTTTTTCTTTCCTAATTATCAATATATCTGCCCCTAATTTAGACTTTTTATAAATTGTTATTCAGTTAACAAATATCTCCAAAACTTTATAATTTTACCCACTTTAACACAAATAACAATAGCATGCGCATTGTAAGAATAAGGAAAGAAACAGCGGTTGCAGAGCAGGCTTCGGTCGACCTTTCGCTCATGGATCCGCTGATTGAAAAATACAAAGGCAAAAAGGGCAACATGATCCCCTTGCTGCAGGGTACGCAGGAGATGTATGGTTACATCCCCCGGGAAGCCTTTCAAAAGCTGGCCGATGAAACCGGTTTGAAGCTGAGCGAAATGTATGGGGTCGCCACTTTTTATGCACAGTTCCGGCTTAACCCGGTAGGTAAACACATCGTGAAAGTGTGTCACGGAACCGCCTGCCACGTGCAAAATGCCAATGAACTTACCGACGCCCTCGAAGAAGCCCTCAAGATCAAAGATGGTGAAACCACAGAAGATGGCCTCTTTACGTTAGAGTCGGTCGCCTGTTTGGGTTGCTGCTCCCTTGCCCCCGTGATGATGATCGGCGACGATACCTTCGGCAAACTTACCGGGGCGCAGTCGGTGAAGATTGTGAAGAATATACGAATCAGTGAGAATAATTAAAAAGTTCAGTGTTCAGAGTTCTGAGTATGCCTGTCGGCAGACAGGTTTAGGTTAACCCAGAACCCTGAACCCAGAACCCAGAACTAATTTATATGGAAACGAAAGTCATAGTCGGTCTCGGAAGTTGCGGTGTAGCAGCTGGTGCCAAAAAAGTGTACGACAAGATAGCGGCGCTGCAAAAGGCCGAAAAGCTCGATTTCGAACTGAAAAAAACCAGTTGCATCGGAATGTGTTACCGCGAACCGCTGGTGGAGATCATTGATGAGTCAGGGTCATACCTTTACGGCAATATCGATGAAAACAAGGCGGTGGAGTTGATCAACCAACACATCACCCAGCACAATCCGATCAGGGATTATGTGGTTCACACCGATCTGTTTGAAACCGTCGACAACACTTATACCGACGACCAGGTGAAGATCGCCCTGCGCAACTGCGGGTATATCGATCCCGAATCGATCGACGAATATGAAGCAAGGAACGGTTACCGGGCCATCAAAAAGATTGCCGGCTCGGCCATGTCGCGGCTGGATGTGATCCAGAGCATGCTCGAATCGGGGCTGCGTGGCCGTGGTGGCGGAGGCTTCCCAACAGGGTTAAAATGGAAATTTGCCAATAATAATAAAGCGGACGAAAAATACATCATCTGTAACGCTGATGAAGGCGACCCGGGTGCTTTCATGGACCGCTCCGTGCTGGAAGGCGATCCGCACTCCGTCATCGAAGGGATGATCATTGGCGCTTATGCCATTGAGGCAACCGGCGGTGTGATCTATTGCCGCGCCGAATATCCATTGGCCATCAAACGGCTGGAGATCGCCATCAAACAAGCGCGTGAAAGAGGTTACTTAGGTGAAAATATTCTTGGTATCCAGGGATTCAACTTTGATGTTTATATCAAGGAAGGTGCGGGTGCTTTTGTTTGCGGTGAAGAAACGGCATTGATCGCCTCGGTAGAAGGCCAGCGCGGAATGCCGCGTAAACGGCCTCCTTTCCCGGCTGCATCGGGCTTGTGGAAAAAGCCGACCAATATCAATAATGTTGAAACATACGCCAACATCCCCTGGATCATCATCAACGGCGCAAAGGAATATGCCAAGTACGGCACCGAAAAAAGCAAGGGAACCAAGGTGTTTGCACTGGCCGGAAAGATCAAACGCTCCGGACTGGTGGAAGTGCCCATGGGTATGAGCATCCGCGATGTGATCTTTAAACTCGGCGGAGGCATCCAGAACGACAAACGCTTTAAAGCTGTTCAGATGGGCGGACCTTCCGGCGGTTGTATTCCTGAGCATCTGGCGGATATTCCCATCGATTACGATTCGGTGAACTCCACCGGAGCTATCATGGGTTCAGGCGGTATGGTAGTAATGGATGAAACTACCTGTATGATTGATGTGGCCAAGTTCTTCCTTGATTTTACACAAAAGGAAAGCTGCGGAAAATGTACCTTCTGCCGTGTGGGGACCAAACGGATGCTGGAGATTTTAACCCGCATCACAGAGGGAGAAGGACGTGAAGGTGACATTGAGATGCTCGAAGATCTTTCTTATCAGATCAAGGAAAGTTCACTTTGTGGACTTGGTCAAACAGCACCCAATCCAGTTCTCACAACCTTAAAATATTTCCGCGACGAGTACGAGGCCCACATCATCGATAAGAAATGTCCGGCCAAGGTTTGTAAACCGCTGTTGACCTACACCGTTGATCCGGAGAAATGTACCGGCTGTACCGTGTGTGCGAAAAACTGCCCGTCGAACTGTATTGATGGTGCCCGCAAGGAAGTGCATTTTATCAACCAGGAAGCATGTATCCAATGCGGAGCTTGCTACTCGAAGTGTAAATTTGATGCCATTTTGGTATCCTAATTTTAATTATCAAAGAAGCTGAAAATGAGCGAACAATTAAATATCATTCTCAACGGTAAGATTGTCAAAGGAAATCCCGGAGAAACCGTGCTGGAATTAGCTCAACGCCAGAACATCGAAATTCCGACTTTGTGCCACGACCCGCGGCTGGAGCCTTATTCATCGTGTTATGTGTGCGTGGTGGAGATTGAAGGATACCGGGGTTTACAGCCATCCTGCTCCACGAAGATTGTGGAAGGGATGAAGATCACCACCCACAACGACCGGGTGAGCAAGGCGCGCAAAACCGCCCTCGACCTGCTGGTGAGCAACCATTACGCCGATTGTATGGGTCCGTGTAAACAAACATGTCCAGCAGGTGTGGATGTACAGGGGTATATTTCCTACATCGAAAAAGGGATGTATCATGAGGCGGTGGCGCTGATCAAGGAGACCAACCCGCTGCCGGCTGTCTGCGGCCGGGTGTGTGTGCGTCCCTGCGAGGTGGCCTGCCGGCGGAATTTACTTGATGAAGGAGCGCCGGTTGGGATCGATTACCTGAAACGTTTTGCTTCCGACATCGACCTGGAATCACCCAATAAATGGAAACCCGAGATCAAAGCATCAACCGGCAAAAAGGTGGCCGTGATCGGTGCCGGACCGGGTGGTGTTTCCGCCGGATTTTTCCTGCAAAAGGAAGGACACCAGGTGGATATTTTTGAAGCGGCTCCCAAACCGGGCGGATGGCTTCGCTATGGGATTCCCGAGTACCGTTTGCCGAACGATATTTTACAGAAGGAGGTGGACAACATCACCGAACTGGGCGTGAACATTTTTTACAACCAGCGCCTTGGTGACAATGTCAGCTTTAAAGAATTAAAGAAAAAATACGATGCAGTCATACTGACCATCGGTTCACAAAAGGGAACCCGCATCGGTTGCGAAGGTGATGATGCCGAAAACGTTTTTTCAGGGATCGATTTCCTGAAAGAGATGGAAATGACCGGTGAACGTTACGATTTCAAAGGGAAAAAAGTAGCCGTGATCGGTGGTGGTAATACCGCCATGGACTGCTGCCGGACATCGAAACGCTGCGGTGCCGACCAGGTGTTTGTGATCTATCGCCGTACAGAAAATGAGATGCCGGCCAACCCCATCGAAATCCACGAATCAAAACTGGAAGGGGTGGAATATTTACTGCTTACCAATCCCACCCGCATCAATAAAGACAAGGATGGAAAAGTGAAGTCGGTAACCTGCCTGAAAATGCAATTGGGTGAACCCGATGCTTCCGGAAGACGGCGGCCAATCCCAATTGAAGGTTCAGAATTTGAACTGGAGGTGGATTATGTTCTGGCAGCCATTGGCCAAAAAACCGATGTTAACTTTTTAGAAGACATTAATGCTAATCTGAATAACAACGGTGGCATGAAACTCAACCGCTGGGGCGATATCGATGCCGATCCGAAAACTTTACAAACCGGCATCCCCAATGTGTTTGCCGCCGGCGACGGCGTAACGGGTCCGGCTACCCTGATCGAAGCGATCGGTCAGGCCAAAGTTGCTTCACGGAGTTGCCATCAGTTTCTGACAGGTCAGCCCATTGAACCGGAGAAAGCTGAATTTCTTTCAAAACGGGATAATTTCAAACCACAGATATCAGCGGATTACGTGGGTAAATACGACAAGCAGATCCGGGAGGAGATGCCGACCCTCGATCCGAAAGATCGTGTGAATTTCAAAGAGGTGGAACTCGGTTACGACAGCGAAGAAGTGGCTCATCACGAGGCACAGCGTTGTATGGAGTGCGGTTGTTCGGAGTATTTTACCTGCGATCTGAAAAAACATTCCACCGAGTACAATGCCGAGCAGGGCAAGTACAAAGGGGAATTTAAGGAATATGAAGTTGACTTCAGGCATCCGTTCATCGAGATCGACAACAACAAATGTATCCTCTGCTCACGTTGCGTGCGAATCTGCCGCGATGTGGTCGGTGCCAATGCCCTCGGACTGGTGAACCGTGGTTTTGAAACCTACGTGGCTCCCAGCATGGGCGACAAACTACAGGATACCTTTTGCGAATCGTGCGGGATGTGTATCTCCACCTGTCCCACCGGCGCCATCACCGAAAACGTGCTGTTCAAGCCGGGACCGGTCAAACTGGAACCTGCTGAAACGGTGTGTAATTATTGCTCCATCGGTTGTAAGGTGGAACTGAACCACAAGAACGGTTTTGTAATGAATGTGACCGGAGCGGAAGGTCAGGTGAACAAAGACGCTAACCTTTGCCGTTTCCCGAAATTCGGGTATAATTACATCAACGATGTTTCCCGCATCACCAAACCGATGCTGAAGGTAAATGGCCGTTTTGAGGAGATTTCATTTGAAAAAGCGATAAACCTGATCACGGATAAGATCAAAGGGTCTAATCCCGATGACAATGCGTTTTTTGCAGGTGCAAGGCTCACCAACGAAGAGCTTTACCTGATCCAGAAACTGGCGCGGGGAGCGGCAAAAACCAACAACATCACCAGTTTCCATTACCTGAACCGCGGTGATGGTTACATCTTCGATTCCTATGCGGCAGTGCCTTTTGAGCAATTGTCGGGGGCAAGCAAGATTTACCTGCTCGGTTCGGAGATCAACCAGGACAATGCCGTGGCCGGTTTTATGGTGAACAATGCCATGAACAAAAACAGCATCCCGGTGGAGTTAGTGACGGTTCACAAGGAGAGCAAGATGGCCCACAAGGTGAGCAAGGTGATGAAGATCAAATCGTATTATCATTTTGTCAAAGCGGTGAACTATTACCTCGTTTCCAATGGCTTCCACAACGGGCTGTTCATCAAGGATCGCTGTGAGGGGTATGAGGAATACAAGGAGCAACTGCTGAAGGAAAATTTCATGGACCTGGTGAACAAATCGGGTGTGGAATTCATGGATCAGATCATCGAGTTTGCCAAGGAGTTCAACAACCAGATGAATGCCATCATCATCTTCTCTGAAAAAGAGGTTTGTGCAGAAGCTTCCTTCGAGTTGAAGAACCTGGCGATGATCACCGGCAAGCTGGGCAAAACTTCCATGGGACTGATGCCTTTGAAAGAGAAAAATAACTCGCAGGGGTTGTTTGATATGGGCATCTGCCCGAAACTGGGTGTTGGCTCACAAGATATAAACGATAAAGATTTGCAGAAAAAGCTGATGAAAACCTGGAAGGTGAAAGAGCTGCCGGAATCGTTGAATGAAAGTCAGTACGATGCCCTGGAAAAAGGTACGCTGAAGAACATGTTCATTTTTGGGGAAGATCCGCTGGGATGTGCACAGAACAAGGTGAAAGTATCGGGGTGGTTGTCGGTGGCCGATTTTGTGATGGTGCAGGATTATTTCATGACCGAAACGGCCAAACATGCCGACCTGATCCTGCCAGCTTCCATGCCGTTTGAGATGGGCGGAAGTTTCACCAACACGCAGAAAGTGATACAGGAGTTTGAGGCAGTATTGCCTTCCAAATTGGAGATGACCTCGCTGAAGCAATTGAGCACGATGCTCAGCCAATTTAAAATGAACGGCTTTGAATCACCGAAGGATGTGATGATGGAGGCACTCACCTTGCTGCCCGAAGAACAGCAAGAAGAAAAACTCAAATTCCAATTCACAAAGGCAGAAAACTGCAATCGCACATTCAACTATGGATGCGATGTAGTGGTGAAACGGTTTGAAGAGCAATTTGAACAGTCATTGAAAGAATAATAATTACGACCCACACGTCATTGTGAGCCGAAGGGCAAGGCAAAGGTGGTGGTGCGAAGCAATCTCATAGCTACTTTGCAGACCATTCGCAAGGAGATTGCTTCGCTCCAACGCTAAATCCAACCTGAGGGCTCGCAATGACGGTGGGCACAAAACATAACATCATGAAACAATTCGAAAACGTTGACGATATTCTCGACTTTGCCATGAACGAAGAGCAACTGGCAGTCGATTTTTACACCGAGCTGGCCGAAAACGCCAAAACCGACGACATGCGGCAGGTGTTCACCGAGTTTGCCGAAGAAGAGATCAAACACAAGATGCGCCTGATGAAGATCAAGGAAGAAGGTTTTTATACCCTCGAACCAGAGGTGATCCAGGACCTCAAAATCAGTGATTTTGTGGTGAATGTAAAACCCACCACCAACATGACCTACGAGGAAGCCCTCATCCTCGCGATGAAAAAGGAGAAGGCAGCGTTTAAACTTTACACCGCCCTCGCCGATCGCGCACCCAATGCCCAGCTCAAAGACGTTTTCCTCGGCCTGGCCCAGGAAGAGAGCAAACACAAATTGCGCTTTGAGATTGAGTATGATGAGTATGTGCTAAAGGAGAATTAAATTGTTTAACCGCAAGGTTCGCAAAGGTTTACGCTAAGGGCGCAAAGGATAATTAGCGGACTTCGCACCTTCCGTTCACTCTCTGCGTGAATTGTCTTATCACTGTATCACGCAAAGCCAGCAAAGGTTTACGCAAAGGGCGTAAAGAATACTTAGCGAACTTCGCGCCTTCTTGCGCACTTGGCGGTCAAATCACTTGCTAACCACCGCCCGTATCACAAATACTTTATCCTCTTTTTGAAACTTAAGGAAATAGAGGCCCGGGTTCAGATCACTGATATTTAACAAATGGTTTTGATTTGAAATCGAGCCTTCCAAGACAATTTTGCCATTGGTATTCAGTAAAGTATAACTCCATCCATTTGCATTGGAAATGGTGATTTGATCTCTGGCAGGATTAGGGAAAATGGCAATGGAATTCCTGAAGTTTTCAGATACTCCAGTTTCGATATCTGCAATCACCGTATAAACCGAATTACAACCGGCTGGTGCCCACATGGTATAAACTAACGGATCACTAAAATCATTGATGGTGATACCTGATACCTGTTGTTCACCATTCACAGTGGGCGCACACCATTCTTCATCCAGGGTAAAGGTTGCAATCAAACTGTTCAGGTTGGTGCCCGGAGGAAGTATTACAAAAATCGTATCATATATTATCTCACCATAAACATCGTTGCTCAAACCCGGATTCAATGAAGCTGCAAAATAATAGGAGTCAAAATCACACACCGGGAAAACCGTTATCTGAACAGAATCCTCAACCGTTTCCTCAAAAAAATCAGTGATGGTAATCACGTAGGTTGTATTTTCCTGTGGGCTCACTGTGACGGTATCTTCCGTATATCCACCCGGTTCCCAAAGGTATGTATAGGGTGGAAACCCGGCTCCCCAGTAAGGATTAAATCCCACTCCCACATCCACTTCCTGCCCTTCGCAAATAATGGTGTTAGGTGTAGTTACAGGTTGCATGGCACGGTAATCATCAATGATTAACTCCAGTGTATCGTAAACGGTTTCGCAACCCAGTGTATCTTCAAGGATCAATTGGATTGTTTCAGTATTCTCAAAAAGTTCATCATAAAGAGCTGTTATTGCCAAAATTGCTGAATCCTGCCCTTCTTCAAATGAAATACAATTATCAATGAATTCGTAATCTAATCCATTTATTGCACTACCCTCAATATCAAAACAAACCGTCATGGGTGCATAAGAGGCATCCGGCAAACGAAAAACAACCGTTGCATTTACATGGCCTTCTACCATGTTTGGGGTTAAGCCAGGCGGATCAAGGATCACCTCGGTGGTGATGGTAGGGGCATTGCTGCTGAGACCCCCTTCTTCGATGGCAATCCCTGAGTCAAAAATAAAAACTCCGGCATCCCAAACAGCCAGATACATGGAATAGGTTTCGCAGGGCACTACTGCTACACAGGCAGTAAGTTTAGTCGTAAAAGCATCGTATTGTAAAGTTAGTCCGCCGGTATTATCAGCAAAATACGCACAATTCGTGCAGGGGCCTGTCGGAACAGTACCAGCCGAAGCATTTCCATTGTTTACTGTATTGATCGAAACTTCAATATCGGTTCCGGGAACCAGGGCCATATTTTGCAAGTTGTAATTTCCTCCCTGCGGATTTGGTCCGGTAATATATAGTCTAAACTGATCAGTAAATGATGAATTTACATAATCGTTGTATTCTTCCGAGCCAAATACATAGGTTAGTTTTAAGGTATCACCCAAAGGCTTGATATCAAAGGATAATAAAGAAGGGTCATTTGCCCCTATAGGAAATCCCGGCCACCATCCGGTAAAGCCATTGCTATGCCCGGCACTTCCGGTGTTGTTTGGCCCGGAGAATAATTGGGCATTTCCATTTGTTAAAAGGATACCACTGTTAAATCCCAGGTTGGTTGAATCGCCATTGGAAAAGATCCCTCTTGCCCAGGTTACACCTTCATAAGAGGCATTGGAAACCTGCACCCCATTACCGACAATTGTTGCAACCAGTTGCTCGGCTGTAATATCAGGATTGTTATCAATTACAATCTGGCTGTAGACTTTTGGTAAAGTAAAAACCAAAAATGAAATTAGTAATAAGCTGGTTTGGGTTTTCATTTTTTTCTTTTTGTTGAGACAAATTTAATGCATAAATGGTTTCAAATTGTTTTTAACCACAATGATCGCAAAGGTTTACGCAATGGGAGCAAAGGATAATTAGCGGACTCCGCGCCTTCCGTGCACTCTCTGCGTGAATTGTCTTATCACTGTATCATGCAAAGCCAGCAAAGGTTTACGCAAAGGGCGTAAAGAATACTTAGCGAACTTCGCGCCTTCTTTGCGCACTTGGCGGTTAAATCACTTGCTAACCACCACCCGTATCACAAATACTTTATCCTTGTTCAGGAATTTCAGGAAATAAAGATCCGGCTTGAAGGCATTGAGGTCGATTGTTTGGTTTTGCTCAGATACAGTTCCGGTTAAAACTGATTTCCCAATGGTATTTAACATTTCAAAATCCCAGCCTTCAGCATTTACTATAAAAATCCGCTCTTTTGCAGGGTTCGGGAAAATTGAAATTTCTTGTAAGTTTTTTTCTATGTTTCGGGTTTCTATATCAGCAATCACTGTCCAAATTGAAATATTCCCTCCCGGACTCAATATGGTGTAAATCACCGGTTCAGTAAAATCATTGGGTATTACACCCGGTTCCTGAAGTTCGCCATTTACAGAAATGTTGATATACCCGCCAGTGAGTGTGTAGGAGGCAACTAAACTTTGAAGATTGGTCCCGCCGGGCAGGTGCAGACTGATTGTGTCATTGGAAAATTCACCGATAACATCAAATGGCAGACTCGGGTTGAATCCAGCCTCAAAGCTAAAGGAGCTGAATTGTGTAGTTGGAAAAACCGTAACTTTTGTGGAATCCAGGCCTGTTTCTCCAAAAAGATCACTATAGGTTACATAATAGGTGGTGGTCGTATCGGGTGCTACCGTGATGCTATCCGTTGTAAATCCGCCTGGTTCCCAATAATATGTATAAGGTGGGTAACCATTAAAAACCTGTACCCACAAATCGACTTCACAACCCTGACAGGTAATCGTGGGCGGACTGATAATATCCACCAGTTCAATGTAATCCTCAATGATCAAACTGATGGTATCAATTCCGAAAAATAACCCATTCAAAGTTCCGGGCAAGATCCACACTGTTTCTCCTCCTTCGGTTATTTGATCGAAATAAGGGGCAATGGTAATAACCGCTGAATCAATCCCTGCTTCAAATACAATGTTGTCATTTATCCATTCATAATCAATACCATTTACCGCTGTACCCCCAATTTCAAGATCAAGTGTCACGTTCGTACCAAACGGTTCCGCAAGCCTGAAAATAATATTGGCATTTACATGCCCTTCAACCATATTTTCGGTTAGTCCGGGAGGATCGAGCAAAACCTCAAATGAAAGGGGAGGATTAGTAACCCTAAAACCGCTATCTTCAATGAATATACCACTGTCAACTACCCCGTCACCGGCATCTGCCACACCAAGTTTTACATGGTAAGTTTCCAGGGGGACAACAAGAATAAATGCAGTAAGAACTGTTGTTAAACCATCGAATTGTAGGGTAAGTCCATTCGAATTGTCTTGAAAATACTGGCAATTTGTACAGGGGCCGGTAGGAACTACCCCACAGGGAGCACTTCCGTTGTTTATTGTGTTACAATTAACAGGCATATTAACGGTTCCGGGAACAATGCCAATGTTTTTATCGGAATAATATCCGCCAGCAGGATTCGGACCTGTTATAAAAATCCCAATAACATCACTAAAGGGAGTTGTCCAATCATTGTATTCCTCTGAACCAAAAACATAATTGACAACCAGGGTATCTCCGTTTGGAATAAAATCGAATTCAAGCACCGCAGCATCGTAAGTGGTTGAGGTGGTTATGGCATTTAAAGATGGGTGTCCTGGCATTCCGTTGTTGGCACTCGCACTGCAGCTGTTGTTGGGTCCGGGTAAATTAGAACCGATTCCGGAAGTGAGAAATATACCATTGTTTATCCCAAGGATGGTTGAATCACCATTTGCAAATGTGCCGCGAGCATGAGCAGCTCCCTGAAAAGTGATGTTGTCATATACAATGCCCGGCCCGACGATTTTATAAACCAAACTTTCAGGGCTTACCTGTGAGCCGGAGTTGATTGTAATTTGTGCTGAAATTTCTGAAAAAGAAAAATTCAAGAAAAACGCAACTATAATAGGTACGAGGCTGATTGGGGTTTTCATGAGGTTTTGTTTTAACAGTAGACAAATTTAATGAATAATTGGTTTCAAATTGTTTTTAACCGCAATGATCGCAAAGGTTTACGCTAAGGGCGCAAAAAATACTTGGCGAACTTCGCACCTGCTTTGCGGCCTTAGCGGTTAAAATTCCTATCTCTTAATCACCAACTGTTTCACAAACACTTTATCCTCCTTCTGCAATTTCATGAAATAGACCCCTGATTTCAAATCACTGATGTTTATTGATTGATTTTGATTTGAAATCGAACCTTCCAAAACAGTTTTGCCCACTGTATTCAGCATGGTAAATTTCCATCCATTTGCATTGTAAATCATTATTTGATCTTTGGCTGGATTAGGATATATCGAAATGTCATCCGCAGCATTTTGCGTTAAATTTGTTTCAATGTCAGCCACCACGGTCCAATGACTTGAACAACCACCCGGTGCGACAAACTCATAAACTACCGGATTGGTAAAATCATTGATGGTCCCCACTGTATCAGAGCAATCATCATTTATAAATGTATAAGAAGGGATCAGCGCATTGAGGTTGGTTCCAGCGGGAAAAGCCACAAAAACCGAATCCCCGGTAATTTCACCATAAACATCAAAAGGCAATCCCGGATTGTATGATTTTTCAAAATAGAAACTTTCCAATTCACAAACCGGAAAAACCGTAACCTGGATGGAATCACTCACCGAATCCTGGCACAAATCATAAACATTTACATAATACATGGTGGAGGTATCCGGGGATACAGTAAGCGTATCGTTGTAAATGGAAAAACCTTCCCACTCGTAATTGTAAGGAGGAAAACCATTAATCGCTGTAACGGACAGATCGACGGTTTGACCCTGGCAGATAATCGTGTTAGGTGTGGTTTGTGTAACCATATCAATGTAATCCAAAATGGTGAATTCAACAGTATCGTAGTGGACGTTACAGCCCAGGTCATTTTCGATGATTAGAACGATGGTTTCTTCACCTTCAATAACATCATCTTTAATTGGAACCATGTGAATAGCCACAGAATCCTGGCCTTCCTCAAAGCTGATGCAGTTATCGATCCATTCATAATCAATACCATTGATTGCAGTACCTTCAATATCAAAACAAACGGTGACGGGTGCATAAGCCGAACTTGAAAGCCTGAAAATTAAGTCTGCCTCCACACAACCCTCGATCAAATCGTCGGAAACACCTTGTGGAAAGGGATCGGCTTCTACATCAATTTGCGGCCTTTTAAAACTGTTTTGTTCAATAAAAACGCCGGAGTCAATAATATGGTCACCGGCATCGGCAATTGCTAATTTAAGGTGGTAAGTTTCGCATGGAACCACTATTACCCAGGCAATCAGAACAGTGGTCAACCCATCATATTCAAGGGTCAATCCATTGGTGTTATCGCTATAAAACTGACAATTTGTACAGGGACCGGACGGTATAGTGCCACAAGGAGCATTTCCGTTGTTTACATTATTAATGGTTATTGAGGAATTAAGTGTACCCGGAACGGTGGCAATATTAAAATCGGTGAAGTAACCACCAGCAGGATCAGGACCGGTAATAAAAGCCCCGAATACATCATTGAAGGTGCTTGAAACCCATTCACTGTATTGGTCCGAGCCAAACACATACTTAAACCGGATTGTATCTGTTTCGGGCACAAAATCAAATTCCAGTACGGAAGCATCGTAGGTAGTGGAGGTGGTGATACTGTTGAGCAAAGGATGCCCATTCAGTCCATTGCTGGTTCCCGATGAACAACCTACACTGGGGCCGGGGATTAAATATCCTGAACCGGAGGTTAAGAAGATACCGTTTTCAAGCCCAAGATTCGTCGTACTTCCATTTGTAAAAGTACCACTGGCGATATTTGATCCCTGGTATTCTACATTGCTGTATTGTACACCTTCTCCAACAATTTTTTCCACCATGTCAGTTGGAGTTATGGTTTGAAGGGTTGTGATCTCAATTTGGCTGGTTGCAACGTTTACAATAAAAATAGCTGAAATTAAAAATGCACTGAAAGGAAATCCGGCCGGGGTTTTCATAGGGTCTTGTTTTTATGAGAGACAAATTTAATGAATAAATGGTTTCAAAATGTTTATTAACCGCAGGGTTCGCAAAGGTTTATGCTAAGGGTACTTAGAATACTTAGCGAACTTCGTACCTTGAATGGCGACTTTTCGTTTTAATCATCATCTTACCACTCCAAAAAATACATCTGCATGCGCCCTTTGCCTTTGATTTCCATCGGTTGGCGGGGCGTAAAGGTGAATTTGTCTTTCAAAAGTGTGAAAGTCGTTTCTGAAACATTGATGCGCATCGGTTCGGAGTTGCTCTCCATACGTGAGGTGGTGTTGATGGTATCGCCAAACACATCGTAAATGTACTTCTTCACCCCCACGATGCCACCCACCACTTTGCCTGAGTGAATGCCGATACGAATTTGCCAGTTGATCTCTGAATTTTTATTTCTTTCTTCCAGATATTTTCGTATTTCAAGTGCTGCATTCACCATGTTTTCGGCGTGCTGTTCGTTGCGCACGGGCATACCGCTCACAGCCAGGTAGGCGTCGCCAATGGTTTTGATCCGCTCGCATTGGTTTTTTTCCATGATGTCGTCAAAAGCAGTGAAAATATCATTCAATTCGCCAATCAACAATTTGGGTTCAAGTTGGGATGAGATGGAAGTAAATCCAACGATGTCGGAGAAATAAACCGTTACGTCCTCAAAACTTTCCGGTTCCGATTTGCCGTTTTCCTTCAACTCATTTACCACTTTCACCGGAAGTGTGTTTAAAAGAAGTTCTTCTGATTTTTCTTTTTCTGCCGCCAGCTCTTTGGTTCTTTCTTTTACCAAAATTTCGAGTTTTTCCTTTTGTCCCTCCAGGATGCGTTTTTTCTCCCTTTCCTGTTCCAGTGTTTTGGCAGAAAGAATTTTAACCTGTTCCAGTTGTTTGCTCAAATTCACATTGGTTTTGGCAAAATCGCGTGCCAGGTAAACCGACATGGAAATGGGGATGCTGAGTACTGCCAGTAAAAGTGCAAAGGCAAAAAACATTGCAAACGTCGATTCTCCATTCACACTCAAATCACCGTAGCGGATCACATAGATCAATACAATGGCAAAAAACAAAATGAAAAATAATACTCCAACCCCGATGATCCAGGCGCCATCGTATTTTTTAATCATGGCCCTGATGATCACCCGGGTAAGTTCAATCCAGATCAGGAAAACAAATGCGATATACAAAACCGCGATGTATTCAAAGTTGAAATAATACAGCAAACTTATGATAACGGCCAAACCTATGGTGATCCAAAAGAAGAGCGGGATCTTTTTTGCGAACAGGGTGTACAGAAATCCGGTGAGCGGAATAAAAAGCAATGGAAATATGAGTGATAGTAAAAAAGAGGCCTGTGAAATAGTTTCCGGATTTTCTGTGATGTCGTTGGTAAGTGTAGTTACCAGGATTAACCCGGAAAACAGCAGCATAAAAATGCTGTAATAAAGGTTGGAGCGTTGTTTTCGGTAAAACAAAAACAGCAGGAAATGGACCATACTGAGCACAAGGAAAATGTTGAATAAAAAAACGAGCAGGTTATTGGCCCTACTTTGAACCCGGAGTGCCTGCATGGCTAAATTGTGGGGCCGCAGTTCGATGGTAAAACCCGCCTGTGCCTGCCTGTATTTTTCCAGGTTACTTTGAGCATTTAAATTTGAATAACGAATGGCAAGCACATAATCAAGGCTGTCGCCAAAGCTGATCAGAGCGGGCAGCATTTTCGGATTCCAGGGATTGTCACTGTTTGTGGAATCTATAATATCCCCAAAATGATCAATCATTTCGCCATTGAAATAAATTTCAGAAGCACCCCACTGATCAATGAGCAGGGCAAGCGATTTATTGCGTAAAGAGGAGTCGATGCGCATGTGCAGCCTGAACCATGCACTGCCGGTAAAAGTTCCCTTCGCCAGGTGTAACATATTCAATGTAGTCGACAGGGTATCCCAATGGCTGTCATCATAGGCTGGATTTGCCCAGGTGCTGTCGTCGCCGTTTTGATAAAGCCAGTATTTATCCAGGTTAATTGTTTCTTCGGTGTGGGGCACAAAAAAAATATTTGAATCGGGTAAAGTTGAATTTGAGGATGTCAACCCAACAAATGTTTGCGAGTCATCAGATTGTGCCTTAACAGGGAAATTCCATATCAGGATCAGGAAAAACAGAAGTTTGAATAGTTTCATGGGGAATGTATAACGCAAATGGATTTCCAAATATAATTCAAATTTCATACACGATCTCTTCGTGTAATGGAGCAGAAAGCTTATTTATATCCTTTTAAAATTAGGGTATAGCAGTAAATTCTAAAATGATAATTTCTATTTTTATCAAAAAATTACAATCCATGAAAAAAATTTTGAGTCTGGTTTTTTCAGTATTTTGTTTTTACACCCTTGTTGCCCAAAAAACGGAGCATATTGACTTAAGCAGCGAATCCGGCACATCCATCGAGTCAGACTATTATGTAATTGATGTATACGATGAGCGCACCACGGGCGACGTAATAGGAATGATCGTTTCAGCAGATGGGAAAGGAGTGTCGAAGCTTGAGTTTCAATCCGATTTTACCGATGAATTGTATACTTTTTTTAGACACAATTACCTTGCGAATACTGATAAAGCGCCAGTAATAGTTGTGGTGAAAAAACTTTGGATAAGCGAATCTAGCACTGAAACGGAAGCCTATTCTTTGTGTGATCTCGAGATCAGTTTTTTAACACCCCAAAAACAGCAATTTCACGAGGTGAAAATTCACAATGAGCTACCCATGGTAGGTTTCATAAAAACACATCAAATGAATGTTGTTCAGTCGTTGCAAAATGCAATGCTGGAATTGAATAAGCCCGTTGTAAGGGAGCAATATAATAGAACCTTAAGCGCCAATATCGGGCCTGATTCCAAAGCGGGATTGAAGTCGGATAAATATATTGTGGCCGATAAATACATGCACAACGACCGAAAAGCAAGGATCGCTTTTGATCTTGGTTTTCATAATCGTTTTTATACTGTTGAACCCGGAACGGATGAGGAAATCGCAAAATATTTGAAAAGGCTAAGGAGAGGCTTAGTTGCAGGAATTGATTTGTCGATTTTTAGTGCAGAGAAAGATGCCATTGGGCTGACTGCTAATTTTGGGAAATCGCATAGTTTGCTCTCAAATGTTGTGGTGATGGATAATTACGGTAGCATATTAGCAACTGGCGACCTTGAAGAAAACGTAACAATTTATTATTTTGGACCTTCATACTGGAATATTACTCCCCTTTCGAGAGGAGGCAGCAATTTTATTTTCGGAGTAACTCTGGGATATTATGGCTACCACAATAAGTATAGTTTTTTAAATGAGGAGACCATAAGAAATGGAGGAAGTTTTGGATTGGGATTCAACCTTGGAACTGATTTCTTCATTTCTGAGAATATCGCACTTGGCATAAAAACAGGTTTGTTAATAGGTTGGGCAAATAAATTAAGGGAAAATGGTGAAGTAATAGATTTGGATCGAAAAGAAAATCTGACTCGTGTAGATATAACGATTGGCCTCAGGTTGTACAAGTAATGATCACATTTCGGTAAAGATATGAATAGGATAATTGTTCAGTTTCCTAAAAGTTTATATGGCTAATTATTCAAATATGATCAATATCCCCAACAATTCAGCCGTTTAATTGTAGTTATAATACTAAAATTAACTTTTAAAACATGAATAAACGAATTCTTTCTTTTTCAGCTTTATTGCTTTTCTTAACCGGGGTTTTAATTACCGGATGTAAAAAGGATGATAATAATGATGATCCGACTCCGGTTAAAAACGTGCAGTTGAATTTTGCATTTAGCCACCGGGTAGGAACTACGCCGCTTAGCTATGATGTGATGAGTTATAACAATGACGCCGGCAACAATTACAGTGTTGTCACGCTCAAGTATTTCGTTTCTGATATACGGCTCCATAAGGCTGATGGCTCCAGTGTTTTGATTGATGAAGCACATTATGTGGACGGCACTGATGCAAACACCATGGTATTTACGCCTGCGGCTAAAGTGCCCGAAGGCAATTACAGTTCCATCTCTTTTATTTATGGTTTGAATGAGGATAAAAATGTAACCGGAAGCTATCCTAATCCTCCGGAAAGCCTCATGGAGTGGCCCATTCCCATGGGAGGCGGGTATCATTATATGAAGCTGGAGGGTAGGCTCGACTCAGCCGGTACCATCAAAAATTACCAGGCGCACACAGGGGCATCCATGGGTACACCTTATTACATCGAAGTGGAATTGCCATCCTCATCATTTACAGCTTCAGAGGGTAAGATCATCACCATTGGCTTGGACATCAATAAGTGGTGGAATTCTCCGAATGTGCTCGATTTAAACGATGTGACCTCTATTATGGGAAATCCCACTATGCAACAAATCATGCATGAAAACGGAGCTGATGTGTTTTACCTTGAATCCATTGAATAACGGTTGAAATTTGTTTAAAATCACAGCTAAAAATAACAGATTTACAAAAGTCATTTTATTGATATTAGGCATTAGCATTTTTACAAATTCATGTAAAGATGAAGACCCTATCCCGCAACCTCCGGGTGAAACATGGAATCCAACACCTTATGAATTGAATATTCCGCAGGGTTTTCCTGATATGAATATTCCGGCTGATAACCCCATGACTGTGGAAGGAATTGAGCTGGGCCGCAAACTATTTTACGATCCAATCCTTTCAGCTGATAACACGCAGGCTTGTGCCAGTTGTCATGCTCCGGCCTTTTCTTTTACCGATAATGGCAAACAATTTTCCGAGGGCATTGATGGTATAAATGGCACAAGAAACGCCATGTCGGTGATCAATGCCGGTTGGATGCCTTCGTTGTTTTGGGATGGAAGACGGGTGAGCCTCGAAGACCAGGCACTGGAACCGGTTACCAATCCCATCGAAATGCATCAATCATGGCCGGAAGCAATGAGTAAACTAAATGTGCATCCTGATTATCCCGATCTGTTTTTCGATGCATTCGGAACCAGAGAAATTGATTCAATATTAGTGACTAAGGCCATAGCACAGTTTGAACGGATATTGATTTCAAGCAACAGTAAATATGATCGATATCTTCGGGGGGAGGTGCAACTTTCACAGGCTGAAAGTAAAGGCTTTGAGATATTTTTTACCGAAAAAGGAGATTGTTTTCATTGTCATTCAACCATTCTTTACACCGATAATCTGTTTCATAACAACGGTCTGGACGCCGAGCACATTGATAAAGGACTTTATGATGTAACCGGCAATGAAAACGATATTGGTAGGTTTAAAACCACAACATTGAGGAATATTGAGTTTACAGCACCTTATATGCACGATGGCCGTTTTGAAACTCTTGAAGATGTGATTGAATTTTACAGTCACCAGGTGCAGTGGTCAGCCACAATAGACCCACTGATGAAAAAAGTTGATCAGGGTGGAGTTCAGCTTACAGCAGATGAAAAACAATATTTGCTTGCTTTTTTGAAAACACTCAGCGATACCACCTTTATTAATAATCCTGATTATGCAGATCCATTTTAGTTATTTGGAACGCAGATTATGCGGATTGAGCGGATTTACGCCGATATTGTCTGAAATGGGTGGTAATCAACATAAACTCCATTATGCCTTCCCAATTGAGTTTGTCAGGCAGGAGCTTTCCATAATATTAATTTCTTTTCTTTTCTTAATTGTAAGTTTCACCCAGGCTCAGTTACCCTTTATCCCCGATAATTCCATAGAACTGAAAAAAGACGGAGAGCTCATGAAAAACCCCTGGGCCGGAGGTTTTAACAGTCCGCAATTTTCGGTGATCGACCTGAACGATGATGGCAAAAAAGACCTGGTTTCCTTTGAACGTGGTTACTTTGGTGTTTTCAAGGCCTTTCTAAACCAGGGAACGAATGTCGTAATTGATTATAAATACGCACCCGAATATCTATATAAGTTTCCCCACCTCCAAAACTGGGCGTTGCTGGTTGATTACAACTGTGATGGACATGAAGACATTTTCACTTCCGTTCCGGGAGGCATTCGAGTTTACCGAAATGATTTTATGGCTGAATCGGGCAATCATTTTACCCTTGTATCGCCCATTCTTCCTGCTGAAGGACTCGACGGGCAAGAACCCATTTATGTAAGCCCACCCGATTTGCCTGCCATATATGATGTGGATGGTGATGGCGATCTGGATATTTTGAGTTTTGAGGTGCTTGGCAATACGGTGGCTTATTTTAAAAATATGTCCATGGAAAAATTTGGCAATTGCGATCATTTGGAATATGAACTTAAAAACACCTGCTGGGGTTATTTCAAGGAAGATGCTACCAACAATGCCATTGATTTGTTCGATACCTGCGATGTAAATGTGATCGATCCTGAAAAATCAGGCAAGCATGCAGGCTCCACTCTGCTGGCTTTTGATCAAAACAGTGATGGGGTCACTGACCTGTTAATTGGAGATATCAGTTACAATACACTTACTTTTCTGAACAATGGGGGCACTACAAACGCGTCATCTATGACTTATGTTTTGAACAATTATCCCATAAATACCACTGCTGTAAATATGACTGTATTTCCGGCGGCCTATATGCTGGATGTAAATAACGATGGAGTAAAAGACCTGCTGGTTTCGCCCAACAACCCCAACACTTCCGAAAATCATAATAACATTTGGTACTATAAAAATACCCACCTGACCAATGCCCCTGATTTTGAGTTTCAGCAAACCGATTTTTTGCAAAATGGAATGGTTGACCTTGGCGAAGGTGCCTATGCAACTTTTTTTGATGAAAACAATGATGGCTTATTGGATGTGATGATCGGCAACCGCGGGTATTTTGTGGAAGCAGGCGTATTCAATAGCCAAATCGCACTATTGAGAAACACCGGAGCAACTGTAGCCCCCGCTTTTGAATGGGTTACGGATGATTATGCCGGGTTCTCCCAATTGGGAATGAATGGGATTTATCCTGCATATGGTGACATGGATAACGACGGTGATCAGGATATGATTACAGGTGATGAAGATGGCCTATTGCACTATTTCAGGAATGATGCCGCTGCTGGAGAGCCTGCTGATTTTAAGCTGACACAGCCTAATTTTAAAGGGATTGATGTGGGGCAATCGGCCAAACCGCAGATCATCGACATCAACCGGGATGGCAAGCCCGACCTGCTTGTAGGAGAAAGAAGCGGAAATGTAAATTATTTTGAAAATATTGGAACTGCCCAAAATGCTGATTTTTCATCTGTTCCTACCAGTGAACCATTTGGAGGCGTAGATATACAGCCCGAATGTTGTACAGGATTCAGTGCTCCTTTTATGGTGGAAGATAGTGTAGGGAATTACATGATGTATGTGGGCTCAGAGCAGGGCAAAATTTATTTGTATAACGATATTGAAAACAACCTTGATGGCACCTTTAACTTGGTGGATTCCTTGTATGTTCACGGCATGAATGTAAATCCTTCTGTTCAGGAAATTAATGGGGATGGTAAGCTGGAAATGGTAGTGGGTGAATATGCCGGCGGATTGAGCTTCTGGAAATTTGGAATTCCATCTGGCCTCGGTTACCAGGAACATACAATCAGCGAATTTACATTGCAGGTGGCTCCGAATCCTGCTTCCGATTATCTCCGCATCAGGCATCAGGAACTGAAAATCCAGCGGAATTTTTCAACTCAACTCTATAATTCTTTGGGAAACCAGTTCAATGATCTTGATCTAATAAAATCTGGAGAGGAATTGATTTTAGATACTTCTGGATTTCCAAAAGGAATTTACATCATCAACATTCAACAGGGGAATAAGATGTTTACTTCGAAATTTGTAATCCGCTAAGGGATTGATTATTGCTTACTCGTGGCGGCCTTTTTGGTCTTCTTATTTCTCAGTGCCGACAGCTTTTCATGCATGGCCCTTGCGGCAATTCTTCCGGCTCCCATCGCTTCGATAACAGTTGCTGATCCGGTAACAATGTCTCCACCTGCGTATACAAATTCTTTGGAAGTCTCATTGGTGTCGGTATTCACATCAACGTAGCCCCACTTGTTTCGTTTCAGGTCAGGTGTCGACTGGAAAATAACCGGGTTTGGTCCGGTTCCCACAGCTACGATCACCAGGTCGGTCTCGAGTTCAAAATTAGAACCTTCCACGGGCACCGGCCTTCTTCTCCCTGATGGATCGGGCTCACCCAGTTTCATTTTAATACACTCCATCCCCTTCACCGTATTAAAATCAGTTCCGATGTATTTGATGGGATTGGTAAGCAGTTTGAATTTAATGCCTTCCTCCTCTGCATGGTGAACCTCCTCACCGCGTGCCGGAAGCTCATGCCGCGAGCGGCGATATACAATTGTTACTTCATCGGCGCCGGTACGTTTGGCGGTTCGTGCGCAATCCATGGCCACGTTACCACCCCCGATAACAGTTACCTTATGTCCTTTTGGCATCGGTGTATCATACTCAGGGAATTTATAGGCTTTCATCAGGTTCATCCGGGTAAGGTATTCGTTGGCCGAAAAAATATTCCCGAGGCTTTCTCCTTCAAGTCCCATGAACGTGGGTAATCCGGCACCAACACCAATAAAAACAGCATCAAATTCTTCAAGTAATTCATCCACAGTATGAATATTCCCGATCACATGATTGGTTTCGATCCGAACGCCCAGTTCTTTGAGGAAATTGATCTCAAATTGAACGATGGACTTGGGCAAACGAAATTCGGGGATACCGTAGGTAAGCACACCACCGGTTTCGTGAAGTGCTTCAAAAACAGTAACCGAATAGCCCAGCTGACGCATGTCGGCTGCAACTGTTAGTCCTCCGGGACCAGAGCCGATCACAGCTATTTTCTGACCCGTATTTTCTTTAATTATGGGGACCTTCACAAGATCCATTTTGCGCTCATAATCCGCAACAAACCGTTCAAGCCTTCCTATAGCAACCGGTTGCTCCTTCACTCCCATAATACATTTCGCTTCGCATTGGGATTCCTGCGGACAAACCCTTCCGCACATGGCCGGAAAGAGGTTGGTTTCTTTAATTTTTTTGGCAGCTTCATCAAACTTTTCTTCAGCCACCAGGGCGATAAATTCAGGTATAGGTACATTTACCGGGCAGCCTTCCACACAAAGCGGTTTTTTACATTGTAGACAGCGACCTGCTTCAAGCAAAGCAAGCTCGGTGGTATATCCATAAGGAACTTCCTGGAAATTATGCACGCGCAGGGTTTGGTCCTGTTCAGGCATATCCTGCCTGGGAATCTTCAGTTTCAGGCGACGTTCGTCCCTTTTGGTTAAACCATGCCACTCGCAGCCATATTTGGTACAAAGATAAAAGGGTATTAATCCTGAAAGCGCTGAAATAATCACTTCAGCTACTGGTGATCCGCACTCGCCGCAGGCCACTTCTTTATTTAAAAGGCTTTTTTTACAATGCGGACAAATCAGGTCATCCACCACACCATCTTTGGCAATATCAGCAGATGATTCAATCTCAAATACATCGAGGTAAGGGCTGAGATAAAGATCTATTTCCTCACCTTTGTAAATGGCCTTCAGTTCGATCTGGTTAACATCTTTTTTTTCAACATTAAACCCGGCATGGCAATGCGGGCAATAGGTGTTCAAATAGGTTTTGAACTTTAAATATTTAACGTCGTGATCTAACATATTGCAAAAATTCCTTGGATTAATATAACCTGCCTGAATTGTTCCTTTTTTTTTGAAACTTATCTGATTGAGAAAAGTAGCGAATCCTTCTCGTCTTTCATATATAATGAATTTCGATTCATCAACTCATCAAAGTCGACCTGGGCGCCATCGAAATCGGGCCCGTCCACACAACAGAAACGGGTTTCATCTGCTACTTTAACCCTGCAACCTCCACACATTCCGGTTCCGTCGATCATGATCGGGTTGAGGCTGACCATGGTTTTTACATTAAACTTTTTGGTGAGCTTAACCACATTTTTCATCATGATGATAGGTCCGATGGCATAAACCAGTTTAATGTCATCCCGCTCGCTCAGGTATTTTTCAAGCGGTTGGGTTACAAATCCACGCTGTCCATAACTGCCATCGTCGGTGGTTATTACAAGTTCGTCGCTGATCTGGGTCATTTCATTTTCGAGGATCAGCATTTCAAGGTCTTTAGCACCCATAATACTGATCACATTGTTCCCTGCTTCTTTAAAAGCTTTGGCCACATGATGCAAAATGGCAACTCCGGTTCCGCCACCAACCATCAACACAGTTCCCAAGTTTTCAACTTCGGCAGCGCGGCCCAAAGGGCCAACAACATCTTTGATCAGATCGCCCTCTTTCAGAGATCGCATAAGGGCGGTGGATTTACCCACTACCTGGAAAATAATACTGATTATCCCGGCAAAGGGGTCTTTGTCGGCAACAGTGAGCGGAATACGCTCTCCTGTTTCATTTACGCGAATAATTACGAATTGCCCGGCTTTTACTTTTTTAGCAATTTTAGGTGCGTTGATATCGAAACGAATGATCGTTCCGCGGGCCATTTCCTGTTTTCTAACGATTTGAAACATATATTAGATTTGGTGAATTACTAGTATTTTCAATCGCAAGAGCGCCCAACTTCGAACTTCAAACATCGAACTTCCCCGCCTTCATGACGCAGTCGGGCAGGAAACTTCGAACTCAATCCCTACCACTCATCGCTCTCTTCCAGCTTTATGGAATAAAGATCTTCTTCACTCAGGCCGTGCCATTTACAGCCTTTTTTTGTGCATATATAAAAGTCAATGAGTTTACTGCTGGCACTCACATTAATTTTTGAAATCGGTGAACCACATTTGCCACAGGTTTTGTCTGTTACAACCAAACTTTTGTCGCAATGATGACATTTTATATCTGTAACAGCTTTATCTTCGGGTAAAAAGATTGTTGATTTGGAAGTAAAACTGTTCAGGTATGGACTTAAAAGCAGAAAACCTTCTTCTCCGTTGATGATCTTCAGCTTCAGCATGTCGTTTTCGATCAGGCTTTTGCGGCAATGCGGACAATAACTTTGCAAAAATGTTCCGGATTCGATGATTTCCTGTTCTTCCGTCATTTTAGGCTCATGATGATGTTCATGCTCCCTTTCGGATTTACTTCTTTCATCCTTTGGATATTTTCGCCCTCTGAACCCATATTCCTGATAGAGTTTGCGCAAAGCAAGCGAAAGATCTTCAAACTCCACATGGTGATTGCGGCATCCACTTCGGGCGCAAATGCTCACTTTGCCTCCCATATCCAGGTAAAAAGGAACCATTTCGCCTCCGCAACTGAGGCATTCGGCCTCTGAATTCATTACCTTTTTGCAATGTGGGCAACTGAATGTTGCAACTTCACCCTTGGGGATTTCGAAATCACTGGTATAGTTATAACTTCCGTAGATGGCACTCAAATTTATGTTGCCCTTGTTTTTACCATGTTCAACATGAAGTTTAATGCTTTGCTCGTTATCAACAAGCACTTTTTTATCCATTAACGATTCGCCACAGAACCGGCATTTTACGCTTAAAGCTACAAATTCGTACATGTCTTTTAATTAAAGAATTTGACCTTCAGAATTCTATGTACAATTATAACACATTTCCCTGATTTATTCCTTGTTCAATGTTTCTGTTTTGCGAAAGAAAAAACACCAGCTTAATAAAAGGCTGAATATCAGTAGAAAATGTTGGGGCTTAGTGACTAATTTATAGGGAGTTTAAATAAGGAGTAATTTTTAATTACCTGAGTTTAAACAATGGTTACAACTGATATCCGTTTTTTGCCATCCATTCTGATATTGAAATTATCTGCAAAGCGAACATGCTTAAAGAAACGTGTTTCTTCCACTAGTGCTTGCTCGTTAAGCAATTTATAATTTATGAAACTCTCTGATTTTTCAGGTTGCACCGAAAAATACCCAACATTTGCCGAAGTAACATTATGAAAAAAATGCGAGCCTGAAGAGGCATCCAAAGGATATCCCTCAAGACTTGTTTCCACAATTACTTTGGCATTTGAGATTTGGGGCCAGTCAACCGGTATGCCTATCCACCGGTCCCTTGTTCCCCATCGGCCCGGCCCGATCAAAATATACTGACGGTCCTCCTTCATCATCTGTTTATTGATTGCCTCAATCTCCTTTACCATGTCCATCGTTTTTGTTTTATCAAACTTTTCATTGTCAACAAAAACCACATCGTTAATTGAATTGATCATTCCATTACCCATTCCCTTATAGGCCAGTAAAATAATATCTTCCTTTTTAAAGGCTTCTACATCCACTTCATAATCCTCTGTATTTCCAATCATGGGCTTAACCTGTAAAAGGTAAAAGGAGGCCTTGTAATTTCTGTCTTTGTTCAAATCAATGGCGAACTCAATCTCCACGGCCGAACCAAATGCCTCTTTCACTATATCTAAAATTACCTCAATGGTCCGGGCCATTGGGATATAGTTATATTTTAGAATGTTGGCAAAATTGATGACCCTGGGTCCGGGTTTGTCAATACCGGCTGAAATGGAGTTGTTATCCTGATCATAAACCGATGCACAGTGCTTCAGGGTACCATGTTTTTCTGCTTCATAAATATCCTTTTTAACCAGGCCGGCCATTTCTCCATCCAGCAGATTTAAATCTTGTTTATTTAAATCAACGGCATAAAATTCTGTCTGGCTATTCTGAACCTGGTCTTTAGGACTAGTAATTTCGGTGGTAGGATATTTTGGTGAAAACCGGTATGCTTTTTCACCCTCCACAACGTATTTTCCCAATCCAAAGGCCGTCACGGCAAAACCTTCTTCGGGTTTCATGTGTGAAAAGGGATAATAATTATATGACTGAGCCACCCCACTTATGTGCGGATAATATAAATTGCCATATTTATTGCCCACGACTTCCTGCAATACTACAGCCATTTTTTCTTCTTCAATATGATAGTTTACGGCTTTAATATACCGTCGCGCCAAATCGGAATAAACGGATGCGTAAACCAGTTTAATAGCATCCATAACCTGTTGGAGCCTTACATTCAGATCCGGGTGATTATTGGGCAGTAAGTATGTTTCAAAAACACCGGCAAAGGGCTGCATTAAACTGTCTTCAAATAAACCGGATGACCTTATTGCCAGTGGTGTTTTTATCAGTCGAAGCATATCTTTTAGCCTTCTGATCAGGGAGGAGGTTAGCCGCCCATGCAAAAAACGCCATTTGAGTTCCTCAAACGGGATATTATCAGTTTTTACAAAATGGAGCTGATTATTGTCCAGGAAATATTCAAATTCATCGGTGCCAATAATTGCTGTTCGCGGGGTCTTGAGGTTGATGTCGGGCAAAAATTGTGAGAAATCGAGATTGTAAATGAGCGAATTTAAAAAGGCCAGCCCACGACCTTTACCGCCCAGGGCTCCTTCGGTAAGTGTAACAATATTGGCTTCATCAAGGATGGCCTGATCATCATAAGGTACTAACTTTCCCTGTCGTTGCTCATTCCTGAATTTCCTGATAACATTTATCAGGTATTCCCGGATTGCCTCCGGGTCTTTAAATTCATACGTCTTTTTCGGATGAAGTATTTTAGCTGCCTGAATTTCGCCTCTTGCCATCAACCACATGCTGAAATGATCTTTTTTAGCGTGGTAAAGGATTGATTCAGGAGGAATGGTACGAAGATGTTTTTCAAAATCTTTCAGCGATTTTACCTCGACCAACTTTTTACCCGATTGGTCCCTGTATACAAAGTTGCCAAATCCAAGGTAGTGTTTAATGAAGCTTTTTATTTCCTGCTCCAGGGTTTCGGAGTTTTTGTAAATGAAGGTTGTTTTCAGTTTGTGCGCCTCCGATTCCATTTGTTTGTCGGATGACTGTACGATTACAGGAATTTCTTTCTTCTCCGAACGAATGTAGCGAACCAGATCAAAACCTGCCTGTTCGTTAAGCTCACCATTTTTATTAAATTTTACATCGGTAATCAGGCTAAAAATAAATTCATCGTATTTGTTATAAATCTCTATGGCTTCTTCATAATTGGTAGCCAGCAAAATTTTCGGTCTTGCCCTTAGTTTTAGCACCTTATAGAGTTCATCAGTGCTTACATCATCAATGATCCTTTTGGTTTGCTCCAATACGATTTTATATAAAATGGGAAGGTACCTCGAGTAATACATCGGCGAATCTTCCACCACCAGGATATATCTTACTAATGCAATTCGGGTATCGTTTTCGAGATTGATCCTATCCTCCAGGTGTTTGATCATGGCAAAAAATATCCTTGATTCTCCGTTCCACACAAAAATGCGCTCATATCCCAGTGGTTTTTTCTGCTTTTCGAAATAAGCGATATCACTGTTATTATTGAGTAAAAGATAAACCGGAATATAGGGGAATGATTTTTTGATCCTTTCCGAAATTCCCATCGGAAAGGTTTTATCCACGCCCACCATAATAATTACCAGGTCGAAATGTTTGGAATGCAACTGCTCAATGGCTTCTTCTAAAGTTGAAACCCCTGTTATTCTTGGTAAAGATGTAAGATTGAGTTTGGCATATTCACCCATCATATGCTCCGAAAAACGTCCTTCCTTTTCAATGCTGTAAGCATCATATAAATTGGAAATGATCAGTATTTCACACACTTTAAATGGCATCAGATCGTGGTAAAGATCGCGGTTATAGTTGTTTTTATTGATGAACCGCTGTAGTAACTGCATACTAGTTATGGTGCAATTATCTTTTTCATCTTCCTTTTCTTGCAAAACTTCACGGTATCCATATCGCCGCATAACAGCTTTGCCTTTTACACTGTTAAGGTAGCCCGAAATAATGTTGGCAAGGTTGATGATCAAATCCCTCTCTTCTCTTAAAAAAGGCCCTTCATCACAATTAGGAAACCCTTTGGTGTAGTAAATTTCAATCTGGCCTGATTCGTTGTCAATGGTTTCAAACTCCTGCACTTGTGACCAACCTGATGAAATAAAATCATTCGACCTGAATTCATTGTTATTGAAAACAATCCGTGCCCTGGTAAATTCAGGATATTGCCATCCATCAGGCAAAATATGCGCAATTTGCTGAAGGGTTTCCTTTATCGATTTGCCCTCCTTTAAAATTTTTGTAGTTCGGTTGATCGTGGAAAGTTCTTTCAACCTTTCTATCGTTTCGGAGCGCAATTGCTCCAACCCATTTTTTGATTGCTCTTCTTTTGCCATTTTAATTTAACACAGGGTAATCCACAAAGTTAAAAGAATAAACTTTTAACCCCGGGATTTGGAAGTGGAATATTTGACTTATTCGATATGAAATTACCGCAGAATTTAATCCCGAAAAATGGGGTATTGGGGCGCTGTTTATATTTATATTGTTAATAAATTAACATTGTTATTCTAATCTCAATAGTTGCTATGGCAGTAGATATGGATAATATGTATATAAGTAAATATAAAAAAATCAAAATAATCTCTTGTTTGTTCTTGAAAAAATTCTTTAATATTGCTTCGATTTAATTTTGCACATCAATTAATCATTTAACAAAAAGATAGTTACAATTATGGCACACGACAAATTAGTACAGGATTTCATGGCCAAAGTCATTGCCAAGAATCCGGGCGAAGTTGAATTTCATCAGGCAGTTGAAGAAGTAGCAATTTCATTGCTGCCTTTCATCGAAGAAAATCCGAAATACAAGGATGCAAAGATCCTTGAAAGGATTTCAGAACCCGAACGGGTTATTCTTTTCAGAGTACCATGGGTGGATGATAAAGGTGAAATCCAGCTCAACAAAGGGTATCGTATCGAAATGAATAGCGCCATTGGTCCTTACAAAGGCGGTTTGCGTTTCCACCCGACTGTTAACCTGGGTATTCTTAAATTTTTGGCCTTTGAACAAGTACTGAAAAACAGTTTAACTACCCTCCCGATGGGTGGTGGTAAAGGTGGTTCTGATTTTGATCCCAAAGGAAAATCAGACGCTGAAGTTATGCGTTTCTGCCAAAGCTTTATGACAGAATTGAGCCGTCATATCGGACCTGATACCGACGTACCAGCTGGTGACATCGGCGTTGGCGGACGTGAAATCGGCTTCCTTTTCGGACAATACAAAAGGATCCGCAATGAGTTTACCGGTGTGTTAACTGGTAAAGGAATTGAATGGGGTGGTTCTTTGATCCGTCCTGAAGCAACCGGCTACGGTCAGGTATATTTTGCTGAAGAAATGCTGAAAACCCGTGGCGACAGCATGAAAGGCAAAATCTGTACAGTTTCTGGTTCAGGTAACGTTGCACAATATGCTACTGAAAAAGCTACCGAACTCGGAGCAAAAGTAGTTACCATGTCTGATTCAGCCGGATACATTTATGATCCTGCCGGAATTGACAAAGAAAAACTCGAGTATGTAATGTGGCTGAAAAATGTAAAACGTGGCCGTATCAAGGAATATGCTGATAAATATGGTTGTCAGTATGTTGAAGGTAAACGCCCATGGGAAGTGAAGTGTGATATTGCTTTGCCATCAGCTACACAAAACGAAGTTAACGGTGAAGAAGCCAAAATGCTGATCGCCAATGGTTGTTTCGTGGTTTCTGAAGGTGCTAACATGCCTTCAACTCCTGAAGCAATTGATGTTTACCTCGAAGCCAAAATCCTTTACGGACCTGGTAAAGCTGCCAATGCTGGTGGTGTTGCTACTTCCGGACTGGAAATGTCGCAAAACTCATTGCGTTTGAGCTGGACCCGCGAAGAGGTTGACCAACGTCTGCATAACATTATGAAAGACATTCACGCCAATTGTGTGAAGTACGGAACCGAAGAGGGTGGATACATCAATTACGTGAAAGGTGCCAATATCGGTGGATTTGTAAAAGTTGCCGAAGCGATGCTGGCACAGGGTGTTGTGTAAAGCACAATCCAACATAAATTTGAAGCCCCCGGTTTTTGGATCGGGGGTTTTTTGTTGTAGCGATGATTTAATGGAGTTAACCCAACATCTTCCGGCAAATAAACTCGGCAGCCCTACCATCACCAAATACCGCCGGAAATTTCAGGTGGCTATGCACATTATAATATTCAAATGCTTTCAGGATGTTATCCTTGTTGGCATCTGTAATTTGCCCGGTTTTGTTTTCAACGATTTCCAGCCATTCGGTTTCGGGCCTGAGGATGATCACCGGTTTTTGGAAAAAGTAAGCTTCCTTTTGTACACCACCTGAATCGGTCAAAATCATTTTGCAATTTTTTTCCAGTTCAATCATATCGAAAAAGGAGGCCGGCGGGATCAGTTTTAGCTTTTGACTCGCCTTAACTGCTTTAAAATTTTCCGTTTCCAGGTTTTTCTCCAGCATTTTATTGGTGCGCGGATGAAGTGGTAAAACTATTTCCATATTATGTTCATGGCTGATCTCCAGCAGCGCCTCAAAGATATTGTTGAGTCGTTCGGGGATATCGGTGTTGTTGTCGCGGTGGATGGTTGCCAGGATAAAATTATTTTTAACCAAACCATGTGTTTTCATTACCTGCGACTTTTTTGCAGCGATATCGGCAAAGTATAAACTATTGTCGTACATGATGTCGCCACAATGGAAAATACCGGGGTTATCGGCTGTAAAAGGAGGTTTGGCATGTGCGTTAAACCCCTCATGGATCAGGTTATTCAGCCCGGTGCGGGTAGGAGTGAAGAGCAGGGTGGAGCTGTGGTCGCACATCATGCGATTGATCTCTTCGGGCATTGATTTATTAAAGGACCGCAAGCCGGCCTCAATATGTGCGATGGGTATATGGATTTTAGAAGCAGAAATGGCACCTGCGAGTGTGGAGTTGGTATCTCCGTATAAAACCACAAAATCGGGTTTTTTAATCATCAGCAACTCTTCGATCTTTTCGATCATTGTTGCGGTTTGTTTGCCGTGAGTGCCCGAGCCCACGTTCAAATTAAAATCTGGAGCAGGAATGCCCATTTCATCAAAAAACACCTGCGACATATTTGCATCGTAATGTTGCCCGGTATGCACGATGGTTTCTTTGATGTCGTCAGCAAAATGCTTTTTAATGGCCCTGCTCAATGCTGCAGCTTTGATGATTTGTGGTCTCGCTCCGATGATGGTGAGTATATTTTGCATGTTCAGTTTTTTCAAAATCACAAACTTCTTGCATTAAACAAACGAAGTAAAATTGGGTTCAGTACAGTCTGGTAACCGCAGTGCCAACTCCTGTGCGACACAAAAGCCTCATCGCAGGTGGCTCCCGGCCCTTAGCTCTTCGCCCTCCGCTCTACGCCCTCTGCCCTCCGCTCTTTGCTTACAACGTTCCTTCATCTGCAAAACTATAATATTTTTCATCACCAAGTATGAGGTGGTCGAGGATGGGCATGTCGAGCATTTCGCCGGCATTTTTAAGTTTTCGGGTAAGTTTGATATCTGCATCGGAAGGTTTTACGCTGCCCGAAGGATGGTTATGACAAAGAATCAGGGAAGTTGCATTGTTTTCCAAACCAATCTTAAAGATCTTTTTCGGATCAGCTACGGTGCCTGAAATACCACCTTCACTTATTTGGATGTGGCGAATCACTTTATTTGCCCTGTTGAGCAACAAGATATAAAAGGCTTCCCAGGTATGATCGCCAAAAATCGCTGAAAAATATTCAAACACATCCCGGCTTGCAGTGATCTTTTTACGTTCAAGCGCCTCGGCACCCCGCCGCCTTTTCCCTAGCTCGAGTGCTGCAATGATGCTGATTGCTTTGGCTTCGCCCACACCTTTGAATTTCATCAGATCTTTTACACTGAGTTTAGAAAGTTCTACAAGATTATCATTTGATTCTCGTAAAATCCGTTTGGCCAGGTCCACTGCCGATTCGTTTCTGCTACCCGATCCCATTAAAATGGCAATGAGTTCGGCATCACTTAAACTTTGCCTGCCTTTTAACAATAATTTTTCACGGGGACGATCACCTTCAGCCCATTGGCTGATTGGAAAATATTCTTTTGAGGATTCCATAATTGGCTTTGTTTATCCAGCCAAATATAGAAATTTTTAATGATTATCCGCTTATCTACCAGATATAGCCTTTCAAGATGTTATTCTCGCAGATATTGCAGAAAACGCTGATATATATTCTGCCTTTCTGCGCAAAACCGAGGGATTAGCCAGAAATTTTGTTTAGGGGATTATAGCGTTTTAGCATTAAATTTTTTGAATGGCTTTTCAGGAAAGGCTTTTGGTCAATAAAAGTTTACACAAAAAAGAAGGCCCCTATCGAACGATAGAGACCTAAAACCCAAAAGCCATGAAAAAAAAATCTTTATAGTGCGCTAACCTGTTTGGCCATTTTTGATTTCAAGTTAGCTGCTTTATTCTTATGAATAATATTTTTCTTTACCAGTTTGTCAATCAGACCTGCCATTTTAGGAAAACGATCTTCAGCTTCTTTCTTATCAGTCAACGCTCTGAAATCCCTGAGTGCATTACGCATTGTTTTAGCATAGTAGCGATTTTGCAATCTCCTGCTTTCGTTCTGTCTGATCCGCTTTAATGCCGATTTATGATTTGCCATTTTATATCTTTAATTTCGTTTGGGGGTGCAAAAATAACTATTTTTTTAAAGCAACAAAATTTTTAGATAATTTTTTCAAAATGCACATACAGTTAACAACATTTCCTGCATATTTGTTTTATCAAAAGTAAAAAATATTTCTGAAATGATGAAAAAATTTTTTTTTCTTCTTTCCATCGTAGCCCTGATCACATTTTGGGCTTGTTCAAATCAAGAGAATACAGCTTCTGAAAATCAAAAAGAACCTGCTGATTATGTAATTCCATTCATTGGAACAGACGGTCATGGCCATACCTATCCGGGAACCAGCCTGCCATTTGGAATGGTTCAGTTGAGCCCGGATACCCGGCTTGAAGGCTGGGATGGCTGCTCAGGTTATCATTATTCTGATGATGTAGTATACGGGTTCACTCATACCCATCTGAGTGGAACGGGTGTGCCCGATTATGGTGACATCCTTTTTATGCCAACTGTGGGCGATATTCAGCTCTATAACGGGTATGCCAATCCCGATTCGGGTTATGCCTCACGATTTTCTCATGAAAATGAATTGGCGGAAGCGGGATTTTATGCTGTGAACCTGGATGATTATAGTATCAATGTTGAATTAACAACTTCAAAAAGGGTTGGTTTTCATAAATATATATTTCAGGATTCTGACAGGGGAAATGTTATTTTGGATTTAAAACATCGGGATAAGGTGGTTGATTCATGGGTGAAGGTAATAAATGAGTATGAAATTGAAGGTTTCCGAAGGTCAACAGGCTGGGCCATGGACCAACGGGTTTATTTTGTTGCCCGGTTTTCTCAGCCTTTTGCCTGGTATGGTTTGGCTTTGGATGATGAAGCAGTGGACGGTGACGAGATGAATGGAGAAAATATTAAGGCCTGGTTTACCTTTGATTTAAAGGATAAAAAAGAAGTAATGATAAAGGTCGGGATTTCGGCAGTAAGTGTTGAAGGAGCCCGTAAAAACATGGAAGTTGAAATACCCGACTGGAATTTTGAGCAAATTAAAGCAGATGCCAGATCGGCATGGAATGAAGAACTGGGCCGGATACGAGTGAATGGAGGTAGTGAGGCACAACTTACAACTTTTTATACCGCCTTATATCATGCCTGCCTGGTTCCAAACTTATTTCAGGATGTGGATGGAAAATACCTCGGCCGGGATCTGGAGGTACATCAGGCAAATGATTTTGAAAACTATACCGTGTTTTCACTTTGGGATACTTTCCGTGCTGAGCATCCTTTGTTTACGATAATCGATCAAAAGCGAACTTTGGATTTTATTAAAACCATGCTGGCACAGTATCAGCAGGGTGGCCGATTACCAGTGTGGGAGCTGGCAGCCAACGAAACAGAGTGCATGATCGGATACCATTCCATCCCTGTGATCGTGGATGTTTATTTTAAAGGTATTGATGGTTTTGATGCAGAACTGGCGCTCGAAGCCATGGTGCATTCGGCGGAACTGGATCATTTTGGATTAAAATCCTATAAGGAAAACGGCTTTATTCCGGCAGAGGATGAGGCGGAATCAGTTTCCAAGACCCTTGAATATGCCTATGATGACTGGTGCATAGCCATGATGGCCAAAGCAATGGGGAAAACTGAAATTTATGATGAGTTCATTAAAAGGGCCCAATCTTATAAAAACATTTTTGATCCGTCTTCAGGATTTATGCGTGCCCGGATCAATGGCCGTTGGTTTGAACCCTTTGATCCAAAAGAGGTGAATTTCAATTATACGGAAGCCAATTCGTGGCAGTATAGTTTTTTTGTTCCGCAGGATATCAGTGGGCTGATTAAATTGATGGGAAGCAAGGAGTTGTTTATCGACCACCTGGACAAGTTGTTTACCGAAAGCTCCGAAACAACCGGTCGGGAACAGTCCGATATTACCGGTTTGATCGGTCAGTATGCCCACGGAAACGAACCCAGCCATCACATGGCTTACCTTTATAACTATGTTGGTCAGCCCTGGAAATCCCAAAAATATGCAAGGCAGATCATGGACGAACTTTATACTGAAAAACCCGACGGACTTTGTGGCAATGAGGATTGCGGACAAATGTCGGCCTGGTATGTGATGAGTGCAATGGGGATTTACCCTGTAACGCCCGGTGTTGCTCAATATGCAATCGGCAGCCCGCTTTTTGAAGAGGTGTCGATTAATTTGGAAAATGGAAAAACGTTTACGATCCGGACAAATAATAATTCGGAAGAGAATAAATACATTCAATCGGCCAGGCTGAATGGAAAAGAATATGATAAATCCTTTCTGATGCACAGTGATATCATGAATGGTGGAGAAATTGTGTTTGAAATGGGACCCGAACCAAACGAAAAATGGGGTGTGGGCGAAGGCAATGAACCGGTTTCTGCCATTACTGAACACCTTATCACTCCGGTGCCTTTTGTGCGATCAGGCAGCCGAACTTTTATTGATACAACTCTCCTGTCACTTGGATCTGTTTCACCGGAGTTTAAAATTCATTTTACTTTGGATGGGACAGATCCAAGCAAGAATTCACCTGTTTATTCAGCACCTGTGATACTGGATCATTCGGTAAAGCTAAAAGCTATTGCCGTAGATACTGAAGGAAATAAAAGTATGCCGCTTGTGTCGGAGTTTTTTAAGATACCTATCGGACGTAAGATCACCCTGAATACTGCTTATGCAAACCAATATTCGGCTGGGGGTGACCTGGCTTTAATTGACTTCATTCGTGGCCCACTCAATTTTAAAACCGGAGCCTGGCAGGGATATGAAGGAGTGGATATAGAGGCAATCGTTGACCTGGGCAGCATTCAGTTGATCTCTGAAATTGAAACCGGTTTTTTGCAGGATGTGGGCGCCTGGATATTTTTTCCGGAAGAAGTTCGCTACTTTATATCAAACGATGGACAGAATTTTCAGCAGGCTGGAGTTTTGAAGAATAAAATTCCTGAAACTACACTGGGTGTCAACATTCAGCAATATACACTCGGCTTGGCGACCAAGGCTAGGTATGTGAAAGTGATTGGTAAAAACCGGGGTATTTGTCCCGATTGGCATGTAGGAGAAGGTAAACCTGCCTGGATTTTTGTGGATGAAATAGCTATAAAATAATATGTCAAATAATTATCTCATCGAAGTTTGTGCTGCAAACATACAGTCGGCCATAGCGGCTCAAAAAGGTGGGGCAAAAAGAATTGAACTGGTCGATAACCTTTTTGAAGGGGGGACGACGCCCAGTTTCGCAACGATCAAAAAAGTAAGGGAACTCCTTGATATCAAAGTGAATGTGATGATCAGGCCCAGGGGCAGCGATTTTTTTTATGACGATCTGGAGTATGAGATCATGCAGAACGACATACTTAAATGTAAAGATATGGGAGTTGACGGTGTTGTGTTTGGAATTTTGAAGCCCGACGGAACGGTGGATACGGACCGAACCAAAAAACTGGTGGAGCTGGCCTGGCCCATGTCAACTACCTTCCACCGCGCCTTTGATGTTACTTCAGACCCTTTCAATGCCTTGGAGGATATAATTTCATGTGAAGTGGAGCGGCTGTTAACTGCAGGACAAAAAAATACTGTTCCTGAAGGCATGGACCTTA
>JAGQVE010000018.1:53730-74648 GCA_020438105.1 Bacteroidales bacterium
GCAAAACTTGTCAGCCAAAGTAACGGCCGGATCATCCTTATGCCCGGTAGTGGGATCAATGAAAATAACATCAGGGAGATCGCTACAAAAACTGGCGCCACAGAGTTTCATATGACCGGCCGCGAAAAAGTGGAAAGTAAGATGATTTACCGCAAGGAAGGGATTTACATGGGAGGCAACCGGAGCATTCCTGAATTTGAAACATACATTACAAGCCAAACGCGGGTTAGCAAAGTATTACAAGCTTTGAATGCCACAATTTGAGGTTTGAATTATGTTAATTAATATTTAAATTCTCCTTTGATAGCAGGGCAGGATTTAGATTTTCTGTATTTTTGAATTACCAAACTAATATTCTTCACAAAAACAAATCAGATGAGAAATTTGTACCCTATTTTAATATTGGCAATTTTATTATCAGCTTGTTGTGCCAATAAAGATTTAAAGGAATTTTCAAAGAATCAAATAATATTTGGTTCCGGAGGAGGGTTTACAGGCGCAACAGATTTATATGCCCTTGACTATAAAGGCCAGTTGCAGAAATATAACTGCCTTAGCAAGGAAACCATTGACCTGCCTGCCATTCCGGCCAAAGAGGCCAAAGGTTATTTCAGAAGCTTCTTAGAACATGGTTTTGATACCCTCGAATACTCCTCCCCTGGTAATATGACCTATTTTATTGGCTATAAAAACGACTCAACCGATAAACGGATTAATTGGGGAGCCGGACAGGAGACACCCGAGGGAGTGCAGGAATATTACAATTCACTTTTAAAAACAGTTTCAAACAACAATAAGGAATAAATATGAATTATAAAATTTTACCGATCGTATTATTTATGCTCTTTTTTATAGGAGCATCAGCCCAAACCCAGAACCCGTTTAACTCCAAAAAAAGGTTTGGAGCAGGTCAGCAGGCACAGCCTTCCAGTCAAATAGTTAAAATTCCAGCAAAGGAATCACAACTCAATGCGGTTTCAAGCAGCTATCGCAGTATTCCATTTTTACCGCTTGAAACTAATAAAGCTGCTACATACACAAATCCTGTGGTCAATAAAAAAGGCCAACTGGTTTTTATTGAAGCCAGTAACGTTTCAATTCCTGCTTACAGTCCTGGTAATATTGAAAGCATGGATATTGCCGGGAAAGCTTTTCTGCAAAATATCAAATCAACCCTGGGAATAGCTGACCCGGAGACGGAGTTTAAAATGCTCTCCACAAATACCGATATTAAAGGAATTTCGCATGTTAAATACCAGCAGTATTTCCTGGGTATCAAAGTTTATCGCGGACAGGTATTTGTGCATGGTGAGTCAAATCAGATGAATCGTTTTAACGGTGAGTATTTCCCGACTCCTTTTATCGAAAATATTGAGCCTTCCATTACTGATTCTGAGGCTTTCGAAATTGCCAAAACTGACGTACCCTATGCTTTTGTTGAACCTTCAGCCACGGAGCAATCCATTTTCGATCGTGAAGTTATGGTCTCCGAACTGGTGATCTATCATCCCGATTTTTATTCCAATGAAGCTAAGCTCACCTGGCATCTCACCATTCGTCCTAATATGATGCGACGTTTTGAATATTTTGTGGATGCCCATACCGGCGAAATCCTCAATTCATATGATAATACCTGTGGCGATGGTCCTACCACCGCGCAAGCCAATGATCTGAATGGGGTTTCACGCACAATAAATACTTATTTACTTAATGGCAACTATTTTCTGATAGATGCATCAAGAGGCATGTTTAATCCCGGACAATCGCAATTGCCTGATGATCCGGTAGGTGCCATCTGGACCATCAATGCAAATAATACCGCAGGAAGCACCATTACCCATTTTAATAATACCAATAACAACTGGAACAATGTTCCGGAGGCAGTTTCGGCACATTATAATGCTGGGGAGACCTTTGAGTATTTTTTAAATACACACGGACGGAACTCTATCAATGGGCAGGGAGGCACCATCATTTCCATTTGCAATGTTTCAAATGAAGACGGAAGCAGTATGGAAAACGCTTTCTGGAACGGACAGGCCATGTTTTATGGCAATGGCGGAAATATCTTTGATCCACTGGCCGGTGCGCTTGATGTTGGAGCGCATGAAATGGCACACGGCGTTGTACAAAATACCTGCAACCTGGAATACCAGGGCGAATCTGGTGCTTTGAATGAATCGATGGCCGATATCGCCGGCTGTATGGTCGACAGAGATGATTGGTTTTTAGGTGAAGATGTGATCATCAATACAAATTATTTTCCTACCGGTAACCTGCGCGATATGTCAAATCCTCACAATGGCGGTGCATCATTGAACGACCCAAGTTTTCAGCCTGCACATACGGATGAACAATATTTCGGTAATGAAGATAACGGCGGTGTGCATATTAATAGTGGTATTATGAATTATTGCTATTACCAGTTTGCCACACAAATTGGCAAAGAAAAAGCCGAAGCAATCTATTATAAATCGATGACTGATTATTTGGTTAAATCCTCACAATTTGTGGATGCGAGGGTGGCTTTTGTTCAGGCTGCTAAAGATCTTTATGGTACTTCATCTGCGGAAGCTACTGCTGTTGATAATGCCTTTGCAGCAGTTGGAATCGGTGGTGGTGGCGGAGGTAATCCAGGTCAGGGAAATCTTCAGGTCAATCCGGGTGATGATTATATATTATTTGTTGATGTTTACCCGGGTGATCCAACATCGCTATATCTTACTAACACTACTGTTACCGGCTTTGATGCGGTTTCACAAACCTTATTGAAACAAAAGCCAAGTATTGTTGATAATGGCTCAGTGGGCGTTTTTGTAACCCCCGACAACCGGATAAAATATGTTGACCTCGAAACATATGCTGAAGATTTTATTGCTTCTGATGCGGTTTATGATAATATTGCCGTGAGCAAGGATGGAACCCGCATTGCAATTATTACCACTTCCATTGATTCGGCAATTTGGGTATACGATTATAGTTTGACTCAATGGGCTAAATTTCATTTATATAATCCTACATTTACGCCTGGAGTTACCACTCAAAATGTATTGTATGCCGATGCCATTGAATGGGATTACTCAGGTGAATATATCATTTATGATGCTTATAATGAGCTTACCAATGCATCAGGACAAAATATCGACTACTGGGATATGAGCGTGATCCGTGTTTGGAATAACGGATCCGGTAACTGGAGCGATGGGAAAATTGAAAAAATATTCTCAAGCCTCCCTGAAGGGGTCAGTGTTGGCAATCCAAGTTTATCTAAAAACTCACCCTATATCATGGCTTTCGACTATTTTGATGCCAATACCGGCGAAGTGAATGTAATGGCTGCCAATTTACAAACCGGCGATGTGAGCGTTGTTTTCCAGAACCTCACTTTGGGCTATCCGAATTATTCCAAGCTCGATGATAAAATAATTTTCAATGCTGAGAGCAATACCGGTGATGATGTGGTTGGCGCCATTGCCATGCAATCAAATAAAATACAACCATCCGGCGATGCACAATTATTCATTGATTATGCCAAATGGGGAGTTTGGTTTTCGACCGGTGAAAGAGGTTTGGGTAATTCGGTTTCCGAACAAAAAACTACCTACTTTACCATGTTCCCTAATCCCAATGCCGGAAACGTAATTAATATTTTATTTGCTGAAGTACTGCATGAAGAAAGTACTTTGCAAATAATGAATATGATGGGGCAGGAGGTATTGTTGCAAAATATTCCATCGGGTCAACTACAACATCAGATTGATATTTCGGAATTACCGAAAGGCAATTATGTATTACGCTGGACAAACCAGCATGAAACCAGCTCCAGGAAATTGATAAAGCTATAAAAACGAAGAGCGCGGCTTGAAAGCCGCGCTCTTTGTTTATCATTTAACAACTTATTAAATCGTGGGATGTTTTTTAAATATTTCCTCAGCTTTCATCAGAATGTCAACATATTGTGCCCGTTTATAAGCAAAAGGATCATCTATGTTTTTCATTGACATCTTTCCCCGGAAGTCATTCAGGTTTTTGTACCCTTTCGTATCCATCCACCTTTCAATATCGGTAAGAATTGCACTGATCTGCTCAATCTTGTTTTTGTAAAGTGTGCTAACAACCTGAACTGCATCAGCACCTGCCAGTATCATTGAAATTACATCTTCACCACTGTATATTCCACGGCTGCTGCAAATCTGTGCTTTCAAATCGCCAAATAGCATTCCTGTAATCCGAAGCGGGAAACGGCTGTCGTCAGATGTGCTTAGATTGTACGGAAACCGCATTTCTTCTTTGTCTATGTCAATTTCGGGTTGGAATAAACGGTTAAAGAGTACAAATGCATTTGCTCCGCGTTTATCCATCTCTTTGATTACAAAAAGCGGATTGGTATAATAAGGACTCAATTTAACAGCAATCGGAATTTTAACTACCTTTTTAATTGCTTCTATAATGTCGAGTTGCTCATTGATGATAGCATTTCCAACAATTTCAAAATCAGAAGGAACATGGTACAGATTTATTTCAATACCGGCAGCGCCTATCTCTTCGATTCGTTTTGCATATTCAATCCATGATTCATGGTTGATACAGTTTAAGCTTCCAAATACCGGTATTTTCACAGTATTGATCGCCATCCTGAGATTCATCAGGTATTCCTCAGGTCCTGCATGTTCAACATCCGGAAATAAGGAACGCATTTCTGCATTACGCTCCGAATATTCACCCATCTGATCGGCCATCTGCAGGCTTTCAAGTTGGATCTGTTCTTCAAATAATGATTTGTAAACAATGGCTGCTGCTCCTGCAGCTTCCATACGTTTCAGGTTATCTCTGTTTTCAACGAGGTTACAAGCTCCGACAATAATCGGGTTTTTGAGCTCGATCCCCATATACTTTGTTGTTAAATTAGCCATTTCTAAATATTTTTCCTTTACAAGTATTATTTCGTATTCTTACCTGATTTTAGCAGGTAGTCAACGGGCAAATGTATAAAATTTTTTAGTTCACTTTTTGCAAGAAATGCTTATCTAAAAAGCTTCTAAATAAGATATATTGAGATACAAAATATATATAATTTATTAATTTCGCCGTCGTTTATTCAACCGCTTTATTTATTTGAAATAGCAAACGAAGAATTAAAATATATTATCATGGCTAAAGCAAAAAAATTTATCACCTGCGAAGGAAACTATGCCACCTCACACATTGCTTATATGTTTAGCGAAGTAGCATGTATTTATCCTATTACACCTTCGTCGGATATGGCCGAATACGTCGACCAGTGGGCTGCCCACGGCAAAAAAAATATTTTCGGGGAAATCGTTGATGTTCGCGAAATGCAATCGGAAGCCGGTGCTGCCGGAGCAGTTCATGGATCGCTTCAGGCCGGTGCATTAACCAGCACCTACACAGCATCACAGGGTCTGCTATTAATGATCCCCAACATGTACAAAATTTCGGGCGAGTTACTCCCCGGCGTTTTTCACGTTAGTGCAAGGAGTTTGGCTGCACAGGCCCTCTCTATCTTTGGTGATCACAGTGACGTGATGAGTACCCGTCAAACCGGATTTGCCATGCTGGCAACCGCCGGAGCACAGGAAATCATGGACATTGCCGGTATCGCACACCTTGCTGCCATTAAAACACGCGTTCCTTTCCTTCACTTCTTTGATGGATTCCGTTCATCTCACGAAATTCAAAAAGTGGAAATGATGGAAATGGACGACCTGGCAAAACTGGTTGATCATGAAGCACTGCAAAAATTCAGGGATAACGCATTAAATCCTGAACATCCCGTTACCCGTGGTACCGCTCAAAATCCTGATATCTATTTCCAGGCTCGCGAAGCAGCGTCGCATTATTATGATGATATTCCTGACATTGTTGAAAATTATATGCAGGAAATTAAAAAAATCACCGGCCGTGAATATCACCCCTTTGATTATTACGGTGCAAAAGATGCCGAAAATATTATCATTGCAATGGGTTCGGTAACCAGCACCATTAAAGAGGTGGTTGATCACCTGATGGAAAAAGGTGAAAAAGTGGGTTTGATCTCAGTTCATCTTTACCGTCCATTTAGTGAAAAATATTTCATGAAGGCGTTTCCAAAAACCGCTAAAAAAGTTGCTGTTTTAGACAGAACCAAAGAAATCGGAGCCAATGGCGAACCCCTTTATCTTGATGTAAGAGATCTGTTTTATGGTAAAAAAGATGCCCCTGTTATTGTTGGCGGTCGTTATGGTTTAAGTTCAAAGGATACCACTCCGGCACATATTCTCTCGGTTTTTGAAAACCTGAAACTGAAAGATCCGAAAAACAGGTTCACCATCAGTATCAATGATGACGTGAAGCACACTTCATTACCCCTGTTGCCTGCAATTGATGTAACTCCAAAAGGCACTTATGAAGCTAAATTTTATGGCCTCGGTGCCGACGGTACTGTTGGAGCAAATAAAAATTCCATCAAGATCATAGGAGATTCAACCAATAAATATGCTCAGGGTTATTTTTCATACGATTCAAAAAAATCGGGTGGAATCACAGTTTCTCACCTCCGTTTTGGCGATAAACCAATCACCTCAACTTACCTGGTAAGCAACCCGAATTTTGTGGCATGCCACGTTCCGGCTTACCTCGAAAAGTATGATATGCTGGCCGGTTTGAAAAAGGGTGGAACATTTCTTTTAAACAGTATTTGGGATGAGGAAGAAACCAAAGAAAAACTTCCTGATTATATAAAAAAATATCTGGCCGAAAACAACATCACCTTCTACATCATCAACGCAACAAAGATAGCCTCTGAAATTGGACTGGGTAACCGTACCAATACCATCATGCAATCAGCATTTTTCAAGGTTTCTGAAGTTATTCCCTATGATCTGGCAGTTGAAGAAATGAAAAATGCCATTCAGAAAACCTACGGCAAAAAAGGTGAAATGATCGTGAATATGAACTATGCCGCAGTTGATAAAGGTGGTGAAGTTTCAAAAGTAGAAGTGCCAAAAGAATGGGCAAATATTAAGGTAAAAGCTGAAAAGAAAGATACCCGTGTATTGCCTGATTTTATTAAGAATATCTTTGAACCGATCAATAAATTGCAGGGAGATACCTTGCCCGTAAGTGCATTTAAAGGACGTGAAGACGGAACTTTCCCGGCAGGAAGCACTGCTTTTGAAAAACGTGGAATCGCCGTTGAAGTACCTGAGTGGATCCCCGAAAACTGTATTCAGTGTAACCAATGTTCTTATGTGTGTCCTCACGGATGTATTCGTCCATTCCTCATTGATAAGGATGAAATGAAAGGTTTGCCGCAGGGAACCAAAACACTGGAAGCTAAACCTAAAACATTTGATGGACTGCAATTCCGTATTCAGTTGAGTCCGCTGGATTGTACAGGATGCGGCAACTGTGTGGAAGTTTGTCCTTCAAAAGAGAAATCACTGGTAATGGAACCGCTTGCCTCTCAGCTAAAAGAACAGGAGGTTTATAATTATCTCGACGACAATGTTACCTACAAGGATGATATCGTTGAAAAAGATAAATCGGTTAAAAACAGCCAGTTTGCTCAACCCCTGTTTGAGTTCTCAGGAGCATGCGCAGGTTGTGGTGAAACATCCTATGTAAAACTCGTTACCCAGTTGTTTGGTGAGCGAATGATGATTGCCAATGCCACAGGATGTTCTTCTATCTATGGTGGATCGGCTCCTTCTACTCCCTATTGTCCAAGCAAAAAGACTGGTCGCGGACCGGCATGGGCCAACTCCCTCTTTGAAGACAATGCAGAGTACGGATTCGGTATGTCGACAGCCATTAACAAAATGAGGAACCGGGTTGCTGGTATGATGGAAAATGCAAACGGGTCGTTCACTGATACTACCAAATCATTATTTAAGGAGTGGTTGGAAAATAAAGAAAATGGTGCTAAATCCGACGAGGTTTCCATGAAGCTCATTCCTCAGCTTCAAAAGGAAAAAGATCCCATGGCCAAAGAGTTATTGAACTTACAGCAATACTTTAGCAAAAAGTCGGTTTGGATCTTTGGTGGAGATGGCTGGGCTTATGATATTGGATATGGTGGCCTCGACCATGTGATTGCTTCGGGTGAAGATGTTAACATCCTGGTTTTGGATACTGAAGTTTATTCAAACACCGGCGGACAGGCTTCCAAATCAACTCCGGTTGGAGCGGTAGCCAAATTTGCTGCCTCAGGTAAAAAAGTTCGCAAGAAAGACCTGGGTGCCATGGCGATGACCTATGGATATGTTTATGTTGCGCAAATTGCAATGGGAGCCAATCAATCTCAAACATTAAAAGCAATCCGTGAAGCTGAAGCTTACCCCGGACCATCTATTGTAATTGCTTACGCACCTTGTATCAATCACGGTTTAAGGTTTGGAATGAGCAAAACTCAGGACGAAGAAAAATTGGCTGTTGAATGTGGATACTGGCACCTTTACAGGTACAATCCTGAAATGGAAAAGGAAGGTAAAAATCCGTTTACTTACGATTCCAAAGAGCCGGATTGGTCAAAATTCCAGGATTTCCTGAAACGTGAAGTTCGTTACACATCGCTCATGAAAGCTTTCCCTGCTGAGGCTGCCGAACTTTTCAGCGCTGCCGAAGACAATGCCAAATGGCGTTATGCAAGCTACCAGCGCATGGCTGCGATGGATTATTCGAAATAACTAAACTGAAACTATTTAATATAGTAACTTTATAGCCGGGTAAAATTTTACCCGGCTTTTTAATAAATACGAAAATGAAAAAATACTTTCTCAATCTCTTTGTGATAATAATTGTGGCTTCTGTTTTGCAAAGTTGCCAGCAAACCAATGCCTCAAGCAATAAAAACGGGGATGAACCCGAAGTTGTTTCTACCGAACATCTTACCATGGCTGTCCTTTACCAGCAGCGTGCAGCTGAATATCGGGCCCTTTGTTTGCAGGCTTTTAACATTGCCAAATTACGTGTGGATGAAAACCTCCGGATGATGGGCCTTTCAAGGCAGCAAGCCGTGGTGGTTGATATTGATGAAACCGTTTTGGATAACAGTCCGCAAGAGGCAAAATGCATTCTGAATGATGCTTTTTACCCGGCTTACTGGGATGAATGGATGAATATGATGGATGCGAAACCGGTTCCGGGTGCACTTGAATTTTTAAAATATGTTGAATCGAAAAAAATTGAGGTATTTTATATCAGCAACAGAAAGGATAAATACCGGGAGCAAACCCTGAAAAATCTGCAAAATGCCGGATTCCCTTTTGCTGATAACGATCACTTATTGCTTCGAACCGATGAATCAAGTAAAAAAGCCCGCCGCGACAAAGTTTCTGAAAAGTATTCGATCATTTTACTTTGTGGCGATAACCTTGCTGATTTCTCAGAAGCATTTGAAAAACTTCCAATCGATGAAAGATTCAATATGGTGGAAAAAATGTCGGATCAATTTGGAAATCGCTTTATCGTTTTACCCAATGCCATGTATGGTGATTGGGAAGGCGCTCTGTATAATTATAATTATTCATTGTCACCTGCAGAAAAATACAAATTGCGGCATGAACAGTTAATTGAGTTTTAAATTTTATAAAGTCATGAAGAATCTATCATTTTTACTTTTAATTTCAATTTTCCTGGTAGCTTGCTCAGGTACTCGCTTTCATAGTGTGGACGCAGCTCTGAAAAACAAAGACAGAGCCAAAGTGCTTACCCTGAGTAAAAAAGGATTAACCGAAATTCCCAAAGAAGTATTTGAGTTAACTTCGTTGGAAGAATTGAATTTATTTAAAAACAGAATCACTGAAATACCGCCGGAAATCGGTAAACTTAAAAACCTCAAAAGACTGGTTTTAAGCCGAAATAACCTGGTAAAAATTGCTCCTGAAATCGGCCAACTGGAAAAACTCGAGGAATTGTCGGTTTATTTTAATGAACTTAAAACACTTCCTTCCGAGATCGGGAACCTCAAAAACCTGGAAGAATTAAAACTGGAATACAATCAGTTGGAGGAATTGCCCGCCTCAATTGGGAATCTGAAGTCGTTAGTATACTTGTATCTTGGCCATAATCAACTTAAAAAACTTCCTCCTGAAATTGGAAATTGTGAAAGCCTTTCACTATTCTATCTGGGAAAAAACTTCATTGAATATTTACCCTCTGAGATGGGAAATTTGAGTAGTCTGGTGGAACTTGATATTTCCAATTCAGGCACTCTGCTTGATGTTCCCGAAAGTTTGTGCTACATCAGAAAGCTCGAAATTGTATATGTTGACGAAAATACCGTATTGCCTTATTGTATGGTAGGAAATGTAAATCCCCGGCTACATATTATTCTGAAATAGAAAACCGCCAGGCGCATAAATACTCCTGTGGATGCGGATCAGGCGGGCATGCCATGCATTCAGTTTTGATACGTGAGTCAATTGCCTCTGCAAAGGTGGTATATTCAACCAGTCCTCCTGACTTGCAAGGATAATCAGCCAATCCTTTTCTTTTACGTGCATTTTGTACCCGGCACTGATTCATTTGAAAAACAAAACTATTTGCAGTTTCGTCCACAAAGGATTGCTCATTGATAAAGGCATACAACCTGAACTGCAAAGCTTTTTTCAGTCCTTCCAAACCAGCTTTTTCAGGCAAATCCAAATAACGTTTGATCGACCAGGCTTCAAAAGGAGAAAATTGCCCCCAGCAAGAATCATTACAGCGTTTGGCATCGTTCATGCCCCGTGTGAACTCCACAGCCTGAAACCAGACGCCGTCGTTGGCCAGCCAGTTTACGGCCATGGCCTCACGCAAAGCATTCAGTTGTTCATCAGGCAATTCCAGCAAAGGTTTTGGCAAATCTTCTTCCAGTTCAAAATCCAGCGTTTTTGCAATCCGTTTCATTTGAATGGAATAACTGCGCTGCCAGGCGGTTTCCATTGCTTCGAGGGCTTTTTCCCGACCAAACTGATGTTGAACCTCAGCAAACCACATGGCATGGTGCATCATGGTTCGGTGAAAAAAATCGAGAATGAGTTTTACATTATCCTGCTTCGACAAATTTTTGTGGTTGATTTCGCTCGACATTTGCTCCTTGTTTTTGCTGTTCAAGGGGTAAAAATACTTTAAATTCCGTCCCGTTCTTTCTTTCACTACTCACTTTTATGATGCCTTTGTGTTTGTCGACAAACTCCTTGCAAAGGATAAGCCCCAACCCGGTTCCCTTTTCATTTTTTGTGCCGAGGGTACTCACTTGTTTATCAATCCTGAACAAGTTGGCAATGTGCTCAGGTGCAATACCCACCCCGGTGTCGATTACAGATATTTCGGCGCGTTGCGTTAATAACCTTACCTTGATTTTTATCCGGCCATTTTCCGGTGTAAACTTGATGGCATTTGATATGAGGTTCCTGAAAACGGTCGACAACATTTCGATATCGCCAGTTACTTCAATGTTTTCGGGCACCTCCATGTAGATTTTGATTTGCTTTTTATCGGCGGTGGGTTTTAAAAGGTCAACGCAACCCGTAAGAATATCGTTTATAATAACTTTCGAGGGAATAAAAGCAATCCGACCGGTTTGAGTTCTCGACCATTGCAAAAGGTTTTCAAGCAGGTTAAATCCCTGTTTGGATGAATCGTGCATGATCTTTAAAAAGCGCTTAATATCATCTTTCTCGTACTGATCAAAATCGTTAACCAGTAAATCAGAAAATCCAAGTAAGGAATTAAAGGGGTTTTTCAGGTCGTGGGCGATGATCGAAAAAAACTTGTCCTTGGTCGCGTTAAGCAACCGCAGTTCCTCTTCGGTTGAAACTGTTTGAATTGTTTCCGAAGCTTTCTCACCTGCTTCTATAGTTTCAGGTTTTGCTGCGAATTTTGTTTTCGACCGTTTATTTTGTTCAACCAGTATTCCAAGCACGATACCCAGGGTAAGAAATATCAAAGGAATTATCACCAGTGTAATTACCGGATTGATGTTTATCAGAATAAATAAACTGTGATCCCCGGGATCAAATATTGATGCACTGGAAGTGAAAAAATTAATCATTACCTCTTCTTTTCATAGCAGTTAAACTTTTCGAACTTTATTAAACCTGCTACGAAATCCGGGGTGGATGGTTTGAAGTTTTAATCAACAGCATTTTGTTGAAAAAAGGCTATTGAAATGGCCATTTCGGCACAGCTAAGTTTTAAAATCATGATGCCTTTAAACCCCAGTAAATAGAAGCAATTCCAAAGGTGAGTTTAATTTGCTTTACCTCCTTGAAACCAATCTTTTGAAGGATGTTTAAAAAAGCGTCTCCATCCGGAAATTTTCCCACAGACTCTGGGAGGTAGGTGTATGCCGATGAGTCGCCTGAGATCATTTTGCCAAGTGAGGGCAGAATGAACCTGAAATAAAAATTGTAAAGTTGTTTTACAGGAAATTTTTTGGGCTTCGAAAACTCCAGGATCATCACCTGTCCGTTTTGATTGATAACCCGAAACATTTCGGAAAGCCCTTTTTCAAGGTTTTCAAAGTTGCGCACGCCAAAAGCTACCATCACCGCATCAAAGGAGGCATCACCGAAACGCAGGTTCTCCGAATCGCCGGTTTCAAGTGTGATTTTATCCTGTAGTTTTTTCTCAGTTAATTTTTTTCTGCCAAACTCAAGCATATCCTCAGCGATATCAACACCTATGATTTTTTCAGGATTTATCTTTAAAGCCTCAATGGCCAAATCGCCCGTTCCGGTTGCCACATCCAATATGGTTTTTGGGTTTTTCCGGCCCATTAATTTGATTGCTTTCCGGCGCCAGCTATAGTCAATCCCCGCCGATAAAAAATGGTTCAGAAAATCGTACCTGTGAGCGATGTTATTGAACATCGAACGAACCTGCTGTTTTTTTGAATTTTGTTGCTCCACTGCGCTGTTTGTTACATTCCCAATAAAACCCTGATATATAAAGATGGTTCATGAAGCCGCTTGCGAACTTCAAGATCCGTCATTGCTTTCGACAATTTTTCCTGTAAAACCTTGCTTTTAACTGCCCTGTTCATCACCCCGTTGAATAACCAGGCATGCTGAATAAATTTCGGGATTTTAGCACTAATACTTAATTCATTTCCAATCCGGTCATAAAAATGCTGGTCATAACTTTTTAGGAAGTTTTCAGAAAAATCCCCTGCTTCCATTGCTTTTTGTGCCTGTTTGGCTGCCAGCATTCCGCTAATGGCGGCATGTCCCATTCCTTCACCGGTTACCGGATCGATGAGGCTGGCTGCATCACCGGCAAGCATAAACCGTTCGCCCGAAATCGGTCGGCGATGATCCCACAAAGGCAATCCGTAGGCCTCCACCCTGGTTTCCTGTTTGGCGTTTTTAAAACGATCCCTAAGATGCGGCTCATTTTCGATGGCATCAAACATCAACTTCTTCAGGTTGATTTTTTTCTTGCTGATCCTGTGCTGGTCCAGGCCAACACCTACATTGGCCCAGCCATTGGGCAAAGGAAATATCCAAAAATATCCGGGCAGCAGATCTTTTAGAAAATGCAGTTCCACATAGTTTTGATCATGAAATCCGCTTATGCCGCTGTAATATGTTTTGATGCCGGTCATGGTGTTTTTCTTATCCTTCACAATTCCACCGGGATCTTTCATAAAAGCACTGTTGGCTCCGTTGGCAAATATTACCAGTTTTGACTCAACCGATTCACCATCCCCTGAAGTTAATGTGATGGTGGAATTTGTTCGCTCATATTTCTTGACCTCAAAATTTTCTCTCAGATCAATTTGGGGATTTTTCTTAACCTCATTGATCATAAAATTATCAAAATCAAGCCGGCGAGAAATAAAGCCTGGCGGCAGGTTTTCAGGCATTGAATTGTCATTAAAAAAAGGAAGATCGAGCGTTTTACCATTGGGCGACGAAATTCTGATGCCGTATGAATGCAATAAAAATGGCTGAGCGGCCAATTTTTGCAAAAACTCCGGATCAAGTTGCTGCAAAACAGTTAATACCCAACCGCTGATTCCATCACCACAAATTTTATCGCGGGGAAATGTGGCTTTATCCAGCAATGTGCAATTGATTCCTGCTTTTGCCAGAAACAAAGCGGCAATGCTGCCTGCCGGGCCTGCCCCAACTATACTTATATCACTTTTAAGCATGAAATATCTTAAGGTTGGGAGCAAAGATAAATCATAAAAATGTAAAAAATGTTTAATAAAAAGAACTAAAAATTAAACAAAAATCAGATTACATTGTTCTTAGGGTAATTGCGAAGAAATTGTATCTTTGCGGGCTGAATTCGAAACCCGCAAATTTCGATCAAGTAAAATGACAAACTTTAATCTGAAGTGAAAGAAAAAGAAATTATTTGCGGATTTTCAAAATTGACTAAGGACCAAAAACTTAACCATATTTCAACGTATTTTGAAAATCCGGCTGATTTTATCAGCGAACTAAAAAGCTACTACCACGACGATCCCGACAAACAAAAAATCTTTGACGAGTTTAGTGAAAACACAGTTTCCAACTTCTTTTTTCCTTTTGGCATTTCCCCCAATTTTGTAATTGACGGAAAAGTGTACCATGTGCCCATGGTAATTGAGGAGAGTTCAGTAGTTGCGGCTGCAAGTAAAAGCGCTAAATTCTGGTCGGACAAAGGCGGTTTTCATACGGAGATCATTTCTACCACTAAAATTGGCCAGGTGCATTTTATATGGCATGGAAATATTGAAAAGCTTAGAACCTTAATGCCCGATCTGAAGGACCGGATGATTGAGCGTACATCGTCAATTACAGCAAATATGATTGAGCGCGGGGGTGGAATCGTCGACATTGAGTTGGTGGATATGACGGATAAAATTGACGGCTACTACCAACTGAAGGCAACCTTTGAAACAGTGGATTCCATGGGAGCGAATTTCATTAATTCATGCCTGGAGGAATTTGCTGCCGAATTACGGGAATTTTTCTCTGAAAGCCCCTACTTTAAAGAGGAAGAACGGGTGTGTGAAGTGATCATGTCCATCCTTTCGAACTACACACCGGACTGTGTTGTAAAAACCTGGGTTGAATGTGATATCGACCAACTGGAAGGTATTGATGAAGATCTGAGCGGCGAACAATTCGCATGGAAATTTGAAAAAGCGGTGCAAATTGCAACCGTTGATGTTCATCGTGCAACTACTCATAACAAAGGTATTTTTAACGGAATTGACGCAATCGCACTGGCCACCGGTAATGATTTCAGAGCCATTGAAGCTTGCGGTCATACCTATGCAGCCCGCGATGGTCAATACCGAAGCCTGACTGAAGTAACCGTTGAGAATGGCAAATTCAGATATACCCTTACCGTGCCTTTGGCACTCGGTACTGTTGGCGGATTGACAACACTGCATCCACTTGCTAAAAAGTCGCTGGAGTTACTTGGCAACCCCGGTGCAACTGAACTTATGCGAATTTCAGCGACTGTTGGCTTAGCCAATAACTTTGGCGCTATCAAATCGTTGGTGACTAAAGGTATCCAGAAAGGGCATATGAAAATGCACTTGCTAAATATACTCAATCAGCTTGGTGCCACGGAGGATGAAAAAGAGAAAGCCAAGGTTCATTTTGAAGAAGAAAAAGTATCATATAACGCAGTGGCAACACTGATAGAAAATCTCAGAAGTCCTTCAAAAACAGAAAAAGCGGTTTACGCAGGTAAATAATGAAATTTTATTCCAGGGGCAAATTACTCATCTCCGGCGAATACCTCGTTCTCAAAGGGGCAAAAGCACTGATGGTGCCCTTGCTTAAAGGTCAATCTTTGAATATCAAAAAAGCAGCAGGAACCGGATCGCTGGAATGGAAAAGCCTGGAATACGGAAAAGAATGGTTTACCGCAACTTTTAACACAAAGCTCTTTGAAATTCTGAATGCATCTGACGAAGTTATCGCCAGGCGGCTACAGGTGATCCTGAGAAAGGCCAGAAACTTCAATCCTGTTTTTTGCAGGAAGGAGCTGTCATTTTCAGCGACTACTGATCTTGAATTCGACCGGAACTGGGGATTTGGCAGCAGTTCCACATTGATTGCCAATATTGCGCAATGGGCCGAGGTGGATTCATTTTTACTTCACAACCAGGTGGCCAGAGGATCGGGGTACGATGTGGTGGCAGCCACCTTGAACCAACCGGCATATTTTACCCTGCTTGATGATACCTGCAGTGTTGAAAAGGTGAATTTTAACCCTGGATTCAGGGATCAGATATATTTCATCTTTCTTGGTCGCAAGCAAGATTCTGCAAAAGTGGTTGATCGGTTTTTGAAAAGTAAAAAGCAGTATCGTGTCGAAATAAGGACCATCTCGGAGTTGAGTCAGCATATGGCAAAGGCGAAAACGATTGGTGATTTTGAGTTTTACCTCCGGGAACACGATACGCTGATGTCGGCCTTATTAAAACAACCCCGGTTAAAGGATAGCAGGTTTAATGATCTGAATGGAGAAATAAAACCACTGGGAGCCTGGGGTGGCGATTTCGCAATGATGACCTGGCATGATGCAAAAGAAGATCTTTCAAAATATTTAGAAGATAAAGGAATACAAACCTTTTTTGGGTTTGATGAATTGATAAAAACGAAATGAGTTTAAGCGAAAAATACAAACAAGCAGCAATGTCACTCCAAATGGTTCAGCCATTTGAGGGTAGCCGGCATGTTGGATGGAAAAGTCCTTCCAATATTGCGCTTGTAAAGTATTGGGGAAAACGGGAGCCTCAAATCCCGCAAAATCCCTCCATGAGTTTTACGCTTAGCAATTCGTTTACGGAAACTTCTATCGAATACAGTTTTTACGATAAAAGCGGTCCGAAAATCCATTTCACCTTCGAAGGTAAAAATGAGTTGGCTTTTAAAAAACGGATCGAAAGATTCCTGGAAAGTATTATCGAATATGTTCCCTTTGTGAAACAACTCGAACTCAAGATAGAAAGTGTAAACAGCTTTCCACATAGTTCGGGGATTGCTTCATCAGCATCGGGGATGAGTGCCATGGCCCTGTGCCTGGTGTCCATCGAAAATCAGTTGTTTGGCACCCTCAGAAACAAATCTGAGTTTTTTGAAAAAGCGTCGTTTTTAGCCAGGCTCGGATCGGGCAGTGCAGCCCGCTCGGTTTACGGTGGATTTGTGGTTTGGGGAAAACATGAACGTTTGGCAGATACTTCAGATGAAGTTGCAGTAAAAGTGCATGTACCCGGAAAGGATATGTGGGAATTGGGAGATGCCATTTTAATTACCAGCTCCGAAAAGAAAAAGGTTAGCAGCAGTGCGGGTCACGATCTAATGGATCATCATCCATATGCTGAAGCACGATATGAGCAGGCCAGGGAGCATGTTCCGTATTTGTTGGAGGCTATGGAAGCCAACCGGGATGAACTGTTCATCAGGGTGGTGGAGAATGAGGCGCTTAGCTTGCATGCACTGATGGTGAACTCCAACCCCGGATTTTCGCTCATGAACAATAATACCTGGTCCATCCTTGAGAAAGTTTGTGATTTCAGGAAGGACACCGGGATTTTTATTGCTTTTACACTGGATGCAGGTCCGAATGTGCATTTGATCTATCGAAAAAAAGATAAAGTGCAAATAAAAAAATTTATTGAAGAAAAAATTATTCAATTTTGTGAAAACGGTTACTGGATTGACGACGAGATGGGAGGCGGTCCGGTGGAATTAAATTGATGGAAATGGAAAACAACAGCAGCGACATATTCTATGGCAAGATCATCCTTTTTGGGGAGTATGGGATCATTTTCGATTCGATGGCTTTGACCATACCGTTTACTCATTTTCATGGTGAACTGAGTTTCGATAATACCTATAATCGCTACAAGTACACCGATTACGATTTTGCACGCAATTCAAACGCGCAACTTGAATCGTTTTCGGTTTACCTGAAAAAAATATTGGACGAGGGTCAGCTTGAGGTGGATTTCGATTTTAATAATTTCATTCGTGATCTTGACAAAGGGCTTTATTTTGAATCAAGCATTCCGCAGGGTTTTGGGCTGGGGAGTTCAGGGGCATTGATTGCAGCGCTTTATAATCATTACACCGCAAACAAAATACAGGGTGGACGATCCGTTACCAAAGCAGAAACCCTGGAGCTGAAAAAGATATTCTCCACCATGGAGTCATTCTTTCACGGTAAAAGCTCTGGCATTGATCCGCTCAATTCATACATTCAGTTTCCCTTACTGATCAAATCCAAAACCGATATAGAAACCGTTGGGATACCCCGGAATAAGATCAACGGCGATTCGGCTATTTTCCTGATCAATTCGGGTAAACCAAGTAAAACAGAACCCCTGGTAAATCTTTTCCTTGAAAAATGTGCAGATCCCGGATATTCAAAGGTGATCACCGATGAGTTTATCCCCTTGAACAATGCCTGTATTCAAAACCTGATCGATGGTGATATGGAGCCGTTTTTTAATAACCTTTCCCGTCTTTCGGCTTTGCAGCACGAATATTTTCAACCCATGATCCCGACTAGTTTCCTCCCCATCTGGAAAGAAGGCCTGGATACCGGCACCTTTAACCTCAAACTTTGTGGCTCAGGTGGTGGCGGTTATTTACTGGGATTTACCAAAAACCTCACCCAAACCCAGGATTATTTCCATGCGAAAGATATGGAAGTGGTTACGGTTTATAAGAGTGCGCGGTAAGGTTGATTGTTCATATCATTCCCTTATCTCAGTATTACCTTATTAATGCATACCGCAGCATTTTCAAAAGTTGTTTTTACAAAATAAATCCCATTTAATTTTTCAGGGATTTTTACATGTATTTTCGTTTGATTGGGTTTTTTTATAATATTACAAAGTACTGCCTGTCCACTGCTACTGATCAATTCAATTTTTGTAATGGATATTGACTGGTCTAACAGAACCACTATTAAGTCATCTCTTGCGGGATTAGGAATAATTTTGACATTACAACTATCTATATTTTTGGCATTCTCATGGACTTCAGAACCCAGATACCATAAAAAGTCACTGTATTCAAATTTTGCATATTTTACCCAGCTGTTTTCTGTTGTGTCCCAGGGATTATACAATCGTGAAACAAGGCGGGAATCATCGAAATAATATATGGAGGTATCACCCAGGTAAATCTCCCATTGATCATTGTGCCATTGATGTCTTAATTGAAAAACAGGATTGCCCAGTGCATTAAACCTTAGTTCGTATTTTTCAAAATTAACCCAGAGGTTATTATTGTATTTTTCATAGGTATAAGAATAACCTCCAAGTGAATCATATTCTCCATTAAAAAACAAATAATTGATCCATTCTCCATACCAGCGTTGCCTTAAAAAAACAGTTAATTGCTGTTTATAACTATGATCCAGTTTATCACAGCCAGGCCAGTTTTCATATTCCAGGTCTGTGAAACGCTCGTAGTTAATATATTTCCCTGCATCCGGATCCCAAAGTTTAAAAGCGTATTCAACAGGGACCAAACTGTCATTGTATGTCCAGTATTTTATATTATAGTTGTCCCAACCGCTTTTATTGTAATTCCACTTATATTTGTACATGGTGTCAGGGCAACTACAAATGTTACTCATTATATATTCGTACTTATTGCCGCTCAACTTAATCCAGTAATTACCAATCCACTGAAGGCTAACATCTTCCAAAAGGTAGTTTTGATCATTAAATTTACGCTTATTACATAAATCATTTTTCCAGGTACCGTTCAGTTCATCCCATTTTTCAAACAGTAATAGTGTGTCATTTCCAAATTCGTCATAATAATATTTAACACGGTGTTGTTTTTTATATCCGGTGATTAGTGTATCGAAGGTCTCATAAATAAAAGTTTTTACCCTTTTTTGCTCGTCATACCAGTAATTGCTCCTGTTAATGGTATCGTTCGTATTTGAATTAATGATATAAAGCCGGTCATATTTCCCGTATTCCAATATTGAATCATATGTGAAATAGATATAAACCCCTTCAGAGTTGTATCCGCTTCCATCCCAAAAAAATGTCTCTTCTCTTTGATGAATCCAATTTGTGTCGCCGTTTAAATAATTTTTTTCTGACAAAAAATATTTTGAAGAAGTCCCATTATCCGGGCTCTGGTAGGTTGGCAGGAAGGTTTGTCCGTGCATAATTGAAAAATAGAACAAACAATATATTGTTAAAATTAAGCTTTTCATAATTACAATATTTATTTTCAAAGAACCTGCTAATTTTAGCAGGTTCCTTGGTAGTTAAACAATTTTAATCCTCAGGTGGAGGTGGACCTGGTGTGCCATATTCAAGTACATTTAGATGCAGATCAAAATCCAGGGTAGTAGGATAGGGATTTCCACAATACTTCTCTTCCTCTCCATAACAATATGTCCATACTGGGGCCCCTCCATCATGTAGTACACACAATGCATCTATAGTTGTTCCCCAAACTTTGGTGTCATACATTTGATATAGTGGAAACCCAAAAGTAACCACATAGTCTCCATCTCCAAAATAAGCCGTGCCTTGTGACCAGAATCCATTTCTTTCTGCTTGTAATAAACCATCGTCAGCACAGCAAAAATGGTCGGTTACAGAAACATTAATTGAGCTATTTTGAGTAAACCCAACTGCTACAAAAAGTAATGCTATTATTACTAATGCTACTTTTTTCATAATTTTGTAGTATTAATTAAAATTACTCCGTTAATTTTTTTTAATTGCCCTTTGTCAGAGAAGGGTTATAGCCATACGCAAGCAGGGCTTTGTGTATGGCTTTTTTATATGAATTTTGATAAACGTGCTTTATCAAAATTCAAATCATGAACTGAAATATGATATATTGTTGAAATTTTTATTTTTAAAGGGACTCTTGGGAAATTCATCTTCAAAAATTTGGTACCTCACAAATGTAAAAAAAAAAAAACTGTTT
>JAGQVE010000019.1:0-1285 GCA_020438105.1 Bacteroidales bacterium
TGCTGGATATTTATGAATGGGATACCGGGAAATTTCTGGGCCAGATAAAGCAGGCCTCCGAAACTTACAATGTGGTTGGAAATATGAATGAGCACCAGGTGGCCATTGGTGAAACTACTTATGGTGGCCTTCATGAATTGGGGAGTCAGCCAGGTGCTATTATGGACTACGGAAGCTTGATTTATGTGGCACTCCAGCGTGCAAAATCAGCCCGTGATGCCATTAAAATCATGACCGAGCTGGTAGCAGAGTACGGCTATTACAGCAGTGGCGAATCCTTTTCAATTTCCGATGCCAATGAGGTGTGGATACTGGAAATGATTGGCAAGGGTGAAGGTAATAAAGGTGCTGTTTGGGTGGCTCGCCGCATTCCTGACGGTTATGTTTGTGCACATGCCAATCAGGCACGGATTCAAACTTTTCCACTGGCCGACGGTGTAAATTCCATTACCTTCTCACAGCGCGATAAATTGAACGATCCTGCAGTAAGTTGTTATTATGCCGATGATGTGATCTCTTTTGCCCGTACAAGGGGATATTTTGATGGTGATGACGCCAAATTCAGCTTTTCCGATACTTATGCTCCCGTTGATTTTGGTGGGGCCCGTTTTTGCGAAGTGCGTGTTTGGAGTTTCTTTAAAAGTGTTAACTCAGGAATGGATAAATACCTGGATTATGCTTCGGGTCACAACCTTGAAAACCGCATGCCGCTGTGGATCAAACCTGATCGTAAGGTTGCTGTGGAAGATATGATGGATTATATGCGTGATCACCTGGAAGGCACTCCGCTGGATATGACCAAAGATATGGGTGCAGGACCGTTTGGAAATCCCTATCGCTGGCGGCCGCTTACCTGGAAAGTAGATGGTGTTACATATTGTAATGAAAGAGCAACGGCTACCCAGCAAACAGGTTTTGTATTTGTAGCACAGGCGCGTTCATGGCTGCCTGATCCTGTGGGTGGTATCTTTTGGTTTGGCGTGGATGATGCAGCAAGTACTGTTTTTACCCCGATGTATTGCGGAATTACAAACGTTCCTGAGTCGTATGCTGTGGGCAATGGCTCTATGATGGAATTTTCGTTCGATGCTGCATTTTGGGTATACAATATGGTTTCCAATTATGCATATACCCGTTATAATGTTATTCATCCTGAAATCAGGGCAGAGCAAACTAAATTGGAATGGCAGTTTATAAATGACACAAAGGAAATTGACAAAAAAGCGGCTGACCTGTTCACCAATGATAAAGAGGCTGCCATAAAAATGCTGACCTATTATTCGGT
>JAGQVE010000019.1:1383-69283 GCA_020438105.1 Bacteroidales bacterium
AAGAAATTGACAAAAAAGCGGCTGACCTGTTCACCAATGATAAAGAGGCTGCCATAAAAATGCTGACCTATTATTCGGTAAAAACGGGTGACGAAACTACCCGTCACTGGCTTAAATTTTACACCTATTTATTCACCAAATACATGGACGGAAACATCAAAGAAGCACGAGACGTTCCGGAAGGATATAAATATGTTACTCCAAGTCTGGACCAGCCGGGTTACAGCCCCGAATGGTACCGGAAAATAGTAGAGGAAACAGGTGATCATTTTAAGGTACAGGGTTCAGCAGGTCACTAATCCGATTGAAATATAATTTAAGGAGAGTCATTTTAGGGCTCTCTTTTTTTGTAAATTCTTTTTGGGTTTAATTGCAATCAATTTTATTCGTAAATTTGAAATGGATTATATGACGAAAATCATACAAATCAGGTTGTTAAAATCCATTTTACCATCACTTCATCAACTGTTTATACAAAAACATGAAGAAATTTTATGTACGTTTGCAAATTGTTTTAAAACCAGCTAATTGACATTAAAATGACAGAAACACCAACGAAAACCGGAGCACCGCAGAAAGGAAACCAGAAGCGTTCAAGTATTTGGATGATCCTTGCTGTATTGTTGTTGATTATTGTTGCAGGGCTACTTATTTTCTTAATGCCCAAAATAAATGAATACCAGGAACTGGCAAAGGAAAAGGATCAGCAAAAAACCTTGCTGCAATATGAACTGAATGACTTATTGATGGCACATGACAGCATTAAGCGTGAATATGGTACACTGGCTGATTCATTGCGGGTTAAGGACAGCATTATTCAGGCCAATGCTGAGGAAATCAAACAATTGCTCAATTACAAATGGGAATATAACAAAGTAAACAAAAAACTCAGTCTGTTGCGGAACATCACGCAGGGTTATGTTCATCAGCTTGATTCATTATATACCGTGAACCGTGACCTCAAAGAGGAAAATGAAAAAATCAGGCAACAATATGCCCTTGAGCAGGATCGTAGCCGTGAACTCTCCCGCGATAAGGAAGAGTTGATTGAAAAAGTTAATAATGCCGCCATTTTAGGCGCTTATAACCTGGAAGTAAAAACAGTTCGGTTTACCGGAAGTGGTCGTGAACGTGATACCGACAAAGCCTCCAAGGTGGAACGTGTTAAAATTTGTTTTACCCTTGGTGCAAATCCGCTGGTGGAGCCCGGAATGAAAACTATTTATACCCGTATTATTCGTCCGGATGGTGTGGTTGTTACCCAAAAAGTAGGCGAAGACTACAGCTTTGAGTTCAATGGAAAAACAATGGAATATACCATTAAAAAGGAAGTGAAATACGAGCAGGAAGATATGGACCTTTGTTTGTCGTGGGATAAAAAATCAAAAGAAGAATCAGCCATGCTGGGTATTTACAACGTATTTGTATACTATGACCAGTTTGAAATCGGGAAATCGAGTTTTGAACTGAAGTAAGATTTATAAAGCAGAAAAAGGAGCCCTGCCAATTTTTTTGACAGGGTTTTTTTATAACCTCTTCCGAATCTCTTCCGTTGCTTTTTCAAATCCAGGCTTACCAAGCAATGCGAACATATTCTTTTTATAAGCTTCCACACCGGGCTGGTCAAATGGGTTAACATCCAATGTGTAACCACTGAGGGCGCAAGCCATTTCAAAGAAATAAATAAGCTGACCCAGGTAATACTCATTGATGCCCGGCAATGATAAACGAATATTAGGAACACCACCATCCACATGGGCCAGCATGGTTCCCAGTTCGGCCATTTTATTTACCTCGTCGATCCGTTTGCCGGCAATATAATTCAGGCCATCCAGGTTTTGCCCGTCGGAGGGAATGGTCATTTTGGTGTTTGGTTCTTCAACGGATAACACCGTTTCGAACAACATGCGCTCTCCTTCCTGAATGTATTGACCCATGGAGTGAAGATCAGTAGTGAAATTAACCCCGGCAGGAAAAATTCCTTTATTTTCTTTGCCTTCACTTTCGCCATACAACTGCTTCCACCATTCAGTGAGGTAATACAGGTTGGGAAGGTAATTTACGAGGATCTCCACATTTTTACCCGATTGATACAATGCATTGCGTGTGGCTGCATACAATGCCATTGGGTTGTCGTTTAGCCTGGCTGATTTACGGTTCAGCCCTTCCATATCAGCTGCACCTTGCACCAGCTGCCTGATATCATAACCCGCAACAGCGATTGGCAGCAACCCAACAGGGGTTAATACGCTATAACGCCCGCCAACATCATCCGGAACTACATATGTTTGATATCCCTCATCATCAGCCAGCTTTTTTAAAGCACCTTTTTCCTGGTCGGTGATGGCAATTATTCTTTCAACGGCCTCTTTTTTTCCATACTTTTCTTCCAGGTGGTTTTTCAGTATCCTGAAAGCGATGGCGGGCTCGGTAGTGGTTCCCGACTTGGAAATGACCGTTAGCGCATAATCATGTTTATCAAGCAAAGACAATAATTGGCTCATGTAATCCTCCCCGATATTTTGCCCTGCATAAATGATAAATGGCTTATTGCGACCGGTTTTAAGTGCTGCAAAATTATCCTGTAAAGCCTCAATTACTGCCCTTGCTCCCAGGTATGAGCCACCAATTCCAATTACTACAAAGAGCTCGGCTTTTTCCTGCATTTTAGCCGCTGAAGAAGCAATGCTTTTTAAAAGTGATTCGTCAATAGTGGAGGGCAGGTCGACCCAGCCGAGAAAATCGTTTCCTTTTCCGGTTTTGTTCAAAACAGCTTCATGGTTTTTGATCATTTGATTTTCAAATGCATAAACTGCACCTTCACTAATAAAACCGGCAGTTTTACGGATATCGACTTTTAAGGATTTCATCTTTGTTTTGTTTAATTTGTTCGGCATCAAATTTAAAGTTAATCCCTCAGATATACAACCAATCCCAAAATCGCTTCGGGTTTAAAAAATTCTATAATGAATCTGATCCAATAAACCTTCTTATTCAGAGGCCCACATCCTTTGTAGCTCACAAACTTTGATTAAATTTGCATACAACATTTCCAATGATTAATCTAAAGTTATCATGCAGAAAACTGAAATATACAAACCCAAAAATCACATCCGGATCGTTACTGCTGCTTCCTTGTTTGATGGCCACGATGCCGCTATCAATATCATGCGGCGAATTATCCAGGCCACAGGTGCCGAAGTGATCCACCTCGGCCACAACAGGTCGGTTCAGGAAATTGTGGACTGTGCCCAGCAGGAAGATGCCCAGGCCATTGCCATAACTTCGTACCAGGGCGGTCACATTGAGTATTTCAAATACATGTTTGATTTGCTGAAAGATAAGGGTTGCAGCCATATTAAAATATTTGGAGGAGGTGGAGGGGTGATCCTTCCTGATGAACAAAAGGAATTGCATGATTATGGAATCGCAAGGATCTATTCTCCGGATGATGGCCGGCAAATGGGTTTGCAGGGAATGATCAATGAATTGATTCAAATGTCTGATTTCCCTACCGGCAATCATCTTGAGTTCAGGATAGAGGATGTTCAGGAAAAAAATATAAATACACTGGCACACCTGATTTCGGCATGTGAAAATAATCCTGAATCGGTAAGCGGATTTATCGAAAAGCTGGAAAAGGGAACAAAAAAATCGCCTGTGCTCGGGATCACTGGTACTGGAGGAGCTGGTAAATCATCGCTGGTGGATGAGATCGTTAGAAGATACCTCGATAATTTCCCTGAAAAAACCATTGCCATTATTTCAGTTGATCCTTCCAAACGAAAAACCGGGGGTGCCCTTTTAGGCGACCGGATCCGTATGAATTCCATCAGCAATGACCGGGTATTTATGCGTTCGCTGGCCACCAGGCAATCCAACCTGGCCATGTCGAAATATGTAAAAGATGCTGAAAAAATCGTTCAGGCTGCGGGTTATGACCTGATCATCCTGGAAACCTCAGGCATTGGGCAATCTGATACCGAGATCATCGATCACAGCGATCTTTCCCTGTATGTTATGACTCCCGAATACGGGGCAGCCACCCAACTTGAAAAGATTGACATGCTCGATTTCGCAGACCTTGTAGCGCTTAATAAATTTGACAAACGGGGTGCGCTGGATGCTCTTCGTGATGTTAAAAAACAATATCAGCGGAATCACCTCTTTTGGGATAAGCCGGTGGATGAAATGCCGGTATTTGGGACCATTGCATCTCAGTTTAATGATCCGGGTGTGAATAAACTGTTTAATGCACTGATGGCAACAGTTAAGGAAAAAACTGGAGTTGAGTTTATTTCGCGGCTGGAAGAATCGGAAGAAGAACCCGAAAAGATCTACATCATTCCGCCTAACCGCACGCGGTATTTATCGGAAATCAGCGAAACCATCAGGAATTATAATCAATGGGCCGAAGATCAGGCCGGGGTTGCTCAACGGCTGTATGCCATCCGTGAAACCATTGCACAGCTCGAATCGAAAGAGGATAAGGACAAACGAGTGATCAGCCTGCTGAATGAGGAATACCGGCAGGAGGAAATGAACCTGGATGGCCACAACAAAGAGATCATTGAAAGTTGGGATGAGAAAGTGCAGGCCTATAAATCAAAGTTTTTTGTTTTTAAAGTCCGTGACCGGGAGTTTAAGCTGGCCACCCACACCGAGTCTCTTTCGCACCTTCAGATTCCAAAAATTACCTTACCCCGGTATAAGGGCTGGGGCGATATTTTAAAATGGAATCTCCGCGAAAATGTTCCTGGCGAATTTCCTTATGCATCTGGCGTTTTTCCCTTTAAACGGGAAGGCGAAGATCCAACCCGGATGTTTGCCGGTGAGGGCGGTCCGGAACGTACCAATAAACGTTTCCATTATGTTTCACTGGGGATGCCTGCCAAGCGGTTATCCACGGCCTTTGATTCGGTAACACTTTATGGTGAAGATCCCGATCGCAGACCCGATATTTACGGAAAAATTGGTAACTCCGGTGTAAGTATCGCCTGTTTGGATGATGCCAAAAAACTTTATTCAGGTTTTAACCTGGTTGATCCGAAAACCTCCGTATCGATGACTATTAACGGGCCTGCCCCGATGTTGGTGGGTTATTTTATGAACGCAGCAGTAGACCAGCAATGCGAATTATACATCAAACAAAACGGGCTTGAAAAAGATGTTGAGCAAAAAATAGAAGCAATATATAAAGCACGAGGCACTAAACGGCCCGAATACCAGGGGAAACTACCGGAAGGCAACGATGGCCTGGGACTCATGCTGCTTGGTGTTACCGGTGATCAGGTGTTGCCAGCGGAGGTTTATGAAAATATCAAAGCGGATACCATATGCAGGGTTCGCGGTACAGTGCAGGCCGACATCCTCAAAGAGGACCAGGCACAAAACACCTGCATCTTTTCCACCGATTTTTCATTAAAGCTGATGGGCGATATTCAGCAATATTTCATTGATAACAGCGTACAGAACTTTTATTCGGTTTCCATTTCAGGGTATCATATTGCCGAAGCCGGTGCCAATCCTATTTCTCAACTTGCATTTACCCTTGCAAACGGTTTTACTTATGTGGAGTATTATCTTTCAAGGGGAATGAACATTGATCATTTTGCACCCAATCTTTCGTTTTTCTTTTCCAATGGCGTTGATCCCGAATATGCTGTTTTGGGCCGGGTAGCGCGTTTGATTTGGTCGAAGGCGATGAAATTAAAGTATGGCGGCAATGATCGATCTCAAAAACTGAAATACCACATTCAAACTTCCGGGCGTTCATTGCATGCCCAGGAAATTGATTTTAACGATATACGCACCACTTTGCAGGCGCTTTACGCCATTTATGATAATTGTAATTCGCTGCACACCAATGCTTACGACGAAGCTATTACCACTCCTACCGAAGAATCGGTGCGCAGGGCCATGGCCATTCAAATGATCATTAACCATGAGTTGGGTTTGGCAAAAAATCAAAATCCTTTGCAAGGTGCCTTTATCATTGAAGAACTCACGGATTTGGTTGAAGAGGCCGTATTAAGCGAATTCGACAGGATCACCGAACGCGGTGGTGTGCTTGGTGCCATGGAAACCATGTACCAAAGGAGCAAGATACAGGAGGAATCGATGTATTATGAGGAATTGAAACATACGGGCAAATTACCCATTATGGGAGTAAATACCTTCCTTTCTTCCAAAGGCTCACCCACCATCATTCCGGGCGAGGTGATCAGGGCAACAACTGCTGAAAAGGAATACCAGATCAGCATGCTGGAACAACTGCATAAAACTTACAGGACCGAAACCGAAAAGGGCATTGAATTGCTGAAGCAAGCAGCCGTTAGAAACGAAAATGTATTTGAACAGTTGATGGAAGTTACCAAACATGCCTCCATCGGTCAAATAACCAATGCCCTTTTCGAAGTGGGCGGGCAATACCGGAGGAACATGTAAATTTCCAAAGCTTTAATTGATAAATAAGTTTATTAGATTTATTTTTGAGATTCGATAATAAGTATTTGATTTTTTAAAACCACCCTTATGGTCAATAATGATATCCTGGTGATATATCCCGAAACTGTATCGACACAAATTGCCTTATATAAAGCAAGCAGTTTACTTTTTTTGAAAAACATTAAACACAGGCCCGAAGACCTCTCTCAACTTAAAGAGCCCGATAAAAAGCTTGAATTCAGGACCAATGCTGTTATGCGCGAGCTGGAAGATAATGATGCCGACATTCAGGCCATAGAGTATGTGGTTGGAAGAGGAGGCTTATTAAAGCCGCTCAATGCCGGTGTTTATGAGGTAAATGAACAAATGGTAAACGATTTAAAAAGTGGTACCAAAGGCTGGCATCATACTAACCTGGGAGGGCTGATGGCTTTTGAAGTTGCAAAACGAATACAGGCCAAACCCATTCTGGCTGATCCTGTTTCGGTGGATGAAATGGATGAGATCGCCCGCGTTTCAGGGCATCCCAAATTTGAACGAAAATCGGTATTCCATTCCCTTAATCAGAAGTTTTATGCCCGTAAATATGCCAAGGCACATCATAAAAATTACGAAGAGGTAAACCTGATCATGGTTACGGTGGGTATGGGCGGAATTTCTGTTTCGGCGCACCGTGAAGGCCGTGTTGTGGATGTGAATAATGCTTACGACGGTGAAGGTCCGTTTTCTATTAAAAGAAGTGGCAGCCTGCCGGTGGGCGACCTTTTACGCATGGCATACAGTGGCGATTACACCTATGAGGAAATGATCAGGATGGTAACCAAAGAAGGGGGTTATGCCGCTTATCTCGGAACAGGCAATATCAATGAAATTGACCAGATGATGGCTGATGGTGATGAAAAAGCGCTTTTTATTTCGGATGCCTGTGCTTACCAGGTTTCAAAGGAAGTGGGTGCCATGTACGCTGTCCTTGAAGGGAAAGTGGATGCCATTATCCTTACCGGTAATATTTTCCATAGTGAACGTTTCCTCGAAAATGTTAAAAGAAGGGTTGGACGAATTGCCGAATTTGCGCTTTACCCCAGTGTGAATGATATAGAAGCACTGGCTGAAAACGCATTTCTTGTGATGAAAGGCGAGCTTTCGGTGCAGCATTATGCCTAATACCCATGCAAAAATTCTCCAATTAACCGCTTTCAACAATCCTTTGTTGATTTTTGAGTTATTTATCAGGCTTTCATCAAAAGCCGGATTTGTAATTTTGAAAAATACTTGAATTAATTTGAAAAAATTCCTGGGTAAGAATAAAGGTGGAATATTGATTGTTTTTGCGGTCGTCGTCATCATTCTGACGATATTTGTTTCCGGCAAAGAAAGTAATCATATAACGGTACATAACTATACCGGCTACATTGCTGATAGCAATATTTTGTACCGGATGGATGAAATGTACCAGGAGGAATATGCCGGATACCTCGCCAACCGCTTTAAACAGCTTAATAAGAGGGGCGTTTTTAATGGAACTGTTTTATATGGCGAACATGGGCAGGTGGTTTATAAAGGGGCTTTCGGCTATGCCGACTTCAGAAAAAAAGATACACTGAATACCCAATCTGCCTTCCAGTTGGCATCTGTATCCAAAATGTTTACGGCCGCAGCAATCATGATCCTTAAAACGGAAGGCAAGCTCGATTATGACGATTCCATTACGAAATTTATCCCTGAGTTTCCATATGCAACTGTAACAATCAGAAATCTGCTTACCCATCGCTCAGGCCTTTCCAGGTATATGTCGCTGGCTGATAAACACTGGGACATTAATAAACCGATCAATAATGAAGATGTCATTGACTTGTTTGTAAAGTATAAGCCCGACCCCTATTTTAAGCCCGATGATGGATTTCATTATTGCAACACCAACTATGCATTGCTGGCCTCGGTTGTGGAGCGGATCACAGGACTTCATTTTGATGAATTTGTAAAGCTTAAAATATTTGAGCCACTGGGAATGGACAGCTCCTTTGTTTACAATCTGCGGGGAGATTCGGTGATCAGCTATGCGGTTCCGGTTGGTGTTTCAGGCTACCGTTACAGGGGCTGGAAACCTGTGAAAGTAGGAGATTACTACCTGAATGGAGTTATGGGAGATAAGGGTGTTTATTCAACGGTGGAAGACCTTTTTAAATTTAGCTGTGCACTGGATAATGGAACATTGATACCCCTGCCGGAACTTGAAGCAGCCTTTAAACCCGGAAGTCCATCCTATTATCGTCGCAAAGACAATTATGGTTTTGGCTGGCGAATTAAAGAAGATATGGACAGCACAGTATATCATTTTGGTTGGTGGAAAGGCTTCAGAACCTATTTTGTTAGAGATATGCAGAACCAACGAACACTCATCATACTAACCAATACCCATAAGGGGGCCTCTTCCAGTGTTTACTGGGATATTATTAAAGATGAAGATCGACCCGACAAGGTTTATAATTTATACCAAAGTATAAATTGAAAGACCGGATCTTTGTACGATCAGAGAAAGTATCTAACATTGAAAGTCTTAAAACAATAACTGACTGAGTGTATTGTTTTAATTGTCTGTAAGTTTTGTTAAATTTGATGAATAATTTATTAATTGAATGAAAAAGCTCCTGTTTGTATGTTGCTTGCTTTTTTCGATGGGATTAACCGCTCAGGATTTATTGATTAATGAATTTGGTGCAAAAAATCACCATATATTGGCTGATCCTGATTTCAGACAGTTTGCTGATTGGATTGAAATTTACAACCCCAATACCCAAAATTTAAATCTCAATAATTATTACCTCACCGATGATCCTGAAGATATCACCAAATGGCAATTTCCCACAGGAACCGGTCTTCAGGGGCAAGATTACCTCGTTATTTGGGCCGACGGTGCTGATAGCAAAGATGAAGCTTTACATACAAACTTTAAATTAAGCACATCAGATGGATGGATTGGTATTTATGATCAGTCATTTAATCTGGTTCATGAAGTTAATTATACGGATCAATATGCTGATATAAGTTATGGGCTGAGCAACGACATATGGGTTTATTTTGGTGAGCCAACTCCCGGGCAGGTTAATTCAGCCGGATGGCCATCTTCCGAACGAGAACCAATCCCTGAATTTTCGCTTTCCGATGGTTTTTATATTACCAAAACTTTGCTTGAGCTCAGTAGTCCTTCCGGTGAGGGAACCATTCACTACAGCCTTGATGGTAGTTTTCCAACATTACAATCTACAATTTATAATAATCCCATTGAGCTTAATGAAAATACAGTAATAAGGGCCAGGATTATTGGATCTAAACTTCCCGGTCCTGAAAAAACAGGTGTTTATTTTGTTGATGTAAACAAGGATCTCCCGGTAGTTTCCATGATTATTGACCCTGATTTTTTATGGGATTTTAATGTAGGCATATTTGTGGACTCATTAATTGAATTACGAAAAGACTGGGAGCGATTTTCCAATATCAAATACTTCGTAAATAAGGAACTTGCCATTGATGCAGATAATGACATCCGGCTTTTTGGAAACACAGCATTTACGCTTCCGCAGAAATCCGTAGCCATTTTTCCGGAGGAAAAAATTGAATACCCCATTTTTAATAACAATGCTGTAGCGGAATTTAAATCTTTGATTCTGCGCAGTTCGAGCGATGATTGGGCCTCAACAATGTTTAGGGACGGTTTTGTTCAGACACTTATCGGACTAAAGCTTCCAATCGACCATCAGGCTTACCAGCCTGCAGTGCTTTATATAAATGGTGAATATTTCGGGATCTTTAATATCCGTGAAAAATACAATGAGGATTACCTTAAATATCATCACGGAATAAATAAGGATGAAATTGATATGCTTGAGCTTAATTACTGGGGTTATACTACCACGGTTTTGGCTGGCTCTGATGATACTTATTATGATCTGCTATCGTTCCTTAACTCCAGTAACATTTCGGATGATTCGGTATTTAATCAGGTGTATGATTATTTAGATATCGACAATTATACCCACTATATCATCACCGAGATTTATGTGGGAAATATCAGCTACAAACACAATATAAAAACATGGCGGGAAAATACCTTTAACGATGGTTTTAAATGGCTCTTTTTTGATGCCGACCGCGGCTACCTCAATTCTTCAAACAAGGTGTTTCAGGATATTTACGATAATGATCCGATCTTTAATGGTATTCTTGAAAATGAAAATTACAGAAATCATTTTCTGCAGCAAACCTGCGCCCATATCAACACCACTTTCCGCAAATCAGCAGTGGATTATTTGATCGACAGCTTAAAAGCAAACATTGAAACAGAAATGCCTTTCCATATTCAGCGCTGGGCTCCCTCAGGCGGGGTTCAATCGCTTAATAGCTGGAACTATAATGTGCAAGGCATGAAGAATTTTGCTGGGCAACGCAAAGATACCTTACTCCAACGGTTGAATGAATTTTATAGTTTAGATGGTTTGGTGAATATTCACCTTACCAAATCGCACCCTCATGGTGGCACCGTTTATATGGAAGGGGTAAAGAATCCTTATAATGACTCTATCCATACATTTTTTAAAAATATTCCGGTAAAGCTTGTTGTAAAACCTAACCCCGGTTACACTTTTGTAGATTGGCAGGGTATCTCAGAAAGCGATTCCATCACAATGCTTTTTGATGAGGATATGGACCTCAATGTACGTTTTCAACCCGATTGCGATGTTCCGGCCGTAATTACCGAAGACTTTGGGCTTACGTTGGATTGTTCACCCTATTATTTCCAGAACTCCCTGGTGATTGATGAAGGAGCAACACTTTATTGCGAACCCGGCGTGGAAATAAATTTTGCCGACGAAAAAGGTTTATTGGTTAAAGGAACAGCATCTTTTATCGGAACAGCCTCAAATCCAATAATTATCCAGGGGCAGAATCCCGGAGCATGGCACTATATTGATGTTGTGAATGGTGAAATTGATTTTGAAAATGTTCACATTTCAGCGGGTAGAAAAGCAATACATTTTTACAATAGTGCTGTCATTAATATTTCTAATTCCGTATTTTATGAATCCGATGCTGATCTGGATGATTTGATTTCGGGAACCAATGCCATTGTTGAAATAGCTAATTGTAAGTTTTATGGAAACCCCAATAACACCAAAAAGGATGGGATAGATTGCGATAGCATTCAATCCGGTACTTTTACCAACAATGAATTTTTTGACATCACGGACGATTGTATAGATATTGGAACCCATAGTTCCAATGTTATTATCACCGGAAACCGGATGTTCGACTGCCAGAGTATGGGCATTTCAATTGGAGAATATTCGCAGGCAACCATTTCAAGAAATATTGTTGCCGGTTCTGATGGTGGAATTCAGGTGCATACCGGGGCTAGTGCGATAATAATCAATAACACCCTATTTAACAATGGGGTGGGAGTGCAGGCATATCATTATGATAATACGCCAAACTCAGGAGGCGAAGCTATTATTTCAAATACACTGTTTTCGATGTGTGGTGAAGATATTGGATTGCAAACCAATTCGGTGGTGAGTATCAATTATTGTTTGTCTGATCAAGGGACTCTTGACGGGGAACATAATCTTTTTGATGATCCACTGATGGTTCAGCCCGAATTAAATAATTTCAATTTGTTGCAAACATCGCCCTGTATTGATAAAGGTGATCCGCAATCGCCAAATGATCCGGATAATACAGTGTCAGACATTGGCGCCCTGCCTTTTAATAAAGATAGTTCAATTATTGAATATCAAAATGAAATACAAGTTTATCCAAATCCCTTCCACAATAAATTTACGATTCGTCTAAAAAATGAAACACTGATCGAATCGGTGAGGGTATATGGATTGCAGGGTAATTTAATTCATGAACAAAATAACATAAACCTGAACAAATGTGCTATCACTGTTGCATATGCAGGTTTACTGATTGTAAGGGTAGTTGATAGCAACCAGCATGTTTACAATATAAAACTCATTGCCACTGAAAAATGAAAATTAAATTAACAATTCTGTTATGGGTTATTGCTTTAACTGCTTTTTCGCAAGGAATAGTAATTAATGAAGTGATGACTTCGAATTCCAATACCATTCTCGATGATTTTGGGGAGCCCTCTGATTGGCTTGAACTATACAATGATTCGGAGGAAACAATTGATATTTCCGGCTGGTATTTAACGGATGATGAAGCTGTTCTGATGAAATGGCAATTTCCGAATACTACCATGTTGCCGGGATCTTTTTTACTTGTTTTTTGCAGCGACAGAGATACTTTATCCGCATATCTTCACACGAATTTTAAATTAAAGGCCTCCGGGGAAGAACTGATACTTTCAAACCAGCAAGGCGAAGAGGTAGATGAAGTAGATCCCGTGGACCTTGATGTGGATATATCCTATGGCAGAGTAGCGGATGGTGCTGCTCAGTTTGATTTGTTTTATACCACAAGCCCCGGATTTACAAACGCTATGAATATCAAATTCATTCCGATTGAATTTTCATTGATCTCCGGATTTTATTCCCCCAGCACTACATTTTCTATTGATATTGAGGACGAAACGGCCCAGGTTTATTTTACGCTCAACTCCTGTGAGCCGATCCCCGGAACAGCATATACTTACTTATACAATGAACCGCTTTTGCTTGACTCCTTGAATCAGATTCCAGTAATTTATTCAAATATACCTACCACTCCATTAAACAATTATGGTTATGTCCACTGGACGCCGCCGCTTGGGCCGGTTGAGAAATATATTGTTGTAAGGGCCAGGGCATTTGCAGGTGAACAGGCTTTATGTAATACCATCACAAATACATATTTTGCCTCAAATGATATATCAAATCGTTTTGTATACCCTGTTCTTTCACTGGTAACAGATAGTGTTAACCTGTTTGACGACACAATTGGCATTTATGTTCCGGGGATACACCACGATTCAGGGGTTGTTAAATCAGGCAACTACTGGGAGCGAGGATTGGAATGGGAACGCAAGGCTAATTTTGAATACTTTTCCTCAACGGGTGAACTTTTGGTGGAAAAACAACTTGGAGTACGAATACAAGGCAACCTCAGCCGAGCCATGCCCCAAAAATCATTACAATATTTCCCGAGAGAAGAATATGACGGAGATGGTGATATGGATTATCCGTTTTTTGAAGCATATGAATATGAAAACTATGACAGGCTGATTTCAAGGTCGATTTTTTGTGCCCATGAATTTTCAATTGTGCGGGATGAAATAATGCAGGAAATTGTAAAAAATATGAATGTATTTTACCAGGAAATGCAACCCATCACATTGTTTATCAATGGTGAATATTGGGGATTTCAGGTAATGCGTGAAAATCAGGATGAACATTATTTAAAGCAACATTTAGATTATGATCCCGATAGTGTCGATATAATTACTGCCACCTGGGTACTGGAGGCTGGTGATTTCGAAGAACACTTGATTTTCAGGGATTTTATCGAAAATCATGATCTTTCCATTCAGGAGAATTATGATTCGGCATCTGCAATGGTTGATATCCCTGCATATATTGATTATTATGTTGCCGAAATTTTCGTTTCAAACCAGGATTGGCCCGGCAATAATTACACAAAGTTCCGCAAGAAGGGCCCCGGTAATATGTGGCGTTGGTTTATATATGATATGGATAATGGTGGCATACATTTAACCGCCAATAATTTACTTCGCGCAACCGGTGATTCAATTACCGGCATTAATCCTGAATGGTCAACCATAGTTTTTCAGAAATTTATGGAAAATGAAACTTTCAGATCCCAATTTCTTACGCGATTTGAATATCTCCTGAATACTGATCTCTGCCCATCAAATACAATAGCTGTGGTTGATAAATGGCAGGAAATACTGGAATATGAATGGGCTAATACTACAAATCGCTGGGATAATTTCCCGGACCATGATACCTGGTTAAACACCATGGATGACTTACGAACATTTTTTGAATTGCGGCCGGGATACGTTTTGCAGCATCTTTCTGATTATTTTGAAACAGATACACTGCACATTGAGTGCGAGAGCCTGATTAATAATGATAAAGAGGAGAGCCCATTTACACTTTATCCTAATCCAACTTCCAGTGAATTAAATCTTTTGTCGTACCAAAATATAGATCAAATTAAGATTTATTCAACCACCGGGCTTCTGGTTCGCAATATTTTTACAGGTAATCAGCGTGTTATTTCGGTTAATATGAATGATCTTCCGGAAGGATTGTACATCCTGGTAGTTAGTATCAATAATAAAACCTATTCGGAAAAGATTATTAAGTCACGATAAACAATTAGGCACACTACCCATTAATCACCAGCTTAAAACCGATTCCATGAACGTTGATCAATTCAATACTTTCATCTGCTTTCAGATACTTCCGCAATTTAGTAACATACACATCCATACTACGGGCATTGAAATAGCTGTCGTCATTCCATATCTTTTTAAGCGCCATACTCCGGTCTAAAACATCATTTACGTTATCGCACAGCATTTTCAGTAATTCCGATTCTTTTGATGTAAGTTTCATCTCTTCTTCGGGTGTTTTCAGGATTTGCCGGTTATAGTCGAAATGAAGCTTGCCGATATCATATATATTGCGGCTGGTTTCCATCACCCGGCTTTCGGTGGCCCTTCGAATGATCGCCTTCATGCGCACCAACAGTTCTTCCATGCTGAAAGGTTTCGTCAGGTAGTCATCAGCTCCAAGTTCAAATCCTTTTAGCTTGTCTTCCTGCATCGATTTGGCGGTAAGAAACAATATCGGAGTTTTCTTGTCAATTTCCCTGATTTCTTTGGCCAGTGTAAAGCCATCCTTCACTGGCATCATTACATCAATGATACAAAAGTCGAAATCGTCGTTCTTGAATTTTATAAAGGCCTCCTGTCCGTTTTCGCAGCGGGTGGTTGGATAACCTTTCGCTTCCAGATATGAGGTTAAAACAGCGCCAAGATTTTTGTCGTCTTCGGCGAGAAGTACCCTTGTTTTAATGCTTTCCATTTTTAGTTATTGGTTTTATCAACAGGTAAATATACAATAAATTTGGTTCCCCGGTTAAGTTCACTCTCCAGCGAAATTTTACCGCCATGTTGTTCAATGATATTTTTTACATAGCTCAGTCCGAGTCCAAATCCCTTAACATTATGAATATTACCAGTTGGGATTCGGTAAAGTTTTTCAAATATTTTCTTTTGATTTGCCTTGCTGATCCCGGGACCATTGTCCTTTACTGAAATCAGGATTCCACTGAAGGAGTCTTCGGTACTCACCTCAATTTCGGGATTTACCTGAGTATATTTATTGGCATTGTCGAGCAGGTTAAACAATACGTTGGTAATATGTACCTTGTCCACTTCAGCAAAATGCGAATTTGCCTTTAGTTTGGTGATTATTTTTCCACCCTTATTTTCTACTTGAAGCTTAATATTTTTAATGGCTTCATCAACGATTTCATGAATATTTACCAATTCCTTTTTAAGAATTATCTGGCCTTTTTCGAGGCTCGCCGATTGCAATATCCGCTCTGCAAGATTTCCCAATCGTTTGTTTTCTTCATTAATTACATTTATGTAGTTATCATAAAGCACCTCCGATTTAATTATGTCTTTATCACTTAGTGCTTCACATGCAAGTGATATGGTTGAAATCGGCGTTTTAATTTCGTGGGTCATGTTATTGATAAAATCGTTTTTCATTTCCGATACTTTCTTTTGCTTCAGGATGGTCATTACCGTGTAGGCAAAAGATAAAATGATCAGGATAACAAAAACTACCGAAATGAACAGCATTTGAGAAAGTTGTGTTAGCAGAAATCGTTTTTCATTTGGGAAATAAACCATCAGGTAATTGGGGCGGGCCATCATATCACTTGGGAAAAGCGCGTATGTAAAACCTTTATTCAGCAATTCATCCGGGTACTTTCCTGTTTTTTGAACAGGCATGGTGTTTCGCAGCGGACTGAATATTCCGTACTCGAAATTGGTTTGAATACCCCTGTTCTTTAGTTCAACAGTAATCAATGAATCGAGAATCATTTCATCAATTCTTTTTTCGATGGGCAATTGACTCTCATTTATCATATTTTCCAATACATCCTGGGCGATGATTGATTTTTGCATAAACCGGTTGAACTCAATTGGATTCATGCTTTGAGCGGAAGGGTCCTCAAATAAAATCTGGTTGATGGAGTCCATCGAATTGAGCCATTTTTGACGCTGCTGTAAATAATCCATTTTTCGGCTAAACTGACTTGCTGCTTCTATCCTTTCAAGATTATAAATCACCGAAGTCATCGCCTCATTCACACTTTGCGCAAAGTTGGCCTCCTTAACCGTAATGGTGTTTCGGATCCAGTAACTCTGGATAACCATCAGCCCAACGAGTGCCAGGCTCATCACAATGATGATGATAATAAATACTTTACGGTTCATTGTCACAAAAATACGCTGTGGTAGCAGAGCATATTTTGTTTTTAACGTTTCTTAACTTAAAGCGCCTTGGCATGGTTTGTGAAATTTAATGAACAGCTTTAGTTCATAATAAATAGACAAATTGCCAAAAGAGGTTAATTGTTAACTTTTTCAAAAAGATTTTACACTCTAATATTTGGTTTTTGGTTTTTGGTTTGAAAGGTGTGGTTGCGGCTACACCTTTTTTTATGCCCCTTTCCGGGCATTCATACATGAAATACCTGAAAAGTCACAGTTAACAATAATTCTATTTTCATTACAGTTCATCTTCCGTTCGCTTTCCCGATTCTGGAAAATCCGTTTTGATTTGGGACAATGAAAATGCTCCCAACAGATATCCTTATTTAGTTTAATTCTTTATTTTTATATGCTTAACATTGCAACCGATAAATCCAAATAATGATGATAAAACAAATACTTTTTCTGATATCGTTACTGATCACCCTGGGTGTATTCACCTGGACCATCAACCGGCTTTATTCCTATATGAAGCAAACAAGGCCCTTTCCCATTTCAGATTATGGAAAGCGCTTTAACATGATGATGAAAGTGGCTATTGGCCAGTCAAAGATCCTTCGGTTTCCGTTTACCGGTTTTTTGCATGCCCTGGTTTTCTGGGGATTCCTGGTAATTCTGTTTGGAAGCATTGAAATGGTCATTGATGGTTTATTCGGGACAGACAGGGTATTGAGTTTTCTGGGTGTCTTTTATAATATTATTACTGCTTCCGGTGATGTGTTTGCATTCATCATTATCATTGCCATTATTATTTTCCTTGCCCGCCGGCTTTTCTTTCATATTAAAAGGTTTACGGGAATTGAGATGCAACACAAATCCCATATGGATGCAAATATTGCGTTGTCAATTATTTTACTGTTAATGATCTCTCTTCTTGGAATGAATGTGTATTACCTCATTTTACATCCTGATTCGTTTGAGGGATATTTCCCGGTATCCATGTTCATTGTCAGCAATTTAATCCCTGGGCACGCCCTTGACTTTCATACCGCACACATGATGCATGAAATTTATTGGTGGTCGCACATTTTGCTGATCTTCCTGTTTGCCAATATTCTTCCTTATTCTAAACACTTCCATGTGTTTATGTCGGTACCCAATGTTTTCCTGGCAAGGTTAGAACCTCTTGGGAAATTGTATAATATGCCAGAGATCACCAAAGAGGTGAAATTAATGATGAACCCCGATACAGCTTTTACCGCTCCAACTGAAGGCGAAGAAGCACCTCCTTCAAGATTTGGCGTAAAGGATGTGGAGGATGTTACCTGGAAAAACTACCTCGATTCATTGACCTGTACCGAATGCGGAAGGTGTACATCGGTTTGTCCGGCCAATATTACCGGTAAAAAACTTTCTCCCCGCAAAATCATCATGGATGTTCGTGCAAGGATGAAAGAAAAAGGCCCCGGCCTGGTAAAGGTTGGAAAAGATTTCGATGATCAGAAAGCGCTGATCCGCGATTATATTTCTCCAGAGGAGCTTTGGGCCTGCACAACCTGTAATGCTTGTGCGCAAGAGTGTCCGGTTAATATTAACCATCCCTCGATCATTGTTGATATGCGCCGTTACCTCGTGATGGAAGAGTCGGCAGCGCCAGGCGAACTGAACGGGATGTTTACCAATATTGAAAACAATGGTGCACCCTGGCAATTCTCCCCTGAAGATCGTATGCTCTGGGCCGAAGGACTGGAAGTGCCCACCATGGCTGATAAAATGGCCAAGGGTGAAAAACCGGAATATTTGTTCTGGGTTGGATCGGCCGGTGCTTTTGATGATCGTTATAAAAAGGTAACCCGCGAATTTGTAAAAATCCTGAACCATTTGAATATTGATTATGCCGTTTTGGGTGTGGAAGAAACCGATAGCGGCGATGTCTCCCGTCGTGGTGGAAATGAGATGTTGTTCCAGATGCAGGCCATGATGAACATTGAAATCATGAATGCTTACGAAGTGAAAAAGATCGTCACTTGTTGCCCGCACGATTTTAACACCCTCAAAAATGAATATCCCGATTATGACGGAAATTATGAGGTTATTCACCATTCGCAATTTTTACAAAAACTGATTGATGAGGGTAAAGTGAATATCAGTGATGGTCAGTTCAAAGACAAAAAGATAACCTTTCATGACCCCTGTTATTTGGGCCGTGGCAATGGTGAATACGAAGCACCCCGCGATGTACTGAATGCTATTCCGGGTGAAAAGGTGGAAATGAAAAGAAACAAAAGTTTTGGTTTATGCTGTGGAGCCGGTGGCGGACAAATGTTCAAGGAAGCCGAAAAAGGCGACAAAGAAGTATTTATCGAACGTACCGAAGAAGCCATCGAAACCGGTGCTGATATTATTTGCACTGCATGCCCCTTCTGCATGGTGATGATGACCGATGGCATTAAATACAAAAATCAGGAAGAAAAGATGAAGAACTACGACATTGCGGAGATGGTGTCGATGTCGTTAGGGCTGTAGAAAAGAAACAGGTTTTAGTTCCAGTATTCTGCTTCTTCATCTATAACCTCTTCTGACAAATAGGGATCTATTAATCTTAATACAACCGGTTTATTGAATCTTTTCAGGAATATTCTAATGCTTTTATAATTTCCATTCAGGATTGGGTTTCCAATAATTTGGTTAAAATTTTCAATTGGAATTCTAAAATGATAAAATTTTACACTACCCATTTCGCCATTTGCTAAGCGAATGCCAACACACTCATAAATATCGACTAAATAATTTTCGTTTTCAACTGATAATGCCTGTTGGTCAATATCAATTCTATATTCAAAATATGAATTTGAAGTTTGAAAATTATCTACATAATTTAAATTTTCAGAATCAGGTTGCTTTGTCCTGCCTGCATAAAATCCACCTGAGCTTATCCCGACAACTTCTGTATTTGTATTTCCCTCCAAATTGCTGAATCTTTTATATCGTTCTACAATGCTGGTATATAAATAGCTGTTATCATAATCTTCTCCCCTGTAGCAATGATAATCGTCATTTGCTGGGTCATTGTAAATTGTTTGATAAACTTCATCGTTGCAAATGTTTTGAATATTATTCAGATAATCTGCAAAAAATGCTCGTTCCCCGATATCGTTCAAACCATCCAATCCAAAATCCTGTTCAAGTTCATTTTCAAAGCTAAAATTACCCAGTATTTCATTTGGAACAATTCCCCAACAAGTTGTATCATTATTTTCTAAGGATTGAAGATTTATTTCCTGTTCGCTAAATTTCTTACCATCCTGAAGAATATCTTCTGAAAACTGACCAATATTAATATAGAGTTCACCACTTATCTCATCGTCATAACGTAATGGGTCTAAAAGCCAGAAGTCAAAATAATTAAATTGAAAATCCAGAGAATCAAGTTTTCTCATAATCCCTCCCCATCTTGATTCAGGATTGAAAAGTTTGCCATATTCATTTATTCCTTCGCTATAATTACTCGGGTAAGTGTCAAAATTATAAGGTCCTCTTTCTTCAGGATAAAAAGAAATTTCAAGGGGAGTAAGTAATATTGGTTCCCCATTCGGAATATCTCTATAAGGATATACCATCGTTTCCAGAATCATGAAAACCATGTAATTTGACAATTCTGAATTAGTAATGTTTGGCGGTCTCAATGGTGAATTTTTTTCATAGAATATACTGTGATCTATCGTATACCACGAAATAAAACCTCTGTTAAATCCTGATGCAATGTTACTATCAAGATCAGCCTCTGGAAAAGACGCAGGTACTGAACTTAATTTCCACGAACCGGAATTATAAAGCAGCATTTTTTTGGGAGACTCGTTAACATCCGGCACAAAATCTGATTCTTCCGGTTTGCAATATAGCATTAACAGGGAGATTAGGACCAAATAAATTGTGCGAATACAGTAATAAGGGATGGCTTTTAGCTTCATTTATTCTTGTTTTAAGCAAAAATACCAAAAATTCCTTGACGAAAAAAGGCAGTTACTAAAACCGCCTTCAAATATCTATTATTAGCGCTAACTAACTTCGAACCTCAAACTTCGAACTATCTCTTAGTTCTCCACCTTAAATGCCTTTACGGCTTCCACCAGTGCCGGTAGCACCTGCATGGCATCACCTACAACTCCGTAATCGGCAGCTTCGAAGATAGGCGCTTCGTTGTCTTTATTAATGGCAACGATACACTTTGAAGAGCTAATTCCTGCAACGTGTTGGATAGCTCCGGAAATACCAGCGGCAATATAGAGGTTCGGAGCAATGATCTTTCCTGTTTGACCGGTATGTTCTTCGTGGGGGCGCCAGCCTTCATCTGAAACAGGGCGTGAGCATGCAGTTGCTGCACCTAACAGACTTGCCAGCTCTTCGATTGGTCCCCAGTTTTCAGGGCCTTTCATGCCACGGCCACCGGAAACCACTATTTCGGCATCATTCAGCAATACTTTACCAGTTACTTTGTGTACATCTTTCACTTCTGTTTTGAAGTCGGCATCACCCAATGAAGGTGAAAAAGTCTCAACAGATGCACTTCCTCCTGATTCTTTTACACCAAATGAATTTTGATTCAGGGTCAGGATCTTTTTATCTGAATTCACCTTTACGTTGGCAAATGCCTTTCCTGTGAAAGCTTTTTTCTTGATGATAAATGGATCGGTGGATGATGGCAATGCATTTACGCCGGCAACAAGTCCTGCTTTCAGTTTAACGGATAAACGCGGAGCCAGTGCTTTTCCTGTGTTGTTGTTGCTCAGGATCACCACCGAGGAGCCTTCTTTTTCGGCCACCTGACTGATGATGGAGCTGTAAGCGCCATTGATCAAATGACTCAATCGGTCATCTTTTACTTCAACGATCTTATTTGCACCATAACTCCCAAGTTTATTCAATTCGTCGGAATCAACATTTCCGATGCTGAGGACGGTAACAGAAGTTCCGCTCATATCGGCAATTCCTTTGGCAAAGCTTACCAATTCGTAACTTAATTTTTTGAATTTACCATCCCAGTTTTCTGTATATACTAATATGCTCATGATTGCTATTTTTTTATTGTCACTGATTTATTTCTTTAGTTCGCCACTAATTTCATAGATTTTCACAGATTAATTGTTTTGTTGCCTCTGATTTCACTGATTTTCACTGATTTTTTATTTCACAGATTTAGAGGATAAATCGTTTATGATATAGGGATGCTTCGCCGAAGTTAACGAGTAAGCCAATTTTACAATTGGAGGCTGCCAGATAATTAATCACCCTTGTAAAATGATCGGTGGCTACACCATTTGTAGCTTTCACCTCCAAAATGATTTTATCATAAACCACAAAATCAGCATAAAACTTATGTTTCAGAACAATGTCTTTATAATTGACATCATATTTCTTCTCGTGTTCATAAGGAATGCCATTTTGCAGAAACTCATACTCCAAAGCATCTTTGTACACAATCTCCAGAAACCCATGACCCAAATTCCGGTGCACCTCCATGCAAGCACCAATGATCTCATAGGTTTCTTTCTGCAATGGGTATTTAGTTTCCGGATAATTCATCTGTGTCATTCCTAATCTGAGTAATCAGTGTAATCAGTGGCTATTATTAAAGGACTTTAGCCTCTGTGTGCAACAGATTCACCAACTCCTTCATATTTTCAGGGTCCACCATTTTGCAGGTTGCTTTGGCAGGTGGCATTTCATAATCCACAAATTCGGTGAGGTTATCCGTCACAGCTCCTTCAACTACTTTCAAGGGTTTGGTCCGTGCCTGCATGATCCCCCGCATGGAAGGTATCCTTGGAACAATAGCAACCCCTTTTTGAATGATTGCAACAAAAGGTGTTTGAGCGGCAACCATTTCCGAACCACCATCAATCTCACGTTTTACAGTAAATCCACCATTTTCGAAATCAATTCCTGAAACGGAACTCACGGATGCGTATCCCAGGAACTCTGCCAACATGCCACCAACTGCTGCTCCATTATAATCTGAAGACTCTATACCGGAAATAACCAGGTCATACCCTTCATCTTTGATGGCTTCTGCCAGTTGATGGGCCACAGCATAAGCATCTTTTGGGTCGGCATTAACGCGGATTGCGTCATCAGCTCCAATGGCCATTGCTTTGCGAAGTGTTGGTTCAGAAGTTTGTGGACCAACACTGATCACACTCACCTTTTCGATGGCTCCACCAGAGCCTTCCTTTAATTCCAATGCCCTTGTTAATGCCAATTCGTCCCATGGATTGATGATCCACTGAACACCATTGGTATCAAAGGCTGTATTGTCGTTCACAAACCTGATCTTGGTCGTGGTATCAGGTACGTTACTTATACAAATCAGTATTTTCATATTGTAAAATTTATAGTTTGTTTGAAATTAAATCAATTGTGAGGTACAAATTTAGCATTTTATACCTTTCAAGGCGGTTGGTTGAAATTTGGAAAACATTTAATCTCTCAACAGATTTCTCGAAATCACAATTTTCTGTACCTCTGACGTGCCTTCATAGATTTGCGTAAGCTTTGCTTCGCGCATCAGGCGTTCCACATGGTATTCTTTTACATAACCATATCCACCGTGAATCTGCACAGCCTCGGTGGTTACTTGCATGGCAATATCGGCGCAGTATTGTTTGGCCATCGAGCCTTCAATTACAAATGGTCTTCCATTGTCTTTGTTCCATGCAGCTTTCAGACAGAGATTGCGTGCATTTTCAACTTTCACCGCCATGTCGGCAATTTTAAAAGCGATGGCTTGATGATTGGCAATCTGAGTACCAAATGCTTTTCGTTCTTTGGCGTATTGAATAGACCGCTCCAATGCGCCTGAGGCTAATCCGAGTGCTTGTGCAGCGATACCAATCCGGCCGGCTTCCAGTGCTTTCATGGCAAATTTAAATCCGAATCCATCCTCTCCGATACGGTTTTCTTTTGGCACCTTTACATCGGTAAACATCACCGAATGGGTATCCGAACTTCGCATGCCCATTTTGTCTTCATGAGGTCCGAGGCTGATGCCGGGTGTGTCTTTATCCACAATAAAAGCATTGATACCGTGATGTTTTTTTTCAGGATGAGTTTGTGCAATAACAAGGTAAACCGATCCTGAATGTGCATTGGTGATCCAGTTTTTAGTGCCATTCAACAGATAATGGTCTCCTTTATCTTCTGCAGTTGTACGTTGCATAGTGGCGTCAGATCCAGCCTCGGGTTCCGATAAAAGGAAGGCACCTATTTTACGCCCTGTAGCCAGATCAGGAAGGTATTTTTTCTTTTGAGCTTCGGTACCATATTTCTGAATGCCATAACAAACAAGGGAGTTATTTACCGACATGATCACACTAACTGAAGCATCTACTTTTGAAACTTCCTCAATTGCCAAAACATAAGAAACGGTGTCCATACCGCCGCCCTCATAAGCAGGGTCAACCATCATGCCCATAAAACCCAGCTCGGAAAGAGCCTTAATGTGTTTTGTGGGATATTCGGCCTTGTAATCCCGTTCAATAACGTCGGTAATAAGTTCGCGTTGAGCATAATCACGGGCGGCATCCCGGATCATCTTTTGCTCTTCAGAAAGTTCGAAATTCATATTGTCTTTGGATATTACGCTAGATTGATAAGAAAATAATTATCGAAAGGCAAATATACACAGAAGGTATGAATTTCCATAACCAACCTGTTCGAAAACCAAATTAACTGATTTGAATTTTCTGGAGCTCCTTTTTGGCTAACTCAAATTCCTCAATTATTTCCTGCAAAATATCTCCGGCCGGTTTAATATTTTTGATCATTCCCGATACCTGCCCTATCTCCAGTTCGCCTTCCTCCAAATCGCCTTCAAACATCCCTTTTTTGGCCCTTGCCCTGCCAAGTAAATCAGTCAATTCTTCTCGCGATGCCCCACGATTTTCAGCTTCAACTACTTTTTCAAAAAAACTGTTTTTAATCAAACGAACCGGAACCAGTTTTTTCAATACCAGCTTTGTACTACCTTCCCCAGCGTCCATGATAGCTTTTTTAAAGTTCTCATGTCCGGATGATTCAACCGAAGCAACAAACCGGCTTCCAATTTGCACGCCATCAGCACCCAGGGCCATAGCAGCCAGCATAGCCCTTCCCGAGCCAATTCCGCCTGCCGCGATCAACGGAATATCAACCGCCTCCCTTACCTGTGGGATCAGCACCATGGTGGTGGTTTCGTCGGAGCCATTATGCCCGCCAGCTTCAAATCCTTCAGCAACGATGGCATCAACTCCTGCCTCCTGTGCTTTTAAAGCAAACTTAACCCCGGCCACAACATGCACCACAGTAATTCCATGCTCTTTTAAGAAGGAGGTATATTTTTTGGGATTGCCGGCAGATGAAAAAACGATCTTCACTTCTTCTTCAATGATGATTTTAATATGATCATCAATTTGGGGATAGATCAATGGTACATTTACTCCGAATGGTTTATCTGTGGCAGCCTTACATTTTTGAATGTGTGTTCTTAAAACATCAGGGTACATCGAACCGGATCCAATAAGTCCAAGTCCGCCGGCATTGCTCACTGCTGAAGCCAGCTCCCATCCGCTACACCAGATCATACCGGCTTGTACGATGGGGTATTGGATGTTGAATAATTGTGTGATTTTGTTCATATGCTAAATTTAACCTCTGAAGTAGTTGTTTTCGACAAAAATAACGATCCTTTGGCTATTGGAACTAAACTATCCTGTGATTTATTTGTTAGAAATGTGCCTTTTAAAATTAAATAACAAGAGTTTATGCAACTTCACAAAATAGAAACCGGGAATCTGAAACTGGATGGCGGGGCCATGTTTGGCGTGGTTCCCAAAACGATTTGGGAAAAATCATACCCGGCCGATGAAAACAATCTTTGCAACTGGTCGATGCGCTGCCTGCTGGTGGTGGATGGCGACCGAAAAATCCTTATTGATAACGGTATCGGAGATAAGCAGGATGAAAAATTCCTGAAACATTACCACCTCAACGGCGATGATTCACTGGATAAATCCCTTTCTGCATTGGGGTATAGTCGCGATGATATCACCGATATGGTGCTCACCCATCTGCACTTTGATCATTGTGGCGGAAGCATCATCAAAACCGGCGAAGATCAGTTTGAAACTGCTTTCAAAAATGCTACTTACTGGATCAGCAAAGACCAGTGGGAATGGGCAATAAATCCAAATCATCGGGAGAAAGCTTCTTTTCTGAAAGAAAATATTCTTCCTATCGAAGCCAGTGGACAACTTAAACTGGTTGAAAATGAAGGAGAGTTATTTCCTGGTTTTCATGTCAAATTCTACAGTGGCCACACCGATGGGCAGATGATCCCATTTGTAAATTATAATGGCAAAACCATTGTTTTTACAGCCGACCTTTTGCCATCAATAGCACATGTTCCTATTCCATATGTGATGGCCTATGATACGCAGCCATTGCTTACACTAAAGGAAAAAGAGGCCTTTTTTAAAGAGGTTATTGAAAATGAATTTGTGATCTTTCTTGAACACGATCTTTATAATGAATGCTGCACACTGGAATACACCGAAAAAGGTCCAAGGGTAAAAGAAACTTTTAAGCTCGAAACTATTTAATATGCTATTCTTCTGACTTTCCGGCTGAGGCATATTTTCCGACAAGCATGGCAATGATTACTGCAACGTAGATTTGTCCGGCAGTGCTTATCAGCATGGCAAGTGCCCGCGAAAAAGGGAGCTGGGGAGTAACATCTCCATAACCCAGGGTGGTCATAGTAATAAAGGTGAAGTAGCTAAAATCCTGCAAACGCGGGTCCTCCGACTGGAATGAAAACGCATGTGGGTCAACAAAGGTAGCAATTGCCACCCAGGTGGTGAACAATAATCCCAGCATTAAATACCCGTTAACTGATTCTAAAATCACACTTGAATCTGCCTTTTTACTTTTAGCAATTTGAACTATCAGTTTTATTACGATCAATTGGAAAAAAAGAATATTTACCAATTGTGAAATGAGATTCAGGGTGGGTAAATCCAGGATAAATGCAATCCATTCGGTTATCACGGCAATAATGGCAATGCTGAAAATGAGTTTTCGGTTAGTTTCGAGTGCAAATACACTGCTTAAGAAAATCATGGTGAATATGATTGTCCCGGTTTCCTGATGCATGGACGTGGGTAGAAACGGAACAAGGAAAATAAAGAAGAAGTTGAGTACTAACAATAAACCATTGCTGATTCCTGTGATTCGGGCATCCAATTTTTCGAATAAACTCATACATGAAATTTATGATTGATCAAATTTAAACATTTTCTATTTATCTCAATTTAAAGGGATTTTTATGTAGAATGACTTGCCAGCAGCCAAATTTTACATAAATTTACTTGCGCTTATTCACAGCCAAATTTTCATATCATTCATCAATATAAAAACCATACATTTTGTACAGAATAGAATCAAAAATTGATGTGCATTCAAAGGAATTTCAAAAAAACCGGGATGCATTTTTGAAGGTATTAAATGAATATAAATCTCACCTCGAAAAGGTAAAAGTAAGGGACGATGATCCCTCGGTGATCCGGCATAAAAAACGGGGTAAGTTATTAGCCCGCGAGCGGATAGACTTGCTGATTGACCCCAACACCCCTTTTATGGAACTGAGCCAACTGGCTGCCTTCGGGGCACATGGTGATCAGTTTCCATCAGCCGGGATCATTACCGGTGTCGGCATCGTTCATGGAAAGGAAACCCTGATCGTGGCCAATGACGCCACCGTAAAGGGCGGAACCTACGTGGATGAAACCATCAAAAAGCATGTTCGTGCACAGCAGATCGCCATCGAAAACAAGTTGCCCTGTGTGTATATGGTCGACTCGGGTGGAATCTTTTTGCCGGAACAAGCCAAAGTGTTTGCCGACCGTTTCAACTTTGGCCGCTTTTTTTATAACCAGGCACAGCTCTCTGCCATGGGTGTTCCGCAGATCGCCATCGTGATGGGATCATGTACAGCAGGTGGTGCTTATGTACCGGCGATGAGCGATGAGACCATCATCGTAAAAAAACAAGGCACTATTTTTATTGGTGGCCCTCCTTTGGTAAAAGCTGCCACCGGCGAAGTAGTTACTCCTGAAGAACTGGGTGGTGCGGATGTGCATACCTCCATTTCGGGTGTGGCAGATCATTACGCTGAAAACGATCAGCATGCCATCCAAATCTGTCGCAATATTTTTCAAACCCTTGAAAAAAATGAAAAGCAGCAACTTGAAATATCGCCGGTTGAAGATCCGTATTATGACCCACAAGAACTGTACGGCCTGGCGCCTATCGATTTTCGGAAACCGGTGGATGCTAAAGAGATCATCGCACGAATGGTGGATGGCAGCCGATTTCATGAATTCAAAACACGCTACGCACCTACTTTGATCACCGGTTTTGCCAACATCATGGGTTATCCGGTAGGGATCGTTGCCAATAATGGCGTGCTGTTTTCAGAATCATCCTTGAAAGGTGCTCATTTTGTGGAGCTTTGTCAAATCAGGAAAATTCCGTTGTTATTCCTGCAAAATATCACCGGTTTTATTGTAGGTAAACAATACGAACATGGCGGTATTGCCAGGGATGGTGCTAAGTTCGTACATGCCGTGGCCAATGCCAATGTGCCGAAGTTTACGGTTGTTTTTGGTGGATCATTTGGAGCCGGAAACTATGCAATGGCAGGCCGGGCTTACGATCCTCGCCTTCTGTTCATGTGGCCCAATGCCCGGATATCGGTGATGGGTGGTGAACAAGCCTCTGGTGTTTTGATACAGGTAAAAGAAGAGCAATTAGCCAAAGCGGGTAAAAAACTTGATCCGGTGGCTCGTGAAAAATTACGGGCCGAGATCCTGAAAAAGTATGATGAAGAGGGTTCACCGTATTATAGTACTTCACGGCTTTGGGACGACGGCATCATCGATCCGGTAGATACCCGTAAGATCATTGCAATGGGAATTGCCGCTTCGCTGAACCAAAAATTCCCGGACATGAAAAACGGGGTATTCCGGATGTAATTCAGTCGTCATGAAATCGCTTTACCAACTATACCTGCTTGTTTTGATCTTGTCTTCGGAAGTTATTTTTGCCCAGCTTCCTGAAACCATGATTTTTAAAAAGACCTCCGAGCCGCGTGAAAAAGCTTTTACCTTGCTGGTTCCGGATCAGTGGATTATAGAAGGCGGTATTTACAGGATTGACCCGACAACAGGAGGTGGTTCCGGTAATGCAATGGACGCCAAGCTGGACATCAGTTTTAAAAAGGATCATAGCGGTTCTGTTATGATGAGGTGGCTACCCGACATGAACTACTTTGATATGAGCATGTCGCCGGCCGGACAAATGGGAGCATTCCCAATTGGCAGCAATTACAACGGCATGATGGTGATTCCCAAAATGGATGCAGAGGCTTTTATCAGGCAGGTGGTGATCCCATACGCGCATCCATATATGCCCGATTACGAGGTGATCGATAGCAAATCCTCTGATGAAATTGTAGAAGGAATTAAAAAAGCAGATGCTTTTATCGGGATGACATGTTTTTATACGGCTGCCGTTACTACTATCACATACACAGAAGCTGGTGTGAAGTATAAAGAGCGCATTATCGCTGCCACCCAGGATTTTGGTGAACTGGGTGCCGGACTATGGAAAAATCGTTTTACCCTCTATGCCCGGGCGCCAATTGATCAGTTTGAGAGCTGGGAACCTGTATTTCTGGAAATGATTCGGTCTGTAAAGATCAATATGCAATGGATGATTGGTGAAGTGCAGGGGCAGGTACAAAGGGGTGCCATCAATGCGGAAGTGCTTCGCCACCTGCAACAAATGGACAAAGAGATTCAGGAAGGGCATCAGAAAACCTATGCCGAGATCAACAATGATATGTTTCTCACTTTGATGGACCGGGAAGAATATGTAAATCCTTATACCAATGAGGTGGAGGTCGGTACTAACCAATGGCGCTACCGATGGGAAAATGAAAGCGGCGAAGTGGTTTATTCCAACCGGGAAGCGTATGATCCGAACCATGATGAAACCCTCAACCGTACCGATTACAAAAAATCTTCTGTTCGGAAACGATATGGGGAACATTAAAAATTTTATACATGAAATCTTTTAAAACCATACTTTATACAGTTGATAATCAAATTGCTGAGATCCGGCTCAACCGGCCCGATATCCACAATGCCTTCAATGATGTGATGATCGCCGAGCTAACCGAATGTTTCCTCGAAATTGAAAAACTGGAAGACATTCGACTGGTGGTCCTTCGCGGAAATGGCAAATCGTTTTGTGCGGGTGCCGATCTCAATTACATGAAAGGCATTGCCAAATTTGGATACAGGGAAAACTATGAGGATGGCAAAAAGCTGGCGAAGTTATTCGAATCGGTTTACAATTGTTCAAGGCCAACACTGGCTGTCGTTCATGGTGCCTGTTTTGGCGGAGCCAATGGTTTGATTGCTGCTTGCGATATTGTAATCGCCGAAGAGAACACCAAATTTGCTTTCAGTGAGGTAAAGCTGGGTATTTCCCCGGCTACCATCGGACCATTTGTTTTAATAAGAACCGGTGAATTCAAAGGTAAAGAGCTGATGATGACCGGAAGACGGTTTACTGGAAATGAAGCTGAAAAAGCGGGTTTGGTCAATCGGACTGTCAGTGAAAATGAACTGGAAGAGATTGTGGCGGGTTATATCAAAGAGTTTAACTCGGCAGCGCCCGGAGCTGTAAAGGCCACCAAAGAAATGATCATGAAAGTGATGAACGAAGGCGGACCTGGGATCACTGATTATACGGCTGATCTGATCGCCAATCTGCGCGCTTCGGAAGAAGGACAGGAGGGAATGGCGGCGTTTTTGGAAAAAAGGAAGCCAGGGTGGACGAGGTGATTTATGGGCAGAAAATAGCAGTTTGCAGTTTGCAGTATGCAGTTGGCAGGGGTCAAAGTGATAGTTATTATTTTGAGATGCATTATTAACTAAAATATCAAGTCATGGATTTTAAAGATTTATTGGTTTACAGAAAAGCGTTCGATTTAGCTATGGAAATATTTGAAATTAGTAAGACTTTTCCGAAAGAGGAAACTTATTCATTGACGGATCAAGTAAGGCGCAGTTCCAGGTCTGTTTGCGCTAATATTGGAGAAGCTTACCGTAAACGAAGGTATTTTAAACATTTTATAAGTAAATCGAGTGATTCTGATAGTGAAAACGCAGAAACACAGGTTTGGCTGCACTTTGCAGTTGCATGCAAATATATTTCAGAAGAGGTATATGTAGAACTAAATCAAAAAAGTCTGGAAGTCGGGAGGCTGTTAAATCATATGATTGAAAATCCAAATAAATATGGAGTTCAATCTTAAAATAGTGCCCACAATTGCAAACTGCCAACTGCTAATTGCCAACTGATCAATAAACATTTAAAAATAAAGAATTAATATAAAAATGAATCTTTTCAAAAAAATACTCATCGCAAACCGTGGCGAAATCGCCGTTCGGGTAATTTATTCGGCCCACGATCTGGGAATTGAAACCGTAGCCATTTATTCATCGGCAGATGAAGAAGGTCTGCATGTGGAAATGGCCGACGAAGCCTACAGTTTGGGTGACAGTGTCGAATTAAGTGATACCTACCTTAATATTAAAAAGATCATAGAGATTGCCAAACACGCCGGTGCAGAAGCCATCCATCCGGGTTATGGTTTTATGTCGGAAAATGCTGCTTTTGTTGCTGCATGTGAAAAGGCGGGTATCGTTTTCATTGGCCCCAATACCAAATCCATCAAACTGATGGGAAACAAGATCGAGTCGCGGGAATTTGTGAAAAAGATCGGCATTCCGATGACGGAAGGGATCACCGGTGATGTGAAGACCTTACAGAAAAAAGCGGGAACCATTCCATTGCCCATCCTGGTGAAAGCTGCTGCAGGCGGTGGAGGTAAAGGAATGCGAATCGTTAGAGATCTGAAAGATCTGCCCGAAATCCTGGAAAGTACCAGCCGCGAAGCCAAATCATACTTTGGCGATGAAGCTGTATTTATAGAAAAATATGTTGAAGAGCCTCGACACATTGAAATACAGGTGATCGGCGACAATCATGGTAACGCAGTCCATCTTTTCGAAAGGGAATGTTCCATCCAGCGCCGCTACCAGAAGATCATCGAAGAGTCACCTTCACCGACATTAACCCAGGAGGTGCGTGAAAAAATGGGTGCCGCTGCCGTGAAGATCGCCAAAGAGATCGGTTACAACAATGCCGGTACCGTTGAGTTTCTTGTGGACAAAGATTTGAATTTTTATTTCCTTGAAATGAATACCCGGGTGCAGGTGGAGCATCCTGTAACCGAAATGGTAACCGGAATTGATATTGTGAGGGAGCAGATACTTATCGCTGCCGGCAATCCGCTTGGTTTTGAGCAGGCGGAGGTCAACCAGTTTGGTCATGCCATCGAATGCAGGATCTATGCCGAAGACCCTTCCAATAATTTCCTCCCTTCGCCGGGAGATATGTCCTTGTATCTCGAACCGGAAGATGATGAAATACGCATCGACACCGGCATAGCCGAAGCTACTACCATTCACAGTTTTTACGATCCCATGATTAGCAAGCTTGTAATTTGGGGCGAAGACAGGGAAATGGCCCGTGAAAAAACCATCCGTGCCTTGCGGGAATATACCGTTCACGGAATCAAAACCAACATCCCTTTTCTGACGCAGGTTCTGCAAAACAAGGCTTATATCGACAATCAGATCTCTACCAAATATTGTGATGAACATACCAACGACCTGGTTAAGCTCATTGAAAAGGAAAAGGCAAAGATTGATGCCAATCTGCCGGCCCTTGCATATCTGGTGTATGGCTTTCATGAGGACCTGATGTTTACTGATGACAGGGATTATAACGTTTGGAATGAAATCGGTTACTGGCGCGATTTGATGGACATTAAGGTAAATGTGGATGACCAAACAATGTCGGTTAGAATTTTAAATGATGGACATGGAGCAATTAATTTCCGTGTTACAGGAAAGGAATACAAAACCGAACTTCGGTCCATGCAGGAAAACAACCTCGAACTCATTGTTGACGGCCATTCCATGGTATTTTATATTTCCCGCGATAAGCTCGGAAGAGGCTTTGTGAGTTACAATGGTCATATTTTCACAGTTGCCCGCCATGATGTACTTCCTTCGGAAGATTACCTGGGAACGGGTGAAATAGGTGGTAAGGATGGAGAGATCGTTTCGCCAATGCCCGGAAAAGTGATCAAGATCAATATAAAGAACGGAGCCAAAGTGAAAAAAGGCGATGTGTTGATGATCGTGGAAGCGATGAAAATGGAGAATAACATCTTGAGTCCGCGCGATGGTAAAATTGACAAGGTGAATGTAAAAACCGGTGATATGGTAGATGGAAGTAAGGAGCTGGTTTCGATGATCAGTGATAACTAATATTGTTTGATCGGGACCTCTTCTCCAACTGTCTCTTCAAGAAATAATCTCAGCGCCTCCATTTGATCTTTGGCCTGGTACTGCCCGTATTGAGCAGCCCCATATGCAAATGCCATCCCCAAAATACCTAATGGAATACTCCACAAAAAAGGTGCATCCATCCCAAGGTATAGCTGAATGATTCCGTATGCACTTCCTAAAAATGCTGCGGTAAGTATACCGGTGTAAATGAACATAAACATGGTCCAGATCTTAGGCTTGGGGCCCATCACACCATATACTATGGTTTCGCCCTCTTCTTCACGTGCCCACACATGCAGTTCGGGTGACCAGTAATGCTGCATCGATTCGGGGAGCCTTACAAAAGCATGCTCCTGAACCACCTGCCCTTCCAGCACATCGCTGTTTTCTTTAATACGCTGACTGAACTTTTTCAGAATGTCGGAGGCCGATTGTTGAGTTACGATCCGGCATTTAGGCCTGAGTCGGGTAGTAGCCATAAGTAATAGGTAATGATTTGGTTAGCAAAACTAATTGTTTTGCCGCAATAAACATTAACAAATATAAATTTGTTCATGAGTTTAGTCCTGCAAGCAATCCGGGCAGTTTATTTTGATTCATCTTACAGAAAAACTAAAAATTGCGCCGCTGAACGCTTGTGTTTTCAGTCTTTTTCATAATTTAGAGGGTTTTTATTCCTAACCTTAAAATATAACAATGAATTTTGATTTAACCGAAGAACAACGCATGATTCGCGACACTGTCAGGGATTTTGCCGAACGAGAAATTAAACCTGTGGCGCCGGCTTTGGACGAGAAAGGTGAATTCTCTTACGATCTCACCAAAAAAATGGGCGAACTTGGTTTGTTCGGAATGTATCTTCCTGAAAAGTATGGCGGACAGGGTCTCGATACCCTTACCTACATTATTGCAGTGGAAGAGATCGCCCGCGTTGATGGTTCGCAAGCGGCAACCCTGGCAGCGCATAACTCGCTTGGTATAGGTCCCCTGTATGTGTTTGGCTCTGAAGAGCAAAAAATGAAATATTTGCCCCAGCTTTGCTCCGGCGAAGCGCTGTGGGGTTTTGGCCTGACCGAACCCAATGCCGGCTCCGATTCAAGAGGGACAAAAACAACCGCCCAGCTCGAAAACGGCGAGTGGGTGATCAATGGTTCAAAAATATTTATTACCAATGGCTCATGCGATATCAGCATTGGTTCCACGGTTCAGGCTGTTACCAAAACCCATGAAAACGGCAAAAAAGAATTTACAACCATCATCGTTGAGCGCGATACTCCCGGTTTTAAACAGGTGACCATGCACGGCAAAATGATGTGGCGAGCCTCGGATACCGCTGAATTATATTTTGATGATTGCCGGGTTCCCGAAAGTAATCTGCTCGGTAAAGTGGGTGAAGGCTCACACATCATGCTCCACACGCTCGACTCCGGAAGGCTTTCCATTGCAGCCATGGGTCTGGGATGTGCTCAGGGTGCTTTCGAACTGGCTTTGCAGTATGCCAATGAACGGAAACAATTCGGGAAACCGATCGCTAAATTCCAGGTGAATGCCTTTAAACTGGCCGATATGGCTACTAAAATCGAATTGGCCCGCAACCTGCTTTATAAAGCCTGCTGGCTGAAAGATGCCGGTAAACCTTACGGTAAGGAAGCCGCCATGTCGAAACTCTATTGTTCTGAAATTGCTAAGGAAGTTGCCGATGAAGCAGTACAAATTCATGGTGGATATGGACTCATGAAAGACTACGACGTTGAACGTTTTTACCGCGATCAGCGTTTATTACAGATAGGAGAAGGAACTTCCGAAATACAGCGATTGGTTATCTCAAGATATATAGGAGCATAAATGGAAAAAGTCAAAATAGTTGAATCACCGCGCGATGCCATGCAAGGGCTCACCCGTTTTATCCCCACTGAGGATAAGGTGCGCTACATCAATGCACTGCTGAGGGTGGGGTTCGATGTAATTGACTTTGGAAGTTTTGTTTCACCCAAAGCGATTCCGCAACTCGCTGACACGGGGGAGGTAGTCAAAAAACTCGACCTGAGTTCTACCGACACCAAATTGCTGGCCATCATTGCCAATAGCCGCGGAGGTGCTGATGCAGCTTCGTTTGATGAGATCAGCTACCTCGGTTTTCCGTTTTCCATCTCGCCCACTTTCCTCAAGCGAAATATCAATTCCAACATTGAAAAGTCGGTGCAAACGGTGGACGAACTGATGGAGATCTGTGTGAAAAAAAACAAAGAGCTTGTGGTTTATATCTCCATGGCATTTGGTAACCCGTATGGTGATGAATGGAATCCCGAGCTGGTGGCCGATTGGGTGCAGCGCCTTTACAACATGGGTGTGCGTACGATCCCCCTTTCGGATACCGTGGGCATCTCAAGCAAAAAAAACATCAATTCCCTGTTTTCGATGCTAATACCCGCCTTCCCGGATATTGAATTCGGGTTTCATTTGCACACCACCGTTCGCCACTGGTATAAAAAAGTGAATGCGGCCTTTATTCATGGTTGTCGCGCTTATGATACGGTGATCAACGGGCTGGGAGGCTGCCCCATGGCCGAAAACCGGATGGTGGGTAACCTGCGTACAAGCAACCTGCTCGAATACCTGGAGATCAATAACTTCCCGATTCATATAAACGAAGAGGCCTTTAATGAAGCCTATGAACTTGCACTGGATATTTTTCCATAAAAAAATTAATGAATGACAGATACCATCCTTTGGAGACCTGCCGAAAATTATAAGACCAGTTCCACAATGTACCGTTTCCTAAGTTACATTGCCGATAAATATCACCTGCGCGATAATACTTACCCGACTGTCCATCGCTGGAGTGTGGAAAACATTGAGAATTTCTGGGCGGAAGTGTGGGACTTTACGAAAGTCATAGCATCCAAACCTTACACTGAAATCCTCGACGATCCGCATAAAATGCCAGGTGCGAAGTGGTTTCAGGGAGCTAAACTCAATTTTGCTGAAAACCTGTTGCGCCGAAGAGATGATCATACCGCCATTATTTTCAGGGGTGAAGATTCGGTGAAACGGGAAATCACTTATGCTGAACTTTATGAAGAAGTAAAACGAGTGGCTGCCGGTTTGAAAAAATTGGGGGTGAAAAAAGATGATCGTGTTGCAGCCTTTATGCCCAATATGCCCGAAACAGTTATCGGGATGCTGGCCTCCACTTCCATTGGTGCGATCTGGTCCTCAACTTCTCCTGATTTTGGGACCAAAGGGGTACTGGATCGCTTTTCGCAGATCAATCCCAAAGTGATCTTTGCAGCCGACGGTTACTTCTACAAAGGAAAAGCGTTTGATTCGCAGGAAAAACTCAAAGAGATCCTGGCCGGACTTCCTTCACTTGAAGCGGTGGTTATGACCGATTACACCGGAAACCTCGATATAAAAGCAATTCCAAAAGGAAAAAGCTGGAACGAGTTCGCCCAGCCCACTGATCAGGAATTGACTTTCGAACAGCTTCCTTTTGATCATCCCTTGTATATCATGTATTCGAGCGGTACTACCGGACTTCCGAAAAGTATTGTACATTCCGCCGGAGGAACGTTGATCCAGCATTTAAAAGAACTGATTCTCCATTCAAACATTGATGAAATGCAAACCGTTTTTTATTTCACCACCTGCGGCTGGATGATGTGGAACTGGTTTGTGAGTGCGCTTGCTACAGGTGCCACCCTGGTTCTATTTGACGGTAACCCATTTTACCCCACTCCGGATGCCTTGCTCAGAATGGCGGATGAGCTGGGGATCTCTTTTTTCGGGACCAGCGCCAAATACATTGCCTCCCTCGAAAGTGAAGGTGTTATTCCCAAAGAGATTTCGGATTTCCCGAAGCTGAACGTGATCGCTTCCACCGGCTCTCCCTTGATTGATGCCAGTTACCGATATGTATATAAACACTGGAAAGAAGATGTTCAATTGTCATCCATTGCCGGAGGCACCGATATCATTTCCTGCTTTATGCTCGGAAGTCCTACTTTGCCGGTTCATATCGGTGAAATACAGTGCCGGGGACTGGGTATGGCGGTGGAGTGTTTTGATGATGAGGGCCAGCCGGTAATTGACGAACAGGGCGAACTTGTGTGCACCCGGCCTTTTCCATCCATGCCCTTGCATTTTTTAAATGACCCCGGAAACAAACGTTATCATGCAGCTTATTTTGAAGTTTACCCAAACGTGTGGCGGCATGGCGATAACATTGTGATCAGCGGGCATGGCGGCATTACCATGTACGGCCGTTCGGATGCCACGCTCAACCCGCAGGGAGTGCGCATTGGTACCGCAGAAATTTATGGTGTGGTGGAAACCATGGAAGAGATCGAAGACTCGGTGGTGGTGGGGAAAAAACTGGATGGCGATGAGATCGTGGTGCTTTTTATAATTTTAAATGCCGGTTATCAACTGGATGAAGCATTGATCAAAAAGATCAAAACTACCATCCGGGATAATTGCAGCCCGCGCCATGTGCCGGCCATCATTAAAGAAGTTCCGGAAATCCCCTATACGATCAATGGTAAAAAGGTTGAAATAGCAGTGAAACAGATCATCCACGGGCAAAAGGTAAAAAACCGCGATGCCCTGGCAAACCCCGAAAGCCTGGAGTTTTATTATGATGTTTTTTAGAAGGAAAGTTTGTAAGTGAACTAGAGTTGGAAGTGAACTAAAGTTTGGAGTGAGCTAAAGTTGGTAAGTTGGGGAAAGAGGATTATTTTAAAATACTTGGGTCAAAATTTTAGTCACTTTAGATCACTTTAGTCACTTATCAACTTAAAAAAGAAATTAATTACGATAAAAATAAAAGTATGAACTATCCCAAAAAAGTAGTTATCGGCGACATAACCGTGCGTGACGGTTTTCAGCACGAAGAAAAATTTATCCCCACCGAAGCCAAATTGTGGGTGGCGGAACAATTGGTCCTGGCCGGATTCAAACACATTGAAGTTTCAAACTATGGCAATCCCAAAGGAATGCCGCAGTTTAAGGATTGTGATAACCTTTTCAAGGCCATTCGAACCAGTAAAAAACTGAAAGGCAAACTCGACGATGTGATGCTCACTGCTGTTACTATCCGCGAGCGGGCTGTGGAGCGCGCCATCCAGGCAAAACAGGAAGGTTACGGCCCCGACAGGATTTTATTGATGGTATCTACCAGTGAATCTCATCACCGGACCAACTCAGGCCTTTCCCTGGATGAATACTGGAAAATGAGTGAGGAGTGGGTGAAAAAAGCCCGCGATGCCGGGTTAAAAGTTAACGGCACGGTGAGCACCATCTGGGGCTGCCCCATCGAAGGCCCTACTGATCCGAAAAAAGCGATTGAGTTTACCAAACGCTGGTTCGAGATCGGAGCCAATGACGTAGAACATGCTGATCATGACGGTTCTGCTTCTCCCGACCGGGTTTACGATTATTTCTCGATGTTACTCGATAGCGTTGACAATCCGCACAAACAAATTGCCCATTTCCACACCACCCGTGGCTGGGGATTGGCCAATGTGCTGGCAGCGTTGCAGGCCGGAATGACCAACTACGAATCGACCATGGGTGGCATTGGCGGACAGCCGGCAAATTTTGTCAGTGGTGTACCAGTTTCAGGTACCGGAGCTTATTATTATAAAGATGCAAAAGACGTAGGACTTGTCTCCACCGAGGACATGGTGGTGATGATGGACGAAATGGGCATCGATACCGGACTGGATGTGGATAAAGTGCTGGAGATCGGTAGAATGGTAGAACGTATTACCGGCCGACGGTTACGCTCTGAATCCATTAATAATGGCAGGATTCCTAAGGAATTGAAGTGGAAGGGTTAGTAAAATATTCATCCGATGACTTCAAGTCATCGGATGAATGCATTTGAATTAATTAAGTAGCTGAGTCATCGGATGAATAAGTATGTAATTACTCCACCGTAAATGTGATGCTCTTTTGCTCATTTAATCCGTCGCGATTGGTAATGGTAAAGGTGTATTTATGCTCATTTCCCGAAACCGTATCAAGGGTAAAGTTAAAATCATATTCGAAAGTTGTGTTTTCCAGATCTTCCGAATAAACCGTTGTGGCTGTAGCTCCGTTTATTGATTCCGAAATATTGAACTTGATGATCGGGTCCTGGGCTTTTTCGGTTTCCGCCTCAATACCCACTTTAATTGCAGTTCCGCCAGGCAGGGTAGCATCTGCATAAGTATAACCCGCACTGGTTTTAAATGAAATCTTCAGCTCTTCACCTTCATCTTCCTCGTCTTTTTTACAGGAAGTTACTACCACTGAAATAATTCCGATTACCAAAAAAAGTTTAAATAACGTTTTCATATTATTAAGATTTTAAATGATTGATAAATTTTATTTTCAAATGAATGGAAATATCACGGCCCATGTTTAAAATGTCATAGTTTTTAAGGCGTGATAAATGATCGTAATAAGCCTCATCGAGCAGGTTGTTGGCCGTCAGGTTCAGCTCATAACTTGCCTTTTTGGCTTTAAATTCAACACCCAGCCCGAAATTGACCAGGGTATAGGCCGGCGTATTTTGTTCCATCGGATTTACATGATCCTGGGTCATTACAAAATCGCTGTTTACAAAACCATAAAACGACCAGTCTGCTTTACCTGAATAACCGTATCTGATCTCCGGCGTTATCTTCTGCGCCGGCATCCAGGGAAGGAATTCCCCATTTGCCAGTTCTCCTACCAATCCCGAATAAGCCGCCGAAAGTTTTAATCCATTCACCACTGCAGGGGTGATTGATGCCACAGCCTCCAGTCCGTAAATATTGGCATTATGTTGGCGATATCTGTAAACAGGAAATCCAAACCATTCCTCACCGGTTGGATCGAGATAGATATAATCGAAAAAATGATTCAGGAAGACGGATGAGCTCAACTGCCAAAACCTTCCCTCATGAATGATCCCGAGATCGCCACTCAGGTTTTTTTCGTTTTTCATGTCGGGATCACCGATCTCATATGTATAAATGCCTTCGTGCAATCCGTTGGATGACAATTCAGCCAGGTTGGGCGCACGAACGCCGGTAGAAAAATTCAACTTCAAGGTCCACTTTTCAAAAGGCGTGTAATTGAGTCCGGCCAGTGCATTCGTGAAACCCCGCAGTTGAGTGAAAGGAGGAATATCTTTCTCCTCGGAATTCACAGTTGGAGTAATCAACGTTTTGATATACCTGAACCCTGCTCCTACGCCATATTCAAACTCCACCGTACTAAATTGCTGTTTTAAATAAACCGAAAAAGCATCTTCCGCCATCCAGGCATCCGGAATGATTTTCCGCTTACCATAGTTGGTATTGTTCTCAACACTGGCATTATTGGCTAAAACAAGCATGGTTTTGTTCCCCAGCAACTTGCTCCACTTGAGTGAAGCTTCTCCGGTGATCAGGTGCATTTGCAAACTCAGCGCATTTCCTCCCTCGTCCTCCGCCCGGTAATTGGATTGAATACCGGTATTGACTTTGAGCGTTGAATGCAGCAGGTGGACAGTATTTACAGATGACAGGATATTGAGCATTACGATATGGTGCGGTCCTGCCATGCTTCGGCTCCAGCGGCTGTCCGGGGTAAAAAAATTTCGCACATCGCTGAAAATGAACCCGAAGTTATTGAAAGAAAAATCGTAGTGATTTTCTGAACGCCAGCGCTCTTTTTCAAAGCCATAGGTCCCTTTCAGGTAATATCCGTTGAAGCGGCTGTTGAGCACCCGTTCACCGTTCCCGTCGGAATAATCGGCATGGTTTTCTGCCCCAAGCCTGATGCGGTACCATTTATTGCCTTTATTCAAAGCAGTTCCAGCTTGTATTACACCACCCAACGTGTTTGAATGAAACTCAACTCCCGCATCGGTTTCCGTCGTTCCTTGCTCCGGTGCAGTTTCCTCGATGATGTTGATCACACCCCCCATGGCCTCGGTACCATATAAAATGGATAAGGGTCCTTTGATGACTTCCACCTTCGATATACCAAGACTTGACAGGCCAAGTCCATGTTCATCCTGCCATTGCTGGTTATCAAATCGGAGCCCGGAAAACAATACCAGAATACGGTTGCCATACAAACCCCTGATAACCGGTTTTGAAATGCCGGGACCGGTGCTCAGCTGTGCTACTCCCGGGATGCTGCTGATAGCATCCGTTAGGGTAAATGTACCCAATTGTTCGATCTCTTTTTTCTGAAGTGGCTCAATGTGAAGGCCTGTTGTCCGACTGATGTCGTCGCGGTAAGCAGAGATCACTACCTGGTCGAGCGAGGTCACTGACGGGACCAGTTCCACTGAAAAGTTACTTTCTGCTAAGTGGTCGTATGATGTGGTTATCGTTTTATAACCAATCATCCTGAATGTGATCTGCATTGCGTTTTCGAAGGCTGAAATGTCGGCTTTTCCATCGGCTCCGCTTATCACCAGTAATCTTGGATGATCACTTAAAATAGTAACATATTCAAGGGGTTGACCCGTATTCTCTTCGGTAATGGTAACGATCTGCGCATAGCCTTTAACAAGCATTCCCACAAACAGCCAAATCATGATCATCCTGATCATAATAAATTTCTTATTTGTGATTATTTGGGAAATTAAACGCTGAAATTGCGTTAAAAACTAAGCAGAAAATTAAGCTTGAGGTGGAGGTACAGGGGGCGGGAAAGAGGGTGAAAAATAATATTGTTGATAATCTGATGGCTTATTTTTCAGATTGTCGAAATAGATAGCAGAGTTCAACTTACCGTTAAGATACCGCAACTCATAAAAATTGGGCAATTTTTTTTGAACCTTCCTTGACTTAAAGTTGCGCTGCATACTCATCGAGATCATTTTATGCAGTTCACGTTTCAGCCGGGTTTCTTTAACATCTTTTACACAATAATAAATCGTTGAATCGCCACTGCATATTTTTTTAACGATATCGAATAAATGCCCGTTTGCAGCAAATTCTTTTCCGTCTTTTATCCAATCAGGGGCATTGTTCCCGGTAAAAACAAATTCATGCAGATTTTTTTCAGGAATTCCTTTGTGAATACGAATTGCCATTTCCATCCTGGCCTGGTATTGTAAAATGGTATAAATAGGATACAACCCAAAAATGCTCAGGAAGAGAATGATAAAGAAAAATATTGCTACAATTTTTTTCATTTATGGTAGCCAAAATTACGAATCTTGTAAAACGGGTATCCTAAAAGAGTAGTCATTTGATCAAATTGTAATCAAAACCGTTTACAGTAGCTATTAACATTTTAAGCATATTTATGTTTAATTAAGGTACCTAAACTTAACTCTCGCTATTATGAAGATAACCGATTTCACCCAACATCCCGAGGTGGTAAAAATTATCCAGGGATTGGCAAAAGATAAAATCAATGAACGTCAGTTTTCGGACGTTTTGGACAGCAGTAATCATCAGTATGTGGAACTTGTGCAGGAAGGCGGTGGCGTGCTTGGTGTGGCCCTGGTGGGATATACGTATGTGCTTGAACAGATGGGACTGCGCTTTTTCAGTCTTGCCGGAACTTCCGCCGGATCCATCAATGCTATGATGCTGGCCGGCATGGGCAATGCTTCACTGGCCAAATCTGAAAAGATCATTGATGCACTGGTGAATAAAAACCTCTATGATTTTGTGGATGGAAATAAAGATTCCAGGGATTTTATCGAAGCACTTGTAGAAAAAGCAAAGCGGATCAAATTGATTTGGAAAGGCTGGCAGGTGATTGATGAAATTTATGATGACCTGGGTCTCAATCCGGGCGATGACTTCCGAAACTGGCTGACCGGCATCCTCAATAAAAACAGCGTGAAAACCATGGCCGACCTGGAAAAACATTTCGGAACACGGCCTGCCGACTTAAAGATCAGAGAGGGAGTGGATAAAACTGTGGACGGGCTTGATCCAAGGCTGGCCATCATCACAGCCGACCTCACCACTGAAACCAAGGTGGAATTTCCGCGCATGTCGGCGCTCTATTTTGCCGATCCTAACAAAGTAAATCCGGCACTTTTCGTCAGGGCTTCCATGTCGATACCCTATTTTTTCAGTCCGCTGATCATTAAAAATCTTCCTTCGGGAGCACAGGCTAAAACCAACTGGGAAACGATGGCCGGATTTTATGGCTCAGTTCCTAAAGAAGCAAGATTTGTGGATGGCGGCATCATGTCGAATTTCCCGATAGATGTATTTCATAAGAAAAACTCAATCCCACGTTTACCTACTTTCGGCGTAAGGCTTGGAATCGACAGGAATAAAGCCAATGCGGTGGATAATCCGCTGAACCTGTTTGGGGCTATGTTCAACTCTCTGCGGCATCTGCACGATTACGACTTTATTTTAAGAAATCCCGATTACAAATTGCTGATTCAGAAAATTGATATTGGCGAGCACGACTGGCTCAACTTTGCCATTTCGGATGATTCTAAAAAAGATCTGTTCCTAAGAGGGGCCAGGGCAGCGGCTGAGTTTTTAAGGAACTTTGACTGGATTAACTATAAGGACGTCCGCTCAAAACTGAAGACTGCTTTAGCCTGATCTTACTTCGTTTTGATGATTTTGCCGCTGGAAATGATTTCCTGATCTTCATCAAATATTTTGTAGAAATAAGTTCCGGCTTTGAGTTTAGTCCGGATTACGCTTGTTGCTTCAGCTGAAAGTTTAAAATTATTTTGCAATCTCCCATTCAAATCATATACCTGAAGGTTGAGTGTTTCGGTTGTAATGTTTTTTACAGAAATATATTCAGCAAAGGGATTTGGATAAATTTCAATGTTTTTTTCTGTTGTAATATCACCTGGAATGCCGGTAGAAATACTTTGTGCCCCGGAAAAATACATGCATGAAGCCAGCGAAGCTTTTGTCAATTCAAATACATATTCAGGGTCCATGTTCGAAAGGCTGTCGTTGATGGAATGCGGATAGGGTGATTCATTGTATTCGTAATAACCGGTTACCACATAACCGTTGTCCATAAAAGGTACATAGTCGGAACCATAGGCGTAACTGATATCGGTATTCAGGTTTGAATACATTTCGGTTAGGTTGGCCAGGGTATCGGTAAAAGCTGCCGAAGCTGCGTTGTTGCTCGTGGGTGACCACTCGTCACGCTCGCAGGTGATGGTGTTGTTGTTCGTACCGGCCACACCCCCCACTTCGTCAATATTCAGCAACAACTTAATGTCCATTTCCTGGGGTACCACAGTATTTTCTACATAATGTGTGCTTCCTACCAGGCCCAGTTCCTCCACCGTAAAATGAATAAACTTAATGCTATATGCGGTTTCCACATCTTTAAACAAACGGGCCATTTCCAGTACAATGGCTGTACCGCTTCCGTTGTCGTTCACTCCCGGGCCATTATAGGTATCGTAATGCCCGTCCACAATGAAATAAGTATCCTGGTAAACCGAACCGGTTTTGGTGACAATGATATTAAAAGTGGAATTTTGACCAACATACAAAGTATCGAGTTCAATGTTGGTATAGCCCCAATCGGTATATTGCTGAATGATCCAGTTTGCTGTTTCGTCCAGTGCATCTGTTCCAACTTGCTTAATCCCGAAATTTTCAAAAGCTAGTAATTTTTGAAACAAAGAATCGTATTGCAGCTCGTCTACTTTGCTTTGGATAAAAGGATCAAATTCCTGTGCAATACAGCCCATTGACAAAGTTATAATCATTACAATTATTAAGGCCTTTGGTTTGTAAATGTTGAAATTCGTCATTTTAGTATCCTGTAAAAATTATTTATAATCCTGATTGCAGGGAACTGTTTTTAGGTTGGTGTATTCAATCAGTTTATACACAGGGTATGGATAAAACCCGCCTCCCCACTGCGGTGCAAGGTATTTATCAAAATAGTTCCACTTTAGCAATCCGTCATCAGCTTGTGGTTCGAGGAGGTAGGAGGCCAGGTTGCCCAGCTCCTGCGCGGTTCTGATCACAAGTGTTCCTTTGGGAAATTGTTTTTTTACCTTTTCAAAAGAGCCTTCCATTTCATTGGTGTAATGCCCCTGATTGAGCCGTCCTGCTGGTTTCAGTGCATTAATGTTAAACTGTTCCACTTCAAATTCTGCGATATCCTCCAGCATTTCAATCTCAATGCCATGCATTCGCAGGTTTTTAATTACCTCCTTATCTTTTACTGTCAATAAATAACAAAACGGCATAGCTACGCTTTTAGTAGGAATGTAGTCTGCAATGTAATCTACAGTAACAGTGCGTTTGCGATCACTCTGCTTGTATCGCCAGTAGCCCTGCACCCCCGGAATGGTATCTGCTTCAATAGCTTTAATGGTAATTTTTTCAGGTGTGGGGACACCTTTATATTTTATGGCAAATGAGTCGGCAACACCCGGTCCGTAAAACTTTTCAAACATGGCCGAATCGGCATCTGCCACTGCTTTTTTCATTTCATCCTTATGCGCTATCACATAGTCGAGCATGGATTGAAGTAAATGATAAGAACCATTCACACGGGTTTTAAAATCGGCATATACATAATTTTCGTTGAGAATTGCAAACCGATTTCGAACGCCGATGTAATTCACCAGGTACCTTGGTTCCGATGCATATGAGATCCACCCTTTGTCGTAATCCATCCGGTCGATGAATTCACCGTAAAATATATTCTCAACATTGTATTTATCCCATAAAATCCGGTGAACTGCAGGTGAAAAATCATCGCGCATATAATTGATCAGGCTGCGGTTGCCATTGGGATTCATCATCCATACGAAAGTAACAGGTTCCTCATGATAAGAGCCGTTTGTGGTATGGCAATCCACCGACAGGGTAGGATCCCATCGGTTCAGCACCTGGGTGATCAAACCCTGAACCTCAGGGGTTTCAAGTTTCATTCCGTCGCGGTTCAAATCGAGGTTTTGACCGTTGTAGCGAACACCTACGCCATTCACGGGTCCGTTTTGATTGGTTCGGTTCTCCTTGCTGAACTTTTCATTTCCATCGGCATTAAAAATCGGGCAAACCAGCAAAACCACTTTGCTATAAAAAAGAGAATCATCTTTTTCCAGCAATTCGCGCATGAGCATTTGTGTTGCTTCCTTCCCTTCCACTTCGCCGGCATGTATATTGGCCTGGTAATAAATGACAATACGATCATCATTTATAAGGTCTTCAGGTGTTTGCGGCATGGGATCAGCCAGAATAAACAAAGGAACAATCCTTCCTTCATTTGTCACAGCCATGGTGTCCATCCGGATATGATCGTACCGGGCCAGCAAACTGTCAGTAAAAGCCATGACATCGGCATAAGTTGACGTGGAAGCATAATCTGTTTTTTCGGCAGTAGTAAGTAGTTGAGCTTGTGCTACATAAAAAAGATTCAGCAAAAGTGTAATTGCCAGTAAAGGGAGTGTTTTCATAATTTAGTAAAATAAAAATCCGACCAAATTTAAGAACTTAATCCGGAGAATGTTCGGGCATCACATATTTTTTAGCAGCATAATAATAATGAAAGCACTGAACCATATGTTAAGTATGAATGCTTTACATACCAAAATTCAACAAATCCCGTTATCAGAAGTTTAGTTACTGGTGGCCTTAACGTTTTTCCTTATTATTTCGATATGAAACAAAATATACGAATTCGTTTTTTGCGTTACCTCAAGTGGCTGCTGATCCTGGGTGTTGCCCTAATACTAATGGGAGTTGGATTTGTTTTTGCCGTGAAATGGGGTTTTTTCGGGCCGCTGCCAACCTATGCACAACTGGCCAAAATCGAACAAAACAACGCTTCAAAGATTTTGTCGGCAGATGGAAAATTACTCGGACTTTATTATTATCAGAACCGCACCGATACGAAAATTGAAGACGTTCCCCAATCGCTTATCGACGGGCTGGTTGCTACCGAAGATGCCCGTTTTTACAAGCATGAAGGTTTTGATGTGCGGGCCTTTTTCAGGGTGATGGTCAAATCCATTTTACTTTCAAACCGAAGTGCGGGAGGTGGAAGCACCATCAGTCAGCAATTAGCTAAAAACCTGTTTCCGAGAAAAGATTTTGGATTGATAAGTATGCCGGTGGTAAAAGTAAAAGAGATCATTACTGCCATCCGGCTGGAACGGATTTATACCAAAGATCAAATCCTGGAATTGTATCTCAATACGGTTCCGTTTGGTGAAAACACCTATGGCATTGAAACGGCAGCGCTTACCTATTTCAATAAAAACCCAAAAGATCTGAATATTCAGGAGTCGGCCATACTGGTGGGTTTGTTAAAAGCCAATACGGGTTATAATCCCCGCTTAAATAAGGAAGCAGCCACCGAACGGAGAAATACTGTTATTGAACAGATGGCAAGGTACGGTTATCTGACAGATAGCATCGCCGACTCAATACAGCAATTGCCAGTGGTATTGCATTTCCAAAAACTGGATCATGTGGACGGGCCGGCGCCTTATTTTCGGGAGTATCTTCGCCAGCAAGCCGAGGAGATTTTGTCGGAAATGAATGAAAAATATGGAACCGACTATAACCTATATGCTGACGGACTGACCTTAAAAACCACCATCCGATACGATTTGCAAACCTTTGCTGAAACTGCAGTTTTGGATCAAATGGCAAAACTTCAAAAAACCTTTTATGCCCAATGGAAAAACCATGAACCCTGGAATAAACAGCCGAAAATAGCGCAGATGCAAATAAGGCAAAGTGTTCCCTATCAAAAAATGAAACGGCGCGGTTTGTCAGAGGAGGAGATAACCGAAAAATTACAAATTCCGCATAAAACGAAAATTTTCACCTGGAAAGGTGAGGTAGATACCACCATGTCGTCCCTCGATTCCATCCTCTATCACTTCAGTATATTGCAATGTGGGATGATAGCTATGGATGCCGGCAATGGCCATATCCTTGCCTGGGTTGGCGGACCCAATTATAAATATTTCAAATACGATCATGTACTTTCGGCACGGCAGGTGGGTAGTACCATTAAACCTTTTATTTATGCCTCAGCCATCGAAAATGGCGTGAAGCCTTGCGATTATTACGAAAACGACAGCATCACCTACACCGATTATGACAACTGGGTACCAAAAAATGCTGATCACCGGTATGGAGGTTATTATTCGGTGCAGGGCGCACTGGTCAATTCAGTAAATACCGTGAGTGTGCAACTGCTCATGGAAACCGGCATTCCTGAAACCATTTTAAACCTGCAAAAAGCAGGCATCAAAGTTGATTTGCCTGAGGTTCCGTCATTGGCGCTGGGAACGGCTGAAATTCCACTTTATCAAATGGTACAGGCCTATTCTGTTTTTCTGAATAATGGAAGCCGCGTTGAACCTGTTTTCCTTGAAAGTATTTTGGATAATACCGGAAATGTGATCTACAAAACGCCGGCTGCTGAATCTACAGAGCCTGTTTTTTCAGTAAATACGGTAGAAACTATGCAAGGGCTTTTAAAAGGTGTGGTCAACAGGGGTACGGCTTCCGGCTTGAGAAATAACTACAAGTTGACCAATGAAATGGGTGGCAAAACCGGAACTACGCAGGACCAAACCGATGGCTGGTTTATGGGCATTACCCCTGAAATGGTTGTAGGTGTTTGGGTCGGAGGTGATAACCCGGTAGTGAAATTCAGAACTTTGGGAGCCGGGCAGGGAGGGCACACAGCCATGCCCATTTTTGCTGAATTTATTCAAAAAATAAGTATCACCTTGGCCACTAGAGAATTTGCAAGTGGCTCTTTTGATCTGTCGGAGGACATTTCAAAGGATCTTGCCTGTGCTGATTTCAAAGAAACAAGAGGGTTTTTTGATTTATTGAAACGAAAGCCAGATTATCCCGAAATTAAAGATAGGCCTCAAAAACGTACCCAAAAGACTGAGCAAAAGGATGATCAAACCAAAGTTGGGAAATTCCTGCGCAATATATTTGGAAAGGAAGACAAGAAGAAAAAGTAATGATAAACTTATTTCTTGTTATTCCGGGATCTGACTGGTTTTGCTGTTATTCTTCTTCCAAATTTCGTTTTTATCTTTATTATTAACCTGGCTATCTAAGTTAAAATCTCCCTGATAAAAACCTGTATTTCCAGCACTGCCAGCCCAGGCATTAGTATTATCTTCAATGGTTACCTGTCCGTTTCCATCACCATCGCCACTGATAGATCCCCAAATCCCAGGCGCAATTTCAATGTGAGCATTTTCACCACCAAAAACCACATCGGCACTCATGGTGAAATTGTAAGAACAACTGCAATCGCCATTAAAATCAACTGAAAAAGCCGACATAACACCAAGGTGGTTCCTGTGAAAAACAACCAGGTAAAGATTTTGGCTAATGGACTGAGAGAGTGAAATAAAGCTTTCACCATCCAAACCAACCACATGGCCGTTTTTCAGTAAAAATCCAGGCTGGGTTTCCGTAACAGTAGTCGAAGTTGCAGCCTCTGGACTTGCAGCATCACGGGCTTGCACAAGTATCCAGTCCACTACATTTTCATTGGGAATACTTGAAACCACTTCACTTCCATCGTAATACCAGTCGGCCCCAGGGATTGAATTAAAAGGTTGCTGAAGGGGTAGCAGGCCGGATTCATTCAGCAGGGTAGTCATTTCGCCTGTATTGCTATCGTAAGCACCCTCAAGATAGATCTGAATTCCCCTGACACAAAATGGGGTCACCGTTGTATGGCTCCACCGGTTGTTGGCATCTTTAACCCGCAGGTATAGATAATGTTCGCCTCCGGAAATTGTTGCTATCTCAGCCAAAAGGTTTTCATTGATAACCGAATCAGGGGTATTTAGTATTTCAATGCCATTGCCAAACCCAGGGTCTTCATCAATATAGTATTCCATACTTATGATGTTTGGCAGAATGTATGGCGCGCCCATAGAGGGGGGCGTAAATTTAAAGAGGGCATCTGAAAACAGGATACTCCAAACTCCGTTTTGATCTTTAGCCCGAATAAACAAATTATGAACCCCGTTATCAAGTTCACTGAAATCAATATTCAATGATAAATCAATTAAACTGTCTGCATTTATGGGGATTTCCGTTCCATTACCGAATCCAGGGTCTGCATCAAAAAAGTATTCCATCCCTATAATTTCAGGTAATGATTCTTCTGTGCCAACAGGTACTCCTTCGGGAAATTTAAAAAATGATTCTACTACCGCGATATTCCAGCTTCCATTCTCATCTTTTACCCTGACATACAAAAGGTGCATCCCAATGTTTAATTCTGAAAGGCTTACTTCAAAATTAATATTGATAATACTATCAGGTGAAAAATTAACCGGGGTTCCATTTCCGAAACCCGGATCATGATCAATAAAATATTCAACGGCTGAGATGAACGGAAGGTTATTGTATGCTGCAGGTAGGGGAGCTATTGGTGGGATATAAATTTGCCGGGGATGCAATAAGCCCCATCTCCCCATATCATCCTGTATTCTGAAATACAGGATGTGGAAACCACTTGATACGGCTGAAACATCTGCCGTGAAGCTGAAATCTATCAAACTATCTGCAGGAATAGAAATTTGTACACCATTTCCATATCCGGGATCATCGTCATAAAAATATTCAACGGTCGACATCATGGGTAGGTCGGTAGCTCCAAAAGGTTGCGGAGCTGAAGGTGGGATGTAAAATTCTTGGGTATGCAACAAACCCCATTTCCCCAGTTCATCCTGAATTCTGAAATACAGGATGTGAAAACCACTTGAAACTGATGAAATATCTGCATCAAATCCGAAATCTATCAGGCTGTCGGCAGGAATAGCTATTTGCTCACCGTTCCCAAATCCGGGGTCGTGGTCATAAAAATACTCCAGGGCAACAATATCCGGCAGTTGTGCCAATGAAAGCCTGAAAGCAAGCAAAAGCAAGATCGTTGTGCTATACTTTAAAATTTTGATCATAATGATTCTTATTTGTGTTCATTATGACTTGAAGCTTTTATTGTAACCGGAATGGTTGTTCCTGATACAGGCCCGACCGTGGCTTCATAGATAGCCGGTATGGCAGGTATTCCTGAAAGTACATAAGGATATCCTCCGGTATCGAAACTGAAAAGCCCGCAATCCCCGCCATTAATGCCGGCTCCAGTTGCAGGAGATCCCGGTGCGAGGGCATAGCCATTGTCAATCATGGTGGTATAATCGGTGAAAACTGTACTCATATCGGTATTTTGCTGATTAAACATTCCGGCATCAGCAGGATATTGGGTATCGCTGCATAGGTTGTACATCATCAGGTCAGCGCCTCCGAGGTAAGTACCACTAACGTAAATATTGTTCAATTGCTCTGTATAAAAGGTGGACATATTGCCCCAAATGACATTGTTATAAATTTTGAGATCATTCGCAATGTCTGTCAAATCCGTTTTAATATTATGTGCTTCTCCGTAAGGACCACTGCTAACTCCATAAATGAAATTATTTTGAATATAACAATTGATTGGTATCCCTGTGAAGTGAATACTGCAGGCCGTACCATTATATCCGGATGCCAGATCATTTAGCAAAATCTGTATCCAGTTTTGTTGAATTTTAATATAATTCCTGTCACCATAAATTGAAATTCCTTCGTTAATCCCCTGAGTATAATTGCCATACCTGTATATATAAAAGTAATTTTTTGCGATGGTGATACTATCCGTATTTATCGTAATAAACCTGTAGTTGATCGTATAAGCAGATGTTGCAGCTACCACCCTGAAATATAAGCCTTGAGCAATTGAGCCCTCGCTGCCCGAATTGAACGTAAGAGAAGTTACCTGTGCGGTGTCTTTAATCGCTTGTGTATTGGGATTCTCCGCCAGCCAATAACCAGGTCCGATTACAGTAAGTTTTTTTGCTATTATGCCACTTCCATAACTGGTTTTACTACCCATGAGATAAAGGGTGTCACTATCGCTTGCACCATCAATTGCATCCTGTAAGGTATTAAAATCTGCGTCAACAGTAACACCATTGATTATTCGGTTACTTACGCGCCAAACCGTAGCATTAGTTTGCATGGTAACAAAATATGCCATAACAGTGAAAAGTAAAATGGTTTTTTTCATATTTACTAGTGTATAAATTTAATATTAAGTACGGAAGTAGTTATTTGTACACAAGTAAAGATGTGGTAAAAGGAGTTAAAAATGTAGAGTAGATGTGTAAAGATGTATATAGTTAGATTTACTTATGTGAGGGTAAAGATAAAACAAAATGAAAATATTCATTCAGTTTTTTAAATACCATGATAATTATCACGATAATGAGCACAAGAAAGAAAATGCAAAACCCTTTTAATCCATCACAAAATGTACGCCCAGGGCAATAATGCTGGCCTTTAATCCCGTATCCCGACTGTAATAATGATATTTCAAATCCATCGATTTCATCCCGAATTTTGAAATGTGAAATCGGGTAAAAATGTCGGTGTATGAAATTCCGAAACCATATTGATTGGCCGTAAATTTCGAAAGATCATAATCGGACGTATAGAATTGCTCCGAGGAAAGATGTTTGGCATAAGGTGCAAAATAATCCGCCGCAGATTGGTTGTAAAAACGCCAGGATGGATACAGCGTAAAGCTCCCTGAAATTTTCACCGGAACTTCCACACTTAATGTGTGGGATTGAATACCCCAGTCGTCAAAATAGTAGCGGTAAAAAGTACGCAGTGTTAAATATTGATTGATGTAATAATTCAAACGGCCCCCTACGGCAACTTTTGACCTTGTATCAGGCATTCGTTCAATGTCATCGGCCAGGCGGAAGTTTTCGTAAAAAGAGCTGTCGACGTCACTGAAATATACCCGCTGAAAAGGAGTGGAAAGCAAACCCTGTTGCATCACATAATCGGCGGACAAAGAACCTTGCAGCCTTTTTGACAGTATCTGTGAAATAAATAATCCCGCCGAATAGGAGTTTCGACCGGTTTTGGTGAACGTGCTGAAAGTAGGATTGTAAACGGGAGTTCCTGGGAAATATCCGGAACCGCTTTCTGCAAAAGGCCTCAATTCGTAAGGATAAACCGGGTACCAGCTATCGAAAAACACATTTCCGCTTAATCCAAATTCCGTGTTTTTTTGATTGAATAACCAGGTATGGCTGCCTCCTATCCCGATGGAAAAATAATCGAATTCATTGGAGATCGACAGCTTACCTGACCAAATACGGTTGCGGTCGTCGGAGCTGTGGCTGTAGCTGGCGTTGGCTCCTATCCAGGCATCACTCCCGGAAGCTCCGCTGCTCGCAACAAAAGGATCGGCAGGTTTGGTTCCGTCAAAAGGGTTGACATTACTCGAAGAAGCCGAGGTATAAGCCGAAACTTCACCGTCAATGGTTAAAACATCGTCTTCATTCAATGGAACTGAAAGCACGATCGTCGGGGTAATGTTGTTAAGCTTTTCGGTCCCGATTCCACCGGTAACGGCTGCATGATCACCATCCTGCTGGTAATAACTCATTAAAAAATCAACCTCTGCCGATTCCAAAACACGTTTTTTATATACCTGGGTTGAGTCCTGCGCTGTTTGAGCCGACAGGAATGTTGCATTTAATAGCAGCAATATTACAATCAGTTTTTTCATATCGGTTCTTTAATTACATCCGCATCCACCACCAGTTTTTCCACCATTGGCACCAACTGCTGCCTCGCGGTATGCCTGGAAAGTCGTTTCAAAACGATCAAGTTTTTTTAAACCCAAAACCATATCGGGGTCGTTGAGATAGATCTTTTCATATTCCTTTACCGAAACACAGGAGGTAACGGTAACGGCCACCACAAAAAGCAATAAGAGTTTTTTAATCATGATTTATCAATTGTTATATTTTGAGAGGTATGAATGCCTCCTTTTTCGTCGATGATCACACATTCCATGTCTGGAAGCTGGTTGATCAGGTCCAGCCCCACTTCAATTCCCATTACAAAAACAGAGGTTGCAAGGGCATCACACAATTCCGCTGAAGGACCAAATACGGTGGCAGAGATGATCCCGGTTGCCGGGTATCCGGTTTTCGGGTTGATGATATGCGCATAGCGGATACCGTTGAATTCTACAAATTTCTCATAATCGCCCGAAGTAACCACGGCGCCTTGTTTCAGCGGCAATAATGCAAATGCCTTGTTTTTATCAAAAGGATTGGTGATAGCTACTTTCCAGTCGGTACCATCCGGTTTTTTGCCCCAGGTATTCATATCGCCGGAGGCATTGATAATGCCGGCTGCAACACCTTTTTCCATTAGCAGGGCTTTGGCTTTATCGGCTGCGTAACCCTTTCCGATAGCCCCAAATCCGATCTTCATACCGGGTATTTTCAGGAATACAGAAATGTTGGCTTTATCAAGGATAATATTTTCATATCCAACCTTGCTTACCGAGTTTTTAATTTCAGCTTCCGAGGGCATGGATTTCATGCTTCCATCAAATTTCCAAATGCGGTCCATGCTGGCGTAGCTGATGTCGAAGGCACCTTCTGTAAGCTTTGAAATGCGGATTGCACGGTCAATTAAGTTAAACAGTTCCTCGTCTACCTTAACCGGTCTTATTCCGGCATTTTTATTTATTTCAGAAGTCTGTGAATTGGGATCCCAGGAGGAGATCAGTTTTTCAATTCGCTGAATTTCGGCAACGGCAAGATCAATGTATTCATTTGCTTCGATGGAATCGTTTGCAACCACGGTAATATCAAAACGCGAACCCATTAATTTGAGTGTTCGCTTATAAGGTTCTTGTGAATACCCCTTCAAAATAAATAATGCTGCCAGAAATACCAGGAAAGTTTTCACATTTATTGAATAAAGGAATTCAGAAATTCAATATATTCGGATGGCGTAAGCTTTTTATAGCCGGTTGTTCCTAATACCTTGCCCTCTTTATCTAAAACCACCACCAGTGGAAAATAACCCTCCTTATTGTATTTTTCAGCCAGGGCATTGTTTTTCTCCTGCTGCTCAGCAGATAAACTGTTTTGTCTTTTGCGCGGAAAGTCCGCTTTAAGCATGATGTAATGCTCTTTGGAGTAAGCAATAAAATCTTCGCTGCTCCATATTTCTTTTTCCAGCTTGATACATGGGGCACACCAGTCGGAACCCTGAAACACCAGGATGATCGGTTTATCCTGCTCGGCAGCAAGGCTTTTTGCAGTTTCAAAATCGGTTTGCCAGTCCTGGGCTTGAATCATAAAGGGCAGGAGCATGATCAATAAAACAAGAATTTTTTTCATTAATATGGTTTTACAGATGGAGAAAACGCAATATGATTACAAATAGTTTGTAAAAAGAAAATTTCCTCAAATTTACTTATTTGACAGAAAGCTTCAAAATATCTTTAGGCAGAAGCACATGCTTTTCATATCCCTTCAGCATCACATTGATCATTGCTTTACCTATTTGCGTGGTATTCACCACCGAATTAGGTGAAAGGAATTTTATGAGCTTCACCAGCCACATGAAATAATCATACATAAACTGGTATGCTTTCGTGCGGGATTTAATCCCCCGCAACGGAATGATGGCCCCCGGCCTGAACATATAGGTATCTTTGAATCCCAGGTTCAAAAGGTCATTTTCTGTTTTACCCTTCACCCTTGCCCACATCATCCGTCCTTTTTCAGTAGAATCAGTTCCCTGTCCGGAAACATAGGTGAAGGTCATTTGCGGGTTTTGGTCAAGTAGTGCTTTTGCCAGCGAAAGTGTATAATCGTAGGTGATCTTCAAGTATTCTTCTTCCTTCAATCCGGCAGCACTGATGCCCATGCAAAAGAAACAGGCGTCGTAACCATTGAGTTGGTCCATCACACTGGAGAAATCTGAAAAATCCTGATGGATCATTTCCCTGAACTTTGGATGCTCCATTCCAACAGGATTGCGGCCAATCACCAGCACTTCGCTGATGGCTTCATGATCGAGGCATTCGAGCAGTACACCTTTTCCTACCATGCCGGTGGCACCGGTGATGATTACTTTTTTATTCACGTGAAGGTAAGGTTTGAATTTCAGTAAAGTTACAATTTTTAATTTAACAAACTTTTGGACTTATTGGTTATGTTAATTGATTTTAAAGCATTTGAGGTAAGTTTGCCCATTCTCATTTAAGTATAAAATTATCTCTATATTTGTTTACTGTGAAATCGCATAAGTTTTGATTTCACTCAATTGATTTTAATAAAGTTGGTTATCAATTAAATCAGAATATGCTCAACTACAAATTGCTCAGAAAATGGATTCTTTGTACATCCGCTATTTTTTTTATTCCAAATTCCTATAGTCAGGTTGTAGATCAGATCGTTCCACTCAATAAAACATTTTACAGTACCCCTGCACCGGGAGTGATGTTTATAACGCCCATTCAACTCGATACAGCAAGTTATCCGGCTGCGCTTGCAATACTTGATGAAAAGGGCGACCCGATTTTTTATAAACCTTTTACGGGCGGTCAAACCGGGCCCTACCTTCCGGTGATGGTTACCGATTTTAAAATACAGCCCTCCGGATTGATGTCGTATGGAATTCAAAAAAGCCCGGGCAACATGATCATTTATTTAATGGATACCAATTTTGTGGTGGTGGATTCCATCAAAAATATTAATGATGTGGATACCGACAGTCATGATTTTATCCATTTGCCGGATGGAACCTTTCATCTGGTGGGTACCGAAGAACGCATCATGGATTGCAGTAGCTTACTCACAGCAAACGGCATTGCAGGTAGCGTTAATGCTACTGTTGTAGGAAATGTGATCCAACGATTTAGCGCTGATAAAACACTGGAGTTTGAGTGGAAATCACTCGACTATTTTAATCTGAGTGATGTATATTCACAATATTTCACCAATCCCAATTACCTGGATCATTCCCATTACAATTCCATTGATATTGATACGGATGGAAATTATCTGCTTTCGTGGAGGCATTTGAACGAGGTGACCAAAGTGGATGCAAATACCGGGGAAATCATCTGGCGTCTGGGTGGAAAATCGGGTGATTTTACCTTTGAAGGAGATACCATGCCTTTTTCGGCACAACATGATGCACGCAGAATTGCCAACGGAAACCTCACCATATTTGATAACGGGCTTTATAACAGCACGCCAGGAGCGAGGGCCATTGAATATGCCGTAGATGAGGAAAATTTTGTTGCAACGGCAGTATGGCAGTTTGCTGAGCAGGGCGGCTTGCCAAGCATGTTTATCGGGAGTAACCGGCGGCAAAGCAACGGCAATACACTAATCGATTGGGGTGGTGCTTTCCCGTTGTCAGAATCCATTACCATTACTGAGGTGGATGAGGCAGGTAATGTGGTTATGGAGCTCGATTTTGCAGATGATCTTTTCGTTACATATCGGACTATCAAGGAGGTTTTGCCCTTTGAACTTCCACGTCCTGAAATAAATTGTAATGGCGAAACAAACACCCTTTCAGCACCTGATGGTTACGAATTTTATGAGTGGAATACCGGGGCTCAAACTCAATCAATTGTAGTTGAAGACACGGGAATTTACCAGGTGTGGGTTAACCAGGGCATTGGCTATATTAGTTCTGAAACCTTTTATGTGGATGATCTGGAAAATGTTTGCGGTCAGCTTTCTATTGTCAATAATTCAACTCAGCTTTTTGAAATTTATCCGAATCCTGCCCGGGATAAAATTTATATTGGAAAGTCGGATCATTCAACAATCTCAGCAGTAAATATTTATAATCAGGTGGGAGAGAAGGTAGTTGGTTTTGTTCGGATAAAAGGAAATCTTGATATTTCGTCATTGCCTTCCGGTATGTATTTTCTGGAAATAATCCATGATGGACAAAGCACGGTTCAAAAACTATTAATCTCAAAATAAAAACTATAATAATTCAAAACTCGCAGCTAATGATCAGGAAAAAAGAAGAAGAACGTTTGTTTATCTGCAAACCCTGTGGTTATGTGATGAAGGAAAGCGAACTTACCGATGTGTGTCCGGCATGTGGCCTTCCCCGTAAAGTGTTTGAACAATACAAGGAACGCATGTCGCCGGGCCGAAGCCGTATTCTGCAACTCGACCTGCACCCCATTGCTGTTCACTTTCCGCAAACCTTGCTGGTTTTTACCCTGCTGGCTTTAATAATGAATCTTATTTTTCCCCACTTCTATCCACAGGTGTTTTTAGGCACAGCTACTTTTTCAGCCGTTCTTTTTCCTTTCACAGTTTTTGGTGCATTTTTATCAGGATTGATTGACGGTAAACTTCGCTTTAAGTCTGTTACAACTCCCATTTTAGTTAAAAAGATCATTTACAGTTCGATCATGTTCATTTCATCCATTTTCACTCCTTTTATTGCCTGGGGTGGCATTCATGATTTGAGTGCTAAATTATGGCTGCTTGTATGCGGTTCGGTTGCGTTGTATTGTGCCATTATGCTTGGCCATGCCGGTAAACGTCTGATGAATATCGGCATGGGCGGGGCGACAAAAATATGGGGATGGAAAATTTAATCTCCATCCCCAAGCTTTTATCGATACTTCAGAACCTGAACTTATCTATTCTACTTCTTTTTAAAGATATTATTGTCAACCAGCGCCTGAAATCCATCCTCCATTGATTCTTTCATCGGCCGAAAAGTAATACCCAGCTCTTTTTTGATTTTTGAATTATCTGCTCTCCATTCTACGTCAATGTTCCGTTTTATCATTTTGCGCGAAAATGCTTTATTCACCATGGGTCCGATAAGCATCAACAACCATTTTGGTATGGCCTTTTTAGGTAGCGGAAATTCATTTCCAAATTTTGGTTGCAAGGTCATAGCCATCTCATAAAAATTGGTATTATGTCCGGAAGTGATATACCTGCCATGTGCTGATGGGGTAAAACCAGCAGCAAAGTGTGCATTTGCAACATCCCGCACATCCACCAGTCCAATGGCCATTTTGGGAGCCCCGGATTTCATTGTGCCATCGCCCATTTGCTTTAAAATGTTAAAACTTTCTGATGTGGTTTCCTTTGTATTTAGCGGAGGGCCCATAACAAAACTTGGGTTGATGGTGACCAGATCCCACTGCTTTTGCGCTTTAGCCATTTCCCAGGCACGTTTTTCTGCCAGCGTTTTTGAGTAGGAGTAAGGTTGATAATCCAGGGAGGAAGTGGTGTTCCATACATCTTCGGTTAATATGCCACCGGGTGCATTTTGGCAATCGATGGCATCACAATAGATAGCGGCGCAACTGCTGGTAACCACCACCCGTTTTACTGAAGGGGTTTGATTAGCAGTTTCCAAAACATTTTCAGTTCCCTTCACCGCCGGGTCGATCAGGTCTTTTTGCGGATCCTTCACCTCCAGGGTAAATGGAGAAGCGGTGTGGTAAACCAGTTCACAACCTTTCATTGCTTCAGCATAGGAGCCTTTATCCAGCAAATCGGATTTAAAATATTTGATGCTGCCTTTTGATTTTGCTGCGATTGCATCCAGGTGTGCCACCTTTTCTTTTTTATTGGGATCACGCACTGCTGCGTGAACGGTAATTCCCTCTTCGAGAAGTTTTTTTACCAGCCAGCCTGCAACATAGCCGGTTGCTCCGGTAACCAATACAGGTTTTGTTTTATCAATTTGTGTCATGGTATATAATTTTTATTTTTTAATGTGAGTACTTACTTACTATTATTTTTAAATTTTTTTACAATCCATATTTCTTTAAAAGAAAGCTTTTCATTTTATCAGCATTGGCCATAGATCTCTTGATCAGGGCGGCACCAATAGCGTCAAGGCTCAGGGTTAAAAATTCGGCTTCCTGCTGGGGCGATTCATAATTCAATTTCACAAAAGCCAGCGCCAGCGCCATGGTTAATGGTTCTGTTTTATGACTGTAGTCCATTTCAATTTCCCATTTGAGCTTATATTGAAGACCCCAAAATTCATATTCTGACTCCGGCACGATAAAAGGAAGCTCAATTGCTTTGCGAACCACCTCCTGCGGATCAGATTCCATCACAATGTCAGCAAATAACTCATTCAGTTTATTCTCACCTTCCTTTAAAATAGCCATCAGCAATCCTTCCTTATTCTTAAAATGACGAAAAATTAAACCTTCACTTACTCCAGCATTGTTTGCTACTTTGCTTGTGGAGGTTGCATGATAACCCTCTTTTGCAAAGAGCTCCAAAGCCGATTTTAATATTTTTTCCTGTTTTTCTGTCATAAAAGTGAGTAATCGCTTACAAAAGTACAATCATTTTCTGAATATGCAAATTTTTTGAAAAATGGATGATCAACAAAATCCTCTAGGGCTTGTTTTCTTATCAAAACGATCAAACAGAAACATGAGCAAAACAATCATCATTTCGGCCGCCATATTACTGGCACTTGCAGTTGCTATAGGCGCTTTTGGTGCACATGCATTAAAAGAAAAACTGACTTCGGACCTATTGGATATTTATAAAACCGGCGTTCAATACCATTTTTACCACGCCCTTGGATTACTGCTGATAGGCGTACTTTCATTGCACATGCCTTCTACATTACTCAATTGGTCGGCATTGCTGCTTGGACTGGGCATTGTTATTTTCTCAGGCAGTTTATATGTTTTGGCAATCACCGGCATTCGATGGATAGGAGCAATTACACCGATAGGTGGTTTGAGTTTTATTGCCGGCTGGATTTTATTATTTTTGGCTATGCTGAAAAAATAGCAAAGAAAAATGACCGGTAAAACCATTAACAGTTTTGTTAAAAAAAGAAACATACTCCTGATTTTAACCTATGGGGTTGGCATGGCTGGTTTAATTTTCCTACTCAAATTTATCGAATACAAGTATTTTATCCGCGATTTTACTACCGAGATGTATATCGGAATTGTTGCCATCTTGTTTACCGCAGTTGGTGTGTGGGTAGGATCAAAATTAGTAAAACGAAAAAGTGCTGAAAAAAGGGCAATCGATTTTGAAGCGGATGCGGAACAAATAAAACAACTGGGTATCAGCAGGCGGGAGTTTGAGGTATTGGAATTGATCGCGAAGGGATTATCAAACAAAGAAATAGGGGAAAAACTTTTTATTTCCATTCCTACAGTTAAAACTCATTCATCCAATTTATTTGTAAAACTTGATGTTCAGCGCCGGACACAAGCCATCCAAAGAGCCAGGGAGCTGAAGATCATAAGTTAACGGATATTCATTCTTAAGGTTGATTTGAGCAAAATACTATTTTTGATACCAAAGTATGAGCTATTTTTGACTTGATTCCTTTTGTTTTACAGCAAAATCATTAAAATTTACACAATGAAAAAAATACTACTTACCTATGGAATCATTGCCGGCCTTATTGTTTCGGTGATGATGGTGTTAACTTTTGGAATTGACATCGGATTGAAAGGCAGTGAGCTACTGGGCTACACCACGATGGTGGTTGCATTCTCCACCATTTTTATTGCCATCCGTACCTACCGAAACAATTACCTCGGTGGAAGCATCAGTTTTGGAAAAGGATTTTTGCTGGGACTTTACATCACCCTTATTGCTTCGGCTTTGTATGTAATTTCGTGGATGATCCTTTCGGAGACAGTTGCCAAAGATTACATGGACAATTATTTTAATGAAGCTGTTGAGCAAATAAGGCAGAGCTCGGATTTAACTCAAGCGGAGATGGATGCAAAAATTTCAGAAATGGATAAATTCAGGGAGATGTATAAAAATCCTGTGGTGAAAATCGGTATGACCTTTATGGAGATTTTCCCTGTGGGATTGCTTATTACGCTTATCAGTGCAGCCATTCTGAGGCGAAAAGAAACTGCAAACGCTTAAGAAAGGGACCTTTCAGTTTTTGCCCTGAAAGGTCTTTATCCTATTCTTCTATCTTAACTCCCCGCCAAAAGGCGATATAATTTTTGATTGGGGCAGCCTTATCTGATGGCTCTGGATAATACCATGCTGCATCTTTGTTAACCTGCCCCTCAACCACTACATCAAAATAAGATGCGGTTCCTTTCCAATGGCAAAGAGTATGGGTTTCACTTGGGGTTAAATAATTCATTTTGACGGATTCAGGGGGGAAATAGGCATTTCCCTCCACATTTAAAGTTTTGTTACTCTCAGCGATAATCTGTCCATTCCAGGTTGCTTTCATCCTATTTGCTTTGGTTTCCAAATACTGTTTATAAAATACTGACGATCATCAGTAAAATTCTTAATTATTTCGAATCCGGCTTCATCAGCAAGATTTTGAATCATTTCTTCATCATATTTCTGCGACATTTCCATAAAAACAGGTTCCCATTTTTTGAAATGTATAATCTTTTCTAATGCACCAATTTTGACTGACTGTTCTGTTTTACTAATCAGGTAACTTTTTGCCGTTCCGGTTTGCGGATCGTACACTTCAAAATGCTCATATTTTAGCAGCTCAAAAGTGCCATCCAGTTCTTCATTTATTCGTCGCAATAGATTCAGGTTAAATGATGCGGTGTATCCGTGGGGATCATTATATGCATTCATGATGATGTCAGGGTCCTTTTTCAGGTCAAAACCCAGAATCAAATTGTCATTTGCGTTCATCACCTCTCCCAGGTGGCTTAAAAAATCAATGGACTTTTGATGATTAAAATTGCCAATATTTGATCCCAAAAACATAATAACCTTTGGTGAAGTATCAATTTCGTTCAACGCTTCCATCATGCCAAAATAATCACCAATTTTGCCCTCTACATTTAAATTGGGCAGTTCGCGTCGCAAATCTTTTTCAAGATTAATAACAGCTTCATCAGAAATATCAATCGGAATATATTTAATTGCCGGATTTTGATCCAGAAAATATTCCAGTAATATTTTTGTTTTCAGGCCATCACCGGCACCCAGTTCAACAACATCGAAAGCCTGATCATTCAAATTGAGATGTTGAAATATCGATTTCTTTTGTTGGTTAAAAATTTCAAGTTCACAGTCGGTTAAATAGTACTCAGGCATATGCATAATTTTTTGAAAAATGGCACTGCCAATGGCATCGTAAAAATATTTTGAGTTTAAATATTTAGGATCGGATGAAAGGCCTTCATCCACATCATTTGCCAGTTCGGTTATTGATATTGTTGATTGCATGATTTTATTTGGCTAATCGAATTCCATTAAATTGCCAGCCCATGTTCGGGTGGAAAAAATTGCGGTATGTCTTTCGCGAATGACCTTTGGGTGTAACAACTGAGGCCCCGCGCAGTACTTTTTGGTTCACCATGAATTTTCCGTTGTACTCACCCACAGCACCTGTGGCTTTTGCATAGCCGGGATAGGGTATGTAAGCACTTTCGGTCCATTCCCAACGTTCGCCCCAATGGAAATGATCCGCGGCCGCTTCCCATTCAAATTCGGTGGGCAAACGCATTCCTTTCCATTGGGCAAAGGCATAGGATTCATAGTAAGTTATGTGTGTTAAAATATCGTCAGGAATTATTTTCCTGATTCCTGCAAGGGTGTATTGTTGCCATCCTTCATCGGTTTGTTGCCAGTAAAGAGGTTTTGAAATATCATTTTCTTTGAGCCAAAGTAGTGCCTCATCGTGCCAAAATTCAAAACGCTCATAACCTTTATCCTCAATGAATTCAAGGTACTCCCCGTTTGTTACGAGTTTATTACTGATTTCAAAAGGCTGCAAATAAACTTTATGCCTTTTCAGTTCATTATCAAAGCAAAAACCCTTTCCATCAAATCCGATTTCATAAATGCCTTCGTTCATTTTTATAAAATCAGGTTGCTTATTTTCGTTGGTCTCACAATAAGCGGTTCCACCATATGCCGGATACAAGGGATTTAAACTAAATGCAAATTTCAGGTCGGTATAAAAAAGCTCCTGATGCTGTTGTTCATGGTTCAAACCTAAAATTACCAAATCCCGGATTTGTGATGGCAATTCAGTATTATCAAACAATTTATTCATTTGCTCGTCAACATGGTTTCGATATTGATAAACCTCCTTAACTGTAGGCCGGCTCAAATCACCACGTTGACTTCTGCCCACACGATCGCCTAATGCATTGTAATAGGAATTAAATAAAAAGCTGAATTTTGGATGAAAAGGTTTATAATCGGGAACAAATGACTTCAGGATCATCTCCTCGAAAAACCAGGAAGTGTGCCCCAGATTCCATTTGGGCGGACTCGCAAAAAACGAAGGTTGAACCAGGTAATCCTCTATTTCCAGGGATTTACACATGTCAACCGAATGCTGGCGAATAGTCCTGAATTGTTCTTGTATAGTCATAGATACTAGTTTCCGGGTAGCTTAAATATTAAACAACATGAAATGAAATTGTTTAAATTGCACAAAATCTTTTTGGAATAAATAAAAGAAACTATTTCAGGATAACTAATAAAGCACCGGTGATATAAGCTATTACCCACCATATGTAGGCATATCTTGAGTATTGATGAATTTTTACCGGAACACCTGTCCCGATGCCGCTTTTAAGTTTTAATCGCCAAATAAGTACCACATCAATAAGCATTACTGCAAGCGCTGAATAACCAAGAAATCCGTGTAATGTAAAGGGCGAGTTTGGACTTCCAACAATCATAAAAACTGTAGCAGTAATATCCAGAAAAATCCCAATCGAAATAAAAACTAATACTCGAGAGCTGATTTTCCGGGATATTTGTTCAGCGATAATACCAACCGAATAACTGATTAGAGCAAACGTTACAATGACTGATCCGGCAATTAACAATTGATTCATATTGTAATGTTATTTTCTGTTCTCCGTTCAAAGAAACGAAAGATAATGGAGTGTTCAAAAATGTCTATTTTTGCCGGTCAAATATACTATACTAACAATTCTAAAATATTTAGTAAAATGAAAAATAATGTTTTTGTACTAATACTGGCCATGATATTTGGATTATCAGCATGCAACAATGGCTCATCAGAGCAATCCGTGCCGGTTCCTGAAGGAAACTATAAAGTAACCATCAAGGAGGTTGTTCAGGCAACATCATATACCTATCTGCGTGTGGAAGAATTTGGCAGTGATTACTGGATTGCAGTGAATAAAGGTGAATTTAAATCTGGTGAAACGGTTTATTACGCTAACAGGATGGAAATGCATAATTTTGAAAGTAAGGACCTGGGGCGTACTTTTGAAACCATCTATTTTGTTCAGGATATCAGCAATAATCCAATCATTGAACGCGGGGGAAACATGCCCGGTGCCATGGGTGGAATGGGAACAGAAGCCACCAAACCGGTGTTAAATAAAATTGATGTTGAAATTGAACTCCCTGACGGCGCCGTTACCATTGGTGAATTATGGGGAAATAAGGACTCATTTGCCGGAAAGGAAGTTACGGTTCGTGGTAAAGTTACCAAGGTGAACGCAAGTATTATGAGTCGCAACTGGATACACATTCAGGACGGAACCGGTGATGATTCAAACTTTGATTTAACCATAACTTCAAATGATTTACCCGAGGTGGGTGATGTTGTTACATTCAAAGGTACCATTGCTACCGAAAAAGATTTTGGCTACGGATACGCCTATGATATGATGATGGAAGAGGCAAAGAAAATTGGTGACTAAAAAATACAATTAAATGATTATAAAGCCGGAGCGATCCGGCTTTTTTTATACCTCAAAATCTGACTTCGATCTGAAGCATTAAATTACCAACTTCTGGGCTTGCAAAATACTTTTAAAAGGTTCAGTTATAGCACTATCCGATTTCTTAGATTTTTTTAAAATGCTTTCCGAAACCGGAGTCCATCATGTAAAATAAAGAAATATAAATAGCTGATTATGTGATGTTTAAATTTTATTATACATATGGCATAATCTTTATATATTATAGTATTGATTAATAAGGTAATGCAAAATTATCACTCAAAAATCAAGGTATTGATTTAACAAATTTGCAGGATTACTACTTAAACACTTGAAACATGAACTACAATTCATACTCGATAAATCACTCAAACTTACTGTTTAATTTTCGGATAGGTTGGTTGACTGTTTTGCTGGTCATTATCTATTCATCAGTGATTTACTTTTATCAAGTTGATAAATACAAAACTGTTAAGGACAACACCCGGGTAAGTTTGACAAACAATAACATACCGCCTCAACATTCAACAATTCATATTTCATTGCTCAATGATTGACTCGGCGATTGATTTTATTTTTTTACATGCATTAATAAAACTAAACTATCATTAACCTCGAATCTATTAAAATGAAAAATATACTATTACTTACTGGAATTCTACTGGTTAACTTATTAAATGCTCAAACCTTCACGCTTATAGGGCTTCCGGATACACAAAAATATACCAAGGAAGAAGATGGGGGTGTTAAAGAAATGTTTTATGCGCAAACACAATGGATTGCTGATAATGTAGATGCTGAAAACATAGTTTTTGTAAGCCATTTTGGAGATATAACTGATGATGGAAGCAATCCGGGTGCATTGATACAGTGGGAATATGCTGATATTGCAATGACAACATTGGAAGAATCCGATTATTCTGTCGATGGAATTCCTTATGCTGTTTTGCCCGGTAACCACGATAAGTTTGGTGGTATGTCAAATTATACGACCTATTTCGGAATTGATAGATTTGTCGGAAGGTGGTATTATGGTGATGGGTACCAGGGGAATGAAAACAGCTATTGTTTGTTTTCAGCAAGTGGAATGGATTTTATTTTGGTATCAATTGAATACAATCCCTCCAATTCATACCAAATTGCATGGGCTGATGGAATACTCAGCACCTATTCTGATCGTAGAGCAATTGTTGTTAGTCATTCCATATTAGAAACTGACGGAACCTGGTCTACAGATGGTGGAGAAAATGTTTATAATATGGCCAAAGACCACGACAATGTATTTTTAATGTTATGTGGGCATAACCATGGTGAAATACACCGGACTGATACTTACAACGGAAATACAATTCATACAGTTTTATCTGATTATCAAGACTGGACAAATGGTGGCGATGGATATTTAAGGATCATGCAATTTGATCCTGACAATGATGTAATTAACTTTAAAACTTATTCACCTTGGTTAGATGAGTGGAGTACAACCAGTGAAAGTCAGTTTTCACTCCCGTATGATATGGATGGCGGAACCACAACAAATAATCCGCCTCAAATACAAAATCAGAATTTTTCTTTAGCAGAAAATACGGCAAACGGGCAAAGCGTTGCCACTGTAGTTGCTACTGATCCTGATGCCGGGCAAACTTTGTCTTTTTCCATTATTGCGGGAAATACGGATAATGCCTTTCAAATAAACAGCACTTCTGGTTTAATTACAGTAAACAACAGCCAGGCTCTGGATTTTGAAACAAACCCCAGTTTTGGATTGACCATAAAAGTAACCGATAACGGCGACATCCCCTTATCCGATCAGGCAACCATTACCATCGATCTCGCGGATGTGAATGAATCGCCTGAAATATCAAATCAAACATTTGATATTGACGAAAATAGTGCGGATAACACTACTATCGGT
>JAGQVE010000001.1:0-177699 GCA_020438105.1 Bacteroidales bacterium
CAGCTACGGGGCTATATTAAATTCAAAAACTTTGAAATTACCGATTGGGAAATTCATCAAAGCAACAGGGACCTTCCATTTGTTACGGTTGATTTAAAATATACGGCATCTCATTTCTTAAAGTCACAGTCACAGTTTATTTATGGTGCCATCCCACCTTTAAACACTGAAATATTCAATCTTAAAAAAGAACGGAAATGGCCGCTCGTACTGATGTATCCAATTCATATCAGCGACTCACTGTTTATTGGTTATAACAGTACAATGGAACCTACCTTGCGCGATGACATTCATTTAAAATCCGATTTTGGACATTATTCCTTTGAATACAAAATCACCAAAAGTGGTGAATTGCTCATTATCCGGAAATTATTGATTTACCAGGGCAAATATGAAAATGAAGTATATGATGCCTTTAAGGCATTTATTGATCAAATCAAAAATATAGAATCAAAAAATCCCATTGTTCTAAATAAAATACTATGAAAATATTAAAACCAATTGCGCTGTTGCTGCTTTCTGCTTTTTTCATTCAACAAAACACAAGAGCAGGTGAATTATCTCATGAATACGGCGAAGTAACCCAGGCTGATTTTGACCTTAAAGCCGAAGGGTTCCTGAAAGATGCGGATGCAGCGGTAATATATGATATTGGCGAATCGGATTTTTATTATTCAGATTACAAATTTGTTATTAATTTCCAGCGAAAAACCAGAATTAAAATATTTACAGAAGCAGGAATTGAAAATGCAGAAATAACAATTCCTTTTTATAAAAGTGATGATTTCACTGAAAAAGTTTCAGACATCAAGGCTGTTACTTATAATCTGGAAAACGGTGTGATAACAGAAACAACCCTTTACAATTCACAAATTTTCGAGGAGAAGATCAACGAAAACTGGTATATAAAAAAATTCACCCTGCCCTCGGTGAAAGCCGGATCAATTATTGAATTCCGATACGACCACGACACCCCATACAAATTTAATCTCCAGGATTGGGAGTTTCAGCGCGAAATCCCAACCCTTTTCAGTGAATACACCGTTCATCTTACTCCCTTTTATAACTATTTCTTTCTGCTTCAGGGAGCTGATCATTTCGAAAAACAGGAATCGTTTGAGGAAAAGGGACTGCCCAGGATGTACGGCGCTATGGAATACAGGATGAAAACACACCGGTTTATCAAAGAAAATATCCCCGCTTTTGAAGAAGAGGCATTGATTACTTCAAAAGAAGATTATATCATCAAGCTAGACTTCCAGTTAATGAGCGTGATCCGTTCGGATGGCAGTCGGATTGAATACATGACCACATGGGAAAATTTTATCAAAGATCTGCTTAAAGACGAAAATTTCGGGAAATTTCAAAATGCTTTGGAACGAAAATCAAAGGCTTTTGTGAAAGAAAACAATTTGCTGGCTCTGTCTCCGGCTGAAAGGTTTTTGTTTATTGTAGATCATGTTAAAACCCATTACGTTTGGGACAAAAGAAACCGACTGTACTCGCAGCAATCGGCTTCTGAATTTTTGAAAAATCAAAAAGGCAATTCAGCAGAAATAAACCTATTTCTGACTGCTCTCCTGAATGCCGCAGAGATTGTTGCATATCCAGTAATATTGAGCACCCGCGATCACGGTAAAATAAAACTTGATTATCCCTTTTATCGCTTCTTCAATTATGTAGTTGTTGCTGCAATTATTGATGATAAATTGGTTATGACGGATGGGTCAGCCATTTATCTGAGAAACGACAAAATACCTTCAAAATGCTTTAATGATAAAGGCTTGATCATGAAATCGGATGAAGTAGAATGGTTACCACTAACCGACACCCAAATATCAAGTAATTTTATTAATATTAATATTAAAATAAGTCCTGATTTTGATACCATTACCGCCGACATTAGCGATGTTTCTCAACTTTATATTGCTGAAGAAATGAAATCAGTGTTTGGTGACAATTTAATTGACCTGAAAAAAAGTGTCGAAAACAAGGGGTATGAGCAGGTAAATGTATCGGAAACAAGAAATTTTGATGATCCAAACAAACCTTACATTGTGATTTATTCGATTAAGAAAGGGATTGATCACTTTGATGATAAATATTTAGTGCCCCCATTCCTTAATGAGCCGGTAAGTAAAAACCCACTTAAAGGAAAGGAAAGAAACTATCCCATGGATATGACCTATCCAAAACGTTTCACTTTTATGACTGAAATTACCATACCCAAAGGCTATAAACTAACAGGTATTCCGGCTGCTCAAAATTATGACGATGATTTAACAGCCAGCAAATATAATATTACATCCACCGATTCAACGGTATCTATCAATGCGTCCTATGAATTTAAAAAATCGGTTTACAGTTATACCAAATACCACAAATTAAAGGCTTTCTACAACCAAATCATCAAACAATTTAATGAGAACCTGGTGTTTGAGAAAACAAATGAAGAAGCGAAGATGGACTAATTATTAGAGAATTGAAATTCCTTTAAATAATGAATGTAATTTGAGTAATTTTGAGTGCCAATGCATATTACACTTCAATGAAAAAATTTATCCCCATTTTCTTGTCATTAGCCCTTTTGATGGCTTGTTCAGGCAACAATAATAAAAATCAAGATCAGCAGAAGCAAAGTCAACTTGCCCAGCAGGTTAAAGCCGAAACACTCCGTAGTTGGCAGGGTTACAAAACCTACGCCTGGGGCAGCGATGTTTTATTGCCTTTAAGCAAAAGCAGCGAAAACTGGTACGACGAACCCCTGTATATTTCCCCCATCGATGCTTACAGCACCCTGCGTGTTATGGGTTTTGACGATGAAGCCAAAGAGATCGAGAATTACGTGATCGACAGCCTGCACTTCGACAAAGATATTTATGTAAAAGTGTTTGAAGTAAACATCCGCGTTTTGGGTGGATTGCTTTCCATGTACCAATACACAGGCAATGAAAAAATCCTGGCTAAAGCCGAAGATTTTGGCAGGCGACTCCTCCCCGCTTTTGAAACAGGTACCGGCATGCCGGCTTATTGGGTTAACCTGAAAACAGGCAGGATAAAAGGAGATACCATCAATATGGCGGAAGCAGGAACTTACCTGTTGGAAATGGGAATTCTGAGTTATTACACTAAAGATCCTGTTTTTTACCAAAAAGCTAAAAAAGCCACTTTCGCAGCATACGACCGCCGTTCTGAAATAGGCTTGATCGGTGAGCGCATGGATATTCAAACGGGCGAGTGGACCAACAGAAGCAGCCATATTTGTGCCGGGGTGGATTCCTATTTTGAATATTTATACAAAGCCTGGCTCTTGTTTGGTGATCCCGATCTGAAGGATGCCTGGGACAACAGCATTGCGGCTATCGAAAAGTACATTCCCGAAATACAGGACTCACTCGTTTGGTATGGAAGGGTGGATATGGATTCGGGGGAGCATATCAGCAGCGTGATAACCCTGTATGATGCCTTTTTCCCCGGACTTTTGGCCATCAGCGGCAACATTGAAAAAGCGGAAAAACTACAGCGCACCTGGGACTGGCTCTGGAATCAAAACGGATTGGAACCTATGGCTTATGATTATAAAAAGCACGAGCCCACATATCCGGTTTACGATCTGAACCCAGAGATCATCGAATCGGCTTATTACCTGTTTCATTTCACCGGCGATTCCACCTATTATAATATGGGTGTAACTTACTGGAACGATATTTTACAATATTGCAAAAACGATATGGCTTTTAATGCCATCGAAAATGTGGTTACCAAAGAAAAGCGCGACTACATGGCCACCTATTTCTTCGCGGAAACACTCAAATATTTTTATTTGCTTTTTGGCGATCACGGAACCTTCAATTTCGATGATTATATCTTCACCACCGAGGCACATACCTTCAGAAGAGATCAGTTTAACAAAACAGAAGCAGCAAAAAGGTTGGGATTTTAATTCCAATAGCTATCACGATCTGGACTAAAAACTAAAAATTTTACGGTGCCTTCGAAAAATAAAGTGCACTTCGACTCCGCCTGCCTGGATCGGCAAACAGGCTCAATGCACTGCAACTAGGAACTATAAACTTCAAACTTCGAACTTCAAACTATACAACGTTCACCTCCCGTTCCAGCTCCACCCCAAACTTCTCCTTCACCGATTGAAGCACCTTTTCCGAAAGCTCGAACAACTGCTTTCCGTTTGCTTTTCCGTAATTCACCAGCACCAATGCCTGCCTGGCATGAACACCTGCATCGCCATCGCGGTAGCCTTTCCAGCCGCATTGATCAATGAGCCAGCCTGCTGCCAGTTTAAAACTGCCGTTATCAAGCGCAAATGAAACCAGGTTTGGAAAACGTTCTTTTAATTCCTGATGTTGTGAGGCGCTTACTTCCGGGTTTTTGAAAAAACTTCCCGCATTCCCAATTTCAGCGGGGTCTGGCAATTTACTGCGCCGGATATTGATCACCGCCTGCCGCATTGTTTGCAAATTAGGCTCCGTGATTCCCATTGTTTCCAGCTCCCACAAAATGGTTCCGTAAGAGGTGTTAAAAACCGGCTTTTTATCCAGCCTGAAAGTTACATTCAGGATCAATCCCTTGCCTTTTAAAGCATTTTTAAAAATGCTGTCACGATAACCAAACTGGCAATCACTTGCAAAAGAAATTGAAGTTTCATTCGTTTCAAAATGCAAATATTCCAGGCTTTCAAAATGATCTTTCATCTCCACGCCATAGGCTCCAATGTTTTGAATGGGACTTGCCCCAACATTTCCCGGTATCAGCGACAAATTTTCCAGTCCTCCCCAGCCTTTCTCAACACAATAAGCCACCAATTGATCCCAATTTAGCCCTGCTCCAGCTTTTACATAAATATAGTCTTCGGTTTCACTGATCACCTCAATGGAATCATAGTCATATTTCAGGATAAGCCCTTCAAAGTCTTTGGTAAACATCACATTGCTTCCACCTCCCAAAACCATCACCGGAACCTGTTTTTGTTGCGCAAAATCTATAGCTTTGCCAACTTCGGCCAAAGAAGCAACCGGCGCAAAATATTTAGCATCTACTTTAAAACCAAAAGTATTCAGGGATTGAAGGGGATAATTTGACAATATTTCCATCAATTCAAAATTAGATCATCACAACATTAAACATGCGAATTTACTATTTTCGCGGGCTAATGCGGGAGGAATTTGAAAAAAGTAATTGTATCGGTTATTAACGATCTGGTCACCGACCAACGGGTTCGAAAAGTTTGCGACACACTTTCGGAAATGGGTTTTTCCGTTACCCTTGTTGGCCGGATCAAAAAGGAGAGTCCTCCCCTGCCCGATCGCAATTACAAAATGCTCCGCATGCGCTTGCTGTTCGAAAAAGGTCCTTTTTTTTATGCCGAATACAACCTCCGGCTTTTTCTGTTGCTTCTTTTCAGAAAGGCTGATTTGCTGGTTTCAAATGACCTCGACACGCTTTTGCCAAATTTTTTGATCCATAAATTTAAAAAGATCCCCCTCGTTTACGACAGCCATGAGTTGTTTACCGAAACTCCCGAAGTGATCCACCGGAAATTTGTAAAACGCACCTGGGAATGGATCGAAGGCTGGATATTTCCAAAACTAAAACATGTTTTCACAGTGAGTGATGGCATTGCTGAAATTTTCAATAAGAAGTATAAGGTGGATGTGAAAGTGGTGAGAAATGTTCCGCCTGAACTCACATTCGAAACAACAAAAAGCAGGATTGATCTTGGATTGCCAATTGATCAGAAAATACTTATTTTACAGGGTTCAGGCATCAATATTCAGCGTGGTGCTGAGGAACTGATTGGTGCTATGCAATACCTCGAAGGTTACCTTTTGCTGATCATCGGTGGTGGCGATGTGATCAGTGATCTTAAAAAACAAAGCGAGAACTTAAATCTGACTTCCAAAATTCGTTTTATCCCGCGCATTCCGGTCGAAGAGCTTTACCAGTATACCCGGAATGCGGATCTGGGCATCACCATCGACAAAGACACCAACCTGAATTACCGCTACAGCTTACCCAATAAGCTTTTTGATTACATCCATGCGGGCATTCCTGTGCTGACATCTCCCCTGGTGGAAATTGAAAAGATCATTCATAAATACAATATCGGCAACACTATCGAAAATCACGATCCAAAACATATTGCCGAAAAAATAAGAGATAGTCTGGCCGATGAAAAACAGATAAATCGTTGGCGTGAAAACACTAAGTTTGCAGCCCGGGAGCTTTGCTGGGAAAAGGAATCAAAGAAATTAAAGGAGGTTTATCAACAATATGTCTGACAAAATATTACATATCATCGCTTTTGACATTCCTTATCCGCCCAATTACGGCGGGGTGATCGATGTGTTTTATAAACTCAAAGCCCTTCACCGCAAGGGGATCGGTATAATCCTCCACTGTTTTGAATATCCGGGTCGGGATCGCTCGGAAGAACTAAATAAATACTGTAAAGAGGTACATTATTATCCCAGGCTGGTGGGATTTAATTCGGCTTTGTCATTCAAGCCTTACATTGTTTCCAGCAGGCGTTCGAAAGATTTGTTGCAAAATCTTTTAAATGACGATCATCCCATCCTGTTTGAGGGCCTGCATTCTTGCTATTACATCAATCATCCGCAGCTGAAAAACCGCATTAAGATATACCGCGAAAGCAATATTGAGCACCGCTATTATTATAATTTATTCCGGGTTGATAAAAGTCCTTTTAAGAAATTGTATTTTCTACTGGCCAGCTTTAAACTTTGGGCTTATCAGCGAATTTTGGATCATGCCAACCTGATGCTGGTTGTATCGGCAGAGGATACCCAATATTTACGTGATCATTTTCCAAAAGTTAAAGTGGAATATTTACCAAGCTTTCATGCCAATGATGAGATCAGCAGTAAACCGGGTAAAGGAGAATTTGCCTTATACAACGGCAACATTGAAGTTCCGGAAAATGCACATGCTGTTGAATTTCTGATCAATGAAGTGTTCAGCAAAAACAATTATCAACTGGTGGTGGCGGGGATGAACCCTCCCGAATACATTCGCAAACTGGCTGCGGAACTTCAAAATATTAAGCTTGTAGCCAATCCACCTGACGATGAAATGTTCAGGCTCATCCGTGAAGCTCAGGTCAATATCCTGGTTACTTTTCAGGCAACCGGACTCAAACTAAAATTACTGAATACACTTTACAGTGGCCGGTTTTGTTTGGTAAACCAACCTATGCTCAACGGAACCGGATTAGATACCTTGTGTCATATTGGAAATTCTCCGGAAAGTTTATCAGAACAACTCGACCGGCTATTTAACATATCCTTTGAAAAATCAGAAATTGACAAAAGAGAAAAGCTGCTTTTTGAAAGGTTCTCCAACGAGAAAAACGCGGATCGGCTGATCAGCCTCGTATTCCGGAAATAGTATTAGCCACGTATCACCCGGCCGTTTTCACATTTTAATGTTCGGGCAGGAAATTCCTTAAAAAGGGAATAATTATGGGTGGCCATCAACACTGCACGACCGGCATTGCTAATATCAAAGAGTAATTTCATGATGCCCCTTGAAGTCTCGGGATCAAGGTTACCGGTGGGTTCATCGGCAAGTATAATATCCGGATCATTTACAAGAGCCCTGGCAATGGCCACACGCTGCTGCTCACCACCTGAAAGTTGATGGGTAAGTTTAAAGCCTTTGGTTCCCAGCCCCACTTTATCAAGCACATCCTGCGTACGTTGCTCCATCTTTTTTTTATCTTTCCATCCGGTCGATTTCATAACAAAATGAAGGTTTTCAGCAACCGACCGATCTGTTAAAAGCTGAAAATCCTGGAATACGATTCCCAGCTTTCTGCGCAAAAACGGGATCTCTTTATTTTTAATGTCATGGAGTTTAAATCCGGCCACGGATCCGCTGCCTTGCTTGAAAGGAAGATCGGCGTAAATGGTTCTTAACAGACTGCTTTTACCACTTCCTGTTTTACCGATAAGATATACAAACTCGCCCCTGTCGACCCGCAGATTTACCTCCGACAAAACCAGTATTTCCCGTTGAAATACCGCGATATTCTCTAATTCGATGATCGTATCCAATGACATAGTTTGTATATATCTGTCAAAAATACGTAATTTTGTTATGGCAGATTGTACTGAGTTTTTAACCTGGCTAAATATTAATAAAGTGATCAGAGTTACAAGATATTTATTACTGATTATCCTCACCGGTGTAGTTTCCGGTGTTTGGGCACAAAAGATAACGGTAAGCAAAAAAGCATTGGAAGTTGAAGCATGGACCGACCGCATGGACGACATCGTGCTTATTGATAATACTCCCTTATTTTCGCTCGTTGCGAATGGAAAGGTATATTTTTCAGACACACCGGGTTTTAAATTCCAGGACACCTCAGCCTCCTGGAAACTTAACAATCTCCTGCAATTCAAATTAAGACGTGATACGGCGACTACCCGTGGATCAAAAATGAACCTCAGCATCCGGAATATTTCTGCTGATACTGTCATTCTTGAAAATGTAGTTCCATTCGGCCAAAAAAACCAAAACATTTACATCACCGGCAAAGGACCCTGGTCGCTGGCAAGAGCTTACCTTTTCAGGCCAAATAAAGAACCCGTAAATATTATTTTGCCTGATAACGCCTGGGAAATGGGATACGGGGCTTTCCAAACCGAAGAAAATGTTTCTCTTTGCGCAATTGCCAGGAGAGCTGCTGTGGAAAACGGTAGAAAAGGCCGTTATAAAACGTATTTATATCCGGGAGGAAATGTGGTGTATGATCTCTATTTTGATGATTATTCGGGTGAATGGCAAAACGGGCTCAAGCGGATGTTCCAGGAGAATTACCTCTATGATCTGGAATCATTTAACGATTCACTCTACCAGCGCGAAGACCTGGCCTGGATCCGGAATCAATACTTCATGGTATTGCAAATGGCCTGGGATCATGAGTTTTATGATGCACAAAACGGTGGTTACCAGCTTGAACAGTTCCTGGACAAATGCGACAAACTCTGCGGTGGACTTGATGTTTACGGCCTCTGGCCAACCTGGCCAACCCTCGGTCTCGATCAGCGTAATCAATGGGATCTGTACGATGATCTGCCGGGTGGATTGACCAAATTGCATGAATTATCAGAAATGGCCAAAGAGCGCGGCACTGCGTTTTTCATCTCCTATAACCCCTGGGACCAAAGTACCCGGAAAGAGAATCATTATGCCGGAATGGCGCGATTGATCGAGGCTACGGATGCCGACGGCGTGGTGCTTGATACACGTGGCAGTTCCTCATGGGAATTGCAGCATGCAGCCGACAGCGTTAAGCCCGGTGTGATCATGTACTCCGAAGGGATGGCCATCACCAAAGATATGCCCGGCATCATTTCAGGGCGTGTGCACAATGCCATTCAAATTTCGCCTCCGCTTAACATGAACAAACTTATCCGCCCTGATTTTGCGATTTTCAGGGTGAGTCAGCTCAATGAAGGCTCCATCAAACAGGAAGTGAATATCTCCTTATTTAATGGTTATGGCGTGGAGCTGAATAACTTCGCACCCGGCCGGCCGGATGAGCATGAGGCGGAAATGGCCTACCTCGGTAAAGCCGTGATGATCCTTCGGGAAAACACTTCGGCATTCAACAGTTTCGAATGGACACCGCTTATTCCCACCCTCGAAGATAAGATCTGGGTGAATCGTTTTCCTGCAAAAGAAAAAACCATTTACACCGTTTACAGCCTTCAAACGGATGGATTCACCGGGCCGCTGTTTATCGCGCCGCCCAAAAAAAACAGCCATTTTGTGAGTTTATGGAATCACGAAGAATTGCAACCTCAAACTGTGGATGGCAAACAATACATACCGGTTCATGTGGAAGGATTCAGCGAGGTGTGGCTGGGAACCCGCAAGGAAAGCAATGCGGAATGTGTAGCTGAATTCCCAATGTTGCTTCAGGTTCAGAAAAATGGCAGCGACCTGACCTTTAAATCCGAAAAAGGAGATGAGATCAGGATCTGGTCAGGAAACCCGGATTATCAAAACGAATTTAAATCTTTTGAGATCAAGGAGCAAAGCATCCACATTCCCGATCATTTTGGCATCGTGGAAAACAAGCTGGTTATTCAGTTGATAGGAAAAGGGGAACTAATGGATGAAAGGGTCATCGAATTTAAATCGGGTACGCCCAGACTTATCTCTAAAGTTGAAAGAACTCCTGCCATGGGTGATATCCCAACTGAAATGACCGAAATTCCGGCTACCGTTTTCACGATGGAAAAAGACATGAGCGACAGTTTCATCCCTTATCCTGATTACAGCTCCAAAGAGAAATATCAGATCAAAAAATTCTATATCGATAAATACCCGGTTACCAACAACCAGTTTTATGATTTTATCGAATCGACAGGCTATCAGCCGAAAGACACCACCAATTACCTGAGGCACTGGAAAGAAGGGAAATACCCGCGGGGCATGAAAAACTACCCGGTGGTGTATATCAGCTATGAAGATGCGCAAGCTTATGCCAAATGGGCCGGTAAACGGCTGCCCACAGAGGCCGAATGGCAATACGTAGCACAGGGCAACGACGGCAGGATTTACCCCTGGGGCAATGAGATGGATTCAACCAAATGCAATGCGGCAACCGGCGCTGTTACGCCGGTCAATCAATATCCTGGCGGGGCCAGCCCCTTTGGCGTAATGGATCTGTTGGGCAATGTATGGCAGCTCACCAATGATATTTATGATAACGGAACCAACTACTTCATCATCATCCGGGGAGGAAGCTTTTACAATCCTACCTCGAGCTGGTGGTATGTAAAAGGTGGTCCGCAACCGCTCAATAAAACACAAATGTTGCTGCGTGTTTCCGAAGGATTTGAAAGGAATTCCACGGTGGGCTTCCGGTGCGCGATGGATGCAGCATCCGATTAAAAACCCAATCAAAATTTTTAGCCATGAATAAAACAGCTTTCTTTTTTCTTATTTGTTTGATCGGATTTGCTGGTTATGCTTTTTCTCAGTGGAGCTTTATGGGCTTAAGTAATCTTGAATGCACGGAGGTTCAAGTTTTTGATAATACAATCTACCTTGGAACTGAGCAAGGAATGTATATGAAATCGGTTCAATCCACTGATACCCTATGGACACCTATAGGGCTGCAGGACCGTCCCATCAATGATTTTATTGTTTTCAGCCAGGATACAATTCTGGTAGCCACACAATTATTTGTCTATCCTGAAGATTCAATATCAATTTACATTACTTACGATGGTGGATTGAACTGGCTTCCCTATCAAAACGGTTTTGGAGGAGATTATCCAAGGTGTAATGAATTAAATTATAATCCAGTTCAAACGAATATGTTATTTGGTTGCTCCCTTGCCGCATTAGCAAGGTCAATGGACAAAGGACAAAGTTGGGAACTCATCTACTCCGACTGGGGAATGGCAGCCATGTACCATATCTTTTTAATTGATAACAACTCAGGAGAAATATGGATGGGTGGACAAACAGGGTATTTTGAAAATAAGATAATAAAGTTTACCGATTTTGGGGATCAATATGAAATTATGAATCCCATTCCAAATTCAACCAGTACTTGCATGGTAAAACACCCCGAACAGCCCGATCAGTTAATGGCTGGTGGCGGTGGAGGAATATTTGTAAGCAGCAACAATGGTTTATCCTGGGAACAATGTGAAGTAATAAATGGGGATGGAGGTACGATAACAGACATGAAATTAAGTCCACAAAATTCCAAGGTTGCTTATGCATCCGGATTTTATGATGAAGGCGGCTCAATTCCCTTATTCTTAAAAATAAGCACTGACTTTGAAAATTCATGGACTACTGTTTATTATGATGACCTTGCCCATGATTATTTTGTTAATTCACTGGCTGTTTTTCCGGGTTCATCATTTGATAATATTTACATTACCACGAATCATGGCGTATATGTTTATAAAAATACGAGTCTGTCTGTCACATCCTCACCCGATAATTTCAAACCTTTAATATCACCAAATCCATGTTTTAATGAAGTTAATATTAAAGCTAACGGAGTTATTAGCACCATCCGAATATTTGATATAAATGGTAAAAATCAGGGTAATATAAACATTTGTGAAATTGCCGAGAAAAACTACAAACTTGATCTATCTCAATTACCAGAAGGTATTTATATATTGCATATTGAGCAAAACAACCAGAATTATTATAGTAAGCTGATCAAGAAATAATTTCTTTTTAAATCCATTGTTTATTCATATCTTTGATACATTAATTTCATAACTCATGAAATTGCATTTTATCAATCTCAAAATGTACAACCACACCGGCCGAAAGCTTTTCGAATGCTGGATTTATTAGCTTCTGAATCCCGCCTTTTTTATATCAGGAAAACACAGCGTTTTTTACTAATCCTTATTAAAAGAAACTAATTCATATTTTTGATTTAACAAAACTCAGTTCCTAACTACAACAGGTAACCCTGAACACTGAACACTGAACCCGCCAGAAGGCGGGCAGGCTCAGAACACTGAACACAGAACACAGAACACAGAACTCAGAACTCAGAACACAGAACACAGAACACAGAACACTGAACACAGAACACTAAACCCACCGGAAGGCGTGAAGGCTCAAAACCAGGAACTAAGAACAACAAAAACACGCTTCGACTCCGCTCAGCGTGCATACATACAAGAAATAAACTTAAAACAAGTGAACAAATCTGCCACCATATTCAACATCCAGCGATTTTCGGTCCATGACGGGCCGGGCATCCGAACTACGGTCTTTTTTAAAGGTTGTCCGCTGGCCTGCTGGTGGTGCCACAACCCCGAGGGACGCAGTTCTGAAAATGAAGTTATAAATGGGAATACCATTGGAACAATAGTAACTGTGGATGAACTGATGCAGGAAATCCTTGCCGACCGGGTTTTTTATGAGGAATCGGGAGGGGGTGTTACATTTTCCGGAGGTGAACCACTGGCCCAGGCTTCCTTCGTCAAGGCGATGTTGATGAAATGCAAAGAAAACAATATTCACACCGCGGTCGACACATCAGGGTATGTGAGCAAGGCGAGTCTGCGGCAGGTTTTGCCCTTCACCGACCTCTTCCTCTTCGACCTGAAGATTTTGGATCCGGTGAAGCATTTGAAATACACCGACGTTTCCAACACCGAAATTCTGGATAACCTGGAATACCTTTTTGCCAACAACGCAACTGTCAGGATCAGAATTCCCGTGATCCCCGGCATCACTTTCACCGCCGAAAACCTTGATCAGATCGCCGCTTATCTTCGTAAATTTGAACCGCACCCCGAAGTGAACCTGTTGCCCTTTCACCGCATTGGCGAAAGCAAATACAACCGGTACAACATAAAATACAAAATGCCGGTACAAAAAGAGCCAAACCATGAAGAAATACTCAAAATGTCATCCGGTTTCAGAAGAGAAGGAATACCGGTAAAAATTGGAGGTTAAACCATTAATCACAACAAAATGATCCCAAGAATAACCCAGCTTCGCAAGCAAAGCACCGAAACCATTCCCAGCATATCTGCCGAACGCGCCCAGCTGGTAACTGAAGTTTATCAAAATCCGGAATATGCAGGCTTAAGCATGCCCGTGAAACGCGCCATCACTTTCAGGCACATCCTGAACAATAAAAACATCTGCATCAATCCTGGTGAACTGATCGTGGGTGAGAGGGGTCCGGCGCCGCAAGCCTGCCCGACTTATCCCGAGATTTGCCTCCATTCGATCGATGATCTGGATATCCTCCGTTCACGAAAAAAAGTACCTTTTGATTCTGATGTCAAAACACATAAGATATACACGGAGCAGATCATTCCCTTCTGGGAAGGAAAAACGGTTCGCGATGAAATGTTCCGCCAGTTGCCCGATGCCTGGAAAGAAGCCTACAGCGCCGGCGTTTTTACTGAATTTATGGAGCAGCGCCCTCCCGGACACACCGTTTTGGACGATAAGATCTATCATAAGGGAATGCTGGATTTCATCGATGAGATCAACAGTGCATTGCAGCAATATAAGCAAACCGGCGATCAGCAGAAGGTGGAGCAACTCAAAGGGATGAAAATCGCTGCAAATGCGATCATTGAATTTGCCAACCGACACGCAGATGCCCTTGAAGAGCTTGCCGGATCAGAAAATGATGCTGCCCGAAAAATGGAACTGCAAAAGATGGCTCAGATATGCCGGAAGGTTCCCGCCAATAAACCCGAATCCTTCTGGGAAGCACTGCAATATTATTGGTTTATCCATGTGGGTGTGATCACCGAAGTAAACCCCTGGGATTCCTTTAATCCCGGCCGGCTGGATCAGCACCTACTTCCTTTTTACCAAAAAGATATCGCTGAAGGCCGCTTAACGAAAGAACGGGCCAAAGAGCTCCTTCAGAGTTTTTGGGTGAAATTCAACAACCACCCGGCACCACCCAAGATCGGTGTTACAGCTAAAGAGAGTAATACCTACACCGATTTTGCACTGATCAATCTCGGTGGGGTAAAAAGTGATGGATCCGATGCGGTAAATGAAATGACCTATCTTTTGCTGGACGTGATCGAGGAAATGCGGTTATTACAGCCCAGTTCTATGGTGCAGGTGAGTAAAAAGAATCCGGATCAGTATATCCGGCGCTTCATCGAGATCATCAAAACAGGCTACGGCCAACCCTCGGTTTTTAACACCGATGCCATCATTCAGGAGATGCTGCGGGTGGGCAAATCGATTGAGGATGCACGAAATGGCGGTGCCAGCGGCTGTGTGGAGACCGGCGCATTCGGGAAAGAGGCTTATATTCTCACCGGTTATTTTAACATTCCGAAAGTGCTGGAGATCACCCTCAATAATGGCATCGATCCACGAACAGGAAAAATGACCGGGATTGAAACAGGCAACCCGATGGATTTTAAATCTTTTGATGAGCTGATGCTCGCCTTTGAAAAACAGATGAACCATTTCCTCGGCATCAAAATCAATGGCAACAATATCATCGATCGCATTTATGCCAAAATGTTACCCGTTCCTTTCCTTTCGATCCTTATCAGCGACTGCATTCAAAACGGTAAAGATTACCACGACGGGGGTGCCCGATACAACAGCAGCTACATTCAGGGTGTGGGCATGGGAAGCATTTCGGATGAACTGGCAGCACTGAAATATCACGTTTTTGAACACAAAACCATTTCGATGCAGGGTATGCTGGTAGCTCTGAAAAATGATTTCATGGATTACGAAGAATTCAGGCAAAAACTGCTAAACGAAACTCCCAAATACGGCAATGACGACGATTATGCCGATGACCTCACGCGGGCCGTGTTTGAGATCTATTACAAGGCCATCGACGGCAAACCAACTGAACGCGGCGGATACCACCGGGTGAATTTATTACCCACCACCTGCCATGTTTATTTTGGCAGTGTAACCGGAGCCATGCCCGACGGCCGCAAGGCGTGGACGCCCCTCTCCGAAGGCATTTCGCCGGCGCAGGGTGCTGATCGCAAAGGCCCTACGGCTGTGATTAAATCAGCGGCAAAAATTGATCATGTGCGCACCGGAGGCACCTTGTTGAACCAAAAATTCACACCCTCCTTTTTAGAGGATGAAAATGGCAAAACAGCGGTATTGCATCTTATCCGGAGTTATTTCCGCCTCGACGGACATCATATACAATTTAATGTGGTAAAGGCGGAAACTTTGCGCAAAGCACAAAAAGAGCCGGGAAAATACCGCGACCTGATCGTCCGTGTGGCTGGCTACAGCGATTATTTTATCAATCTTACCGATGAATTGCAGGAGGAGATCATCCTTCGTACAGAACAGATGAACGGATCAAATTAAAAAAAGTCAAAAGCCGGTGAGTTGCGTATCCATTTTTATTTGCATAATAGAATTCTTATGGTATCCGGCTTTTGACAATCCATCACTTTAAGTGTTCATTAAAATAATTGAATGCTGCAATAAGTTCAGACTCTGACTTTAATTTGTTCTTGTCAGATTTTAAATAAACCTCAAAATCAGGCAACTCAGTCGTGAACAGCGCAAGTAACTCCTTCCTTTTTTCAGGGAGTTTTTTTGCATTTTCACCCGGGAATGCATATAAAAATATTTTATCCAAATGATACTTGCGTTCCGATTCAAGCCCGGTAACGGCATCATTTTCAACAGATACATATTTAATGTTCCGAAATACCAGCAGGCGCATCCGGCCCTCCGACAAAACCTCCAGATAGCCTGTCTTTAGCCGGTTTTCGCAAAAGAAAGTTTCATAAACAAAAGTATGACCTCCGATGTGGATGTACTCAATGGTGGCCGGATCACCTACTGCCGCAGTGTCGTTATCCAGCACGAATTCAATTTGCTGGTTGTAGATATTGTAGCGCAACGGAACATTTTCATAAATGGTATTTCCCTTTAGTTTGATCGTTCCCGTTTGCCACTCATCACTCATGTACATGCTACACGGCTCTCCCAGCTCCGGCGTTTGTTCCTGCAACCCTGCGGATGCATTTGCCGCCGACCCGGCTGAACTGGCATTGTAGACGCCCACCGGTTGATTGAAATTTTTGTCCTTGCTAAGCGTATTTGATTGTGTTTGGGCTTGAATTTCAAAGATCAGCAAAAATGCAAGGGTAAAACTGATCAATGCCCCTTTAATTAAGGTTTTCATAGTATAAGGTTTAAATGGTTTAAAGCCCTGAAGGTAAGAAAATTAGTGTTAAAAGTCAAGTAAATTTCTTTTTTATTCAAACGCGACTTCGGCCAAAGCGAGCAGGAATTTGATTAATTTGGTGCCATATTCTGCTGATCATGAAATACCCTATTCGTTTCAATTTATTGAATTTGATGCTGCTGTTCGTTACAGTAATCAACGCTCAAAACCTGTGTATTCTGCAAACAAAGGCAACCATTCAGCCGGACCCGGAAACAGAAGCTGCGTTGATGTTTCTCAATGATGTTGAGCATTTCGTGGTAAGCACCTGGAATCTTGATGAGCTTAAATCTGTAGATCAGTTAAGCAGCTTTCAACTGATTTGGTTCCATCACAGCGATACCACTTTTGAAGCCCTTCCGCGAAGAGCAAAAAAGGCCCTGGTAGAATATGTGAACAATGGTGGTAAACTGATCCTTTCACTGGAAGGCGCCCGTGCACTGAACGATTTGAGTCTTGAAGAAAACGCCGTTGAAGTGCGGAATAAAAAAGCTGAAGACAGCGGTTATGGCCGCAAATTGGGGATGCATGCTTTTCGCAGCCACCCTGTTTTTGATGGGCTGTTTGGCGGTTCTTATATTTTCAAGCCGCATCATGACACCACCCTGCGCATCATCGGGTTTTTTGATGATCATGTTCCGCAAAACGGAAAGGTGATCGCCGTGGACTGGGATTATATTTTTCTTCGGGAACAAAGCAAACTGATGCTTGAATACAATGCTGGCAAAGGAAAAGTGCTGGTGATCGGGGCTTATACCTGTTTGAGCAAACCCAATATTAACCGGCAACATCTCCGAAAATTCCTGTTCAACTGTTTCAATTACATGCTGGGTGGTGAATCCATTGAAAAAGAAAGATATTGGTCGTATGGCCCTCAGCAGGTGATCATTGATTCAGTTTTTAATTCGGAACCCATTGAAATAAATCCGGCAACATGGCCAGAGCCCAATGATGACGGGATGCTTAGCAGAACATCGAACAACCAGTTTTGGGATGTGGCCGGTGAACGCCTCCTGGTGATGGGGCATGAAAATAACGGGATCGATGAGATATGGGTGCACCCGTTTATGGCTTTGAAAGATTTCAAAACTGAACTGGCCATTGGGCCTGACCTTTTTGAATTGTCCACGCTCAAACCTCAGATTGAAGTCCGCCCGAAAAGTTTTAGGCGAATTTACCGGACCGACAGGTTTGTGCTGGAGGAGACGATCATCGCTGATGACAAAGCACCTGCTGCCGTGATCCATTATAAATATGAAGGATCCAAAAAAGCCAGTCTGAGGATTAATTTCAGTTCCAACCTCCGGCTTATGTGGCCCTATTCCGAATCTGTTTTAAAAGAACTTAATGCCGGTTTTGATACCATCCTGAACGCCCTTCATTTTCAGGCCGAAAACGATGAATTTAATGTACTGGTGGGCAGTAATCAAAAGCCTGCAAACCATTTAACAGCCAGCAGTATGAGAGATAATTGCGGTGATAGCTGCAATTTTGAAGCTCATGGTTTCCTTCATTTTGATTTGAATCCAAATTCGGAAATGGATATCGTTATCGCCGCCGATCACCGGGATACTGATTCCTGTTTAAATGCCTACAAAAATGCAATTTCCAGTACGCTCGATTTTTACATTTCCAACACCCAAAAAGACCCTTACAACGATAAACTTCAGATCATCAGTCCTGACCCGGTTTTTAATGAAGGATATGCCTGGGCCGTGCGCGCCACCGACCGGTTCATCACCCACACCCCCGGACTGGGCACTTCGCTGGTGGCCGGTATTGGAACCACGGATCAGGGCTGGGATGGCGGACACAAGGTAAACGGCCGGCCCGGTTATGCCTGGTATTTTGGTCGCGACGGGGAATGGAGCGGGCTTGCATTGCTTGATTACGGCGATTTTGAGGCTGTAAAAAAAGTGTTGCAGATGTACCAGCATTTCCAGGACCTCAATGGAAAAATTTACCATGAAGTGAGCACCTCCGGCATCGTTCATTTTGATGCGTCGGATGCAACGCCACTGTATATCGTTTTGGCAGGCCGGTATCTCAAACATTCAGGGGATGTGGAATTTATCCGTCAAAACTGGAATTACATCAATAAGGCGATTGATTTTTGCTTCAGCACCGACACCGATGGAGATCACCTGATCGAAAACACCAATGTGGGTCATGGCTGGGTGGAAGGTGGTGGCCTTTTCGGATCGCACTCCTCGCTCTACCTTACGGCTTGCTGGGCAGAAGCTTTGGATGAAGCAGCTTTTATGGCTTCAGCCCTCGGCAACGATGCACTGGCCGCCCAATGGAAAGCAGAATCGGAGCTTGTTACAAACTTGATCAACCGCGATTTCTGGAATACGGAAACCGGCTTTCTGAACCAGGGCAAATTCACGGATGGCAGCTATCACACCGAGCAAACCATCTTACCTTCGATACCTATTTATTTTCAGCAGGTGGAAAGCAACAAAGCCGGCCTGATGCTTCCTGATTGGTCGTCGGATGGCTATAGCAGCGACTGGGGTTGCCGGATTGTTAGCAAACAAAGTAAGCTATTTAATCCCCGTGGCTACCATACCGGCTCCGTTTGGCCGTTGTTCACGGGCTGGGTTTCACTGGCTGAATACGCTTCCCTGCGGCCTGTTCAGGGATATATGCATATTATGAACAATTTGCTGGTTTACCAAAACTGGGGACTCGGATTTATTGAAGAGGTGCTCAGCGGCGAAACCTATCAGCCTTCCGGTGTTTGCCATCACCAATGCTGGTCGGAGACCATGGTGTTACAACCGGCCATTGAAGGGATGCTGGGCATTAAAGCGGATGCGGTTCATCATTATGTGGAAATAGCACCCCAATTACCTGCCGACTGGGATTCGCTGGAAGTTAAAAACATTAGAGTCGGCGAACATAAGCTGAATCTTAAAATGCACCGTTCGGAAGAACTTGTCACCTGGAGCCTCGATCACAGCGGGCCTTCTAGCATCCGCATTCTGTTTGATCCGCAATTTGAACCCGGCACAAAGGTTTTATCCGTGATGTCAACAGGTAATTTTGAAGATGTGCGTCTTTACTCTCTTGTTCCGGTAGAATTTTACCTCGATGATCATGCAGGCTTAAATTATAAAGTGGTTGGCGGAATGCGGATCATTTCCCCCATAGGCCATCCACAACCGGGCGACAACTCAACGGGATTGCACTTGATCAGTGAAGAATATGAAGATCAAACCTACGCAGTTCGTTTGCAGGGGCTGGCCGGCACAACTTATCCCGTGGAGCTGTTTGTAAGAGATGCTGCGGAAATGGAGGTGGAAGGCGGAAAAATAACCGGCAAAAACGGATCGGTTTACACAATTGAAATTACTTTTGCGGGCGCGGAAGGGAACTACACCGATCAAACAATCACCTTTCTGCCAACTGGCAAATGAAAAACAAACAAGCCATCATAGGCGCCCTTGCGGTGATTTTCGCCTCTATTATGTGGGGATTTGATGGCATTGTGCTCACACCACGCCTTTTCAATCTCGATGTGATCTTTGTGGTTTTTTTGCTGCACCTCATACCGTTTGTGATCATGAACCTGTTCCTGTACAAGGAATACCGGCATATGCGCAACTTCACCTATGGCGATGTATTTTTCCTTTTCCTCATCGCGATGTTTGGCGGAATCCTGGGCACCGTTTCCATAGTAAAGGCGCTGTTCCTGGTCAATTTCAAACACCTTACGGTGGTGGTGCTTTTGCAAAAATTACAACCGGTATTTTCCATTGCCCTTGCCGCCATCATCCTGGGCGAAAGGATCCGCAGACGGTTTGTTTTGTGGGCAGGAGTTGCCATTGCAGCAAGTTATTTCCTGGTTTTCGGGTTTCAGTTGCCCCGGATCGACGCAGACCATGAAACGGCACAGGCAGCTTTTTTTGCTTTGCTGGCAGCATTTGCGTTCGGCAGTTCCACAGTTTTCAGTAAAAAGATCCTCAACAAATACTCTTTTCATACCGGAACATTTTACCGCTACGGTTTCACCTCCCTGATCCTGCTGCTGGTAGTTGTTATCTCTGGCCGCACTGCCCAATTTGACCTCATTACCACCAACAACTGGATATATTTCCTCATCATCGCTTTTACCACGGGCAGCGGCGCCATCTTTTTGTATTATTTTGGGCTGATCCGCATCCGGGCGGTACTGGCCACCATGTGCGAACTGTTTTTCCCGCTCAGCGCCATCGTTTTTGATTATATCTTCAATGGCAAATTATTAAACCCCGTGCAGTGGTTTGCTGCAGCTTTGATGATCTTCGCCATTATCCAACTGAACCGGAATAAAAGATAGGCCGGCTTTTTTATATTTCACTTTGAAAATATGCCGTGCTTGCTTACTTTTAACCCAAGTTTTAAATCAAGTTATGTAAAAAAATTAATTTATGAAATCTCCCAAAGCCAGCATTTTTTGCTTTCCGTTATTATTCCTTTTTACCATCATTTTCACCGGACTTTCCAGTAATTCAACCGCCCAGGTATATCGTGATGGTTTTATCATAAACCTGCAACAGGATACCATCCACGGCCTTATCAAATATACCGGGGGGAATAAAGAGCGTGAGATTTGCATTTTCAGGGAAAACAGCAAATCGAAACCCAAACATTATCTTCCGGGAGAGATAGCAGCCTACGGAATGACAGAAGGAAAATTTTTTATTTCCCGTAAAGTGAATGGACAGGAGATATTTCTGGAATTCCTCGTAAAAGGGATGGCCAGCTTCTATTTTTACAGCGATCCGGAGGGACCGCACTATTTCGTGGAAACTAAAGATGGTGAACTGGTGGAGCTAACCGGCACGGTGATCAAAACAAAGGGGTTTAATATGCCATCGCTTTATAAAGGAAAGCTGGTAGCATTGATGCAGGATTATGACTCCATTCAAACACGCGTGGAAACGGTGGAATTAAATCATAATTCGCTGATTGATCTGGCCCAGGACTATAACGATTATATATGTGATTCGGTGAAGTGTGTGGTTTTCAAATCGAAGGTAAATCCCCTGGAACTGAGGATTGGGTTTAACGTGGGACTGGCACGAAACAAAATCAATTTTGGGTACCGTGTAAAATCCGATATTTTCGAAAGTGGCTTTGAAGGGGGTCTCAGTTTGAGATTAAAAAACTTCCTTCCAAACAATGAAAGATTTTGGATACAAAGTGGCTTGTTTTTAAACACCCAAAACAAATATACCCTAGTCCACAACCCTAATATTGACGAAAGTAATGTCGTTCAATATAATGGATTGAGATACTACGTAAATAATAGCAGGGACCAATATGTGGATAGCAATCAATATTTAGTGAGCAACCTGGAAGTTGAACTGAAGATGATCAGCCTGAAAATTCCGGTAGCTTTTAATTACTCCATTTTAATGGGAACCGTGCGTCCTTATTTCGGATTCGGGTTGAACAACCTGATTATTCTTCACAGCAACAGAGATTTTCTATACGAAGATTTTGCTGAGAAATACGGTGAAAAACTTCCGGTTTACCAGCCAGGCATTCACCTGGAGGCCGGCATCGATTGGCATATGCTCAATGCCGGGCATTTCACCAGTTCAGTTACCTACGAGAGCTACACCAACCTGAAAACCCTGCACGAATGGCAGCACCTTTATATGAAATATTTGACATTTAAGGTGGGATTTATTTTTTAGCCGATCAGGCTTCATATATTAAAAATAAAAGTAACTAGCATACCCACAGGCACTGAACCTGTCTGCCAATCCAGACAGGCTCAGTTTACGGCACCCCTGAACACAGAACCCTGAACCCTGAACCCGCCAGAAGGCGGGCAGGCTCCCAACCCTGAACACAGAACCCTGAACCCAGAACACAGAACCCAGAACCCAGAACCCCCGTCCGAATCCGCCAACCGGCGGAGGCGGGCAGAACCCTGAGCCTACCAACCCATTTTCCCCTATCTTTGAACCCATAATCTAAAACGCTAAGAAACTATTTGACGTTGTAAGATGGTTTTCAACTCACTCACTTTTCTGCTCTTTTTTGTAGTATTTATCAATCTTTACTGGTTGATCAGCCGGAAGCTGAGCCTGCAATTTCGGAATATTTTCATTTTGCTTTCAAGCTACCTGTTTTATGGCTGGTGGGACTGGCGTTTCCTCGGACTGATCATCATCAGCACCGGAGCCGATTACCTGATTGGAATGCGGATTGGAAAGGTCAAAAGCGTATCAACCCGAAAAAGCCTGCTTGCACTCAGCATCTTCATCAACCTGGGAATTTTGGGATTTTTCAAATATTTCAACTTCTTCATCGATTCATTAAACGAATTACTTTTGCTTTTTTCGGCACCGATCAGCACCGGCACACTGAATATCATTTTGCCCGTCGGCATTTCGTTTTACACGTTTCAGTCGATGAGCTATACCATTGATATTTTCCGAAACAAGATCCAGCCCACCCGCGATCCTTTTGCCTTTTTCGCTTTTGTGGCCTTTTTCCCGCAGTTGGTGGCCGGACCTATTGAGCGTGCCGGGCATCTTTTGCCCCAGTTTTTAAAGCAGCATAGCTTCAGCTACAGCCGCAGTGTTTCAGGGCTACAACTGGTTTTGTGGGGATTATTTAAAAAGATCGTCATTGCCGATAATTTCGGGGTGCTGGTGGAGCAGCTCTTTGATCCCGCACAACCGGCATCTGCCATCGCCACCCTGGCCGGGGGACTGTTTTTCACCTTACAGATATATGCTGATTTTTCAGGATATTCGGATATCGCCATCGGCATTGCACGGATGCTTGGCTTCGACCTCATGCAAAACTTCCGCACCCCATTCTTTTCGGCTTCCCTGCAGGAATTCTGGCAACGCTGGCACATCTCCCTTTCCACCTGGTTTCGCGATTATGTTTACATTCCGCTGGGAGGTAGCCATAGCGGCCAAATACGTTTCGGCATCAATATCCTCATCACCTTTTTACTATCGGGATTGTGGCATGGTGCAGCCGTCACTTTCCTGATCTGGGGCGCGCTTCACGGTGTGTTTTACCTCGTCGAAAGACCCATACGCGGTGAGCGCTTCAGATTTTTACGGATCTTAATAACCTTCATCCTGGTGTGCCTTTTCTTCATTCCTTTCCGAACCGAAACTACCACTCAATTGTTGCAAATGACGTCGGCATTATTTGAAACAAACCGCTGGGGCCCGGAGCTTTTAATAAAAAGCATAACATCGTTTTCATCCACACGATTTATCACTTTGATGGTCGTCACCCTGTTTTTCGGAATGATTGAATGGAGGCTCCAACTGAACGAATTTAGCAGTTGGATCGCAAAACATAAAAAGCCTGTGCGCCTATTCACTTATTATGCACTGCTGCTACTCATCCTCCTGTTGGGCAATTTTGATGTTAAACCCAACTTTATCTATTTCCAGTTCTGATGAAAAAGCTGCAGCTCCATATCGCCCTGTTCCTGTTGCCGCTTGTGCTGCTGATCGCTCTTTTGCCGGTCAATCAGCGTTTAAAATACAACGGGCTATGGTTCGATTGTCTGCAACAGGGTGATTTAGTCTACAATCGTTTGTATCAAAACCCGAAACCCGTCGATGTGCTGTTTTTGGGCACTTCCCACACCATCAACGGAATTGACGACAAGCGTATTGAAAACAAGCTGGGGAAAGATAGTTTGCATGTTTTAAACCTGGGCTATTGCCGACTGGGCCGCAACCTGCATTATGTTTTGCTTAAAGAGGTGCTTCAGCAAAAAAAACCCAAAATCCTCGTGCTGGAGGTGCGCGAAAAGGAAAATCGGTACACCCATCCAGTTTTTCCGCATATGGCGAACACCGCCGATGTATTGTTTGCAGAGCCGTTGTTCAACAAAGATCTTGTAAGCGATATATTCACCCATGGCGCATACAAACTGGAGCTTTGGCAGGATGAGTTGTATGGAAACCATTTCACCAATGAAAATACCATCACCGATTACGGGCAGGGTGAGGTTCATGATACTGCCAGTGCAGATATGCTTTTGCAACTAAAGACCCGGAATCAATCGGTACCAAAAACAGCGCGGATGCACAACAACTGGTTTTACCGGTATTACCCTGATTCCTACCTGGAAAAGATTGCAAGGCTCTGCAAAGCAAACGATATCAAACTCTACTTTCTTTACCTTCCCGGCTTTGCAACTCCTGAGCAAAAACCGGAAGAAAATGACAGCTACGAGCAATGGGGAACCGTATTAATCCCCCCAAACTCCCTGTTTGAAAATCCCGACTACTGGTACGACCATGAGCACCTGAACAAAGCCGGCTCGGCAGTTTTATCAGATTGGATAGCAGCTGAGTTGAGGCAGGATATGTAACTTCGACATGGCGGGCACTGAGCGGAGTCGAAGTGCCCTGAGGGATAGGCAATGAGTTTAAGTACACTTCGACCACGAAAAATTTACTTCTATTAAATTGTACACTTCAACTACGTCTGCCTGCCTTCACAATAGCCTGCGCGTGGCAGGCAGGCTCAGTGTACGGACAACCAAATTGTACACTTCGACTCCGCTCAGTGTACGGCATCCCCTGAACCCAGAACTCAGAACACAGAACCCCGAACCCACCAGTTGGCACACAGCCTCCAAACTTTTCCCCCGGTTACTTGTTCTAAAGATCAGCCGTCGGAGCTCAAACAATTCACGCCGGCGAAAAAGTTTATTGTGTATGAAAAATTCGATCATTGTTTTACTTGTCTTACTTTTCACGGCAACTGGCGTTCTTGAAGCACAGCTTCCCAATCCCAATTTCGAAAACTGGAACGGCGACACGCTCATTGGCTGGAGCTTCATCAACTATGACCCCAACTTTGAAAATGCACTTCAGTCAACGGATGCTTATTCGGGTGACTATGCGGTAAGGCTCAAAGGAGTTTACAACGACTTCCTTGCAATTGTGCCCCGTCCCGGCCTCAGCACCGGGAAGATTCCCCTCACCACCGCTTACACCAGTTTGCGGGGCAATGTGAAAGGTACCCTTGCCGGTAATGACCATTTTGTGATCACCGTGGATTTTTTCGACGGCGCAACCACCCTTGCCGTCGGCAGTGCAGAAGTATCCCTGTCGACTACCGAGTGGACCTCCTTTGAAGCGCCTATCAACTATGGATACACAGGCGTGCCCGATTCGGCCTGGATCTCCATTTTGATCACCAGCGGATTACAAGCCACCGAAGGCAGCGATTTCCTGGTGGACAACCTCCACTTCGAAGGTGCCTCCGCCGTTGATGATCTGCCCGAACCAGAAAGGCTCACACTTTATCCCAACCCCGCCACCGAGCAGGTGAACGTAAGCTTTTATTTGCAACAACCCGATGACATCAGCTTCAGCATACTCAACCTCAGCGGACAGACTCTGAAAACCATTCCTAAAAAACCGTTTACCGGAGGAGCAAACAATCAGGTGATCCCCACCGAAACACTGGCACCGGGAATTTATTTCCTGAAAGCCCTCGGAGATAAAACCGGTTTCGTGCGGGAGATTGTGGTAAAACGCTGATATATCTTAAATTTTAAACTGCCTGAAAGGGCACAGAACCAGCCAGCATTCTTTCTTTTATTTTTCCAAAAACCCGTTAACCCCAAAATGATGCCGGTGAGTGGATCAAATGACGGTGAACATTTTTAAAATGTCCGCGGACATTTTGAAAATGTTGGTGGTGAGTTTTGGGGGATGGGGATATCATATACTTTAATGCCATTAATTAATTGCTAACCCTATGAGATAACATCGATCCCGGCAGGCTCGCCCAAACCCTGCTCGACGAGCATAACATCTGGCTGCGGGTAAACGATAGCGGAAAAGCAATCCCCTTTAAGATTAATGCCAGTATACTGCGCATGCCAATGGAAAAACTTCTTGGTGCCTAGGAGGAGGGGATCAAAAACCAATAAAGACAGATGAGAGAATTCCACTATGAAGTATTGTTCCAATCAATAAAAAATATTAAATAATATCCGGCTATTTAACTTATTGGTGAAAATTGAAATTATCTCGATGCCAACTTAAAAATTCTTTTCCTGGAAAAGCTTTGGTTGGCATATTCAATTTTAAGTTTTGAAACTTTTGGAACCATTCAAAAAAATAAGACATTTCTTTTGATTTCGCTATATTAGGATTAATTAATAACCGATAATCATGTGTAAAGGAAATAATGCCCTTGTCAAAAGCAGTATCAAAATGGGCACTTAAACAAATTCCATTTGAGGGATTTAACCTATTTTCAATGTTTATACTCCAAGGAACAATATGACTAGCAAATAACATTTGAGGGATATTAATTCCAGTTAATGCACACTTTCCTTCGTAATTCGCAAGTAACATTGATCTGAAAAACCGTTGATTAACCCTTGTTTTAATATACCTTATCTTTTCCTCTCCTTTTATACAATTTAATTCGGGCAATTCTTCTTTAAATTTTTCATCGATCGTCAGCCCTTCAAATTCGGCAAGGGCTTTTTCACTTTCAAATGCTAAGTTTTCTCTATCAAAGTAAAAACGGTCAAAAATTTCAGCATCCTTTTTGGAAGCGTTTTTCAAACCTCGAATACCACGCTCCTTTAGTTCAGGATCAAAGCTTGCAAAATTGGAAAGCTTCAAAGCTAACGCATCAGCAGTTCTATTAATTAAATTACTTAATTCAATAATTTTTGAATTTCGATGATGAATTGTTCCAAAGGGGATTTTACAATAGAGATTAAAAGCAACTATTAATTCTTCTTCCGTCCAATTTCTACGCATAGTAATTATGTATTAATATTGAAATCAATATTTGTAATTCTGTTTACTAGGTATGACCCCTCTTACCCCTCCAGTTGGATCTTCACAATCATTAATATAACGAGGAATTAAATGAATATGAACATGCGGGATTGTTTGTCCAGCCGATCCATTGATATTGACTCCCACATTAAAACCATCGGGGTGAAATTGGTCTTCAATAATCTTTTTTACCTCATTTACCATAAACCAACAAGCTTGTTGCTCCTTTAAATTGAGGTCGAAATAAGAGGCACAGTGTCTTTTTGGAATTATTAAGGCATGGCCTTTATTCACTGGGAATTTATCATAAATAGCAAAGGTTATTGCTGTTTCGGCAATTAACTCTTGATTTGGTTCAGGATTACAAAATGGGCAGTTTGAATTTTTGGGAGATGTTTGTTGGTTGAAGTGTTGATATTCGTAAATTTCACAGTTATCATTTAAAAACACCGACTTATAGGGAAGTTTAACATTGCACTGATAAGTTGGCTTTTTATGAATTTTGTGCGTTCGATATCCCTCGTAACGTATGTCGCGCCGGACAGCAAAATAAGCTGAACCACTAGGTTTCAACAAGCGTGATATTTCAATCAGAACTTTTGTCTGTTCCTCTGGAAGTAGCACATTTAGAACGTAAAAACATAAAATTGTATCAAATTTCTTTTTCGGGTACTCTGGAAAATAATGTTTGTCATATCCGTCAACCTTGAATCCCTTTTCAATTAACAGCTCAACATCACTTCCTAAACCACAGCCAAAATCCAACACTTCTCCTTTGATTAAACTTTTGTCTTTGATAATACGGGCTGGGAATGAAAGTCGGTCTCGTTCCTTGGCTGTTAAATGGCTATATTGATTGGCTTGGGTCATGACAAAAATTCAAATCCATTATTGGCGGCTATTGAAATTAAAGGCTCAATGCGCTCTCTAAATTTCTTTTTAGTAATGCTTTCAATGTTAGGGAAAATGGAGAGATAATTTTCTAAAAATTTATTCTTAGGATTCCGTTTACTAACAATATCAATAGCTTCCATCTGAAGGTTGTAGAATGACGTAAAATATTTATCAAGAGATGGTAATTTATTGCTTTTAGTGCTGTTAAAGGAAGGATCGGCAGGGATCAGATTCCAGATTAGATCGTGTGAAACAAATTGATAGGGAACAAAATGTTCAACTGCATAATTTTCAATAGAAAGTTCTTTATTCGTATATATACAATTCACTGTTCCTAATTCTTTTAGCACAATGTCCCAGAACTTCTTCCTTTGTTCAGTCAGACTGGCTCTTTTTGCTGGTTTGATTAATTTATTCGCTATATCTGGAACACTTGGATTCCTGACTTGTAGAAAAAGGGTAAGATTCCAGTAACAGAAATCCTTTAAGATTCGGACATTTTTCTGTAAATAATCATGCCAGATAGGATTAATTTCGATGTGATCATTATGCAAAGCATACAAGCAATCGTTTTCAAAGGTCTTTGACGTATCGTAGATTTTGTTCTTGTTCTTTTCTCCAGGAAACCATGGACTTAAAAACCAGTGAGGAACGTTGGTGTTGAAATGTAAAAGTTCATTTTGGGTTTTTGAAATTTTTGAATTCGTTAACTTTTTAAAGACGGTTGATTGATCTTGATCTATTGGGATATTCTCAATGTCTTTTAGGTGAGATACCGCTCTCTGAATAAGATCTTGTTTACCAAATGACACATGAAAATAATTTACGGTGTACCATGCATTGGATATCATTCGTGAAAACAAATTGATTTTTGGAATTTTTATTGAACCTTTTTCAACTTCCTGTAAAATAGAAATGAACCAATAAAACTTATAAGTGGCTGAAGTTTTGTTAAAACAGGCAGCCAATCTGTTGACAGGTAAGTTACTGGATTCTGGTATGGGCATCAACTTAGTTCTTTAAAGATGATAAAGGTAATAAAACATATTTATAATTAGTTACCCTGAATAGTCAAATGTTAGTACCTATTGTTAAATGCAAATTCGAATAAATCAATTTCAGGTACAGAATATAATTTATGCCAACTACGAATCCATTATAATTGTTAAATTAGCGCTGGAATAGAGAATTTAAGACCATTGATTTCTTGACATGGCAGAACCTATTGATATGGAATAATTAAGCTGGAACCAATAAAAGCACTTAATATAATTCCAAATGAATATGAATAACATTATGTTAATTAAATATGAATTCAATTGCATTCATAGATACCGAAATTGAACCTAAAAGCCGAAAGATTCTTGATATTGGAAGTGTCAAAAATGATGGAAGTTATTTTCATAAAAGTTCGGTTGCTGAGTTCACACAGTTTCTGGATGGCACTAAATATATTTGCGGACACAACATTTTCAATCATGATATGAAATATATCGGCAAAGTACTGACTGATACGGGTATTGACTCTGTTAATATAATTGACACTTTATTTCTATCTCCTTTACTTTTTCCGACCAAACCATATCATGCTTTACTAAAAGATGATAAGTTACAATCTGACGACACCAACAATCCTCTAAATGATTCAATAAAAGCAAAAGATTTATTTTATGATGAAATTACCGCATTTAAAGAAGCTGACGAAAAATTAAAACAAATTTTCTATCTGTTATTGAATAACATAAAAGAGTTCCGTTCTTTCTTTCTTTTTATTGAATACACAGGTAAGAGGAAAGACATTGAAAACCTAATTCGTGAAAAGTTTGAAAATGAGATTTGTGGGCGTACTGACCTCACAAAAATGATATTAGAACACCCAATTGCACTTGCCTACTGCTTATCACTCATCAATTCTTTCATTAGCCACAAAAAAATTCATTCAATAACACCTCCCTGGGTACTTAAAAATTACCCGGAAGTTGAAAGGATAATGTTTCAACTTAGGAACAAACCATGTATCAAAGGGTGCTCATATTGCAACAACGCTTTGGATATACATAAAGGATTGAAAAGATTGTTTGGCTTTGATTCTTTCAGGACATACGGTGGGGAACCATTGCAAGAGAAGGCAGTTAAGGCAGCAGTTGACAATAAATCAATTCTTGCAGTCTTTCCAACTGGAGGTGGAAAGTCAATCACTTTTCAAGTTCCTGCTTTGATGAGTGGCGAAACTGCCAAAGGATTAACAATTGTAATTTCACCTTTGCAATCTTTGATGAAGGACCAAGTTGACAATCTCGAAAAAATTGGAATCACTGAAGCAGTAACTATAAACGGCTTGCTTGACCCAATCGAAAGAGCCAAGTCATTTGAACGTGTTGAAGATGGCTCGGCATCAATTCTATATATTTCACCTGAATCTTTGCGTTCACGGACTATTGAACGTTTGATTTTAGGAAGAAAAATAGTTCGTTTTGTTATCGATGAAGCACACTGTTTTTCATCATGGGGTCAGGATTTCAGGGTTGACTATTTATACATTGGTGATTTTATAAAATCAATTCAAGAGAAGAAAAATCTTGAAGATGAAATCCCTGTTTCTTGTTTCACTGCAACGGCAAAACAAAAAGTGATTGAAGATATCCGCGACTATTTCAAAGAAAAACTTTCTCTTGACCTTGAACTTTTTACATCAAAAACATCAAGAACGAATCTTCAATATAAAGTTTTTGAGAAGGGAAACGAGGAAGAAAAATATCAAACCGTAAGGGATTTGATTGAGGAAAAAAATTGCCCTACTATCATTTATGTTTCAAGAACAAGAAAAGCATATTTATTGGCCGAAAGATTGACCAAAGATGGTTTTAATGCAAAACCCTATCACGGCAAAATGGATATCAAGGAAAAAACTGCAAACCAAAATGCTTTTATTGCTGGTGAAATCCCAATCATGGTTGCAACTTCGGCTTTCGGAATGGGCGTTGACAAAAAGGACGTCGGCATGGTTATTCATTACGAAATTTCAGATTCACTTGAAAACTACATTCAGGAAGCTGGACGTGCTGGACGGGATGAGAAAATTGTTGCAGATTGTTTTGTATTGTTCAATGAAGAAGACCTTGGAAAACATTTTATTTTATTAAACCAAACCAAACTATCTATTAAGGAAATTCAACAGGTTTGGAAAGCAATAAAAGAGATAACAAAATTCCGTTCAACAGTTTCAAACTCTGCATTGGAGATTGCAAGGAAAGCTGGTTGGGATGATAATGTGGTTGAGATAGAAACAAGGGTTACTACAGCCATTGCGGCACTGGAAAATGCCGGATACCTGAAAAGAGGACAAAATATGCCAAGGGTATTTGCGAATAGTATTCTTTCAAAAAATGCACAAGAGGCAATTGACAAAATCAATGCTTCTGAACGATTTGAAGAGAAGCAAAAAATTAACGGAGTACGGATTATTAAAAAACTTTTTTCAAGCAAGAGCAGGAAACAATCAACTGATGAAGTAGCAGAATCAAGAATAGATTATATCAGCGACCATTTGGGAATTATAAAAGAGGAAGTGATAAACATTGTGAACCTTCTTCGTGAGGAAAAAATATTGGCCGATGCAAAAGATTTAACAGCATTCATCAAGAAAGGAGAAAATAAAAACCGTTCTCTCAACATTGTTGAATCATTCAGTAGGATTGAAAAATTTTTACTTCCATTATTTGAAGAACAGGAAAAGACATTTCACATCAAGGAACTGAACGAAGAAGCCGAACAGAAAGGTTGTGAAGACATCAACACCAATAAGATTAAAACTATCATAAACTATTGGGCAATAAAAAATTGGATTAAGCGGCAAAATCTAGAATATTCTAACAACCATTTTGTTGTGCTTAGCCTCCATCCAAAAGAGTTGCTAAAAGAGAGATTAGAGAAGCGGTATGAGTTGGCGAAGTTCATAGTAGAATTACTTTATGATAAAAGCAATTTGTGTGTTTCAGGAAATGACGCAGAAAAAGAAGAAGTTTTAGTTGAATTTTCTGTTCATGAACTAAAAGAAGCATTTGAAAATTCAATAGCCAGTTTTGGGAAAAAAGTTTCAATCGAAGATGTTGAGGATACCCTGTTCTATTTGTCACGAATTGAGGCAATTAAAATTGAAGGAGGTTTTCTTGTAGTATATAATCGACTAACAATTGAACGTTTGGAGCAGGATAATAAGAAGCGTTACAAAGTTGAAGATTATCAGAAATTAAATCAGTTTTACGAAAATAAAGTTCAACAAATTCATATTGTTGGCGAGTATGCCAAGAAAATGATAAGTGATTACAGAGATGCTTTACAATTTGTTGAAGACTATTTCCAATTGAATTATAGTTCTTTTCTCAACAAATATTTCAAAGGTAGCCGACAAAATGAGATTAAACGAAACTTAACTCCTGCTAAGTTCAGGCAGTTATTCGGTGAGCTTTCACCAACGCAGTTGAAAATCATTACCGACAATGAAACAAAATATATAGTTGTTGCAGCTGGTCCCGGAAGCGGAAAAACCCGAGTGCTAGTTCACAAACTTGCTTCGTTGCTTTTAATGGAAGATGTAAAGCATGAGCAGTTGCTCATGGTTACTTTTTCAAGAGCAGCAGCAACAGAATTTAAAAAACGTTTACTCAAACTTATTGGCAATGCTGCTAACTACATTGAAATTAAAACTTTTCACTCTTACTGCTTCGACTTATTAGGAAAGGTTGGAAGTTTGGAGAAGTCGGATGTGATTTTAAAAAAGACGATTGAAAAAATCAGGAACAAAGAAGTTGAAGTTAGCCGAATCACAAAAACAGTTTTGGTAATTGACGAAGCACAGGATATGGACGAAGATGAGTTCAACCTGATTAATACGTTATTGGAGCAAAACGAAGATATCAGGGTGATTGCGGTTGGGGATGATGACCAAAATATTTATAGGTTCCGTGGAGCAAGCTCAAAGTATCTTGAGCAATTTATTCAGGTAAATAAAGCCGTTAAAAATGAGCTGATAGAGAATTACAGAAGCAAAAGTAACCTTGTTCATTTTACAAATCAGTTTGTAAAGCGAATTCAACACCGTTTAAAAGACACACCAATAATTCCAAAGCAAACCGACAATGGAAAAATAAAATTGGTTCAGTATCACAGTGCGAATCTCATTATTCCGCTTGTACAGGATATACTCAAGACTGGACTTACAGGAACTACATGTGTGTTGACAAAAACAAATGAAGAAGCTTTACAAATCACCGGACTTCTTTTGAAAAATGGGATGCAGGCAAAACTGATTCAAACAAATGACGGTTTCAGTTTGTATAATCTTGCAGAAGTCAGGTTCTTTTTGAGTAAATTGAATTTTGCTGATGATGTTTTCGTAATCAGCGATGATGTTTGGGATTACGCAAAAAGGGAGTTAATTAATACGTTTCGCAAAAGCAATAAATTAGACGTTAGTATCAACATAATTAAGGATTTTGAAGCGACAAATCCAAAGAAGAAATACAAATCCGATTTAGAAGTTTTTATTCGAGAATCCAAATTGGAGGATTTCTTCAATGACAACGGAGAAACAATTTTTGTCTCAACCATTCACAAAGCCAAGGGAAAAGAATTTGATAATGTTTTTCTAATGCTTGAAAACTTCATCCCAACAACAGACGAAGCCAGGAGGCAATTATATGTTGCTATGACAAGGGCAAAACAAAATTTAACTATTCACTTAAATTCAAATTTTTTAGACAACATAAAAGCTGAAAATTCAGAACGAGTTGTTGAGTGGGGAACAAATATGCCTTCTACCGAAATCGTGATGCAATTATCCCACGAAGATGTTAATCTTGGATATTTTGAATTTGTTCAACATCGTTTTAGAAATATTTTTAGTGGTGATTCACTTACCATTAAAGAATTAGGATGTGCAAATTCAAATGGTGATTTAGTGCTAAAGTTTTCAAAGAAATTCCTTGAAACCATGGAAAGAATAGAAAGGAATGGATACGAATTGAAAAGTGTAAATGTGAACTTCGTTGTTTACTGGCAGAATGAAGAAACTAAAAATGAAGTGAAAATAATTTTACCCGAGTTATACTTCGAGAAGAACATATGATAAAAATCAATAATGAGTATAAAAACACGTCCTTCCAATAACTTACACCACAATCCCCAAACCTTTCCCCCGCCCCATTTGTTCTACTCATAACCCAAAGGCAAAACAACAAACCATATGAGCAAGATCATTTTCGACAGCGCTATTTCACTGGATGGATATTTCGCGGGGGAGAACCGGAGTCCGCAAAACCCCATGGGTGGCGTTTCGGGTAAATTACACCAGTGGATGTTTGTACAAAAGGCATTCTGGAAACACATTAAAATGGAAGGCGGCAAAGCGTACGGCCCCGACAGTAAGTTAATTGATGATGTGTTTGCGCGCACCGGCTCCTACATCATGGGCAAACGGATGTTTGAAGAGGGCGAAGTGGCCTGGGCCGAAGACCTGTTTGAAGCCGATGTGTATGTGCTGACCCATGAAAAGCGGGAACCCTGGGTTCAAAAGGGAAGCACCACCTTTTATTTCGTCAACGACGGCATTGAAAGTGCGCTGGAGCAGGCGAAATGGTCGGCCAAAGGAAAAGACATCCGGATACAGGGCGGCGCTGATACCATTCAGCAATACCTCCGTGCAGGATTGATCGATGAATTTTTTATTCACATCGCACCCGTTTTCCTCGGCAGCGGCATCCGCCTGTTCGAGGGGATCGACAAGAACCTTTACAACATTGAAATTATGGAGGTGATCCCTTCTGCGCTCACCACTCATGTGAGGTATGGGTTGACTAAAAAATGAAATAGCAAACGCAATTGTTTAATGGCTGGCCGAACTGGCAGGTTTGAAGCGTGGGCGGGGTAAAATCCTCAATTGAACCGATAGCCTCTTTTGTATCAAATTAAACTATTCGAAAAATTCACGGTAATTTTTTAAATGGTAGACTTGCAGCATTTAAATAAAATTTGATTATCCGCTTATCTACCAGATAGCACCTTTCAAGATATTTTTCTCGCAGATTTCGGAGAAAGCGCTGATATATATACTGCCTTTCTGCGAAAATCAGTGGGATCAGCGAGAAATTTTGTTTAGTGGTATCATAGCGGATTAGCATTAAATAAAAAATCATAAATCAAAGAAAAAAGCCCCGGCCACCTGGATTGAAAATTATGGCGATACTTTTTTTTCAATAACAAAGGATAACTTTTGGGAATTTCTGATAAATAATTAAAATGAAGGTTTGATTTTGGAGTCATTCCAGGCTCCCTGACGTATCAGACAGGCTTGAAGCGTATTGATTCATGTTATATGGCCGAATCAACAAAATACATATCGACATCGCCTTTGTTTTTCGCCTTGATCTTTCCGCGATATGAACAATTGAATTTATCTTTCACCAGTTGGTAGGTGCTGCTGCTGATGTTCACTTTTCCTGCCTGCCCGCTTGATTCCATGCGTGAGGCCAAATTTACCGTATCGCCCCATATGTCGTATGCAAATTTCTTCACCCCAACAATACCGGCCACTACAGGCCCGGTATGAATTCCTATACGGATTTCAAAAATTTCTTTGCCCTGTTGATTTCGTTCCTCCAAATGGTTTTTCATAAACGCCTGGATGTCGAGGGCTGCCAGCACCACATCTTCAGGGTGCGATTTATTGACAACCGGCAATCCCCCGGCACACATATAGGCATCGCCAATAGTTTTAATTTTTTCGATGTTGTGTTTGGTGATGATGTTATCAAACGCCTTAAAGCAGTGATGAATTTCCTCCACCAGGTCGGCGGGGCTCAGTATTTCCGAAAGCCTGGTAAAGCCCTTAAAATCGGTAAACATTACCGTTACGTCGCTAAATTGTTTTGCATCGGCATGGCCCTTTAATTTCAATTCTTCGGCTACCTCTTCCGGAAGGATATTGAGCAACAATTCATCACTCAGTTTTTTGCCTTTTTTAATTCGGTTTCGCTGCATAAAAAATACACCTGCAAATAGCATCATGGTTGCAAATCCGCCAACAAAACCGTTGCGTACCAGTTTTTGCCTTTGCAATTCTTTCAGGGCCAGAGCATCTTTTTTATCTTGTTCAGCCCTGGCTGCCGCTTCCTTCTTATCAAAATCGTATTGCATGGTAAACTGGGTTATTTTGTTCTTTTTATCAATATTGAAGGTTGAATCGCTTAAAAGTTTATAATGCTGGTGAGTTTCATAAGCCCTTTTGTAATTGCCGAGCAGGGCATAAACCTCGCTTAGCCGGAAATAGGATTCTTTGAGGCTCTTTAAATTGTCGATCCTTTTTTCAATCACGATGGCGCTGTCGATGTAATATTTTGCTTTGTGCAACAATGAGATTTTGTTTCCCGGGGTATAATTCTTCCATTCATCTGTAGTGTTGCTGTTTTTGTAAAGCGATAAATAAACATTGCCCATATTGCTTAAGTCGTCGCCATATCCGACATTGTTCCCCAGTTCCATGAAAATCGGGATCGATTCGGATAAATATTCGAGTGCTCTGCCATAATCCGCCTGTTCATGATACACCACGCCGATGTAGCTGTGGCATTTGGCCATACCATCTCTGTTTCCAAGTTCTTCATACAAAGCCAGTGCTTTGGTATAATAGTTCAGCGCATCGTTGTATTTATGCTGCCGGTAGTAAACGATTCCGATGCCTGCGTAGTTATTGGCCAGGAATGGTTTATTGCCGGCAGCCTCATTGATCTCAACCGCCCGGTGAAAATAATCAAGCGCCTGGTTATATTCCGATTGATCTTTATAAATGAGCCCGATATTCGACAGGTTTAGGGCAATTCCTTTGCTGTTTCCGGTTTCCTCATTGATCCGTAAAGCTTTCAAATGATATTCGATGGCTACCGGGAAATTCGACATAAAAAAATAGATGTTGGCAATATTTCCAAGGGCTGTTGCTATATCGGCTTTATCTCCAATTTCTTCTTTAATGGCGAGTGCCTTCAGAAAATATACCAGGGCAGTATCGTACTGTGATTGCACCGCGTAGTTGATACCGATTTGACCGTTCAGGGTGCCGATTCCGGGTTTCCAGTTCAGCTTTACTGCCAGTTCCAGACCCTCTTTCCCATATTTTATTCCTTTATTGGGGTCAATGGGGTAATAGTTGTAACTCAGCTTTCCAAGCATCAATACCTTGATAGTATCCTGCGGTGCATCCGGTAGCAATGCCAAAACTGAATCAATAAGCGCCTGTCCTCTTTTTTGGGCAAATGAATGACTTACCCCAAAAACACATAGTACCAATAGTAATCTTAGGATTTTTTTCATACGGAGAAGGTTTTTGAGGAATTAATCAACACAGGAAAGAACACAACATTATGGTGTATTGTTCATTAGCACTTAACTATCCCGCCGGATATATTTATGATCAAAGCAAACCGGATAGCACTATCCAGCTTTACCGCCATTTATTACCGATCACCTTTCTAATACTTCCATCCTATAACGGGCCATCTGAAATCCTCCCTCAGTGCAGTCCCGGCCGGCTGGAGGGCAGGTTGTGGCTACACTGCCTGAAGTAAAATACTTCAGTTTTTCCACCCAAAGGCAAAACAACAAACCAAATGAGGAAGATCATTTTCGACAGCGCTATTTCACGGGATGGTTATTTCGCGGGGGAGCAAAGAAGTCTGAGGTCCCACACCTGCCTGTAAATTAAATTAATCCGGGTAGTTTGCTTATTGCGTAAAGTGGAACGTTTATCAGCCACTCCTCCTCTCTGAAATCAGACATTGAACTGCGAATGGAAATTTCGGGATTAAATTTATCGTGGTAAACCCTGAGGCTTTTCGCCTGTAAGTTTTCCTCTGCTTTCACTTCCAAAGGAATTACCCTTCTATTCAACTGCAATACGAAATCGACTTCGGCTTTGGAGCGTTCAGCAGACCAGTAATAAATATTCATATCATCGAAGGTTTGCAATTGTTGCAAAACGAATTGTTCGGTAAAAGCACCTTTGAACTCCGTAAAAATTTTATTTCCTGAAATAATAGTTTTTTCATCCAGGTCGGTCATGGCTCCCAGCAGTCCAACATCCACCATAAATAATTTGAATGCACTCCTGTCCTCATAAGCCTTTAAGGGCATTCCCGGTTTGGACACACGATGGACTTTGTGCATCTGACCGCAGTTTTCAAGCCATTCCAGTGCCAGTTCAAAATCTTTGGCCCTGGCCCCTTTCCTGACAAGTCCGTAAATGAACTTACGGTTTTCTTTGGCGAGTTGTGCAGGCAGCGAATTCCAGACCATACGCAACCGGGGCACCAATTCAACCGGAGTATGTTTTGAAAAATCCTGGTCGTAGGTGTTCAACAGGTCCTTTTGGATTTTACGCACTTCCTTAAAATTGAAGTTTTCACGAAACGTAAGGATTGCTTCCGGCATTCCACCCGTAAAATAATAATGTCTGAGCTTTTCAGTAAATTTAGACTTATAAGCGTTGATCAGCTTCCAGTCACCTCCCTGCAGGATATCAAGCAAACCTTCTTCACCGATGGCATGAAGAAATTCTGTGAAGTTCATCGGGTAGAGATCCATATGCTCCACTTTACCAACTGGATAGGAAACATCAGCATGCAACGCTACTCCCAGCAATGAACCTGCGGCAATGATATGATATTGCGGCGCCTCTTCCTGAAAATACTTCAAAGCGGTTAGGGCTTCAGGTATGGCCTGTATCTCATCAAAGATTATCAGGGTATTCTCAGGTTTAATAGTCAGGCCCGATTCAGCCTGTAAAGCAATGATGCTGCGCTGAATATCGAAGTCTTCGCTAAAAACAGGTTTCAAACGGGCAGTCTTCTCAAAATTTATGTAAACCACCTGCTCATACTGTTGCCTGCCTAATTCTTTCATCAACCAGGTTTTTCCTACCTGCCTCGCGCCTCGTATAATAAGCGGCTTGCGGGATGTCGAATTTTTCCATTGATGTAACTGGGCAATTTTGTCTCTTTTCACTTTGAATTTTTGTGTAAAAATACATTAATTCGAACGACTTTATGTAAAATTCTACACTTTTTCGAACGACTTTTGAAAACTATTTTTCTATTTTGTGGTCTCAAGCGCTGGTATGTTTGCTACTCAAAATCAAAATCTTCTTCAAAACGCTCCAAGCCATCCCCCAAAAACCTTTCCCGCACCTCACTTGTTCTAATCAAACCCAAAGGCAAATTCCAGACAATCAATAATAAATAAACAATATAAGCTAGAATATCTGGCTAAATGCCCACCAAATACCCCATTCTTCATTGCAGCCGTTGCGCAGGAGAATCGGCCTTAGATTTTTTCCGTAGTTTTTTCAATCCGAAGCATTATAAGGAAGGCCATAAGTAAGAAACCCTTGAACCACATAAAGCCAGGATACAGAAGTTGATTATTCCTGATACACAAAATCAAATAATCACACGCAATCAGGGCTTGGGTTTCGCGGCTCCCGATAACTATCGGGAAGAGGGTTAGAAAAACAAGGAAGAAATCTGCAGCCTTGAATCCTGCCTATCGGCCGGCAGGTTTGGTTACTTTGTTTCAAGACAAAGTAACAATAAAAAATTTCGGCCGATCTATGCTCAAAAAAGCAATAACAGTTACCCTGCCTCAAGGCTGTCTCATAAATTTTAAGCTACTAAGAACAGCCACTAAATCACTAAATCACAAAAATCCTCAAAAGTCCTGCATGAAGTCATAAAACTTCAGTTTTTCCACTCCAAACTAAAAACCTTACCCTAAAACCTTTCCCCCACCTCACTTGTTCTAATCAAACCCAAAGGCAAAACAACAAACCAAATGAGCAAGATCATTTTCGACAGCGGCATTTCACTGGATGGATATTTCGCGGGAGAGAACCGGAGTCCGCGAGACCCCATGGGTGGCGTTTCGGGTAAATTACACCGGTGGATGTTTGTACAAAAGGTTTTTTGGAAACCCTGCCGTTTCATGCGTCCAGCTTGAAGAATAAAATAAATAAAACCTCCATCATCCCGACGCAAGGTCTCCCCGGGGTCTTAGAAATGATATGGAAATTTTGTATAAAAAACTTCTGCTGAAACATTTACTACTATCAGGAACCCAGAATTCTTAAAAGCTCATTGTTCAGGTAATAAACCTCTTTACCATCTTTAACCTGGTGTAAAATTTTAGATTCGGTGAGTTGAGCAAGGTATTTTGTAAGTGTGGTCCGTGATGACTTTGCCAGAACTTGCGAAAATGTTTTCTGCTTTAAATAGGGCTGACTAAAGATCAGTTCATTCAGGTCTTTATTATACCATGTAAACATCGTTTTAGCATACACCAGTGTAGCTTCCATCTGATCGATAATAGCGTCGATTAGTTCATTGGTAAGTATGGATGTTTTCTCGATGGCGTTAAGCATAAAAAGGATCCAGTTTTTCCAGTCCTGCCTTTGTGTTACTGCACCCAAACGGTGATAGTATTCATCCTTATTAAGGATAATATATTTAGAATGGAAAAGAACCGGGTATGAAAGTAATTTTTTATGATTAAGCAGAAGCAGGTTGAGCACCCTTCCGGTTCTGCCGTTTCCATCCTGAAAAGGATGAATAGCCTCAAACTGGTAGTGGCCAATGCACATTTTAATCAACGGATCTATAGGGAATGTTTGGTCATCATTGAGGTAGTTCTCAAGATTTTCGAGCAACTTTTCGGGAATTCCGTTTCCCCGGGGAGGGGTATAAATAGTTTGGCCTGAGCCAAATTCACTATCACCTTTTTTTATTACCACAAGCGCATGTGGAGGCCTAATTCCTGCATTTGTATTTTTAATTTGCCGGAAAATATCTATCATCAATTGAATGTCGATTTTTTGCTTCTCCCTGATAGCATTATAACCGGCCCATAGTGCTTCCCTGTAGCGCAGTACCTCTTTGGTCGCCGGATCGGTCATTTCTTCCCTTCTGTGGTCGGAGATTGCCTTGTACAATTCGTCCTCGGTAGTGAAAATATTCTCGATTTCCGTTGATGTTTTAGCTTCCTGAAGAGATATGGTATTTATGAGCATTAGAGGATTCGGTAGCCTAAGCACATTTGTATTCACGGAAGCCAGTGCACGCGAAGCAATAACCAGCTTTTTCAGGATGTCGGTATCATTTTCAATTTGCTCCTGAGGTGGCAGGAGCGGCAGGTCATTATAGGGTATCTCTCGATCAAACATTGCACATGTTCATTTTTTAATATTTATTGAACACGTTGCAAAGATATGTTCATTTTTTAATAAAACAATAGTTACATGTCCATTTTTTTTACAAAACTGGACATATTCGTGTTTGATGTTCAATTTTCCCTCCCAATCGCGCATGCCATAGCGCAGTCCCGGCCGGCTGGAGGGCAGGTTCTGGCTACACTGCCTGATGTCAAAATCTCAGATTATACCTTTATAAACCGCAACTCCACCGGGTTGCCCAATCAAAAAAAATAAAGGCTGATTAATCGTAAAACAACTACGGATGCACGCACATTGTTTATGTGAAAAGAGATTGAAGCAATGATAATTAGATTTTAAAGTCTTGTTATTTACCCACCACCATTTTTATCAGTTTTACTTGTCCGGCAGAAGTGAGTCGGCTAAAATAGATGCCAGGTTCCACATTGTTTGCCTCAAATAAAAATTCATGATCTCCCTCCGGCAGATCACCCCTGAAAATGATTTCAACTTTGCGTCCGGCCAAATCAAACACCTCCAGCGAAACCCTTTCAGGTTGGGCTAATACAACCAAAATTGTTGTCTGCTCCCGGAAAGGATTGGGATAATTTTGATACAGCTGGATACCATCAGGCTGTGCCAAAGGAATGTCCACCGCATCAATCAAGTCCGTATTTTCGGCACCAAAGGAGGGCAACATCTCTATAAAATCGCCGGTGCCGTTGGGGTAGCGCCCGGTGGTGGTATCGGCTTTCTGAGCCCCGAAAGTTACCTCGTCGATGAGGTTGAGACTGGCATCCGAAAGCAGGATCACTTCACCATCAGCCGACAGCTTGAAGTTGGCATGAAGGCCGTCCTGGCTGCCATCTTCATCGGCCCAGATGATCAGGTAGCCACCCCCCTGAATGAGGGTATCGGGGAAGGTCCATTTGCCGGGGTTGGCAGCATTGTCGGAGAGGTACCAGCCGCTCAGGTCGATGTCGCTGGCACTGTTGTTATACAATTCGATCCAGTCGTCGTACTCGCCATCCTGGTCGGCCACAGTGGTTTCGTTGTCGGCCATAAATTCGTTGATCACCAGATCGCCGGTAACTTCTATGCTGTAATACTCATATTCGGCCTTTTCCGGCGAAAGGGTTACGGCATCGCCATTATCCGCAAAAATGTAATATTCAATATTGCTGTTTCCGGCAATAAGCGAAATGCCCCAGGTACCGTCTCCTGCGGCACCGTCGTTGTGCATCCCATCGTCGAACATATCGGTACGGATAAACTTTCCGGCGGGCTGATCGCGGTAGCCTAGCTGCACATAGCCGGTGTTAGAAATACTTGCGGTAATCCAAACTTCCGTTCCTGTAGTGGCCAGACCGGGTTCATGTATCACAGAAGAAATAGCCGGTGCTTCTGCCGCGAACATGGCTAAACCGGAAAGAAAATCGAGCCTTGTTTCCATCAGCTCCACCAGCCCGATAATGGACTGCCCCTGTGGCGGAGGTCCGCTGCCGATGCTGGTGTAAACATTGTCGATAAACTCATCATAGGTATAAAGTTTATTGGGGTCGTTTTGCACTTCTTCGTCGATGATCTGCTGGATTTCGAGGGCACGATCTTCGTACCAACCATTTTCAAACAAGGTTGTCATCATGGTTTTCATGTGTGCGACATAGGTCCGTAAGCGAACATCGTCGTTCAGCACCTTGCTCACAATGGGATAACCCGAATCATTGATGCGGTATAAATGACTGAAATGCTGGAGTCCGTAAGTATTTAACGGGGGTCCGGTGCCAGCGTTCACAAAAACACCAAAGGTTTCGTTGAGGTCCCAAACAATGGGGTTCAGCCGGCCATCCCGGTCTTCGAAGAGGTAATAGTTTTGCGGCATGTTGATGGGTGCGTCAAGGCTTACCAGCAAATTATCAAAAGCGAGCATCCACAACAGCCTGTCCACATTTAGCACCGAGCCCAGGTGTTCATTGTAATTGTTGAGGGTGTCGAGGAAATCGATCAGGTCGCTCCACCCATCATCCGACTCCAGTTGGTACTGGTTAACATAAAGCGATGAATCTGAACCCTGCCAGGTCCATACCCCATTCACCATTCCGTTCATTTCGCCCTTCACACGGGTATTATCATCCACCAGCAAATGGGATTGCATAAATTTACGATCCACATCCTGCACGCAGGTATATAGTCCGAGATAGGTGCCATTGATATATACTTTTGCATAATTGGCCAAACTGGCCGGCATAAACTCACGGGCAATTTCATAACTCAAAACCTCACGCACCATACTCGGATCTTTGAAACCATTGGACAATTTAAGGGTTCCGAAACCCTCCAGTTCCTGGTCGCCAATAATGTAATCGAGCTTGATATTGAGGGGCTTTTTAGTGATATTTGTCTGGTAGGTGCTGTTGCCCTTATATCGTACTCCCACACTATCGAATACTTCACCATTGATGATGGCCGTTCCGGTTAGCCGGTCTTCGCCTGATTGGTAGAGGTTTTGTAAAATTTCATCCCAGTTTTGCTCGCTGAACTCAAGCTCAATGGTATTGATATTATTTACATTATAAAATTCCTGGGAAAAGGAAACAATGGAAAAAGATAGGATGACGATAACAAGTGCAAAATATTTCTTCATGGAAACCTGTATTGAAAATTTGTGAATCGAAGATTAGATACAAAGGTCGGTAAAAGGTTTAATCACAAATTAAACAGTTATTTCTTCAATAAGCTCCCATAAAAAAGCTTTAAAAAAGAATCAAAACGGGTATCACAATCCAATCAAAAATTTAATTTTCAAACCGGGCATTAAAGGTACCTTCGGTAACATTGGTGGTAGAGGTATCCGTGTAGCTATATCCTACAAATGAAAAAGTTCCCCAGATATTATTATCGTTCATGCCGGTGATGGTAAATTGCCCATCAGGTACCCCGTCAGGGTTGCCAACATGAATCCCGACCAAAGTATAGTTTTCATTGAGCCATGAATTGCCGGCATTTTGATATTCGAGGATAAAATTTTCAACCGCTCCGGTGGTGAGAACATCACGCGACATAAATCCATCTTTTACAAACCGCAATTTAAAAGTTTCACCCGAGGCAGCTGTCCCGGAAATTTCCATATACCCACCGGCGTTGCCTGCATTGTTGCCAATTATTACCGAGAGGTTATCGATGCTTACATTCACCACATTGGTTTCCACAGTGGCTTTAAGTCCTTCGGATGGTGTTTTGGAATCTGTTGGAGCGGGTTCATCTGCTTTATCACAACCCATAACAAACATTGCAAGTACCAAAAAAGAGAGCACATATTTCATAAGAGATGGTTTTAATTGATCAGATACTTTCATAAAAACATTCAATAAACATCACAAACAGTGTATGGTTCAATTTGAGGATTGATGTTTACGCCGGGAAACCATACCGATCCTGGTTCAATCACCTCAACTTTTCGACTTCTGTAGCTATTGCGACAATCGGGACTATTCAGGACCACTAAATCATAAATTAAACTACCTTTGCAAAAAATTGGAGGTTACACCCATCATTTGATTTTCACCTATATGGATTTTATTGAACTTGATTTAAACCCTGCATTGCTCAAGGCAATTGCTGACCTTGGCTTTGTAAGCCCCACCCCTATTCAGGAAAAGATCATTCCGCTAATACTGAACTCCGGACAGGATCTGATCGGTATGGCCCAAACCGGAACCGGTAAAACGGCTGCTTTCGGTTTGCCTTTGCTGCACAAAATTGAAGTGAATGCTGTTTACCCGCAGATGCTTGTCCTTTCGCCAACCCGTGAACTGTGTATGCAGATAAGTAAGGATTGTGAATCTTTTTCGGCACACATGCCAAAGGTTAATATTGTGGCTGTGTATGGTGGTGCCAATATTGTAGGGCAAATGAAAGACTTAAAAAGGGGTTGCCATGTAGTGGTGGGTACTCCCGGCCGTACACTTGACCTGGTAAACCGGAAGGTACTTGATTTGAGCAAAATTGATTACCTCGTTTTGGATGAGGCCGACGAAATGCTCAACATGGGTTTCCGTGACGACCTTGATGCTATTCTTGCCAAAGCCAATCCCGACAAGCAAACGTTGTTGTTTTCGGCAACCATGCCACCTGAAATCCGGCACATCGCCAATACATACATGAATAACCCGATGGAGGTATCGGCAGGTGAAAAAAACAGAGGAACAGCTGATGTGTCGCATGAGTATTATGTTACCCTGGCCAAAAACAAATACCTGGCACTGAAAAGGATCGTTGATATCAACCCCAAAATGTATGGTATTGTATTTTGCCGCACCCGCTCCGATACCAAAGAAGTTGCCGACAAACTGATGCAGGACGGGTACAATGCCGATGCACTGCATGGCGACCTGTCGCAGGCCCAGCGCGATTATGTGATGAACCGTTTCCGCAGGCGTAACCTCCAGATACTGGTGGCTACTGATGTGGCAGCCCGCGGCCTCGATGTAAATGACCTAACCCATGTGATCCATTACAACCTTCCGGATGATAAGGAGAGTTATATCCATCGCAGCGGGCGTACAGGCAGGGCCGGGAAAAAAGGTTGTTCGGTGGCGCTGATACATTCCCGCGAAAACAACAAGGTAAAACTTCTTGAAAGGAAAGTGGGTCAAAAATTTGAATTGAAAGAGGTTCCGACAGGCAAGGAGATTTGTGAAAAACAGTTGTTCAACCTGATTGATAAGGTGGAAAATATTGAGGTGAACACCCAGCAAATCGGGCCCTTTATGGATGTGATCTATAAAAAACTTTCCTGGCTGAGCCGCGAAGAGCTGATCCAGCATTTCGTTTCGGTGGAGTTTAACCGATTTCTCGATTATTATAAAAATGCCGAGGATATCAATCTCCACCCCGAGCGGAAAGACAGAAAAGAGAGAAAAGACCGTAAAGAAAAATACGATTTCAGCAGCCAGAATGAGGCAGCCAATTTTTCAAGGTTCCATATCAATGTGGGCACCAAACATGGCCTTACCGTACCCAAAATGATCGGGATCATCAATGATGCCACCAACCGCCGCGATATCAAGATCGGGCGCATTGATATGATGAAAGGATTTTCCTTTTTCGAAACCGATGACAGCTACGACTCGCTCATTTTGAAATCATTCAAAAAACAAAATTTCCAGGGTGTAAATCTCAAGGTAGAAAAGGCCCAGCCCGATGTACATTCCGGCAAGAAGAAACCCGACCGGAAAAAGAAAAAATCGAAAAGGCGCTAATGATTAAATAAAACTTTGCCTAATAGTTACAAATTAAGTATTTGAAGGATCAATCAAACAACTTAAGCATTTTTTGTGTTTAAATTTCAATAGTCGTTTCTTTTATGAAGATTTCAGATATATTTCAATATTTTATCATCTTGTTTTTATTGGCACCGTTTATAGGCGGTGCACAAACAAACTCGGCCCCATTCACACCTATTTTAATTGCCCCGGCTGACCAGTCGACCGGTAATGCAACGGATGTAACGCTTTCAGTTGAAGTTGGAGATCCTGATCCCGGGCAGTTAACCGTTACTCTTATCGGGCGAAAAAAACCGGGGCCATCCGAAGATTTTACCATCATGGGACTGCCCGATACGCAATATTATACCGGGCCGAAATACGGTGGCTTACCAGAGATGTTTTACTCACAAACCCAATGGATTGTTGATAACAGAGTTGCCGAAAACATTGTTTACGTGGTGCAGGAAGGCGACTGTGTGCAGACAGGGGATGAGTTTGAAGACGAATGGAAACGTGCCGATACAGCCATCAGGATCATTGAAGATCCTTTAACCACAATGCTTGCAGAGGGGATCCCTTACGTAATTTCGGTAGGTAATCATGACCAATCCCCCATCGGGAATCCTAACGGCACCACCGATCTGTTTAATGCCTATTTTGGGGAAGCAAGGTTTGCAGGACGTTCGTATTATGGCGGACATTATGGCGACAAAAACAACAATAGTTATCATATTTTCAGTGCCGGAGGCATTGATTTTATTGTGATCTCGCTGGAATATGATCCTTATGCCAAGCAGAGTGTACTCAACTGGGTCGACGATATTTTATTAGCCAACAGCCACAGGAAGGCGATCATCGTTAGTCATTATATCATTGGCACTGGTAATCCGGGAGCTTTTGGTGCGCAGGGACAGGAAATTTACAACCAGGTAAAAGATAACCCAAATGTGTTTTTGATGCTTTGTGGGCATATTCATGGCGAAGGCCAGCGAACGGATGTTTACAACGGCGATACAATACATACCGTTCTGGCCGATTACCAAATGCGGACCGACGGAGGTACCGGCTGGTTCAGGATCATGCGTTTTTCACCTGAGAACAACAGTATCAGTTTTAAAACTTATTCGCCCTGGCTGGATGAATGGGAAACCGATGAGGATAGTGAGTTTGAACTCCCTTTTAACATGAATGATGCAGGCCTTGATACGCTTGCTATCGTGAGTAATGTGAGTCCCGGATCGGTGGTTAATATTCCATGGTCCGATCTGGACCCGAACACTGAATATGAATGGTTTGTTGAGGTAAATGACGGATATGCTACCACGAGAAGTCCCAGATGGACATTTACCACCTGGGATCACCAATTGGATTTAAAAGCGTTCCTTGAAGGGCCTTTCAACGGATCATCCATGAATGTTAACAGTACGGCGGTCACTTTGCAGCAACCCTATAGCGCCCTCCCCTGGAATTATTCCGGAACTGAATCGGTAAATTTGATCCCGCCTGATATTATTGACTGGCTGCTTATTGAACTCAGAGATGCTGCAAATCCGGCTTTAGCTGGTGGTGAAACCCGTGTTTACAGAAGAGCTGCATTTTTAAAGGCGAATGGTGATGTTGTGGATCTGGATGGCTATAGCCCGGTTTCTTTCCCGGTAAATGTAGATCAAAACTTATTTGTCATTCTTTGGCACCGGAACCACCTTCCGCTGATGTCGGCTATTGGGCTCAATGGTGAACAGGGAGTTTTCCAATACGATTTTACCCAGGATGCAAACGCAAGTTATGGTGGAAATTCGGCCTGTGCAGAACTGCCTGGTGCGCGTTACGGAATGCCGGCAGGTGATGTAAATGCAGATGGATCTGTTAACCTGCTTGACTTAAGTAACTGGAGCTATAATGCCGGGCAATCAGGATACCTCAACAATGATCTGAACCTTGATACCCATACCGATAACAATGACAAAAACAGTATGTGGCTGCATAACTACGGTAAAAGTTCACAGGTGCCCCAATAATTACTTACCCGTTTCCATTCACATTTCATTGTTAATGATTCCTAAAAGGAATTGTAAATCAGGAATAATAAAATCCCTCTTTTGCAGTTTTTATGAACGTTTAACTAATCAAAAACTACGATAATGAAAATTCAACACCTTTTCATAGCTGTTCTGATATTGCTGTTTGCAGGATGTAATAAAGATGACAATACCGAACCGCAAAAAACCACTTCAAAAACACGTGACTTTGAGCTCTACATTGATTTCTGGAATCCCGAAGGGGACAATCCGCAAATAAGTTTTGATGCTGAAAAATCATCGCCCGAAATACGGATCGACTTCAGTCAGACCTTTGCCGGTGTGGCTGAAGCGCCAAACTTGACCAAGGTGCTCATCGACAATGTTAGGATCATTGATAAAAACTACATCAACTACACCATCGACAATATTACAGCCTATGAATTCAGGAACGATATAAACGACTGGAAGGTGGATGTGGAATTTGTGATGAACTATGAACCCATTGGCGATCTGAATGTGGTTCTGGTGCTCGATGCCAGTGCCTCGCTGGACGACGACTTTCTGAAAGTGAAAGATTTTGCTTCAAATTTTGTAACTCGTATTTTTGAAGAAAATCCCTCCTCCAAAATCGGCATCGTTGATTTTTCAGATGTGATCCACAGCTACCCGCTGTCGAACAACGAAAACGGCCTCATCGGATATATTGCAGAAATTGAACAAGGGCCATTTACCACGCTTTACGAAGCGATGAACCAGGGTATAGATATGCTTCAAAACAGCCAGGCAGATGGAAAAGCGATATTGACCTTTACCGATGGAACCGATAATAATTCGGATCCCTCATTCACGCCTGAGTTTTTATATAATAAGCTAACGGATGATCCGGGAAATATTTTGATCAATAGCTTTACCATTGGCCTTGAAGGCAACGGTGGAATTGACAAACCCGTTCTGGAAGATCTGGCTGCCAATGGTGGGGTGGCAAGGTTCCCGGCGAACATCAGCGAACTGGAGCAGATCTTTGATAAATTTTTAGAATCGATCTCCAATGTGTATAACCTTACTTATATTAGGAACCAGCAAGTGATCCCCGATTCAATTCCGGCCCATTTGAAGTTTGTGATCAGGGCCAGCCAAAAGTAAGCTTTGTTATTTATCAGCTTGCCCGAAACGGAAATCATTTCATAAAAAACACTTAATCATGCTGCTTTTTGATGTTTGATATTGATGTTGATTCAGGCTAAATTTTCCGGCATTTAGGAAAATGATCTTAAAATTGTTATATTTGGAACTTCTTTTCATCAAACCACAATGTTCTTTTTCATTTTCATTAATCACTGGATTAAAAAGAATTTTACAAAAGCAGTTTTATGAAGAGGTTTATCCAAAAAATCACGGGAATTTACAATGATCCGAACACTTCCATTGAAGAGGATAACAAAAAAACGCTCAGCCTGCTGCTTTATGTTACCAATGTTTTGGGATTAATTGCACTTATTGTTTTCATTATTCAATACCAGTCTTTTGGCATTCCGCTGAGTACTTTCTTTTCCGTTATTCTGTTTTTACCCTTTGTAATCGCCCTCATTTTTAAGGATAAAATGGGCATGCGGCCTACCAGTTTTCTGGCAACAGGCGCCGGCTATCTGATTGGATCTTACACCATGCTTTATGAAGGATATTTCAGCGTGAGTTTGGCGTTATATATTGCGGTGGTTGTAATTGCGGTTTTTATACTTGGATTCAGGGAGGCCATGTGGACCCTCGGGCTAATTCTTCTTACTATAACTGCAGCAGGTTACCTGTACACAAATGAAATCCTGAATATTAAACCACAGGTGCTGTACAGTTTTAAATCACCTAATTCATGGGCTACCTTATTTTTTGCAATGATGTTTTTTGGTGTTAATCTTTCCTTCATGCTCCATCGTTTTCATCGAAAACTTATTCAGTCGCTAAAATTGGCTGAAAACAAGTCGATAGAAGTATCCCAATCAAATGAAGAACTCTCACGAATAAAGGCAAACCTTGAACTTTTGGTAAAAAAAAGGACCAGCGAAATTGAAGAAAAGAATAAAAAACTACAAATATCGAATGAAGAACTCAAAAAACTAAACGAGGAACTTGAACGGTTTAACACCCTTTTTGTAGGCAGAGAATTCAGGATAAAGGAACTGAGGGATAAAATCAAGTCGTTAGAAAATGTAATTAAAGAAAAACCCGGTCCAGAGTTCCCGGATATTGAATAAAAGTGACAACTAATAATACGCAAAAATAAATAATCTAATATTGGCGAAATGTGATGAACCTGGTAAACCAAAAAGATTCAATGAATAATTTTATTAATTCACTCACCGGCCGTTCAATTGATGCCCGCATTTCGGTGCTGGAAGACAAACAAAAAACCATCAACCAGATCATTTATATCAGCAATATTTTAGGGGTTACAGCGCTTGTACTTGAGGTAGTAAATTATACCAGAATGGGTATATCCGGTGCCGCTTATCTTTATTTCTTATTCTTCTCACCTTTTTTTCTGGCATTTATTTTTATTAAACACCTGAGTTTAAACGGCAAAACCCTGCTAATTATGCTTAGCAGTTACCTGCTGGCATCATATGTTATGTACTATGAGGCGTTTTTTGGAGCAACCCTACTTATTTATCTGGCCATGGTTGTTTTATCAACTTTTATTCTTGGGCTCCGCATGGGAATGATCATTTTTGGACTGTGCAGCGCAACTATCATTGTTTATGGATTCCTGTTTGTTTCCAAAACCATTGTGGTAATTCCTGAAATTTTACATTCTGATGAGAATTGGAGTAGCTGGCTGGTGTGGCTCATTACATTTTGTTTCCTTGTATTTACGTTATCAGCCACCGTAAACAGGCTTTACAAAAAGCTTCAGCTTTCGCTTTCAATAGCTGAAAAGAGGTCGGAGGAGGTGATACAATCCAACAAGGAATTATCAAACATTAAAGCAAATCTGGAGGAATTGGTAAAGCAACGGACAGCAGAAATCCATGAAAAAAATCAGAAACTTCAGGCTTCAAATGAAGAATTGAAGTCGTTGAATCTGGAATTGGAACGCTTTAATACGCTTTTCGTTGGAAGAGAATACAGGATTAAAGAACTGCGTGATAAAATTAAAGAGCTTGAAGGTAAAATAAATAGGGAAGATACTGATATAGCTGAGTCAGGTATTTGATCGTGCAAAGCAAAACCTGCAGTATTTTCGGGATAAAGAATGAATAATAAACATTAAAGTTTTAAAAGAATCGAATGAAAAACTTTTTTAACACGGTGTTGGGCCTGACCTACGATCCCAATACATCCATTGCGGAGGATAAAAAAAAGACCGTAAATCTGGTTATTTACTTTACCAATATCCTGGGGGCATCGGCTTTGCTACTCGCAGCCGTGGAATCATATCAATGGGGATCGCTGTTTGAGGCTTTTCTTTATTTACTTTTATTTGTCCCCTTTTTATTTAGCCTACTATTTATTAACCGGTTAAGCTCTGAAGTTAAATCCTATGTCATTATAATCAGTGGAAGCATCATTGCTACTTTGGTAATGTACAATGAAGCTATTTACGGAGCCGCCCAGTTGATTTATCTCACCATGGTTATTATGGCTACTTTTCTGCTAGGTATCCGGCATGGATTAGTTTTACTGGGAATAAGCCTGCTTATCATTGTTAGTTATTCTATTTTATTTACCAATAAAATGATATTGATCAATGATAATATTCTTACCAGTTATCAAGATTGGATAAGCTGGATAGCCGCTATGGTGACCTTTATATTCCTTGGGGTGGTTTTGTCGGTAGTTTTTCACCGGATGAATAAAAAGCTGGAACAATCGCTTGATATAGCTGAAAAACAATCGCAGGAGGTGAGGCAATCCAACAGGGAACTGGAAACAATCAAAAATAACCTGGAGCAGTTGGTAAAGGTCAGAACAGTAGAAATTGAGCAGAAAAACAATGAACTTATCAATAACAATGAAGAACTTGAACGATTCAACATTCTGTTTGTTGGCAGGGAACACCGTATAAAAGAACTTCGGGATAGAGTTAAGCACCTCAAATCATTGCTCCAAAAGTATGAACACGATGACCAAAACTTCGCCCAACGCAGTGAATAAAAGATACGATGATTAAATAACTTATCTTCGCAGATCATTGCAATTTTATTCATCCATGAAAAGATCACGGAATTCATCTATCCCGGTAATTGTATTGGGATTGATTTTTTTTGTTTTCAACAATAACAGTTTCAGTCAGGAAAAAAGCAAGGAGTTTACACAAGCTCAGTTGTATGACGATATTGCCTCCCTGTTTGAAACCCTTGAGACCATTCATCCCGACCTCTATTTCTACACACCAAAGGACAGCATTGACGTACTTATAGAACAGGCAAAAGCAAAAATTACGGACCCCATGACGGCACTCGATTTCTGGAAATTAATGGGGCCTGTTGTGGCTAAGCTCGGAGATGGGCACACAGGGCTTTATTTCCCAAGGAAAAGTTATTACATGTATCTGGATAGCAGCAATGTTATTTTCCCTTTTGAGGTGGTTGTCAGGGATAATAAAGTATTTGTTTCAAAAAACTACAGCGCCGATAGTTTGCTTAATCCAAATACGGAAATACTGGAGATCAACGGTATGGCAATGAACTTCCTGTTAAATGAAATACGTAAATATCAGTGGGGCGAGCGCCAGAGTTTTATTGATTTGAAAACCGGTTTAAATTTTAATACCTATTTATGGATGCTTTACGGAGAATCAACAAATTTTGACCTTCGTTTTGTTTCTTCAACGAATAATCAAACCTACGTTAAAAATGTACCGGGAATTATTTTCGACAGTTACAGAAGGGCAAAGCAAAAGGATAACACCGAAGACAGGGATTTTTGGTTTTACCAGGTGGCTGATCAGAAAATCGGGGTAATTGAATTTAACTCTATGCGGCGTGGGGGCGACTTCAAGAATTTCCTCGACTCAACCTTTCGGGCGATCCAATCCGACAGCATCAGCGACCTGATCATCGACATCCGTAAAAACGGGGGTGGCAATTCATCACTGGTGGTTTCATTGTTCAGTTATTTTAACACCAAACCCTACACGCAAGCCACGCAAATGGATGTTAAGATCAGCAGACAGGCACGTAAACAATTCCGCAAAATGATCTTTAAGTGGTACACCTATCCGCTTTACCCGGTTACCTTGTTTTTTAATGAAACCCGGCCCATTCTCTGGGGGAAAAAGGGAAAAGTGGTGAGTTTTCATGAACAGCCGGAGACTCATAAAATACGTGAGCCATTTTTTAATGGAGATGTATATTTGCTTACCAGCCCCAATACCTTTTCCAGTGCCAATATCCTGGCAGCCGTTTTTAAATGTTATGATATGGGAACCATCATCGGTGAAGAAACTGGCGGTGTAACCATTGCCTTTGGCGACCTGATTTATTTCAGCCTGCCAAATACCGGTTTGCCCGGAATTTGTTCCTATAAAAAGTTTTATCACCCCTGCGGAAATCCTGATAACCGGGGCGTTATACCGGATACTGAGGTAATTCCTGATCCGGAAGATTTGAAAGACAACCGCGATACAGTTTTGGAATTTACAATCGAAACGATATTGGAAAAAAGGTAAAAGGCAGGCTATTTCAGTAAACGCAGTAAAGTTGACTCCAGCAGCAGGAAAAGCAAGGCTGCCAGCACAAACCACTTCCACAATTGTTTGCCCTGGCTCAGGTCGGTGAGGGTTTGCACAAAGGGGCGGTTATCATTTTTAAGGATCTGGATATGAGATAACCCGCTTTCAACAACAAACTTCTCAAGCGCGTCAGCATCTGCAAACCGCATGTCCGACTCAAGCCTGTCGTAATTAAAAGCCAGTCCACGGATTATTTCATTGTTATTCAGTAATTCATAAAACCCAGCCTGTTCTGCCTGTCCGTGAGGGTATAACTCAATGCCTGAATTTACTTTACGCTGTTCAGGAATAAATTCGTAAGCTCCTTCCTTTTGCCGCACATAAAAAACCTCATCCCCTACCGGCTCAATATGGGTAATTCGTATCATTTCATCCCGTCCGTTTGTGTAATACAATGGAGGTGGAGTTATGCTTGAAATGGCTATGTTATAAAGCGTTGGCACAAACAGTGCATGCCTCGGAAACGTACTAAAATCAGCGTTAACGGGAGCCGCAAACAAATACACTTTACCCTCACCAAAAGGCTGAACATTGAGGAAAATATCACCATTTTCAAGCTCCAGCAACTTATCATGGATCTGCTGCGAAGCCACCTGAATAGGATAATGGTTAAAAACTTCAGGTAAGTTGATATTTTCAGGAATTTCATCAAAAACACCACTATAAATTGAATGTTCCAGGTTGATGTGGTTTATGCCAGCATTCATGGTATCCAATGATTTATATGCTCCGGCAGAAAGCGCTCTTAATAAACTGTTATAACTGTTTAAATCGATGGATTCCCTGGCTGGTAAAACCACCAGGCTTCCGCCATTTTCCACAAAACGGACAAGCTCCTGCCGCATCCCCGATGAAATTGATTGCAGCTCGTTAAGTAAAATCAGGTTCTTGCCCGAAAGGGATGCATAATCAACCGACTGCTCCGGAACCACCTGGTAATTAAAAGCTGTATCTGCCGCAAACAATGCATTCAGGTAACGGTTTGCACCATCACCGTAAATACAGTATATTTTCACCTTTTGTGAAACAGGAAAAGTAAAATAAAGCTGATCATCAAAAGTAATGGGATAATCGGAAATGCTGACCTGACCGTACTGAAGACCGGGCTCAGCATTGGTGAAGGTAAGTTCAATTTCCTTTTCGCCACCAGCCCCAATATCAAGACTTGTCACTGCCTTTTGAATACCATTTAAGGTAAGGCTTACCGGCACGCGTTCGTAATCGCCACCCGAACCATTTTTAAACCGTACATGCAACATGGATGACTGCCTCACTTGCTGCACCGGTGCATCAAACCAGCACGAATCGATATAAAGGTTATCAGCATTAACAGCCTCCATCTGAACCAGTAAAAAGCGGGTCAGACTATCGGTTTCAGGGATTTTGTTTTTAAGCATGTTTTGCTGGAAATCAGAAACTATATATGCAGTTTTATTTCCTTTTCCGGCTAATTTGAGTAATTGGTCCTGCCGCTGCATGATCTCATCAAGAGACCTGCTGGAAGGCGCAATGGCTACTTCATCAAGGGCATCCAGGAATTCTTCGCGGTTTATGAACCGCTGAGAACTGCTTCCAAATTCATTGGTTAGCAATTGAAACCGGTCGGCGTTGCCATATACCGAAGCAATCTCCGCTGCTTTTGACCGTGCTGCGTCCAGCATCGTTCCCTGCTCCGATTCAGCTTCCATACTGAAGGAGTTATCAAGGTAAATACTCACCAGGTTTTGACTGTCGGGATTGATCAGGTTATTTTCTGCAGGAATAAACGGACGTGCAAATGCCATCACTATCGCAGCAATAGCCAGCATTCGCATCAGCAAAACCAATAAATGTTTGAATCTGGATTGTTTTTGGGTTTCCTGTTTCAGCTCTTTAATAAAAGCCACATTGGTGAAATATACCTTTTTAAAACGTCTGAAATTAAACAGGTGGATAATGACCGGAACAGCCACTGCCAACAAACCATACAGAAATCCCGGATTTACAAATTCCATGAAAAAACCCTTTGATTAAATCGCTGTAAAAGTACGATAAAAGGTTGAACGGATTTGACAGGGGAATATTTTGAACCGGATGAGCATAAATAACTCTTTGCTGTAGAGAAGCTCAGGAAACAGGATTTGCAAAAATGAAAATATAAAGGAAAAGGCCCCCCAAAAAAGGAGAGGCCCGATTTATGAATAACCTAAATATCCTCAAATTTATCACCAGCAGCTAATAGCCAGAAGCCAGCAACCCCGTCTGACAGAAGTCATCCGGGCAAGCAGCAACCAGTAGCCAGTCACGATAGCTATCGGGACCAGCAGCCAGCACCAAGCAACCAGCCCTAAATCACTCCCTGATCCAGCATGGCATTCGCCACCTTCAGAAAGCCGGCAACGTTAGCGCCTTTTACATAATTGATGTGACCATCAGGTTCGGTTCCGTGTTTCACACAGGTATCGTGGATGCTGATCATAATATGGTGCAGCCGTTCGTCAACCTCTTCACTGCGCCAGTTGAGTTTCATTGCATTTTGCGACATCTCCAATCCTGAAGTAGCAACACCACCTGCGTTCACTGCTTTACCGGGGCCAAACAACACTTTGTTTTCATGGAAAACTTCAATTGCTTCCGGCGTTGATGGCATGTTAGCACCTTCGGCAACACACATCACTCCATTATTTACAAGGTGACGGGCATCCTCTTCGTTCAGTTCGTTTTGGGTAGCACAAGGCAGCGCTACATCACATTTCACTTCCCAAGGATGTTTGCCTGAGTGGAATTGTGCTTCCGGGAATTCCATGGCATAAGGAGCTACGATATCCTGATTACTTGCACGCAATTCAAGCATAAACTCTATTTTATCTCCCGAAATACCTTCTGGGTCATAAATATAACCATCAGGTCCTGAAAGGGTAACTACTTTTCCACCCAGTTCATTTACCTTGCTAACGGCACCCCAGGCTACGTTACCAAATCCGGAAACACATACGGTTTTACCTTCAAAAGTTTCACCTTTGGTAGCCAGCATTTCTTTGGCAAAATAAACAGCACCAAAACCGGTTGCCTCCGGGCGGATCAATGAACCTCCCCAGTTAAGCCCTTTTCCGGTAAGCACACCGTGATGTTCGTGGGTCAGTTTTTTATACATGCCATAAAGATACCCGATCTCTTTTCCACCTACGCCAATATCACCGGCAGGCACGTCCATTTCCGGTCCAATGATCTTCCACAATTCAAGCATAAAAGCCTGGCAAAAACGCATGATCTCAGTGTCTGATTTACCCTTTGGATTAAAATCAGAACCACCTTTTCCACCACCGATAGGAAGTGTAGTTAAACTGTTTTTAAAGATCTGCTCAAAACCAAGGAATTTTAATATGCTGAGGTTAACACTCGGGTGAAACCGGAGCCCGCCCTTGTATGGGCCCAGGGCATTGTTAAACTGAACACGGTAACCGAGGTTTACATGAACCTTTCCCTGATCGTCCATCCATGGCACTTTAAAAGTAAGCACACGGTCGGGCTCAATAATGCGTTCAATAATTCCTGCACTTTCAAAATGAGGATTATCGTTTACAACTTCCTCAATGGATTCGAGAACTTCGCGAACAGCCTGAAGATATTCCACTTCACCAGGATGTTTTTTCTCGAGATCATTCATTATTTTTTCAAGATTCATAGGTATAATTGTTTAATTGTTAGCTTCTTATAACTGTTATTCAAATAACAGCTCCTTTAAATGAGCGGCAAAAGTCTATTTATTAAATGATAATTCCAAATAAAATTAAATAAAAAAATTAAATGCTTTTATGCTCCAGTTTTTATGGTGAAAATCATTGAATTTCAACGAAATTAGCGATATGATTTCCGCGGTAATTCTATCTTTGCAAAAAATATCAAATCGTGGCAGACAAAAATACAATAATATACGGATTCCAACCGGTTATGGAAGCGATTGATGCAGGTCGTGAAATTGAAAAATTATTTTTGCTTAGCAATTTGCATCCGGGCAAGTTAAGAGATCTGAAAAAGGCAGCAACCATCCTGAAAATTCCCTTTCAGTTTGTACCCAAAGAAAAACTCAATCGCCTGACCCGGCAGAACCATCAGGGCGTAGTGGCTTTTGTATCACCCATTGAATATGGAAAGATTGATAATATTGTTCCGGGGTTGTATGAGGCCGGCAAAGTGCCATTTTTGCTCATTCTTGATAAAGTAACCGACGTAAGGAACCTGGGTTCCATCGCCAGAACGGCGGAGTGCGCTGGCGTACAAGCCATCATTTTGCCCTCTCATGGCTCAGCCATGATCAATGCTGATGCCATTAAAACCTCAGCAGGCGCCTTGAACAAACTGGATGTCTGCCGTGTACCGAATTTAAAGGAAACCATCGCATACCTGAAGGAGAGCGGAATTAAAGTGGTGGCAGCATCCGAAAAAGCACAGAAATCGGTGTATCAAACCGATTTTAAAAAGCCGGTTGCTGTGATCATGGGATCGGAGGAAAAAGGAGTTTCGGAGGCATACCTTGAACTTTGCAACGAAATAGTTAGCATTCCCATGCTGGGCGAAACTCAATCATTAAATGTATCGGTAGCAACGGGTATCATTCTTTTTGAGGGTGTAAAACAAAGGGTATCTGAAAACAATGCATAATATATTTAAATCGTACCGGATTGTATTATTAATCTCGAGCATCCTGATTTTTGCTGCATGCAACCGCTCTGAAAAAACCTATTTTGAAGACGGAACGCTCAAATCGGAGATACAAAAATCGGGTGGCCATTATAACGGAACTGCTACCTGGTATTATTCCAACGGGATTAAGCAGCATGAGGTAAATTACGTAAACGACACCCTTCAGGGAGCTTCAACCCGCTGGTACAACAATGGTAAAATGCATTCCATGGAGCATTTTAAAAACAATCATCTGCATGGCAAATCGGAAACCTACGACATGAATGGCAAGAAGCTTTCCGAGCAAAATTACCATCTCGACACCCTTGATGGTCCATACATAGAATTTTATACCAGCGGACAACCCAAGATTGAGGGTCAGTATAAAATGGGCAACTTTGATGGCCGCTGGATTTACTATGAAGATGACGGCTACATTATAGGTATTGGGGAATTTGACAATGGCAGTGGCAAACAGCGCGGATGGTACCGAAATGGCACCTTAAAACAGGAAGTGAGTTACAAAGACAATTTGAAAAACGGCCGGGAAATATTATACAATGCCGATGGTACTATTGCTCGAATTGTAACATACCAGGATGATGAAGTTATTTCAACAGAAGAAATAAATCCCTGATCATGCGCATTTACCTCCTTGGATTTATGGGAAGCGGCAAAACAACCATCGGTCAGCAACTGGCCCGAAGACTGGGTTATGCATTTGAAGACCTCGATGATCTGATCGAAAGAAAATATAAAACGTCCATCCCGCTGATTTTTGAGAAATATGATGAACAGGCATTCCGAAACCTGGAAACCGAGGTACTTCATCTGACTGCCGGGTTTGAAAATGCCGTTGTCGCTACTGGGGGAGGAACGCCCTGCTATTTTAACAACATGGAATGGATGAATAAAAATGGCCTGACTATTTATTTAAAAATGCATGCCGGATCACTTACCCGGCGTATTATTAATGCCAAAAAAGTGAGGCCGCTCATCCGGTCCAAATCGCCGGAAGAGGTTTTGCATTTTGTGGAATTGAAACTTGGCGAGCGGGAATCGTTTTATGAACAGGCGCACATTGTGATCCACGGTGAGGTGGTGGATATGGACGAAATTGCCCGTAGCATTGATCAATATCAAAAATTGAACAACCATGGATACCTATAAAGATGTATTTGAAAAGTTAAGGGCCCGTGAAGATCAAAAAATCCTCATCATCAATGCGCCAAAGAAGTATATTGAAACTACAAAAACCGCATTTACGAATGTTTCGGATAGTGCCGAAAGTGAAATTAAATTTGATTTTATCCAGTTATTTGCTTGCGACAAAACTGAGCTTAACACCCAATTACCACCACTTGTAAAAAAGCTTCAGCAGGACGGTTTACTTTGGGTTTGTTATCCAAAAAAGAGTTCAGGGATCAACAGCAACCTGGTCAAAAATGAAAGTTGGGATGTTCTTAAAATAATCAACTTCCGGCCTGTGACTGCCATTTCGGTTGATGCCACCTGGACGGCATTGCGCCTTAAACCTTTGGCAGATGTACAACCCAAAAAGAAAGTTAACACAGCATTTATTAACCATGAGATGCGCATTGTTATCGCTCCCGAGGATTTGCAGATGGCTCTGGATAAAGCCGGATTATCAAATATTTTTAACAAAATGGCCTTCACACATCAACGCGAATATGTAGAGGCCATTGAAGAGGCTAAAAAGCCGGAAACAAGGGAGAAGCGAATCGCTAAAACCATTGAATTGCTCAAACAAAAAAAGAACCTATGAAATCATATCGAAAAGAACTCTGGTTTAACACGCCAACTCGGAGGCAACTGGTTAACATCACATCTGAGATTGAAGCCTGCGTCGCTGAAAGTGGAATAAGGGAAGGCCTGGTGCTGGTAAATGCCATGCACATCACCAGCTCCGTTTTTATCAATGACGATGAAAGCGGCTTGCACCATGATTATGAAGTATGGCTGGAAAAACTGGCCCCTGAAAAGCCCTATTCACAATATAAGCACAATGGGTATGAAGACAATGCCGATGCCCACCTCAAACGAACGGTGATGGGCCGCGAAGTGGTTGTTGCCATTACAAACGGACAATTGGATTTTGGCCCCTGGGAGCAAATCTTCTATGGTGAATTCGATGGCAAACGCCGGAAAAGGGCTTTGGTAAAGATTATTGGGGAATAACCCTGTTTACTTCCTAACCAGCTTCATCACATTTTCAACGTGCTGCGTATGTGGAAACATATCTACCGGTTGCACGGCTTCAACGCGGTATTTTTCTGCCAGAATAGCCACATCACGCGCCTGGGTAGCGGGATTACAACTCACATACACCACCTTTTCAGGTTCCATGGCTAAAATCTGCCGAACCACGTTTTCATGCATACCAGCCCGGGGCGGATCGGTGATCACCACATCCGGGCGGCCATTGATTTCTATAAAATCCTCATTAAGCACTTTGGCCAGGTCGCCGGCATAAAATGCGGTGTTTTCGATGTCGTTGAGCCGGGCGTTTTCATAAGCATCTTCAATGGCAGCTTCCACATACTCAACACCCACCACTTTTTTAGCTTGTTTAGCAACAAAATTGGCAATGGTGCCGGTTCCGGTGTAAAGGTCATAAACCAGTTCGTCGCCTTTTAAATCAGCAAACTCACGGGCTACCTTGTAAAGCTCAAATGCCTGTTTGGGATTGGTTTGATAAAATGAAACCGGTCCGATCTTAAATTTCAATCCCTCCATCTCCTCCATAATATAAGGATTGCCTTTGTAAAGATGAACTTCAAGGTCGGAGATGATATCATTGGTTTTGCCGTTGATCACATACATCAATGAAGTAATGGCGGGGAACTTTTCTGCCAGCATATCCAGAATACCGGAGATAGCTGCCTGGTCGTTGTCACGAACCACCAGGATCACCATCAGTTGGCCGGTTGTAGTATTACGGATCAACAGATTTCGAAGAAGGCCGGTCCAGTTTTTCACATCGTAATAATCCAGTTTATGTTCGTCGGCATAAGCTTTTACGGCAAGGCGAATATCGTTGGAAGGATCGGCCTGCAGATAACAATTGTGAATATCCAGCACCCGGTCGTGCATGCCTGGAATATGAAATCCGAGGCCATTCATATTGAGGCTGTCAAAATCGAGATCACGGCTGAAATCTGTGATCCACCTGCGGTTTAAAAATGTATATTCCAGCTTGTTACGATAAAAGAATATCTCCCTGGATGCAAGGATAGGCCTTACTCCATGCAGTTCAAGTTTACCAATACGTTTTAAACTTTCAAGCACCTGCTTTTCTTTGTAAAAAAGCTGGTGTTTATAATCCATATTTTGCCACTTACATCCCCCGCAAACTCCGAAATGCTCACATCGGGGCTCCACACGTTTATCCGAATATTGATGGATTTTACCGGCTACTCCCTCAAAATAAGATTTACGTCTTCTGTTTACAAAAATATCCACCACATCGCCGGGCACCACAAAAGGTACAAATACTACCTTATCCTCTACCCTGCCAACCGATTTCCCTTCAGCACCCGCATCGATGATCTCCACCTTTTCAAGCGTAAACTTTTTGTTTTTCTTCCTCGCCATACCAAGTTTTTTTTGCAAAGGTAAAACTATTGTTAGTTCGAAGTGCGAAGTTTGAAACCTGCCTGCCGGGCAGACAGGTTTGAAGTTCGAAGTCCCGGACTACTTTCTCTTAGTCGTAGTGCACTGAGCCAGTCTGCCGATCCAGGCAGGTAAAGTCAAGGTGTAATCTAGTACACTGCCCCTTTAGCCGAATCGTAGTATTCCTTTGTTCACGAATTTGATTTAACTTTAACCCATGCAACAACTCATCAACTGGCTGGAGTCGCACCAACTGCCTTGTTATTACAAGCAATTGCTGGGCATTGAATGCCTGGGCTGCGGTATGCAAACGGCCTTTATCCTGTTGCTAAAAGGCGAGCTTATCGAAAGCCTCAAAACCTACCCGGCACTTATTCCGGTGATGTTTTTATTTTCATTCCTGATCCTTCATATCATTTTTAAATTCAGGAAAGGAGCCGTGGTTTTAAAAATTTCATTTATTTTTACAGTAAGCATCATGGTGCTTAGCTACATTATTAAACATTTCATTCTTTGATCAATTTATGCAACCTCAAAGCAATCAACCGATCACACAGGAAAATAACCAGCAGATAGCTTTACCCAATTCAACAACGGTTTTGGTTTTGGGTATCGGATCCATTGTAATGTGCTGGTGCGATGGCATCGTGGGGCTCATCCTTTCAATACTGGCACTGGTACTGGCCAACCGCGACCTTGTATTGTACCAGGCCAATCCTGGAAAATACACCGAGAAGTCGTATGAAAATACCAAAACCGGCAGAACCATTGCCATTATCGGACTTGTTATTGCCGCGGTTTTTTTATTTGCGCTGATCATCGGTTTGTTATTTATGGGACTCAATTTTGCGCTGGCACCCTGGGATTTACTTGATTAATCAATCTTAAAATAAAAAACTATGGAAAATTCAACAATTACAAATTCGGAATCCACAATTCAGGTAAAATATGCAGGTTTCTGGTGGCGGTTTTTAGCACATATTATTGATGGCTTTATCATTGGTGCCGTGAGTTGGATCGTTTATATCCCGTTTCTGGCAATATTTGGACTTTCAATATACTCCATGTCGGAAGCCGGGATGGAAATTGAGGACAATCCTGCTGCTGTGGGTACCTTTATGTTAGGCTATTTCATCATGATCAGCGTGACCGTTGGTTTGCAATGGTTGTATTATGCTATTATGGAATCCTCAAAAGCTCAGAGTACTTTAGGGAAAATGGCACTGCGAATTAAAGTGACCGACTATAATGGTAACCGCATCTCTTTTGGAAGGGCTTCGGGACGGTACTTCGGAAAATATATTTCCAGTTTGATATTATTGATCGGTTATATCATGGCGGGATTTACCGAAAAAAAACAAGCTTTACATGATATAATGGCCGGATGCCTGGTAATTAAGGAATAGCTTTATGAAAATCCTCCCCATCGATAAAATCCGCGAAGCTGATGCTTACACCATCAAACATGAGCCCATTGCCGACATCGACCTGATGGAAAGAGCCGCAAGGGAGCTATGTGATTGGGTAAGCGCAAATATCTTAAAGGAACATCCGATCCTGATTTATTGCGGATTGGGAAACAACGGAGGGGATGGATTTGCCCTTGGCAGAATGTTGGCCGAATTAGGTTATAGTATTGAGATCAGGGCGCTTAGGTATAGCGAAAAAATGTCGCCCAGTTGTGCTATCAACTACGAAAGGGCAAAAAAAATCAAAAAAATCAGAATCACTGAAATCGGGCCGGATGATAAACTCCCTGAAATCCCACAGACTTTTGTAGTTGTAGATGCCATTTTCGGTTCGGGGCTTACCCGGCCGATTAAAGGATTTATGGCTAATATCGTAAGGCAAATCAACAACAGTGAAAACATCGTTGTAGCCATTGACGCACCATCCGGCTTTTTTTGTGACCAGAGTAATTCTGTAAATGATGGAGAGATCATCCAGGCCGATTATACACTCACTTTCCAGTTTCCAAAATTTGGTTTTCTTTTTCCTGAAAACGACCGCTATGTGGGTCATTGGGAGGTTTTGTTCATTGGACTGCATCCCGATTTTATCAGGCAGGTGGAAATAAAAGATCATTATTTGCTTACAGCCGATTGCAGGCCACTTATCAAAACAAGGAATAAATTTTCGCACAAGGGAACCTACGGGCATGGATTATTGATTGCAGGCGGATATGGTAAAATGGGCGCCGCCGTGCTCGCTGCCAAAGCTGGTTTAAAAGCCGGTGCCGGACTGATCACTGCACATATCCCGTCTTCAGGAAATGTGATCATGCAAACCGCCGTGCCAATGGCCATGGTCAGCATGGATGAAGATGAGTTCTATTTCTCAAAACATCCTGATCTGTCGGCTTATAATGCCATTGCGGTGGGACCCGGTTTGGGGACTGATAAAAAATCACAAGGCGCTTTGAAGCTACTTATCCAGAACACAAAACTCCCAATGGTTTTTGATGCGGATGCCATCAATATCCTGGGAGAAAATAAAACCTGGATCCCTTTTGTTCCTAAAAACAGCATTTTCACACCCCATCCCAAAGAGTTTGAAAGGCTGGTTGGTAAAAGCTCCAACGATTTTGACCGAAATGAAAAGCAAAAGGAGTTTGCTCGAAAACATGGTGTTTACGTAATTCTAAAAGGTGCCCATACCTCAATTGCCTGCCCCGACGGAACCTGCTATTTTAACTCCACCGGTAATCCCGGAATGGCCACCGGAGGCAGCGGCGATGTATTGACCGGTATGCTGCTCGGTATTTTGGCACAGGGATACCATCCCAAAGAAGCATGTATCCTGGGTGTTTTCCTCCACGGAATGGCGGGTGATTATGCTGCCAGTAAATGGGGATATGAGGCATTAACTGCCGATAATATTACTGACATGATTGGAAAAGCTTTTCAAAAGCTGACCCATCAGAAAAAAGGTGAAAATCCTTAATATCGGGTTTAAGCTACTTTCGCCTCTTCCACCATATCTTCTTCAATACGCAGATTGTCGATGATGAAAGTTTGACGCTCGGGTGTGTTTTTGCCCATGTAAAAACTCATGATGTCTTTGAGTGACGAATCACGTTGCAAAAGCACGGGATCAAGGCGGATGTTGGGCCCGATGAAATGTTTGAATTCATCCGGTGAAATTTCACCCAGTCCTTTAAAACGGGTGATCTCCGGCCTGCCCTTCAGCTTATCAATGGCCGTTACTTTTTCTTCATCATTGTAGCAATAAATGGTTTCACGCTTATCGCGAACCCTGAACAGGGGCGTTTGCAAAATATACAGGTGACCGGCTTTTACAAGATCCGGGTAAAACTGCAGGAAGAAAGTAATGAGCAATAAACGGATGTGCATACCGTCAACGTCGGCATCGGTGGCGATCACGATGTTGTTGTAGCGAAGGTTATCGAGCTCCTCATCGATATTAAGCGCCGACTGCAACAGGTTAAATTCCTCGTTTTGATAAACGATCTTTTTACTTAAACCAAAACAATTGAGGGGTTTTCCCTTCAAACTAAAAACAGCCTGGGTGCTCACATCTCTCGATTTGGTGATGGAACCGCTGGCCGAATCACCCTCGGTAATAAAAAGGGTGGTATCAAGGCGCTGCTCATGATTGGTATTGTAATGCACCTTGCAATCACGCAGTTTTTTATTGTGCAAACTCGCTTTCTTCACACTTTCGCGGGCCAGCTTTTTAATTCCGGCCAGTTCCTTCCGCTCTTTTTCCGACTGAAGGATCTTGCGGTACATTGCTTCTGCTGCATCCTGGTTACGGTGCAGGTAATTGTCGAGGTTGCGCTTTACAATATCCGAAATATAATTGCGAATGGTTTGTCCGTCGGGTTCCATGTACTGGCTGCCCAGCTTGGTTTTTGTTTGGGATTCAAAAACAGGCTCGGTTACCTTAAGGCTAATGGCAGCCACAATGGATTGACGAATATCGTTGGTATCAAAATCCTTGTTGTAAAACTCACGGATGGTTTTAACAATGGCCTCCTTAAAAGCTGCCTGGTGGGTTCCACCCTGTGTGGTATGCTGACCGTTGACAAATGAGTAATACTCTTCGCCGTATTGTTTGGTGGAGTGTGTAAACGCAAATTCAAGGTCACCCTCCTCGATGTGGATGATGGGGTACAAAACCGGTCCGTTTCCGTTGATATTGCGGTCGAGCAGGTCGAGCAAACCATTTTTGGCATAAAAACGCTCGCCATTGTATTTGATGGTTAAGCCTTTGTTGAGGAAAACATAATTCCACAACAGCTTCTCCACATATTCGTTGATGAAATGATAATTCCCGAAAACCTCTTTATCGGGTTCAAAGATCACGAGGGTTCCAGACTTATCTTCTTTTGCCTCCAGGTCCTCTTCACGGATCAGTTTTCCCTGCGAAAACTCAACGACCTTAGTTTGTCCGTCGCGAAATGATTGGGTGAGGAAATAACTCGAGAGGGCATTTACCGCTTTTGAACCAACGCCATTCAATCCCACAGCTTTTTTAAACACTTTGGAATCGTATTTGGCGCCGGTATTGATTTTTGAAACACAGTCGAGCACCTTGCCCAACGGAATTCCACGTCCGTAATCGCGTATGGTGACCCGCCTTTCCTCTATGGCAACTTCAATGTTGCGGCCATTGCCCATCACAAACTCATCAATAGCATTATCAATGATCTCTTTGATCAAAACATAAATACCGTCATCCTGCGAAGCGCCGTCGCCCAGCTTGCCAATGTACATCCCCGGACGAAGCCGGATGTGTTCGCGCCACTCCAACGAGCGTATGTTATCTTCCGTGTAATTTTCAGCCATTTCTAAATCCCCATTTCGGGCAAAAATAATTAAACAAACCTTTGCTGCTAAAGGCTTTCAGGAAAAGTTATTAAATAAAATTGTTCATATCTGTTAGCAAGTAGCAAAGCTGTTAGGGTAACTTTTTTTGGCGGGGATTATTATTTACTTTCAGTCATATCGGATTTGCACTCCAAATTTTAAATGTAATTTTTTATTGTTGTTCGTATTAAGGCTGATAAACACAAGTCTGCCATGCGCGATCCTGCGCTAAGACTTGCGCTTAGGTGGTAGGCTCAATCCAACTTACCGGTAATCTTAATCAAAACCATATCTTTGAAGGTATCAACAGTTTCATACGAAAATCTTTCTTTATACCAGGGAGACCTTTTACTACATAATACCATTTCACCCGTTTCGAATTCATCACGGGGAGTTTTAAAATAAATATCCCGGTTCCCCACGTTTTGCGCAACTTCCGTATAAAACATCACACATAAATTACGGTCCCACGGAACAACTGAATACGATAGCCCCGGATCCATCTTTTTCATGTACTCCCCAAATTGTTCTTCGGTCCAGCCTTTCTCAGGGTAAGCAACCTTCGAAACAATATCCCTGTAAGGAATAAAGTAAATGATTAACACCAATGAAGCCGTGATAAGCCAACTGACTACCTTAGGCTCTTTTTTGGTCATTCTTTTTATCCTTTCAAATAACCAGTTTATACCGAGTGCAACATGTAAAGCAAGCAGCGGGAAAATACTGGCGTGATACCATTCGCATTTGGTGGAAGAAAAAGAAATGATGGCGAGTATGGATATGCTGCAAAAAAGAAGATACAAGCCAAACCTGCGGTATTTTTTACCGGATTTGGTAAAAAGGATCGCAACAGAAAATGGTATTAAAAAGAGCCAAGGGATAAAATCATGCTTATAGAGCAGGTTGATATAATAATACCAGGGATGATTATGTCCGTGATTTTCGCCGGTGAGCCTGCCACCAAAATCCTGGAACCAAACATCCTGTAAAAAGCCCGGCGTTTTCCATGCTCGATAAAGATAAAATGAGCTGATCAAAACCAGGAACAAGGCCATTGCACCCCATGTTTGCCAATTTTTTACCAGCTTAATAAGTTTCTTTTCATAGAGGGCAAACAGAAGCATTGCTGGTAAAGGGAACAAACCAGCGGCACTTTTAGTAAGAACGGCGGCAGCCATAAAAAGGGCTACCAGCCAGATATATCTATTTTGCTTTTCGGTTTGTGTAAGCGTTTTGTAGAAATAAACAAAAACCAGTAAAATCCAGAAAGCCAGCACTGCGTCGTGATCACCGGTACGGGCAATGTGATGGGTTATAAAACCGGATGACGTAACCAGTACAAGTGAAGCCAGAATGCCGATGGTTGGATTTTGAAATTGTTTCCATGAAAAATAAACCAGGAAAAACAGCATCAACAGCACAGAGATTGCTACGGGAAGTCGCAGTGCAAGTTCATTGTATCCCAGAGTTTTAAAGGATAAGGCTTGTAGGATCGTAATCAAAGGGGGTTTCGTATTGGGATGGTCCCAGTTTTCAAAAAACTGATTAAAATTAACCAGGTACTCATTATAATAGGCCAGATTATAGGCCCGAAGTGCATAAAATCCCTCATCCCACATACCCAGGGCATCGGTGCTCAGATGCAGAAAAACAGGGAAATAAACAGCAATTAAAAAAACGATGAAAGGAATGAATTTGTTAAATATGAAGTCTTTATGCCATAAGTTTTTCATGACCCGGTGCTTAGAACCACAAAGATATTGTAATTAATTTTTTATGCAGAGAAATATATTGGAATGTAAAATTGTCGATTGTTTTTCGAACCTTAAACTCAGAACCCTGAACCCTGAACCCTGAACCCAAAACTCAGAACTCAGAACTCAGAACCCAGAACCCCCGTCCGAATCCGCCAACCGGCGGAGGCGGGCAGAACCCAGAACCCACCAGAAGGTGGGCAAGCCCTGAACGATCTTACCTCATATCAATTACATCCGCATCAGGGAATTCGGCTTTATTGAAGGTGAAAGTTGATTCGGGCATCTCCACATTGGGAATGAATTTGCGAATAACATAGGAATAGGTGCTTCCGTTTTTATCGAAAATGGTGGCTTCCAGTAGCTGATCTTTTTCCTTGTCGATGATCAAACGAACCTTGTAATATGATTTCCCTTCGATGGGTGTGAGATCAATGATATAGGCAGTGGTGCCGTATGTGAATTCCTCTTTAATAAATTTTGAACGGTATTCCTCATTATAACTCGAAAGGAGCTTATTGGGCGAAATAGATTCTTCCGAATCTTCAAGTGAATTGATCTGCACCTCTTCGGCATCTGCAATGTAGGTCCACAGGGTTTTCCCATCTGAAATAACCGTTTGTCCTGCAATATTGAGGCGGTATTTATCGCCCTCAACGATCAGTGTTCCTTCGGTTTGTTCATCGATACCGGCATCGGTGTTTTCCATTTTGTAAACAAACTCCACCTCAATGGTTTTATAGGACTCGGTGCGGGTGGTCAGTTTATCTAAAATCTCATTCGACTTTTTGTCTCCCTTGTCGTTATCCTGCGCTGTCACTTGCAAGCCGATCATTGTGATCAGGGCTAAAAACAATATCTTTTTCATTTATGTCTGATTAAATTTGGTCTAAATCTTTCAAAAACTGTTCCAGAGCTACTTCGGTGGCTACTTTTACTTCACGGGCTTTGCTACCTTCGAAGGGGCCTACGATTCCGGCTGCCTCCAACTGATCAATGATCCTACCTGCACGGTTATACCCAAGTTTCAATTTGCGCTGCAACAAAGAAGTGGATCCTTGCTGCGTTTGCACGATGATGCGGGCGGCATCCTCAAACAGCTCATCCCTTTCATTCGGGTCAAAATCACTTGGTCCTTCACTTTGCTCATCCTGAAAATCGGGTAAATGGAAGGCATCGGGGTAAGCCCGTTGCGATCCGATAAAATCGGTCAGCTTGTCAATTTCCGGTGTATCGATAAAAGCACATTGCAGCCGGAGCAGGTCGCTGCCGGTTGACAGGAGCATATCACCCCTCCCGATCAACTGATCAGCTCCACCCGTATCGAGGATGGTACGTGAATCAATCTTGGAGATCACCCTGAAAGCGATCCTTGCAGGGAAGTTGGCTTTTATGGAACCGGTAATGATATTTACTGAAGGCCGTTGTGTGGCAATGATCAGATGGATACCGACAGCCCTGGCCAATTGTGCCAGTCGGGTAATAGGCACCTCAATCTCTTTACCAGCCGTCATGATCAGGTCGGCAAACTCATCGATCACCAACACGATATAGGGCAGAAAACGATGACCGTGAAGTGGGCTCAGTTTCCGGGCCTTAAATTTTACGTTATATTCCTTGATATTACGTACCTGTGCATCTTTCAGCAGTTCGTAACGGTTGTCCATTTCAATGCTGAGTGAATTAAGCGTGCGAACCACTTTACGCGTATCTGTAATGATCGCCTCTTCCGAATCGGGCAGCTTGGCCAGGAAATGGCGCTCAATTTTCGAATAAAGGGTCAACTCTACTTTTTTCGGATCCACCATCACAAACTTCAGTTCGGAAGGATGTTTTTTATACAGTAAGGATGAAATGATCGCATTCAGTCCCACCGATTTCCCCTGCCCGGTAGCGCCGGCCATGAGGATGTGAGGCATTTTGGTGAGATCAGCGATGAAACTCTCGTTGGCAATGGTTTTTCCCATTCCAAAGGGCAATTCATATTTGGTATTCTGGAATTTATCTGATCCCAGCACCGACTTCATGGCCACAATATCAGGGTTGCTGTTGGGAACCTCAATACCGATGGTTCCTTTTCCGGGGATTGGGGCAATAATACGAATGCCAAGGGCTGCAAGGCTCAGGGCGATATCATCCTCCAGATTTTTGATTTTTGAAATGCGGATACCCGGTGCCGGAATGATCTCATACAAGGTAACTGTCGGACCGATGGTCGCTTTGATCTTTTTGATCTGAATGGAGTAATTGCTCAGCGTTTCGACAATGCGGTTTTTATTGCGCTCCAGTTCCTCCTTCTGAACCGTTATCTCATCCGTGCCATATTCCTCCAGCAAATTCAGATCGGGAAATTTATAACCCGGCAAATCGAGCCAGGGATCATAGGGTTCGTCAATGGTATGGTGTTCCGTTTCTTCTTCTTCGCCCTCTTCTTCCGCCGAATCGCCGTTGCTTTTAGGCGTTTCGATGGTCATTTCAATTTCTTCGTTTTGCGGGTCCGGGTCCGCCTTTGGAATGGAAGGATCCAAAACGATCAGTTGTTCCGGGCGTTCATCATCTTCATCATCAATATCGCTGGTGGGAATAGGTTTTACAAACTCATCATCGTCATCATCCGGGTCCTCCTCATCATCAACGGCAAATTCAGCAGTATTGTATTTATCTTCTTTTCCAGGCTTGTTCCCCTTACGAGGGTCAGCCTGTTTTTTTTTAAAGGAGATCAATCCTTTTAAAAAGCCGAATGAAAAATCATGGTTAAATATGAGGTAGCTCAATCCGATGAACAATAGCAGCAATCCTGCACCAATTCTTCCGAGATACTCAGACAGTATGTCGGAATAGACTTTCCCGAATTCGCCACCCAAAACACTGAAATTGTCACTTCCGCCAAATAAGAAACCCAGTGAAAGCGAAAACCAAAGCATGAAAAGCAATGCAAGCCGGGTGGTTTTCCACAATGGCAAAAGGGTCACTTTCATCAACCATTTCACACCAAACATAAAGAAAAGCAAAACAAAGGCAAAGGAGCCAATCCCAAACCAACGCTCGATAAAGATCATGGAAATAGCCCTGCCGGCTTTACCGATCCAGTTGCGGGCATCCTCGCCCGGTTTAACGGCATGATCAGCCTGCCAGGTGAAAAAATACGAGATGAAAGCAAAAAAGAGCACCACCGAAAACATCACAAAAAAGAGTCCGGCAACTTTCCTGAATTTCTCACTTTTCAGAAAAGCAATTACCGGCTTAAATGGATTTTTACGGCTTCGTTTGGATGCCGCAGATCCTGATGTTTTTTTACTGTTCTTCAAACTGTTCGCCTTTTTGGCCATATACCGCTCAATTTCGTGCAAAAGTAATAAATCAAAGCATTCGCAGACTAAGATAAAAATGCCTGCTTTCAACAAAATAGTTTTAATAAAATTGAAAACTACAGCTTGCTTTTATTATTGCTTTTGAAAGCATGAACTCAAGTTTGTGGCAAAAAAAACGCCGGATAAATCCGGCGCTCAGGTAATTCTTCGAATTGCGATGATTAATATCCGCCTCCAAACATATTCTGAAGTTGATCAGTGGTAATTTCTTTGTACCCCTCAGGAATTTCAAATTCTTTTTCAGATACTTTTTTCTTTTCAACTTTCACCACTTCCATTTTCATGGTCATTCCCGATTCTATTGTTGAAAACTCCATCAAAACGCCCTTGATATCCTCATACAATGGATCTAAAGCATTTGTCGATCCATCGCCAAGTTCCTCGGTGAACCAGGCTATCAGTTCATATTTTTTCCCGTCAATGATGGAGCTAACAACGGCCTTTTTGCAACTATATCCGACAATATCTTTGGTTTCGTCGATAAATTGCACATTAACACTGTCAATATTTTTCGCTCCCTCTTCAATACTTTCTTTATCCATAGGAATGGCAAATTTTTGCCCCATCATTTGCATCAAAGTAGTTCCTTTATCGGTAGCGGCATCAAAGATCATAATGGTTGTCCCCATTGCCATGGATATCTCAACCTTATTCATGGTGCCTTTTACCGTCATCTTCATAGTAGTGGGCATCATGGCCATGGTTTGTGCATCAAGATTACTTTCAGGATAGGTGATATTATAAACAATAACACCCTGAAAATCTTTATCACCAGCAAAGCTATTTAAAGAAATAAAGCTGACAAAAATCAGCATATAAAGTTTTATGATACTCTTCATGTTAAATTCAATTATGATTCTGTAATAACAATTTTAATGATCTTATCTCCTGCACGGATATCATCCACCACATCAATTCCTTCAACAACTTTCCCGAAAACAGTATGATTCCGATCGAGATGCTGAGTATTATGCCGGTTGTGGCAAATAAAAAACTGTGATCCTCCGGTATTTCTGCCGGCATGTGCCATCGACAAAACACCACGATCATGGCGCTGATTGTCGCCATCCAGCTCGCAGGGAATGGTATAACCCGGTCCGCCCATGCCATTGCCATTGGGGCATCCACCCTGGATCACAAAATCGGGGATCACCCGGTGAAAAGTAAGTCCATCATAAAAACCTTCTTTCGAAAGTTTCACAAAATTGGCAACGGTGCCCGGCGCATCCTCTTCAAAGAACTCCACCACCATTAAACCTTTTTCAGTTTGAATTTCAGCTTGTTTCATATATTATTTCAATTTTTATTTATTAATGTATTACCCTGAAAAGTTTATTCCACCTGATCTTACCGGTGAAGAGGGTTTTTTCAGGATCGAGGGATAACCAAACAAAAGATGCTTTACCCACTACATGATCCTCTGGCACAAATCCCCAGAAGCGTGAGTCGGCCGAATTGTGGCGGTTATCGCCCATCATCCAGTAATAATCCATAGCAAATATGTACTTATCGGCAGCTTCCCCATCAATGTAGATAACACCATCTTTCACCTTTAAATCATGATCTTCATACACATCTATCAATCGCTCATAAAGTGGCAGATTATCGAGATTAAGATCAACCGTTACACCCTTTTTGGGAATGTAAATCGGCCCGTAATTATCTCTTGACCATGGATAATTTTCGCTGAAAGGGAATAATATGGTTTCCCAGTTTTCCAGTTTATCCACCATTACCTGAACACCCCCAATTGAAGGCCGTTTGCTGAGCTCTTCGGCAACCTCCGCGGTAAGCGGCAAACCCTGTCCCGGATCATTTTTCCAGCTATTGTAATCTTCATCTGAAATATCTTCTTCAATTCTGAATCTTTCGTTAATTCCCTTGGGTGCATCCACATAATAACGGAATTGTCCATTTGGCGGGAATGGCAACAATTCACCATTAACATAAACAGCCTGGTTAACAATTTGAATTGTATCACCGGGTGTGCCAATACACCTTTTAATGTAATTTTCGCGCTTGTCGACCGGCCGGTAAATGATATTTCCGAACCGACGTTTATTATTCCAAACGGCCTGGCGCCCAAACCTTCTCACCAAACTATAATAACTCGCATTACTCTGAAATACGGTTGAAACGGTATCCCCTTCCGGGTAATTGAATACAACCACGTCGTTGTTTTTAATCTTTGAAATACCCGGAAAACGGTAATATCCCAGCTTGATCCATTCCAAAAATGATTTTCTGTCGGTGGACAATGGCATGGTATGATGAACGAACGGAAACGAGAGTGGCGTGTTGGGAACTTTAGGGCCATAAGCGATTTTGCTTACGAATAAAAAATCACCCCTGAGCAGGCTTTTCTCCATGGAGGATGTGGGAATGGTATAAGCTTCCACCAAAAAAGTGCGGATGATGGTAGCAGCGATCACAGCAAATATAATGGCATCAGCCCATTCACGCGTCCAGGTTTTTTTCACTTTAACCCGTTTATCAGCCGGAACAAATTTTTCGTTGGGTGAAAGCCCAAGGTAAGGCATATAAATAAAAGGAAGCATCACAGCCAGGCCTTGCTCCCACATGGCATGCTTTTCGAAACATTTGGCGGTTTCAACCAGCATGAGCATGATCATAAACACATTGATAAACGGGATGATCAGGAAAATATACCACCACATCGGCTTATCGATGATCTTCAGCCATAAATATAAATTGTAAAAAGGAACAATGGTTTTCCAACCAGGCACACCGGCTTTTTCAAAAACAGGCCAGGCAAATAGTGCCACGAGGGTAAACGATATGGGTAAGAGGAAAATTAAAGCGAGCATATGTAAATTGATTTGTGAGGCTACAAAATTCTCTTTAGTTTTTCAGAAATAAAAGTTATTTGTGATAAAATTTGTTAATGTCCGCGTCAATTAAGGGTTTCGGCAGCATATTAAATGTTAAAAACTGTTAAACAGAGGAATCATATTTCATAATCTACCACCACGGAATCGCTGGTTACCGACCGAAGAAACACCAGTACTTTTTTATGCTCCGGATGCAAACGATAAATCTCCAGGTCGTCCTCCGTCTGAAAAATGGTAGTGAGTACAAGATCGTAAGCATTTTGCTTAACGCTGAAATTTAAACCCACTTCGAGGCTTTTAATTTCGTCGATGTAGATTTTGAGATCTTCGAGGGCTTTTTTAAGGGCCAGTGCATTTTCAAGCTTCTGTGTTTTGTTTTCGTAATCCTTGAGCTTGAGCATTACAATATGTTTGACCATGGTCGTTTGTTTTGGTGGCTGATTTGTTTTGCATGTTGTAAAACCTCCGTAAAACTACGAAAATTTAAATTCACCGTTGACAAATAAAGCTCCCTTGCGAAATCGATCATTTCATGAGTAAACTCATGACGTAGAAAACTTATATTGAGATTTTTTTCACCTATGCGAAAGCGGTCGAGGGCATCGGCATCCTTGAGTACGGAAGTTACCGGCCATGAGGGATGAACTGCCGGAAACTCTTCATACAAACTGTGGCTTGTAACGGCATCGGCGATGATATTCCAGTGGTTGATGCCCAGCTTATCAAATGTCGCTTTAAAAACCGGCAGTTTATTGTCAGCAGCCCAGCCACCATGTTCGGTACAATAGCCATCGTGTTTACGTGCCATATCATGGATAAAAGCAGCTGCCAGCACCGATTTTTGCCCTGATTCATCCAAAACCTGTGAACCCAAAATATATGCGTGCACCATCACCCGGTACGTATGATTGATGCCATGAATATGGCTGGGATGATCGAAGTATTTTTCTTTGAGGTTGAGGTTTGATATTACTTGCTGCATTTCCATATATCCAAAAATAAAAAAACCTGCCCAACAGACAGGTTTTTCATTTAGCTATTTATAAACCGCTTCAAAGTTTTTTATCCACGATATCGAGGATCTCTTTTTGTAAAGTAACCGCTTTATCTTTGATTTCGTTGCCTTTGGCAATGATGTCCTCTACCCAGGTTTTATCGTCGAGGCCACCGGCATTGATCTTTACATTGAGGAATGCACCTTTCACGCCTGCCAGGGCGGCAATGGCACCCACGCCGGCATCGGAAACAGAATTGGGATTGCCGATCTCCGCCATCGCCTTCATCACTTCCATCGATTCATAACAAAGGGTCATCACCTTAAAGGGCACCTCTATTGCATTTTTGGTGGCTGCCTGAATGGCTTCATGCCTGACTTGTTTATCTTCTTCGGTCTTTTTGGGTAAACCAAAGGCATCCATGATCTGATTGAAGGCATCGGTATCTTCATCTACAGTTTTCAGCAAAGCTTCCTGGTAATATTTGCCTTTTTCGGCCCAGTCGCTAAACTCTTCCCAGCGCTCGTCCCAACCGCGTTTGTGTGATGAGAGGTTGGCCACCATCGTTCCGAGGGCAGCACCCATGGCGCCCATCACCGCCGAAATAGAACCACCACCCGGTGCCGGTGATTCGGAGGCCGTTTCATAAGTGAAATCTTTCACGGTCATGTCCACCAGCTTTTTCTTCGATTTATCTTCGAGGATGTATTCGATGATCTTTTTGTCGGGGTCAAAAGGCCCAAGTTCGTCCAGTCCCAGTGATTTTACCGCTATTTTGATGATCTCCCGGTCGGGAATACCAGTGGAACGGTTTTGCATTTTGAGGTAATGTTTTCCGGCATCGAGCATCGCCTTCAGGGGCATCACACCCACCAGCTCTGATCCGGTTACCCGGATACCCCGGCTTCCGGCGCTTTTCACTACAGCATCAAAGGCTTCATGAACGGCGGTAACGGTGATATCCGTGAGGTTCATAGAGATCTGGGCGATACCGTATTCTTCAATGAACCAGCCGATGGCTTTCACACTTTTCAGCATTCCGGGCTCATACACCGGGTTGCCTTTTTCGTCTTTAATAATCGTGCCGGTAATCGGATTTCCTTCTCGTTTAATCCGGCCCCGTTCGCGTACATCAAAAGCAATCGCATTGGCACGGCGGGTGGAAGTGGTGTTGAGGTTCACATTATAGGCAACCAAAAAATTCCGTGCTCCGACGGCAGTTACGCCGGTCTTCTTTACATGTTCGTTAAATTCGGCCGGGCCAAAATCGGGTTTCCAGTCTGGGTTGACCAGTTTTTCTTTCAGCCCTTCATATTCGCCTTTGCGGCAGGTGGCGAGGTTTCTTCGTTCGGGCTTATTGGCTGCAAACTCATAACAATACACCGGGATGCTGAGTTCCGTTCCGATCCGTTCGGCCAGCTTGCGGGCATATTCCACGGTTTCTTCCATGCTGATGTTTGAAACGGGAACCAGCGGGCACACATCGGTGGCGCCAAAGCGGGGATGTTCACCATGATGTTTTTTCATATCGATCAGCTCGGAGGCTTTTTTCACCACTCTGAAAGCGGCTTCACACACGGCATCGGGGGTACCCACAAAGGTGATCACGGTGCGGTTGGTGGCTTTGCCGGGGTCCACATCGATGAGGCGAACGCCTTCCACGGTTTCTACTACATCGGTTACCTGTTTTATGATATGCTCATCTCTCCCTTCGCTGATATTGGGAACACACTCTATTAATTGTTGCATAGTTATGTTGTTTGTTTTTAATGGATTTCCGGCAAATTTATAAATTGGTTTTGAATTGGATTGAGAAATATTGGGAAAAATATAAAACATTGGGTTTAACCGCAATGAGTGCAGAGTTTTCACACGTAGAACGCAGAGATTTTGCGAAGATTACAAAGTTTTATCCAAATAAAAATCATAGCGCTCCTTGCGCATTCTTTGCGTTCGTTGCGGTTTAAATAAGTTGTCTAAACGCAATGGTCGCTAAGGTTTTCGCGGAGTGCGCTAAATTGATAATAAATTAAATTATAGTGGTCGTTGCGGTTAAACAAGTTTCTCCAGGTAAAGACCGACAAACTCATTGTATCTTTTCCTCCGGTATTGCACCACCCAGCGCGGATGAGGCAGTGCGACCACTTCATCGAAAAATTTCTGCTCCTTGTTTAATTTGTTCAGGAATTTGAAGTTTTTCCCATTGCCCAGGCAATAACAAACCGAGGTATCCATCCCAAAGCCGATGATTGTTTTGATGGATTCGATGATAAAAGGCGTTACCTGCTTCTCAAGCTTCGGATCATCATAATAATTGTAATTGAGGTCATCCTTCAAAAATCCGAGTGGACAAACAGCATGGATAAAATATTTTGAATAAAAAAGATCCGGTCCACCGAAGGCGTTGATCATATCGTAAATAAAATCAGCAGAAGCTTCCCTTGATTTTTTATATGGATTTTCAATCCCGCAGTTTTCCTGCAATTTCACCGGATCGGTAAACGGAATTCCGGTTACACCTGCGCCAAACCGCCCGGGATTGATGCCGAGCAGCAATTTTCGGGAGCGATGATCCAAATAATATTTATTGTAAAATTTACGGGCAAGTTCTTTCACAATTTCTTCGGTAAACGGGTTCATCACCTCCAATCCTTTTTGTAGTGAAATGTCGAGTTTCAGGTTTTCATTAAATTGGTTGATCTTATCTGCTAAAGTCATTAATTAAGCTCTTTGTTAAGAATATTTTTAAAGCGGGTATTGCTGATATAATGATCAGCAAGGAGTTTTCCGTTATAAACCAAACTATACACACCATAACCCGAAGCGGCCTTGCGGATATCCTCGGATGATTCCATCACAGTTACTTTTAATTCAAGTCTATGCAATTTTGCCGTTTCCCGCATTTCCTCTACCGATTTAATGAACAACGGGCATTGATTGGCATACACTAAATTTAATCCCTGATAATTTTTAAGATTCTCCTCCCAATTCAGAAATGCCGGCATCTTTACTTTGAAATCAGTCTTTGCCATTAATACAAACCGGTCTTTTTTAACAACTGTTAGGAAGCCATTTTTTTCAAAAATTGCAGGATTGCTCAACCAGGAGCCCTCACTGGAAACGGTGGCAACACCATCCAATCCCTGCGCTTTTGCATCCTTTTCACATTCGGATAATAAAATGGAGCCATAACCTTTGCCAAGGTTTTTGTGGGGAAAAACCCACATACAATGAATAAACAGGTAATTTTCGGCGCTTACCGGGCGCCATGCAAACTTGCCCGGCACATATTCGATAAAACCAACAGTTTCATCTGCAATTTTAAGTAACTTAAGTTTCAAACCCTCTTTGATTCGTTCCTTAAGCCATTCTACTTTTAATTTAAAACCGGGATAATTGGGGTCTTTGATGCAAAACAGGCTTTCGTTTGCAGCATTTTCAGGGGTAACCTCTTGAATTTGAAAAGTGCTCATTTGATTAAATTTTGATCGGTTAGAAGCCCATTAATATACAAAAAAAGCCGCTTGCGCGGCTTTCAAATATTTAATTTTATCAGAAGGGCCAGAAACTGTTATCGTTCCATACCTGCTCTTTCAAATCCTCATTGAGCCGATGCAAGAGCCTGTGATGTCCGCTTTCCCACTCAGCCAACATTTCGTAAGTTTCTTTCTCCATGGGATCGGTTGCTTCTTTGGCACGATCGGAGTAAATTTTTACAGCACGTGTTTCAAAATCCATGGCGGCAGAAATGGCAGCAGCTTCAAAACTGGCTGCAGTGATCTCCTTTTTAATATCATCCGAAAGGATTTTTAAAACCGTTTCTTCATTGGGGTCTTCCTCATACTGATCCGGTTTCACAAATTTATGATCCTGGTTGTAAGCCTTAAACTGTTTTGCAAGGAACTTAATGTGCTCATCTTCTTCCTCGGCCATCATGGTAAATATCTTTTTGGCAGCCTGACTCCGGCTTTGCTCTGCCACATTGCTGTAAAATGCTTTTCCCCGCTTTTCGAGCAGGATCGCTTCTTTTAAAATATCGGTGGGTGACTTTGACATATCTGTAATTTTTTATTCACTGTAATTATCCCTGCAAATTTAAATAAACCATTCATTAAATCCCTTTTAATTCGCAAGGAATTTAGCCTGTGAACATAATTGTGAATAATTCTAAATAAGAGTTTATTTTGAGGGCCGTCAATTGTATAATTTTGTTTTACAAACGTACAGCTTGTGGAAAACAATTCGACAGATCGGTTAAAGAAATTATTTGTTCAACATTATGGTAATCCGCCGGAAAAGATCATAAAAATCAAAACAGCCGGTTCGAACCGAAGTTATTTTAGGCTAATCGGAAAGGGACACAGCGTTATTGGAACAATTGGTGAAGACTTGTTGGAGTCGGAGGCTTTTCAATACCTTACAGATCATTTCCACGAATTGAAAATACCTGTCCCCGAAATTGTGATCAAAAGCGATGATGGAAATTTTTACTTGCAGGAAGACCTGGGAGATAATGCCCTATTTGACCTTGTTTTAAAAGCTGATCTTTCAAAGGATATATCTACTGAGATCGAAGGTTTATACAAAAAAACGCTCGAAAATTTAATTCGTTTTCAGCTTGAAGGATCCGAAGGACTTGATTTTAACAAATGTTACCCACGACATGCGTTCGACCGGCAATCGATGCAATGGGATTTAAATTATTTCAAATACTATTTCCTCCGACCAACCGGTATAAACTACAATGAGCAACGCCTGGAAACTGATTTTCAATTGCTGATGGATTACCTGCTTGAGGCGCCCTCAGTTTATTTTATGTACCGTGATTTTCAAGCACGAAATATCATGATCCGCAATGGAGAGCCCTGGTTTATCGACTATCAGGGCGGGCGAAAAGGGCCACTACAGTACGACCTGGCATCGCTGCTGTTTCAGGCAAAAGCTAATCTGCCAACGGCCTTTAGAGAAAAAATGCTGCAATTTTATCTGGATCAACTGGAGCTACGAATTGAAGTCGACCGGGAAACCTTTATCAGTTATTATTATGGATTTGTTCTTTTGCGGTTACTTCAGGTTTTGGGTGCATATGGGTATCGTGGATATTTTGAGCAAAAACCTCATTTTATAGAAAGTACAGTGTTTGCAATTGCAAATCTTGCATGGTTTGTTGAAAATATAACATTGCCGGTCAACCTGCCTGAGCTTCAGCATTGTTTTGGGCAAATGCTACAAAAATCTGAAAGCTCAAAGCGGGAAGGTCTCACAGTTGAAATTAACTCTTTCTCCTATAAAAAATCAGGGATTCCAAAAGATAAAAGCGGGCATGGCGGAGGGTTTGTATTTGATTGCAGGGCTTTGCCCAATCCGGGGAGATATGCTGAATATAAACAGCTTTCTGGAAAAGATCAGCCAGTCATCGACTTTTTGCAAAGGGAGCCGGCTGTTCATGACTTCCTGGAACATATTTACAAGATCATTGATCCGGCCATTGAAAATTACCTGGAAAGAGGCTTTGACTATTTAAGCATCAATTTTGGCTGCACCGGGGGTCAGCACCGGTCAGTTTATTGTGCCGAAAACCTTTATAAACATCTTAAGGAAAAGTACAACATTCATCTTTCACTTTGCCATAAAATGGAACCCTGGCAAGATTAATTCATTATAGCAAAGCTTTATAAGCACGGGAACAAAATTGCCAGAATAACACAACCCTTCAATTGAAACTTGTTCCGGATCAAAAGGATTTACACCCTTCCCTTTATTGAGAAAAGCATCCACGGACTGATTTATCCATTCGGGAAGCTGAACTCCAAACTCAATTTTATTAAACTGCGCCACGGTATCAGCAGGACCTAAAATACTCACATTAACTTGCGAAAAGGAACTTAAAAAAAGCAAAACTAACAACAAAGATATAAGAGTCTTCGTGTACAACCTGATCATAAAATGAAGCATTAAATTTGAAAACAATGGAATTAAAAATAAAATTCCCCGATACTCAAAAATAACCAAATTAACAATGCAGCTGTTCTTTTTGCAGGGTTAAGATTACATCGTATTAATGAGCCATGATTTCTTTTTATTGCTATTTTCGCATGAAATCGAAAAACAATGTCGTCAATCCTGATTACCAACATAAAAAAACTGGTTTCAACCGAGGAGAATCCTCCAAAATGGAAAGCAGGAAAGGATATGTCAAAACTTCCTTCACTGGAAAATTCATTTTTATATATTATTAATGATAAAATTGCCGAGTATGGAACCATGAGCAATATCCGTGCTGAATTTCAACAAGCAAGCAAAATCATTGATGCTTCGGGTAAAATGGTTTTCCCGGCCTTTTGCGATTCGCACACGCACCTGCTGTACCCTGCCAGTCGCGAAATTGAATATGTGGATAAAATTAAAGGACTAACCTACGAAGAAATTGCCAAACGCGGAGGTGGTATTTTAAATACAGCTCAAAAGATGAAGCAAACTACCGTTGCCGAGTTAGTTGATTCAGCGCTGGAACGGCTTGATGAGATCAAAAAATTCGGGACCGGCGCAGTTGAGATAAAAAGCGGCTATGGACTTGACACCGAGGAAGAACTCAAAATGCTTTATGCCATCCGTAAGCTTAAGGAGCAATCTCCCCTGACAATTAAAGCTACATTTTTGGGAGCCCACAGCATTCCGGCTGAATACCGCGGTAAGCAGGAAAAATATGTCGATATTGTGGTTAATGAAATGATCCCCTTAGTTGCTGGCGAAGGCCTGGCCGACTATGTTGATGTATTTTGTGATAAAGGATTTTTTACGGTTGAAGATACCGACAGGATTTTAGCCGCTGGTGTTAATCATGGCTTGATCCCGAAAATCCACGCCAATGAATTGGATTATTCGGGGGGTATTCAGGTAGGCGTTAAGCATAACGCACTTTCAGTGGATCATCTTGAGTATACTGGTGATTCGGAAATTGAAGCCTTGTTGGGCTCCGGAACAATGCCAACCATTTTACCAGGAGCGGCATTTTTCCTGAACATGCCTTATGCTCCGGCGCGTAAAATGATCGATGCAGGTTTGCCTGTTGCCATGGCCTCCGATTTTAACCCTGGCTCCTCCCCTTCGGGCAATATGCAATTGATTTTGAGTATGGCAAGTGTTTTATATAAACTCACACCCGAAGAGGCAATCAATGCCTGCACAATTAACACGGCTTACGCCATGGGACTGGAAAAAGAACTGGGGACTATTAGCAAAGGCAAAAAAGCAAATGTTTTTATAACCAAAGAAATACCTACGGTGGAGTATTTGCCATACTATTATGGCGCTAATAAAATTGAAAGCATAATATTAAACGGGCAAATCGCCTGATTGGATTGTTTTTACGAATTACTTGTTAGCCACGCTACAGCATCATCCCGGTTTGTGAATACCTTTACATCAAATCCCCTGTTTTGGGAAACGGTTTCATAAAAAACCATTAAGGCTGCCGAATCAGGAAGTTCAGGTAAAAGGATGGCTTCTTTCCAGCCTTCACCTATTCCAAGTTTTTGGTACATTTTAACCAATTCATAAGCATCAATCGGTGTGGTGGAATTGTCCAATTCGCGGGTATCAGTAAGAAAACGTGAAATTCCTGATTTGATCGCAAGTTCGATATTAGCTTTTACGTTTTTAATCAACTCCATTGGCTTTACTGCACCCGAATAAATTACTTCAAGAATTTTCTCTTCTTTATGGATTTTTTGGATCATGGTTTTGACAAATTTCCTCAAAGTTAAGGTTTTTCAAAATCCGGAAACCTGAAAACCAAAATAGTTTATTTCTTGCTTTTTAAAATTAGGTTCCTAAAATCCTATGTAGAAACCGTGTAAATTAATCTTCATTTTTCATTGACTTAAGCAAATCAATTAAAGGAACCAATTCAGCGGAATTTTTTCTTTTTCTTTTTTGAATGGCTTTGTAAAAGAAAAAAATGAGAAGACCCGAAATTGTTAAGTGAATTAAAAACCGGACTTCAATATCAAGATTTTCGATCGCCTCTAAATAACCGATGTTTATTCCCGCCAGTAAAAGAAAGGCATAAATCCACATGTACCTGGAGGTAATCAACATTTTCCGATTGAGTTTTGAAATATGATGTTGGATAAATTCTGAATTGTTAAACTGAGCATCATTTTCAATCTTTGAGAATTTTGTTTTATGCATTTGCCACAGTATCATTAACATTCCAAACGCAGCAAACAGCAATGCAAACAAAAAATAAGCACTCCCAAAAACCGGAAGCAAAATCATTAAAAGAACAATTGTTAAGGGCAGCGAAAACCACAAAATAAGCCTTTCATGCCTTGACCGGGATTCCGCCTGATTTAATTTGGTGATAAGCATGTCGGCATCCGGCAGGTGCACTTTTTTATGATGCCACAATTCCTGAAGTGATTTAATTGATTGATCCATCGTTCATTTTTTTAAAAAGTACTTTTTTAATCCTGCTAATTTTCACCCCTACATTCGTCGCAGAAAGACCGGTAATATCAGCTATTTCGGAGTATGAGCAATCATCAAGCAAAAGACTTATAATAATCCGGTCAATCTTTTTCAGCACATTTATGGCTTCATAAAGCCGGTTAATTTGCTGTTCTTGTTCCTGTTGGTTGTCGTCAATGTGCAAGACTGAGGCGTTTTGTTCAAACTCATTTACGCGCTGTTTTTGCCTATCTCGGCGTGTTACATAAAGAAGGGCAGTATTGGTTGCAATGCGATAAATCCAGGTTTGAATATTGCTTTCATGGCGGAAATTTTCAAGGTTATTCCAAACCTTTACAAAGATCTCTTGCAGCAGATCATCAGCATCAGCCCTGTTACCTGTAAAACCCAGGCAAAGTCTGTAAACTTTCTCCTTGGCCTGAGTATAAACCGCTTTAAATATTGCTTCTTTATTCTGCATCCAGAAATGACTTTACCTGAAGATCAAACCAATCCGGCTCATCAAGCATAATGAAATGTTTGGCATTTTCAGCAATCAAAATTTTACACTGGGGCGCATTGGCATATTGGTTTTCAAAGGTAGTTAAAACCATTTCTTTAGTAACACCAAAATCGCGGGCACCGGCCCAACTGCCGATCACGAGCATTGGAACATCTATCTGCGGAAGCTGGTTTCTTAAATCGGTGGTCATAAGTTCAAACATGGCCTGCCCTATCGTTGCCCTGTTGGAATTCAAAGTCCAGCCTAAAATCTCTTCCACCAGACCTGGTTTCGATACCATGGTTTGGATTGCAAATCGCTGCTGAAGCTCAAATATACTATCAACAGAATTTTCAATCATTTGCCGCATCAACTTAGCCTGCGTTATAATTTCTTCCTCTTTTGCATACGGATTTAAGGCATGCACCATGTCGGGATAGGAATCCACGATGATGAGCTTTTCTATCTTTTCAGGGATCTGTGCAGCCACCATCATCGCTAACGCCCCACCTAAGCTATGACCGATGAGTATCGGCTTCGAATCAAAAGAATTTGCGATAAATACATTGAGTTCATCTGCAAGTTTTGGCAAATAACATGTATCCGTGTCTATGGGCTGTTGGCCAGCAAAACCGGGTAAAGTGATAACAATGCAAGTATATTCCGAATTTAATTTCTCAACCACATTATTCCAAACTTCGCCCGAACAACCTAATCCGGGAATAAGCAGAATTGGCTTACCAGCGCCAGATTTTTCAATTTTAAAGGAATAGGAATTCGTTTTTTGAGCATATAGACTTGTCGCCAAAACTATGGTAGTTAAAATAATTGCTGTTCTTTTCATCGTAAATAAGTTTTAAATTTACGTTTTAGATCAGCAAACAGGTAATTTATTACGGTTTCAGAAAAAAAAATTTAAAAGGAATAGGTAACACCCAGCAATACATTAAAACGATATGATGGATAATTATTCCAAAGGTATTGTCGTTGCGACAGCAGATTATTCATACTTATAAATCCTGACAGTGCCTGGTTATATCGGTATTCAACTCCCAGGTTAACATCCGTAAAGCCCTTGATCTTTTGTGCCACCACCTTAATCTCATCATTGGCATCGGTTTCATATAATTTTGCATAAGAACTGCTCCTGTTCAGGATTTCAAGTCGCAGCAATATCTTTTCCTGCATGGTGTATTCCGTTGCAAGCTTGAGCTCCAGTCCGGGTTTGTGCCAGGCCTTGTCCTCATTATCCAGGAAATAATTATTGTACTGCCCGCTTAAAATTGCATTGAATTTACTTTTATAATGAAATCCGAATTCAGCCAGCAGGCGGGTATATTTCACGCGATCGTAAATTACCGTGAACTGATTATTCAAACCCGGCGCTATAACCGAAGCCGTGTCATTTACAAACAAAGGCATATCAGAAATGGTGGAGTTCATAAAACTCACGTTGTAATCGAGGTATTTTGTAATACGGCCTTTGAGGCCACCAAACTGACGGCTTTTATAGTTAGTAAACTGCTTTGGCAATGCCGAATTGATAAAAGGATTTTCATCGCTGAATGAGCGCAGGGAGTTTTGCTCCATGCGGCCGTCAATGCCCGCATAGGTAATTAAATAATCTTCCACAACCTTAACCTCCAGCCGCAATTCGGGATATACATGTACCGACACCCCGGAATCGGATTGTATGGCTGTGTTTACGCCTACCCTGAACAAATACTGATCAAACTGCAAACTATAATAAGGAGCAATAGTGGTGAGTCCGGAATTAAAGGATCCGTTGATCGTATCATTATTCAAATAAAAATTAACATCGCCGTTGAGTCCTAACTTTTCCATTTCGGAGAAGCTGAAGAATTCCATTTTTTTATCCAGGTCGAGCATGAAATGGATATTATGTTCGGTGGATTCGGCCCGGTCGAACAGATAGTAATAGTTGAAACCAATATTATGGTGCAGCGACTGCTCGCGTGTGTAATTACTTTCAAAGGCAGTGTTTACGCCAAACAAGGTATAGTTTTGTTTAATGTCCTTCTTTTCTAAATCCAATTCGGGGAAATCATCGGGGCGGTAGCCGTAAAAATGATATCCATCCCGTTTGACAAAAACATCAGCTGAAAAGGTGTGCTTTTTCAGGAATTTTTTACCATAAAAATCAACGCTGGAATGGCTGTTGCCGGGATAAGCGAAATCTTTGATCTTACCCGAATGTGAAATATGTTTGATGTGAACGCCAAATGCATTTTTCTTTGAGCGGAGTTTATTGGCAAAAAACTCGATGTAGGGTGTTCCGTAGTTTCCAAAACCAGCCCGTATGTAATTTTTATAAAGTTTCGAAACGCTTTCGCCCTCAATCCGGGCAGGAACGATGGGTTCAAGTTGCGCCGGAAGTGAAAGTGTTTTTTCAATAGGCTCATAGTTAAACTTCGGTTTTTCCAGCTTCTCGTCCGGAATCCGTGGGGAAATATTGATCTTAAACGCATCCGAAACAGTGGGCTGGTAAGGGGCCACCACGGTGATCTCCTCGTTGTCGTTCACCTCCTGGCTAAACAAACTTACAGAAGATAAAAGCAAGCAAGTCAGCAGGAATAAACTTATGTTGATATGATTGATCTTATTTTTCATTGTACTCATCTCCCTTTAAAATTTCTCCAATTGCACATTTTCACCATCAATATTGATACTTTCGGCACCTTCGTCCTGTGTTGCACCGCTCTGTTCTGCCTCTTCTGCATCCAGAATGGCATTTAACTTTGCAAGTGCAATGTTCTTCAATTCAATACCCTCATAATTGTCGATGATACTCTGAAGGGTTTGCTTAGCCTGGAATGTATTGCCTTTGGCCACATAAATATCAGCCAGCAGGATAAAACCACTGGCCACCCAATAATCATACGGTCCGTAATTGTTGATCAAAGTGAAAACACTTTTTTCAGCATTATCAAGATCTTTAAGGTCATATTCAATCTCGGCAATCCGATATTGTGCCTCGGCACCTGCTTCACCTTGTGAATATTCCGCAATGGCTTTAAATTGACCCTTGGCCAGTAAAATTTCGTCGGTTTTAAAAAGCGAATTAGCACGGATCACCATTGCCTCCTGTTTCATTTCATCACTGATCTTAGGTTCGGCAACCAAGAGGTCGGCCGGTTGAATGGCTTCCGCATAGTTTTCGAGCAGGTAATTCGATTTCATAAGTCCATACCACGATTCCAGGATCGATTCTTTATTTTGGGCGATTTGCTTCAGCTTACCAAAATATTCCGCGGATTTCGCGTAGTTTTCAAGCTCAAAGGAGAGATCGGCCGCTTTGAGCAACGCCGATTCGGTAAATTCAGAACCTTTGTTTTCCAGCACATATTCATAAAGCCCAAGCGCAGCTTCTTTGTTGCCGGCTTTCACCTCTTCATCCGCAAGGTAATAACTGGCACTTATGGTAAATGCTCCTTTTGGGAATTTATCAAGATAAGCCTGCAATGCGTTTTTAGCTCCTGCATCTCCATTCATATATTGATTTTCGGCCGAGGTATAGGTGATCGAATCCTGCTCAGAAGCCGAAATATTAGCAAAGGAGAGATTTTTGGTATAATCGAAAAAGTCGTCAACACGGCCCATATCCACATAAATATTGCGAATGCTTTCCAGCGCTTCCCGTGATTCAGTTGTAGCCGGATAATCGGTAATAACACCTTTAAAAGTTGAAAGCGCCAGATCGTTCAGGCCACTGTTATAATAAATCAATCCGGCCTTTAAACGCGACTTAACTGCATAGTTGCTTGATGGATAATCGCTGGCGACCTTTTTAAAATTGATCAGCGCCTTTTCGTTGTCTTTGGTAACAAGGTAGGCATTGGCGAGTTCATAATACGCTTCACTGATGTAGGATGAATTTGGATAGCGGTTAATTACCTTTTGCAAAGCCATCACCTGTTCGGGATATCGCTGCAAAACGCCAAGTGCTTTCGACTTCTGGATCAACGCGTAATCCACATCAATGGCATTGTAAGAAATTGCTTTATCATAGTATGATATGGCCTCATCATAACCTTTGTTGGTAAACCAGGCATCACCCAGTCGGAGGCAGGCATCGGCCACCATCACCGGTTCTTCATCTTTTGATTTTGAAACAAACTCCTTAAAATAATAAATGGAGCCTTTGTATTCCTTCCTTTTGAAATAGACATAACCCAGGCTGTAATTTGCAATGTTGTATACAACGAGTTTTTTGGCTTTAGGTGCTGCCAGGAAGTCAAGGTAGTATTTTTTAGCACCCCAATAGTTCTCCTGCCGGTAAAACGACTCGGCTATCCAAAATATACTTTCGGCCGTAATTTCTTTGTCCTCATCAAACTCGGTGGCTTTGGTAAACATTTTAACGGCCTCTTCATAATTGTATTGATTGAAGAGTTCGATGGCATGATAAAAGGTGATCTTCTGGAAATTACCCTTATAATCAGCCCCTTTCACCTGAATGTTTTCAAGCGCTTCCCGTGCATCTTTAAAATTGCGGGTAGCCATGGAAATCTTAAAAAGGAAATTGTAGGCTTCATCGGCTCTTTTTGAATCGGGGTAAGCTTTCAGATAGGCCCTGAGCGAACGCACCGCTTCACTGTAAGGGTCATACGAAAGTTCGAATGCAAGTTGTGCCTGCTTAAAAAGCGCATCTTCCCTGATTTCGGCATCAAAAGGGATTTTATAAGATGAATTAAATGCATTGGCGGCAAACTGCTTTTGATCTGTTTTAAGATAGGCGGCGCCCAGGTAATAATAGGCATACTGAGCGAGGGTATCGTTTTGGCCGGTTGCCCTTTGCAAATTTCTGGCAGCCTCTTCGTAATCGCCGGTTTCGTAAAAAGTGCGGCCTAAAATGTAATAATCCGACGGGTTCATTTGGTACCTCGAACTCATAAAATATTGCTCCAGGTAAGGACGTGCCTTTTCATATTCGCCAAGATAAAAGTACGACTGCCCCAAAACCCGGGTGAGTTCAGATGCCCTCTTATCGGTGGCATTTATCAACAGCGGAGGCGCCATCGATATCACCTTTGAATATTGCTCCTTTAAAAAATATATTTGAACAATATAGTAAGGCGCGATTGCTTTAAAATTAGGATCGTTTTCCAATTCCAGAAATTCCGCCAGAGCCTGGTCATAATTGCCCTCAACATAACTCAAATGCGCAAGGTAATAAGCTGCCGGTGAGCTGTATTTCGAATTGGCATTTTGAACTTTGGTAAAGGTCTGCCGGGCTTTGTCAAACTCATCACGGCGGAAATAACAATAACCTGATTTGAAATAATACTCCGCTTGTTCTTCCTTTGACAATTCAGTAACATCCACTTTTTCGAAATACTCCAGGGCATTGCGGTATTTTCGGTCGCCATGCGCCAGTTTGCCCAATTGAAAATTCACAAGGTTCTGATACGAGCTGGTGGGATGATTGCGTGCGAAGGAAGCAAGTTTGTACTCTGCATCGCTATTGTAAAGCTCAAGCGCGCACAGGGCTTCATAATATTCGGCATTTACCCTGAGTGGCGACTCCGGATTTTCGATGGATTGAATAACAAATTCAAATTGTTTTTGGGCAGCCCCATACTTTTCCTTTTCAAAGAGATCCTTGCCGCTCAGGTATGATTGCGCGGGTTCTTTGTAAATTTCGGTTTGCTGTGCCTTCAAACCCGAAGTGAGCACCAACAAAATTAAAATGGAAATTATCTTTCTGCGAAGTAAAGCCATATCTACACTGCATGTTTAACCGTAATTAAGCCATTACGAGGCATTAGCAAAATTAACAATGATGTCAGGTAGAGATTGCTGCGATACGTGGAAATTATAACATTAACTTGTTAATAACTCCACATTAACGCAGGATTGGTATTATTATTTTGAAATATCAGCGAAGCTTTAAATTCATACCCAGGAATGGCTATATTTGTAAATCTTCAAAAAAATAGTGATGATAAATAAAATGCTAATCCTCCTTCTTTTTCTGAATCCTTTTTCAATTATCAGGGCGCAGGATACCTTTTCAATTGTTGCCATTGATACCCTCACCGGCGAAATAGGCAGTGCCGGGGCTTCCTGTATCGGTGCACCGCAAATCCCACAAGGTTGTTATATTTTAAGTAATGTGATTCCGGGAGTTGGTGCCATTCATACACAAGCTTACTACACAAGCGGAAATCAAAATTATGCCCACTCGCTAATGGTGGCCGGTATGCCACCCGAAGACATGATAGATTCGCTGGTGGCCAATGATGTTGGCAATAACCCATCCATAAGACAATACGGCATTGTGGATTTTTATACCGGATCACCCAGAACGGCTGCTTATACCGGAGCCAACTGTGATGATTACAAGAACCATATTGTGGGGCCTAACTATTCCATCCAGGGAAATATACTTCTGGGCCAACAGATCCTCGATTCGATGGAGGCCCGTTTCCTGGCCAGCGAAGGTGAACTAGCCTGTAAATTGATGGCCGCATTGCAGGGTGCAAAGGTTATCGGAGCCGATACCCGCTGCCTGGACGATGGCGTTTCGAGTTTGTCTTCATTTTTGAGAGTGGCCCAGGCGGATGATCCGGCGAACGACCTCTACCTGGACTTAAATGTTCCTTCAACACCGGATGGAATAGACCCGATTGATTCGCTGCAATCATTGATTGATTTGTGGGGTGGCTGCGTGGCATCTGACAGGGATAATGGTAAAGATCATGCCATGTTCAACATCTATCCCAATCCTGCTCCGGGATATATTCATATCGACCTGCGCAATTTAGGAGATGAAAGTATCCGGTTCACAATCCTTTCAATGAACGGCTCACTAATTCAGGAAATCGAATTGCAGGGAGGCGAGATCAATCGCATCAAGCATGGTTTAAAAGCCGGAATTTATATCTGTAAAATCCAAACCTCTGAAATCAAAATTTATCACCAAAAACTGCTGGTTCAATGATCGACTGCAGTAAACAAGGAGTTTTTATTATTTTTTGGATGGTGATGATGCTCTCATTTGGGTCATCAGCGCAAACAGATCATTCCGCATCCTCTTTTCTGGCCGTTGAAATGCGGTTTAACATGGGCTACAACAACCCGGCCTTTGGTTATCCGGACATGCCCCAACATTTAACATTTAGGGTCAACCCTTATAGTTATCTCAATTTAACCGGAGAGCCGGCAGATGAAAGGGATTTAAACCTTGGCTACACAGGTTTATTTGGCCGGGATCAGCAAATCGGTGCTGGTTTGCACGTACAATATAATGAGCTCGGTTTCTCCAGCCAGTATAAATTCAAGGGCCATTTGAATTACCGGTTCGATATCGGGGAAAAATTGAAGTTGAGAGCTGGCCTGAGTGTTCTGACATTTTCCTGGAATCACCTGGATCTGGAAGGAATAAGAAATGGTGCATGGGATCCCAATGATCCGGTTCTGAATAATCTAAATGCAAATAATTATGCCCTAGATTTTGATGCCGGGATATTTGCCATTTATGATGGCTTTTTCCTGGGGATCAGCTATCTTGATTTTGCTAACATTGGTTTGAATGAAGATGCCAAAAGATACATCTGGGCGATCGAGCGTCTGCATATCAACGGGGGTGCTTTTTTCGCAATGGCCGATCATTTCAATGCAACAGTGTCGGTGGATGCAGAATATTATAATTCAACGTGGAATTTTGCTTCGGTTATTATGGTTACTTATAAACAGCAATATTTTGCTGGACTCAGTTATGACCTTCGCGAAAGTGAATACACCCGCAACATCGGTTTTACAGCTGGCGTGGTCATTTTCAAAAAAGTGAACCTGTTTGCAACTTACCTGGCCTATCCCAATGAATCAAAATTTGCAAGAAAACACTGGAGATACGGGATATCATATCTTTTTTAATAATGACTACCGCATAAATAAAACTTCGAGTCTATGAATTAATCTATCGGATTTCCAGCCGAGCGGTTTTTGCTTCGTTCGATGGATTGCAAGGCGAGGTATCCATCACCAAAGCGGCCGATATTATCGAGCTCTACATCATATTGATCAAAATGACGCTCTTCGTCCATCACCAGCTCTTCAAATAATTTTTTAGAAACAGAATCGGCATTGGCAGCACATTCGTTGGCCCACAGATTATAATCCTTTGCACTGCCTTCTTCCATAGCCCTTGCTTTTTCAAGCATCTTTTTCACATCGTGGATATGATCAACGGGTTCGGCAACTTCCATTTTAACTTCCCCTTTGAGGAATAAAATACGTTCGGCAAGCTTTTCTACGTGAAGCATTTCATCGATGGCTGTTTTTTTAAATAACAATGCAAGCAGGTCAAATCCCTGGTCATCGCAATGAAAATGAAAATACATATATTGGTGAACGGCTGCTAGTTCATCACCGATAGCCCTGTTTAATAAATCAATACTCTTGTCATGCATAATATGTCAGTTTTTAAGATATTTCAAAAATACCTAATTTCGCAGACAAAACGGGATTGAACCAAAAAAATTATCAAGTGTTGATAGGGTATCAAAAGAGGTTATAAATTATTTATGCAAATCAGGAAAATCCAATGAATTTAGAAGCTTTTTTTAAGATGTCGTATGGCATTTATCTGATCACTTCAAAACGGGGGGGGGAACTTAGCGGTTATATTGCCAACACGGCTTTTCAGGTTACTTCCGAACCTCCCAAAATCGCCATTAGTTGTCATAAAAACAATATTTCAACACATATCATCGAAGAGAGCGGGGTGTTTAATCTTTCTGTTCTTGAAAAAGATACCGACGCCGGATTAATTGGCCTATTCGGTTACCAAAGCGGTCATGAAGATGAGAAGTTTGAACGGGTGGATTATAAATTGGGGAATAATGGTGCCCCGGTTATATTGAGTCATTCAATCGCATATTTTGAATGTAAGGTGGTGGATAAATTTGATGTAGGTTCTCATTATCTCTTTATTGGTGAAGTAACCGATGGTGAATTACTTGCCAGGGAAAAAGACCCGCTGACTTATTCCTACTTCAGGAATGAAATGAAACTGATGGCTCCGGAACGTGCACCGACTTATGTGGATAAAAACAAACTAAAAAAATTTCAGGACGAAAATCAGCAGGAAGAACAAAACAAGGTTGAGGTAAGTGAAGCAAATAAAAAAGATTTGGGTGACAAATACATTTGCACTATTTGTGCCTTTGTATACGATCCTGAAGTAGGTGACGAGGCCATGGGTATTCCACCTGGCACTCCCTTTGAAGACTTGCCGGAGGACTACACCTGCCCTATTTGTGCCGCAGCAAAATCGATGTTTATCAGTGACAATTAATACCCAACTAAAATGAATGAAATTCCGGATCACCCGGTGTATGCCAAAAGCGTGCTGGAACTTTTAACGGTAGCTAACGACTATTGTGTAACGCTTGGTCAGGCGGAGAAGATCAACAAACAAAAGCTTACGGATTATTTGCTGAAAGTATTGCCTTTACTGTACCTTAAAGCGAGTTTGATCCCTTCGGTTAAAGCTAGAAATCCGGAGTTCAATGAAAGGTTCTGGACAGAAGAAGAATGGGAAGCCTTGTTTAATTTGCTTCGAAATAAATTTGGGAAGGATGATGAATTCTGGATTGTAAACCAGGCAGGCAGCGCAAATGAAACCATTAAAGGCAGCCTTGCCGATCACCTGACTGATATTTACCAGGCGCTCAAGGACTTTTTAATGCTTTACCAAAAAAGCTCCATCGACTCAAAGGAAAATGCCGTGGAAGAAGTACACAGTTCATTTATTTCGCATTGGGGCACCCGTCTTGTGGATGCTCACAAAACCCTGCATTACCTTTGGATTGAAGGTATTTCAATGGAAGAAGAACCAGAAACCGACAGTTTCCTTTAAATCACTTTTTGCACTTCAAAAAACATAATTCCATGATCGGAATAATCTTTAATCCATTGATCCTGTTCAGGCGAAGGATGGTTAAATTCGGTGAGACCTAAAATTTTAATATCAAATCCTCCGAATTGTTTGAATTCAAGATGACTGCTGGCCAACACATGATCCAGGTTCCCTATCAATCCCGAAGTACTTCCATTAAAATAGGTGTACTCAGAATTTTTTGTCAGCATTCGCATTTTATAATTTCCGGGCGACATCAGTTTTTTGAGCCTTGCTATTTCTTCGTTTGATGAAATATCCTTATCGCCAGAGGTATAATTCATTCCCATGGTATTGTAATCGCCGGCTACTATCAAATTTGCCTTATCAGGCCCACCTGAAGCAGCATTGATAGCTGTTTTCAAATTCCTGATCTTATCAAACATATCATCCCTTAAACCCCAGCCCACCGGCGAATTCATACTTTTCAGGTGAACAAAAAGCATCACATAATGAATATTGTCAATTATAAGCGTAAGTAAAACTCCGGGGCGGAGCATCGCATTGCCTGATTTGAATTCAAGCCTTTGAGTAACAAAGGAGGAAAAACCTGAACGGATTCCCAATAAAGTTTCCTGGGCCTGCTCACCTTCTGTTATGTGAAATGCGTAGCCGGTAAAATGGTTCATAAATTCATCAAACACATCCTTGCTTCTCACTTCAAAAAGTGCAAAAACATCGGGATTGTGTTTTTTGATTTCAAGCGCCACCCGTTCAACTTTTGCTTTGAATTCGGGTTTCAGGTTACCCTTACTGTCCCTGGAATTGGTGCCAAAATTTTCGACATTCCAGGTTAAACATGAAAATGCTTTAGCCATAGTAATTTGATTTAGGTTAAACAAGATAAAGGTACGCAATTAACCCAATTAAATCAAACTTATGACTTTTTAGCTCCTGACTTTATTCGGGAGCTTCAATTAAACGCGCAATTGACTTAAGCAATTTTTTCCTGTTTATCGGTTTTGTAACATAGTCGTCGCAACCGGTTTCCAGGATACGTTTGTAATCGTCGGCCATAGCATAGGCAGTTTGAACAATGACCGGCACATTGATAATACTCTTTATAATACCTGTTGCTTCCAGGCCACTCATTCCCGGAAGTTTAATATCCATTAGCACGAGATCTATATCAGGGTTATTCCTGACAAACTTCACAGCCTCATGGCCGTCCTTTGCCAGGAACAGATCAGCTTCAGTAGATTTTAAGATTTCGCGCAGATAGATATAGCTCATTTCATCGTCTTCAACAATGAGGAATTTCTTATTTTTCCAGTTGTATAAGCCATTTTTCGATTTGGGTTTCTTCTCAGAAGGAGCATCAGGAAATGCATTGGGTAATTTAAAATAAAACTGAGTTCCTTCATTTTGCTTTGAATTGAACCAGATCTTGCCACCCATTAATTCACTCAATTCACTGGCAATTGTCAATCCAAGACCCATACCACCATACAAACTTGAAATTTCATACTCAATCTTGTAAAATGGATCAAAAACACTCTGGCCGGTTTCTTCGGGTATCCCAACCCCGGTATCTTTCACAAAAAACAGCAAATCGGGTTGCTTGTCATCCGGGTTTGAATCATTTGACAAATTACACCCAATCTCGATAAATCCATGACTGGTGAATTTAATGGAATTCCAGATCAGGTTTGACAGAACCTGTTTTAACCTATCACGATCAGCCCTGATGCTTGCATTCCCATTTACATTAATATTTAATTTCAGTTCAAGATTTTCACGCTGTTTAAAAAGTTCATCTATCTTATAAGTATCATACAGCTCGGTAAGAAAGGGAGCAAGCGCAAATACCGTGGGATTTAACCTGATTTTATCTGATTTAAGGTAAGCATAATCAACAGCATCATCAATCACCTTCAGCATTGATTTACCGCATGATTTAATAATATCGATGTAATTATTTTGAAATGATTCTTTCAATCCTGGTTCACGCAGCAATTCAGCAAAACCCAGTATTCCATTTACAGGTGTTCGCACCTCCACACCAATATTTCGCATGAAAAGTGTGTCAAATTTATCAGGTGGGGCGCTGGAAATAACAGAGGTTATAACATCTTCCTTCGGGGAGAATTTTGCTTCGGTTTCCTGAACTTGTTTTTGCTGTTCTTTTAAAAGTTTTTGAGCCCTTTCAGCTACCCGAGATTCAAAGGAGTAGTTTAAATCTTTGAGTTCCTGTTGCAAATTCAGGTTTTCAAGCTTTTCAACCGTCATTTGAATAAGATGCCGGATTACAAGCCCAAGTGGTTGCAATTTCGATTCGCCTTTTTGTGTTTCAAAAAAAATAAAAACACCAAAGGGATTGTAAATGCTTTCGAAAGGGAAAATGGATGCAAAACGGGTTAATGCCCCCAGACCACTATTGAGTTTTAATCCGAATTGATTAAGCTCCTTAGATGCAATGAAGACAGGATTTTCAGAAAGCGATACGAGAAACGTATCGGTGTGTGAAATATTAAAAAAACCTTCGGCAACAGGATCACTTTGGGAATAGGAACTTAGTATTTCAAATTTACCGCTATTAATTTGATAACAGCAAGAGTAAGGGATATCAAGGATTACGGAAATTCTTTCGAGAACATTTTTTAGCAGATCCGTGGTATTATTGGCCTCCATAATCGTATCTGAAACAAGCCACATAAGAAGTTTTTCTTCCATACGGCCAGCCTGTTGCTCATTTTGTTTTTCGAGTAAACGAATTCTCAATTTGAGCTCATTGATTACAGCGTCCTGCTTTTCTGCCATTTTATTTATTGTACCAAACAAGCATTTAGTTTGTCAGTTAAATTATCAGGAACCAAAATGACATAGTTCACCTCTGGTGAATTATCAATTAAAGAATGATTGGCTTCCCTTCAAGTAAGTCTGAAACAAACCTGGTACTTGCATCCTGTTGCCGAGGCATTGGCAAATTTAATTCCAAGAAAAATTGAAAACCAAAATACATATTAACAATTAAGGTAAACTTATTGATATCAAGCATTTGACACAAGAAAAATCAAAGCAATCGTTAATTGAGTTCTGTTTTACAAAATATATACACCTGTCCCCTTTTTGGAAATTTATCCAATATGGAGAACATATTGAGGAAATATTCATGGAATTCATCAAGTAAAATGATCATGTAAATTTGATCATTACTGAGTTTTACGGTAAGCTTCGATGCGATTAAGGCCCTCGATGGCCCGCTCATAATTCGGGTGAATTTCAAGGGCCTTTTTATAATCATCCCACGATTTTTCAGGATTATTTAATAATTCATAAGCAAAACCCCGGTTATAATAAGCATCGGTGTAATCACTTTTCAACTCAATGGTTTGGGTAAAATAATCAACTGCCGCCTGGTATTCCTCCAGGTAAACAAGGTGTATGTACCCCAGATTATACAAGGCAATGTAGAAGTTTGGATTTCGATCGAGAATGATATTGTATTGCTGAATGGCTTTTTCATATCTTCCGGTTTCCTGAAAATACATAGCCAATGAATAAGTCACCTCATCATTATCAGGCTTAATATTAAGCGCATTGTTATAGTAATTGATGGCCAGGTCATTTTCCTTACCGGCATACAATTGAGCAAGTTGAATATTTGCTTCAAAATAGTTTTGATTTACATCTATGGCCTTTTGAAAATTTCGGATTGCCCTGATGGTATCTCCGGTTTCAAGCATTACAACCCCTCTTAGTAAATAACCCTTGTAAGCCAGTTCATCAGTTTTGAGTGCTTTATCAATGTAAGCCAGGGCTTTCTGATAATCAAGAATAACGATGCTGATTTCTGCCAAACTCAGATAGGCATCCGGATTTTGATCATTCAATGCTATTGATTTCTCAAGCGATTTTACACTTTTCTGGATCTTGCCCATGGACAGGTAGATATCGGCCAGGGTGATATAATATTCACTGTAGCTTGAATCCAACTCAATTGCTGTTGTGATATCCTTAAATGCTTCGTTTAATTCCTGATTTTCGTGGTAAAACTTTGCACGTTCCAGGTAAAGGTCAGGATTGAGTGAGTCCTTCTTTATCTGGTTGTTCAACTCATCCAGTTTTGCTAAAACAGGATCCTGCATTTCACCTGAGTTATTTTCTTGCGTTGTCTCCGCATGTTTTGGATTACAACCCATTACAACGCTAAGCAGAATTAAAAGCAAATAAACAGGAATCTTTTTGACCATCATTTAAATTTTAAAAAGAAAAACGTCCAGTAACTGAACGTTTATAACCTGGAATGCATTTCACTTTTCCAATTATTTATTCTCTAAACTTTGCCTTACAAGTTGTTCAAGTTCATCGGATAATTCAGGATTATCAATGATCAAACTCTTTACAGCATCTCTTCCCTGCCCAAGCTTGGTATCGCCATAGCTATACCAAGATCCGCTTTTCTTCACAATTCCATTTTCAACCCCAATGTCGATAATTTCACCGGCTTTGGAAAATCCTTCGCCATAAATAATATCAAATTCGGCTTGCCGGAAAGGAGGTGCTACTTTGTTTTTTACCACTTTTACACGTACCCTGTTACCAACCACACTGTCGCCGTCTTTGATCTGGCTTATTCTTCTGATATCCAGCCGAACACTTGCATAAAACTTAAGTGCATTACCACCCGTAGTGGTTTCAGGGTTTCCAAACATCACCCCGATTTTTTCACGTAATTGATTGATAAAGATACAGCAAGCACCTGTTTTGCTGATGGTAGATGTAAGTTTACGTAATGCCTGAGACATCAGTCTTGCCTGCAATCCCATTTTTGAATCACCCATTTCACCTTCAATTTCACTTTTTGGAGTAAGGGCTGCTACAGAGTCAATTACAATCATATCAATAGCTCCGGAGCGAATCAGGTTATCCGCGATTTCCAGGGCCTGCTCGCCATTATCCGGTTGAGAAATCAACAGGTTTTCAATATCCACTCCCAGTTTTTGAGCATAAAACCTGTCAAAAGCATGTTCTGCATCAATAAAGGCTGCAATTCCACCCTGCTTTTGCGCCTCCGCAATGGCATGAATGGCAAGGGTTGTTTTACCGGAGGCTTCAGGTCCATAAATCTCTACCACCCTGCCTTTAGGTAATCCCCCAATTCCTAAAGCAGCATCCAAACCAATTGATCCCGTTGAAATAGCAGGGATTCTTTCCACCGGATCATCACCAAGTTTCATAATGGCTCCCTTGCCATATGACCTTTCAATCTTATCCAATGTAAGTTGTAATGCTTTTAATTTTTCCTTGTTTAGTTCTTTCTCTTGTGCCATGGTTTATTCTTTTTTATTTATAATCTTCTAAAATTTGTTCCGCATGGGTTTTAGTTTTAACCTTGTCAAAAACCCGTTCAATTTTGCCTTCTTCAGAAATGACATAGGTAGTACGTAAAATACCTTCGTATTCTTTTCCGTACATCTTTTTCAATCCCCAAACGCCATAATCTTTAATTACTTTTTTTTCAGTATCGGGGATGAGTGGGTAAGGAAAAGAAAACTTGTCGGAGAAGTTTTTTTGACTTTTTTCATTATCCGCACTTACGCCGATAATTTTAAATCCTTTATCCGATAATTCCTTGTAGTAGTCTCTCAGGTTGCAAGCTTCTGCGGTGCATCCGGGGGTATTGGCTTTTGGATAAAAAAACAAAATGACTTTTTTCCCTGCAAATTCTCCCAACCTGACATCATTCCCGTCCTGATCTTTAGCCACAATTTTAGGCGCAATATCGCCAACTTTTAAAAGTCCCATTTTCAATTTTTTTGGTAGAAAACAAAAATACAATTTTCAATTTTCGGGAGGTTTTAAAATGCAGATTACTTTTCAACATTCGACTGAAAGCTTGAAAACCAATCAAGAGTTTTGCTTTTTGAAGAATTTACAAAAGGAAGTTATGCCACAGGAATCACACATTGGTTTCCGGGCCTTACAAACGTATCGGCCATGCAAAATTAGCCAATGGTGGGCAACATGTATTTTTTCTTCTGGAATAAATTGCACAAGCTGTTTTTCGGTGGCGAGAGGAGTTTTGGCATTTGTGGTTAAACCAATTCGTGCTGCCACCCTGAATACATGAGTATCAACCGCCATGGCCGGTTTTTTGAAGACTACGGAGGCAATCACATTGGCAGTTTTTCTACCAACCCCGGGTAATTTTTGAAGTTCATCCACATCATCCGGAACCACACCATTAAACTCACTGATAAGTGTTTTCGCCATACCAATGAGGTTTTTGGCTTTATTATTTGGATAAGAACAACTTTTAATCAACTCAAAAACCTCATCCTGAGTTGCATTTGCAAGGGCTTTTTCATCAGGAAAAATCTGATAAAACGCCGGAGTAATCATATTTACACGCACATCTGTGCACTGGGCCGAAAGTATCACTGCCACAATTAATTCATAAGGATTGGTATACTCAAGTTCTGTTTCGGCAAGGGGATTATTTTCCTCAAACCAGGCAAGTACCTTTTCGAATCGCTTTTTTTTCGAAAGTCTTTCCATATTTTCCCGGCAAAAATAGCTAATCAACCTGATTCAGGTCAAAAAAAAACCCTCCCATAAGGGAAGGTTTTAGTTCCATAAACTAAAAGCTGTTAATTCATAAGCAAGTTAATATTACCTGCTTGTTTGGTCCGGACAACGTTGAGCGCCCTGGAATAACTCATTATGTTACTGATTACTCTCTTACTTGGGGCAATGCTTTCTTCCTCTGTCTTAAATTCGTGACCCAATAATTCTTTTAATTCATTTTTCATTTCATCAACTTCAAAATCATGGCCAACCATGGATTCATTAGTTTCGTGTGTTTCATTAAAAGCAAAGAGAAATAAATCATCAAGGGTAAAAGAACTTTTCATAGGCAAATATGATTCATTTTTAAAAATTTACAGATACCAAACGTAAGCTGTATTTAGAATATTTTATTGCCTGATAAAAAGTTTTTAAAACCTTGGTTTTTGGATCAGAATTTTCTATTGGGTAAGTACAATATTTTTTTCTGCAATTAATTTTCTCAAATTGATAAGCGCATATCGCATTCTGCCCAAAGCGGTGTTAATACTTACATCAGTTACTTCGGCAATATCTTTAAAGCTCATTTCAGCATAATGCCGCATGTAAAGTACCTCCTTTTGCTCGGGGGGCAGAAGTTCAATCAATTTTCGAACGTCTTTGTGGATTTGATCTGTAATTATCTCTTCCTCAATAGACTTATCAGTAATATTGATGGTATCGAAAATGTTAAAATCTTCGTTTTTACTATTATCGAAAATGGGCATTCGGTTCGATTTCCTGAAATGATCAATGATCAGGTTATGCGCTATCCGCATTGTCCATTGAAGAAATTTTCCTTCTTCGTTATAGGAACCTGCACGAATGGTATTTATAACTTTTATGAATGTATCCTGGAACAAATCATCGGCAAGATCTTTATCCTTTACAATCATTAAGATGTAAGCATAAATACGATTTTGATGACGATGGATTAATCTTTCGAGGCTGTTGTGGTCGCCTTTTAAATATCTACCTATTAGCTCCTTATCGCTTAATACCTGAGCTTTCATATGCACCTCCTTATTTAATTTGTTAGGATTTAGGGTAGATATTTATTGATCTATAGGCGTTCCTCCGTTGTTATAAGGTTAGACGATTTTTTTAAAATTACTTACAATAACTATGCAAAAGTAACACGAAAGTTTCATTTGTGCAAATATAATTTAATACTTTTGGCGACCCCAACAAAAAATGTTAAAATTCGACATCTCAAAATACGATCCCAGAACATATATTTTAATTAAGGGTGCCCGTATGCACAACCTTAAAAATATTGATTTGGCCATACCCAAAAATAAGCTTGTTGTAATTACCGGATTGTCAGGATCTGGCAAATCCTCCCTTGCCTTCGACACGCTTTTTGCCGACGGTCAGCGCAGGTATGTTGAAAGCCTGAGTGCATATGCCCGGCAATTTCTTGGCAGGATGAGCAAACCTGACGTAGATTTTATCAAAGGAATTGCACCGGCCATAGCTATCGAACAGAAAGTAAACACCCGCAATCCGAGATCCACCGTTGGTACCTCCACCGAAATTTATGAGTATTTGAAATTACTCTTTGCTCGAATTGGAATTACATATTCGCCGGTATCCGGGGCTCTGGTTCAGCGACATACGGTGACCAATGTTACTGACTTTGTATTAGGTTTACCTGCTGATAGTAAAGTGCTGATATATGTCCCGTTAACTACTTCAGATAAAAAGAGATCGGTCAAGGATCAGCTCTCTGTTAGACTCCAGCAGGGATTTAGCAGGGTGATCCACAAAAACGAAATTAAAAGAATTGATGATTTACTTGCCGAGAATACGAAAGTGGGTGATGAGCTTTTCCTGGTAATCGATCGGGTGATTGCAAAGCCTGGAGATGAAGAGTTGAGATCGAGGGTTGCAGATTCAATTCAAACTGCCTTTTTTGAAGGAAGCGGCCATTGTTATATTGAAGCAGAGGATAATGAGGGCAAAAAAACACATTCATTTTCAAATAAGTTTGAAGCAGACGGAATTGAATTTGAAGAACCTTCAGAAAATCTTTTTAGTTTCAATAATCCTTTCGGCGCTTGTAAAAAATGTGAAGGATTTGGCAGTGTAATAGGTATTGATCCTGACCTGGTAATCCCGAACAAAAGCCTTTCGGTTTACGAAGAAGCCATTGTTTGCTGGAAAGGCGAAAAAATGAGCGAGTGGAAGGATGTATTGGTGAAAAATGCTTACAAATTCGATTTCCCGATACATAAACCCATCTATGAACTGACTCCTCAGCAATATGAACTTCTGTGGACCGGGAATTCGCATTTTTACGGGCTGAATGATTTCTTCAAATATGTCGAGGAACAAACCTACAAAATCCAGTATCGGGTAATGCTTTCCCGCTATCGTGGCAAAACCATTTGCCCTGACTGCAAAGGTACACGGCTCCGAAAAGATGCAGGATACGTTAAGATCAATGGAAGATCGATCAATGAAATTGTACTTATGCCGGTTGGTGATGTAAACTCTTTTTTTAACAACATTGAATTGTCCGATCATGAGTTTAAAGTGGCCAAACGATTGTTGATTGAAATAAAAAACCGGTTACAGGTACTGATTGATGTTGGATTGGGATACCTTACTCTGAACCGCCTTTCAAACACACTATCCGGAGGTGAATCTCAAAGGATTAACCTGGCAACTTCGCTGGGGAGCAGCCTGGTGGGTTCGCTTTATATTTTGGATGAACCAAGTATCGGATTGCATCCACGAGATACACATCGGCTGATCAAAGTTTTAAAACAGCTTCGCGACGCCGGAAACACGGTTATCATTGTGGAACACGATGAGGAAATCATTAAGGCGGCTGATGAAATCATCGACATCGGGCCTGCTGCCGGAATACACGGAGGAGAATTGGTATTTCAGGGTAAATTTGATGAACTTTCAAAATCGAAGGAAAGCTTTACAGCAAAATATATGACGGGTGGTCTTAAAATAGATATTCCAAACCGCCGTCGCAAATGGAAAAATCACATTGAAATTCTGGGTGCTCGCGAAAATAACCTGAAAGGTATTAATGTAAAATTCCCGTTAAATACCTTTACCTGTATTACTGGTGTGAGTGGATCCGGTAAAACTTCACTGATCAAACATATCTTATATCCGGTGATCAGAAAAATGAAAGGCGGGTATGGTGAAAAAACCGGGAAATACGGCAAACTTGAAGGTGATTATCAACTGATTTCGCACATTGAATTAGTTGATCAAAATCCGATAGGAAGGTCCTCCCGATCGAACCCGGCAACTTATGTAAAAGCCTATGACGATATTCGGTCGCTTTATGCCAGCCAGCAACTGGCAAAGGTACGCGGTTATAAGCCAGGATATTTTTCCTTTAATGTGGAAGGTGGGCGCTGTGAGGAGTGTGAAGGCGAAGGTGTTGTTAAAATTGAAATGCAGTTCATGGCCGATATTTACCTTAAGTGCGAATCATGCGATGGTAAAAGGTTTAAAGATGAAGTACTGGATGTTAAATTCCATGGAAAAGACATCAATGATGTGCTCAACATGACTATCAACCAGGCCATCGATTTTTTTGGCACCGATAAAAAAGCGACTGCTTCAGAGCATAAAATCGTTGAAAAGCTAATGCCTCTCCAGGATGTGGGCTTAGGTTATCTTGGCCTGGGCCAATCATCAAGCACCTTATCCGGTGGTGAAGCTCAGCGTGTTAAACTGGCGTTGTTTCTGAGTAAAGGAGCCAATGAATCACCCACACTTTTTATTTTTGATGAACCCACTACCGGCTTGCATTTTCATGATATTTCTAATTTATTAAAAGCTTTTGATGCCCTTATTGAAAAAGGCCATAGCGTGCTCGTTATTGAGCATAATACAGATGTAATAAAATATGCAGACTGGGTAATTGATCTCGGGCCCGAAGGAGGCGAAAAAGGAGGATCAATTGTGTTTGAAGGAACCCCCGAAGATTTGGCAAAACAGAAATCCTCCTATACCGGACAGTTTTTAAAAGAAAAGTTTTCCTGATCAATTTAACGGATCATTATCGTTTTCTTTATTTTTGCAACAAAGTCGCATATTTTAATGAAAACAGATCAAATACTTGAAGAACACCGGTTGTCCAAAACCTCTGGAAGGAGGGAAATTTTGCAGGTCTTTTTGAAGAAGAATATTGCATTATCAGAAAAAGATATCAAGGATGAACTGGGAGTTCAGTGCGACAGGGCGACCATTTACCGAACCCTGAACACCTTTGTGAAAAATGGTATTCTTCATGCCATTCTCAATGATGATGGCCCGGTTAAATATGTCATCAAAAAGGAACCGGAAGATCATATTCATTTTAAATGTACATCGTGTGGCAGCATCGTTTGTATGCCAGAAATTACGGTAGCAAATATCAATCTACCGAAAGGATTTACCAGGGTGGAAAGCAATTTTTTAGTAATTGGAACCTGTAATCAATGTAACTGATGAAAACATCCACATTATACCTATTCACCGGCTTCATATTTTCTTTTGCACTGATTTCAGGTTTGACAGGTTGCCAGCAAACATCAGAAAATAAAGAGAAGGATATAATCACTGTTAGTATATTGCCTTATCAATATTTCGTTGAAAAAATCGCTGGAAATCTGTTCACCTGTGAAGTGATGATTCCTCCCGGAGCCAGCCCGGCAAGTTATGAACCCACCCCAAGGCAGGTAATGAATTTATCCAACTCAAAACTTTATCTCCTGAGCGGATATCTTGCCTATGAACAAAACTGGGTAAAAAACTTCAAGGCCAACCTTCCAAACCTTGAGTTTTATAATACATCGCAGGGCCTGAACCTCATTAAAAATGAGATTAAAAATCATGATGACCATGATCACGGACCGATAGAGCCGCACGTGTGGACTTCCCCACAAAATGTTAAGATCATTTCACAAAACATTGCCGATGCACTCATAAAAATTAAACCTGAAAATAAATCCATTTTCCTTAAAAATCTGGAGCAGTTTCACAAGGAAATTGATAGCATTGATTTTACCATTAATCAGCTATTGATGGCTAAAACGAACCGGTCATTTATCATATATCATCCCGCATTAACGTATTTTGCGCACGACTATAAGCTCACCCAAATTCCGATTGAACAAGAGGGCAAGGAACCATCAGTAAAGCATATTAGAGCTGTTGCTGATTTTGCAATTGAGAATAAAATCAAGGTGATTCTTATCCAAAAACAATTTAATAAAGAAGAAGCTAAAACACTGGAGCAGGAAATTGGTGGCAAAATTGTCGAAATTGATCCGCTTGCCTTTGATTGGGAAAATGAGATGATCTTTATTGCAAAACAATTATCCGAAAACCTATAAACGCTGTTATGACTGACAAAAAGCTAATACTGACAATTACAAAATTAACCACAGGTTATAATAGCAGCCCGGTATTAAATAACATTAACTTTTCTGTTTACAGTGATGATTTTATTGGGGTAATCGGCCCAAATGGTGGTGGCAAAACAACCCTGGTAAAAGCAATTCTTGGATTGATAAAACCATGGATTGGTAAAGTTGTTTATGCCAGGGAAATTGATAAAAACGGAGGAATTGGTTATCTTCCACAAATCAATAACATCGACAGAAAATTCCCGATATCAGTAATGGACGTGGTTTTGTCGGGACTGGTGCGCAAACAGCGTTTATTTAAGGGCTTTAGTAAAAAGGAAAAAATAGGAGCTTCACAGCTTATTGAGGAGATGGGGATCGGAGAACTTAGTTTAAAACCCATTGGAGAACTTTCCGGAGGCCAGTTGCAGCGGGTATTTTTAAGCAGGTCGGTGATCTCAAACCCCTCGTTGCTCATCCTCGACGAACCAAATACTTACGTTGATAACAATTTCGAAAGTGAACTGTATGAAAAGCTGCGAACTCTCAATAAAAAAATGGCCATTATAATTGTATCGCATGATGTGGGCATGATCTCGAGCTACGTAAAAACCATTGCCTGTGTAAATAAGGAATTGCATTACCACGAATCGAATATTATTAGTGAGGAGCAACTACAATCATATAACTGTCCGATAAAACTGATCACGCACGGCGATGTACCACATACGGTGCTCGGTCAGCATAAACATTAAAAAAATGGCTGATTTACTGCAATATAATTTTTTCATCAATGCCCTTCTGGCAGCACTTTTCACAAGCATATCCTGTGGAATAATCGGCACTTATATCGTGTCGAAGCGGATAGTTTTTATTAGCGGCGGAATAACTCATACTTCCTTCGGAGGTGTAGGTTTGGGATATTTCGCTGGTATCAATCCTTTGATCGGAGCAGCTATTTTCAGCCTTTTATCTGCCTTTGGAATTGAGTATATGAGTAAAAAAATTGCGATACGTGAGGATAGCGCCATCGCGATAATGTGGTCTTTCGGAATGGCTCTCGGGATCATATTTATTTATTTAACACCCGGTTATGCCCCCAACTTAATGAGTTATCTGTTTGGATCAATATTAACAGTAAGTACCGGAGAAATTGTTCTAACCGGGATTCTGGCAATAGTAATTTTGGCATTCTTTATTATCTTTTACAAAATCATCCTTTTTATCGCATTTGATCAGGAATTCAGCCATACACGTAGTATCCCCGTTGGCTTTTTCAATTATCTCATCATGGCATTAATTGCCCTTACCATTGTTTTAAGTATAAAGGTTGCCGGCATCATATTAATTTTATCCTTACTAACTATCCCACAAGCTATTGCAAACTTATTTGTGACCGACTTTAAAAAAATTGCGATCTGGTCAGTTTTTATCGGTTTTTCGGGAGCAATGGGCGGGCTAATGGGCTCCTGGTACCTCGACATACCATCCGGGGCATCCATTATTTTCACGCTGGTAATTCTTTTTTTGATATTCAGGACCTATAAGTCGCTCTTTTTGAAGTCGAAACAGTCAAAATCAAACCCCGCCAGCCAGATTTAAATATACTGTTATATTTGAAACAAACAGTACCGGAAATTGTATAAATCACTATCAATAACACTGCTAACTAGCTTTAATAGAAATAACTTGACACGATTAATGAACATACGATATAAGTTTCCGGCTGCTGTTCTTTTTCTAATTTTTATTAACACAACTACCTTTTGCCAGGAACCCTATTTCAGTCAGTATTTTAATACACCCTTACTCTATAATCCCGCAATGACAGGTTTAAGTGACGGATTAAAAGTCAGGGTTAATTATCGTAATCAATGGCCACAATATAACGATGATCTGAAAACATATAATTTTTCGATGGACGTGGCCGAACGCTTTATGCCCGGTGCAGGCGGACTTGGTATCATCTTCAACACCAACAAGGAAGGTGATGGTTTCATCAGAAAAAATACTATAGGTGGTTTGGGCTCAGCCCGAATCCGTATGAGCAGGAACCTGGTAAGCCAGCTTGGTTTTATGGTCTCTTATGTTCAAAATCAAATTGACAATAACGATTTTATTTGGAGCGACCAGCTGGATAACAGGCATGGGCTTTTGTATCCAACTTCGTCTTTTGCCGGTTTCGAAAACAAAAATGTATCATATGCCGACATGAGTATTGGTGCCCTTTTGCATTACGAACAGGAATATATGAGCATGACTTATGGCGGAGCCATTCATCACCTTTTTAAGCCAAACGAGTCATTTTATAGTCTGGAAATGAATGTTCCACGCAAGTATGTTCTACATGCCAATTTTGTGATCCTTCAGGTGAGTAATGCCCGAAAAGGTTTCAGGTTTAATCCAGGGATTTTGTTCGAAAACCAGTCGGGATATAACACCTTCAGCTTGGGGACCAATGTATCAAAATCGGTTTTGTATGCAGGAGCCTGGTACAGAAATAAAGATTCTCAGATTTATAACTACGAGTCCCTGACGTTGCTAGTGGGAATCAACATTCCGATGGTGAATAAATATAGCAGAATTAAAATGATGTATAGCTACGACATCAACATTGCCAATATGCCGGGTACTGGAGGATCACATGAAATCAGCCTCCGCTTTGAATTTGATCAAATTCACCTCGTAAAAAGTCAGGATGCATTTGCTAATGATTATCCAATCATTTACGATCCTGTTATTTTCTAAGAGCAATTCTAATCTACTTCTTCCTTAATTGTTTTTGTTGGCCTGTGAACATCAATAGTTGATGGTTACATATAACCATTGCCTGTAACCATTCAATACTCCATTGAAGAAACAACACTGCTTTAACCAATTCCAAATAATGTTTGGGTGGATAATTGCCACCCGACATCGAATACAAATACTGTTAAATAACATAAGGTGAATTATCAGGCAGGCAAAATAAAAAGGTCCGGACTGCAATCAATCCGGACCAAAGTATTTTAATAATCTAAATTATTATCTTACCAGGGTCACCACCCCATTTGTTTTAGGATCTATTTTATCATCAAACGACTGCCCTGTCCATACAGTACCATCTTTAAATCGTCCTGCAGCTTTCCAGATATACATTCCCTGGGGCATAAGTACCCCGTCAGGATTGTAACCGTCCCAGCTCTCTGCCGGTGTTCCATGTTCATCCAGCTCGTCTGATTCCCACATGAGATTACCTTTCAAGTCAAACACCTGCACTTCATAGGTTTCCAGGTTTACGCCTTTTGGTGTAAAATGGCTGATCTCATCATTGGGGTTATTTGGTGAAAACGCGGTTGGGAAATACAATCCCCTGAAGAAAATTTTAATTTTATGAATGGTTGTGTCAGAACATTTAAAATCATCCGTAGTATTTGGAGGATAATCATTGTATGAAACAAGGGTTACACTGTAGGTGCTGTCATATTCATATACCTCCACCGGATCAGGAACCGTTGAAGTATTTCCATTTCCAAAATCCCATAAGTAATGGGTTGCAAATATTGAATTATTGGTAAACTTCACCCTTCCCTGAACACCACCATAATCGGTTGAAATTTTATAATCACTAAAAGGAACCGGATATACAAGAAATGATTGTTGTGTTTCGCCACTGCACCCATGAGCCTTCATTTTCATGGTAACGGTATAATTATCAATACGTGAGTAAGTATGCTGAGGATGCGAAACCGTAGAAGTATTGTCATCGCTCAGATAATCACCAAAATTCCAATGCCATTGAGTAATTTCAAGTTTTGTACTGTCATAATCAGGAATAAATGTGGCGGCATTGTTCAAACATGGATTTTTTATTAAAAATTCAAAATCTGGTGCAAAATTCACATAAGCCGGGGTGGTATCTGTAGTGGAACAACCATGCAGAGATGTGATTTGAAGTGAAACTTTAAATTCACCGGTATCTGCAAACATGTGAACCGGATTTTGCATATTCTCAATAGTCCCGTCTCCAAAATCCCATTTCCACTCCACTCCGGGATCATTGGGTACATATATGGAAGCATCATTAAATTGAATTTCCTGACCAAAACAAACCCCCAGACCTGCAGTATCAACACGGGCAAAAGGATACTCAAATACTTCCAGGGTTTGATACATTGTATCCGTCATAAAATAGCCGTAAACTGTTGCTGACAGGCCAAATTTAACGTTATACACTCCCGGGAACATATACCGGTGTAATATGGTATCATGCGGGGAATAATAGGTGCTGTCAGTCCCGTCGCCAAAATCCCAGTACCAGTCTTCAAATCCTGCTGAAATCGGACTGTAGGAATTATCCAGGAACATGGTAGTATCGCCCAAACATACAAATTGATGCTGAAAATCGGCAATAACGGCATTACCAGCATACACCATCTGAATAATATCATCATAACCACCAAACCGATCCCAGACTTTAAGATAAACTTCATACCATCCTTCGGCAGGATATATCCATGTTGGAGTAGCTGTGCCAGTGGCGGTATCAAGGCTGGTGGTAGGATCCCCAAAATCCCAATACCAGTCGATAATAGTATTTGATGGTTGCGATTCGTCAAAAAAGAAAGATTCAAGTGTAACATCTGAAGCATAGGTGAAATTTGCTTCCGGGAAATCAGTTATTACAATGGAGTCGCAATATATATCACTGCACCCGTTAAAATCAAATACGGTTAAACAAATTTCATAAACTCCCGCAGTATCATACGTATGGATTACAGGATTTATATTGTTTGCAGAGGTTCCGTCACCAAAATCCCACATTCTGTTTATTACAGGCGATCCATGTCCAACTGAATTATCATTAAAAGTTACCGGAATACTAAGAGCCACCGTATCTGGCATAACATACATCGCTTCTGGAAGTGAATCGATGGTAATTGTTTGCTGCACCATGTCGTTACAACCGTAAATATTTTCCACCGAAAGTGAAACCTGGAATGGCCCCGGTGTAGAAAAAAGGTGTGAAGGCTCAAACAAAACTGAGGAGTTATTACCCATTGATCCCGGATCTCCAAAATCCCACATCCAACTGCTTATTTCAGTATTTGCACTATCAGTTAAGTTTACAAAATAGGTGGTATCACCAAAACATGAAGTAACTGCACTAAATGCTGCTTCAGGCTGCCCCGCAACATAAATCTCTTCTATATATGGAACCGAGGAACAACCATCGCTATTGATAACGACCAGGGTTACGGTGTAATTTCCAATATTGTTAAACTCATGACATGGATCTTTCAAAGTACTTATATTGCCATCTCCAAAATTCCATATCCATGAGTTGATGGTATCAGCATTAGCAATGGACTCATCAGTAAAACATGTTTGCATGCCAACACAGGTAGCAGTATGCGAAAATGCAGCTACCGGCAAAGTATCAACCAACACCGGCACAATAGAATCATCAAAACAGCCAAGTTCGTTTTCGACTGTTAAAACTACATCATACAAACCGTGATTGCTGTAGGTATAATTTGGATTCTGAATTACTGAAGTTCCTGATCCATCGCCAAAATCCCAATCCCAGTTTATTATTGGAGATGCATCAAAAGTTGACTCATTGGTAAAAAATGTTGTTTGTCCGAAACAAACTACATCAAAGTCAAAAGCAGCAGTTGGTTTTTCAATCAATATCTGCTTGGTAGTATCATGGCTACAACCATTGGCATTGGTAACCTGCAAAAAAACATCATAGGTACCATTCGCCGTAAACATATATTGAGGATTTTGATCAGTGGAGGTAAACCCACCAAAATCCCAGAAATAGGTTAATTCGCCTCCGGCATTCGGAACAGATGCATCATTGAACTGGATCATCACGCCAGGGCATTGCGAATTATAGGTAAAATCGGCTACAGGTAATAAATTTACAGTTACAGGACCAACAACAGAATCCATACACCCCAAATCGGTCACAATCTTAAATTTCACATCAAATGTTCCCGCTGTTGTATAAATATGTCCCGGATTTTCAGTAAAAGCATCCCAGGTACCATCATTTTCAAAATCCCAAAAAAACTGTGTAAATGCATTACTTCCATTGAGGGTAGACGTATTTGTAAAACTCATTTCTTCACCTAAACAAACATCATCTGCAGTAAATGAAGCATCGGGACCAACAATAACTTCAATTGTTTCCGTATCATCATCAAAACAACCCAGGTTATTAGAGGCCTTGAAACGAACAGTATAGTTTCCGGAGGTAGGGTAAGTGTATGAAACATTCCAACCGGTAGCATCCCAAATACCATCATCTTCAAAGTCCCATTTTAAACTATCATTGGGGAAAAAGGCACTGGAATTGGTATTTGCGCTCCCGGTAAAATCCACCGGGAATCCGTCACATACAGGCGAATCGGCACTGATACCGGCACTGCTTACCTTATAATTCAGTATTTGCTCTGAATAGCTTTCCTGACCAACTGGATTTTCGAAATACACCGTTAGGGTTACTGTGTAAGGTCCCTGACCGGGAAAAATAAACCAAACATTGGGACCATAGAGGGTATTGCCTCCAATACTCCATTCCCAATCTGTGATAACCTCACCTCCGGATATCACTGTGGCATCCGTAAAGACCAGCGAATCACAATATTGTTCATAGGTAAAACCGGGAGTTACCTGCCCCACACCTTTGTTTGACCAAACCAGCAGGTTGATCAAAATCAGCAGAAATCCCAGCTTCCTTATATTTAAGCTTAACATAGATTTAATTATAAAACGTTACCATTTTAGTAGTTCATCCCGTATACGTGCTGCTTTTCAATAATGTTTGCCAATTAATGTACTATTTTAAGTACCCATTAATCACTACGTTTTCGGGTCATTTCGTAATGCTCCAAAAACGGCTTCAACTGATCGACTTTCAGGCGTTTGGCAATAATTTTTTTGCGGTTATCCAGTAAAAAAATGGTGGGGGTTACCCGTATATCATAAAGGTGATGATAATCCGGTGTAACACTGCGTGTACCATTCACATGTATCCAGGGTAATTGCTCACTTTTAATAAACTTTTTCCAGGCTACCAGGTTGGTATCAGTGCATACAGCAAATACTTTAAAATCAAGGGAGTCCTCCTGATCCCAGGCTTTCAGTGCTTTTATTTCTTTGCGGCAATGGGCACAACCCTCTTCATAAAACAAAACGATGATATAGTTTGCATCCTGCCGGTATAAAGATGCAAACCCTCCGCTTGTATCCATGAGGATCATATTTGGGGCATCAGCTCCGATCAGGATATTTCTGAGGGCATCTGCTCTTTCTTCAAGGGTTTTCAGCGTTGATTTACCTGTCCAAAACGCCCTTCCTGTGGCATAATATTTATCAATCATGTGCACAAAAATCTCATCAAACCCCATTACATTCGATGTTTCAAACTTATATGTAAGAAACCATACTGTATACTTGAAAGTCTCGGGATTGGTATCTACCCTTGCAATAAACTTATCTATCTCCCTGATCAATGAGTCGGGGTGCTGATAAATGATTTTGTTGAAATAGGTTTCTAATTTCCTGTGATATACCGGTGTGCGCAACAAACGGGCATCGGCCGGATTAAAATCATCCCAGTAATGGTTCTTATAATATTGATAGGTAAATACCGAGTCCTGCAGTTGTTTTTGGGTTAGGCCAAAATCTTCCATCCTGGGATCATCCATCCCTTTTAGCAATACCGAGACAAACAAATCAGGATTTTCATCAATAACATTTTGCTTGTATTTATTCAGCCGTGTTCTTAATGCCTGAACCGAGTCATTGATCTGCTGCGCCGACAGACTCCCCTTTTCAAGCTTTGCCAGTGAATCGGCCAAATAATGAAGTGTTTTTTGAATATTTACATTATAAGTGATAAAATCATAAAATACCGTGTTCTCCTTCGAATTTTTAAATTGAATTCCGGAATAAAGATCGGGCAGGGCAGTTTGAACTTTAAATTGTTGCTCTTTATTTGCGATTATTTCAAAATATTTGTTGTTATGCTGACCGGCCAAAATGTAAACACCCGCTGGAAGCAATGTATCAGCTTCAAAAACAAAGTGCCCTTTTTTATCGAGATAAGCAGTGTCAGTAAGGTAAGTTTTATCCCCATAATAATTGGCAAGATAAAGCACCGAATCAGTGGCATCTTTTATTGTTATATCAATCCGGAATCCCGATTTACTTTGTGCAGTAATTTTTTCGTTCGCGACAATAATTGCAATCAAAGTCAATGCAATGACTCTGAAATACACCATCACTCTTTTATAATTATCATTCATAGCGTAAAAAAAACAAAGCTAAACTGAAAGATGTAACTGTTTAAAATATCTTTTTACAATCTTTCAAATCCTTATTGTTAACAAGACTGTAAACGCGCCTGAAAGTTGCGTTCATATATTCAAAACAAAATATCAATTAAAAACCAACCTTCGTCTGAATCGTATTGTCTGATTTACATATTTATTTTTATTTTTACACCATTCTAAACAATTACTGTTCATGACTAAAAAATTACTAATTGTTTTCTTCCTGATACTTGGCCTGACTTCCGGCTATGCTCAAACGGTTATTTGGCAGGATGAGTTTGACAATGGTGAAGGCTGGAACATGCAGGACAACTGGGCGATAAACTACGGCACATTACAGTTCACATGGATGCCTGAAGCCACCAACTTTGACCTTACTGCCACCTCATTGCCTTTTTACCTTGAAGAAAATTCTACCGAACTCGTGATCAATCAATTTCTTAGTATTTTTTATCCTTCTACGGATGAAACGGCTCAAATACGCCTCATTACGCAGGATGACCAAATAATAATCTGGGATTACCCACTCAGCAATGGCGATTGGGGATTATCTTCCGGTTCTGATCTTGTGATTCCGATCCATGATTTTGCGGGCACGCAGGTTCAATTGCAATTCCGCACATTCGGGGTAACCACTTTCAATTGGAATCAATGGGATGTGAACGATGTTAGGGTATATGGCACTTTTGATAAAGACATCGCCACCACTAATATTTCTGGCCCAAAATCAGTTGAGCTTTTTGAAACAGGTATCTGGACGGTAGATGTTACAAATTTCGGTACTCAATCACTTACCGGGTATACGGTCAGTATTTATGAAAACACAGGTAATGCGCTGATTGGCTCAGTGGAAGAAACGGAGGATATAGAAGCAGGTGAAACCCGTTTTTATGATATTCAATGGCAATCAAATGCAGCGTTTAATACCTCATTTAAGGCCGTTGTAGAATCGATTGATGATGAATTTCCGGGAAATAATAAGTCGGCCTCCATGTTTGTAAGAGTCAAACCCGACTTGCTTACCAATGTCCTTTTGTGGGACAATGACAATGGTATTCAATCAGTACTTGATCCTGAGCATGAAGATATGGTGGACGCTTCCACCGGATTAAAAAGAATTTTAAATGACGCCGATATTGATTACGAATTTGCGAGTAGTCTTCCCCAGAACCTCGATAATTATGACATAATTTTCGCCACGATGGGGAATTATTGCCTTAGCTGAGGTGGCACTCCCCCTGGTTTTGTAAATGCAACAGACCAGGACAAATTAGCCAACTACCTCGAAAATGGCGGAAATCTTTACATCGAAAGCGTTAATCTGGGACAGGATTATAATGGAACCGCGTTCTTTGACTTATTGGGAATTGAATACAAAGGAGATGGCGGACAATACGAAGTGGTAACTCTGAAAGGCAATTGTATGAATTGCACCGAATCACTCAAATATTATTATCTGGGTGAAATCAGCCCGCATTACAGTATAGATGAATTAAAGAGCGATGGTGCTGTGATGTTGATCAATAGTGAAGATGGCAAAGGAAGGTTCTTTGCTTACGAAAATGAAGGCTATAAAGTAATCACTTCGTCAATAACTGCGGGGGCAATAGCCAATGATGATTCTCTCAACTTTAAGCCCTATTTATTTAGCGAATTTTTTAATTTTTTCCTGGGTTACAACCCAACAACAACCTTGCAGGAGAATATCAGTGGAATGCTGGATGGGAATATCTATCCTAATCCATCTCAATCTCAAACCAGTATCACTTTTAGCTTAGGCAAAGCTGACATGGTGAAAGTTGAAATATTCTCGATGAATGGACAATTGATCGAAACGTTGGCAAATGGATTTTATCCGGCAGGAAGACACCAGTTAAAATGGGGCAATGGCAGGGAAAAAGGAAGTTATGTATGCCGTATAATTAGCGGCAAACAGGTGATCACTAAAAAGTTGATCCTTGTAGATTAACGGATCGTTAGAGCAAGCTGTAAAAAACACCCGAAAAAATTCCAAATAAACCGGGTTAAAATATAGAGAGGACGGGACTGGTGTTCCAACTGGTCTTCAAAACCAGTAACAGACGGATAAAACCGGCTGTGGCAGGTTCGATTCCTGCCCCCTCTGCTTATGAACAACTTATCTTTCATAAGCGCAGCGCAATGAAAGGTTAGTTGTTCAAATCCCGACAAACTGAAGCGAAGCGGAAGTTTCGTCGGGATTATACAATCCACAAACTGAAGCGAAGCGGAAGTTTCGTCGGGATTATACAATCCACAAACTGAAGCGAAGCGAAAGTTTCGTCGGGATTATCAAATCCACAAACCGCAGCGAAGCGAAAGTTTCGTCGGGATACTGAAACCAAATACGACTTTCACCTAAGTTAAATGTTAAAATCCCGACAAACCGCAGCAAAGCGAAGGTTTCGTCGGGATTATCAAATCCACAAACCGCAGCCAAGCGAAAGTTTCGTCGGTCGATAACCCTCAATCAATTCAATCCCCCAATACTTCAAATCATTTATAGGCAAATAATTGCAACCAATGCAAGAAAAACAAGACATATTCAAAAAGATTCCGGGCGTAGACAAACTCCTCAATGCACCGGATATTAAGGAATTGATCAGCAAATTCAATCCCGAACTGGTGAAGTTTGCTATCCGTGAGACCTTGAACGGCATAAGGCAAAACATCAGTAAATTCAAAAGTCCTCCGTCAGAGGATTATATCATTCACAAAGTCACTGAGTTCATCCAAAACCTTACAAGCAAAAACCTGAAACCGGTCTTCAATTCTACCGGCGTAATCGTTCACACCAACCTTGGCAGAGCACCTTTCAGCGATCAGGTGCTGATCGAAGCGATGGAAACACTCAAAGGATACAACAACCTTGAATTCGATCTGGATAAAGGCGAACGCGGTTCGCGCCATTCGCACCTCACCCCAAAACTCAAATATTTAACCGGGGCCGAAGATGTTTTGGTAGTAAACAACAATGCCGCTGCTGTGATGCTGGTTTTGCGCACTTTTGCAAAAAACAATGAGGTGGTCGTTTCCAGGGGGGAATTGATTGAGATCGGTGGCTCCTTCCGGTTGCCGGAGATCATGGCTGCATCTGATTGTAATATGGTGGAAATAGGCGCTACCAATAAAACCCACCTGAAAGACTATGAAAAAGCTATTTCTGAAAAAACTGCCATGCTTTTCAAAGCTCATAAATCGAACTATGTCATTAAAGGATTTACCCAGGAAGTGGATTTGCCGGAGCTGGTCAAATTAGGGAAAAAACACAATATTCCGGTGGTTTACGACATGGGTTCGGGATTGCTTCGAAAAACCAATGTTCCGGTCTTAAAAGGCGAACCCGACGTTCGGGAAACCTTAGCACAGGGAATTGACCTGGTTACTTTCAGCGGCGACAAACTTATTGGTGGCCCTCAAGCAGGTATCATCGCCGGGAAAGCAAAATATATCTCCATCCTTAAAAAGGAACCAATGGTTCGGGCACTTCGTGTTGGAAAAACCACACTGGCATTCATGGAAACAGCTTTGAGCCATTACCTGGATGATAAACTGCTGGAAAAACACAACACCATTTTCAGTACTTTGCAGCAACCGCTCTCTGTTTTAAAAAAGCGCGCTGAAAAACTGCAGAAAGCCTTAGGAAAGTTTGAAATCCACTCGGAGCTTACCGAAAGCGAAGGCTATTGCGGTGGCGGAGCCTTACCTGATGAGGCGGTTAAAAGCTTTGCTGTAAAACTTACAGGTGATTTTGAATCAAACAAATCAAGGGCATCCTTCATGGAGAAATTGTATTTTGCCCTCATGCAACAGCCGAAACCGGTGATCGCAATCTTGAAAAAAGGTGAACTCTATTTTGATGTACTCACCTTACAGGATAAAGATATTGATCTGCTTGCAACAATCGTTAACCAAACAAAAGCCAGCCTCGCATGAAACACGTGATCATCGGAACAGCAGGCCATGTCGACCATGGAAAAACGGCCCTCATTAAAGCCCTGACCAACTTCGACTGCGATACACATAAAGAGGAAAAAGAGCGTGGCATTACCATCAACCTCGGATTTACCCACCTCGATCTTCCCTCCGGAGAATCAGTAGGCATTGTGGATGTTCCGGGCCATAAGGATTTCATTAAAACCATGGTGGCCGGGGCATATGGCATCGACATTGTTTTGCTGGTGGTGGCAGCCGACAGCGGCATCATGCCCCAAACCCGGGAGCACCTGCAGATCATCGAAATGCTGGGCGTTCAGCATGGTATTATTGTGCTCAATAAAGCCGATCTGGTTGATGAAGAGATGATAGAACTCAACCAGCTTGAGATTTCAGAATTTGTGGAAGGCACCAAACTCGAAAACGCACCCATTGTGCCGGTTTCATCACTTTCAGGAAATGGAATTGACCTGCTGATCGAAGAAATCGAAAAGATCATCCCAAAGGTAAAAGAGAAAGAGATCACCGACCGCTTTCGTATGTATATCGATCGTATATTCAATGTGAAAGGGATTGGGTTTGTAGTCACCGGTTCGGTGCTTGAGGGAAAGATCAGTCAGGGAAAAGATTTATACCTGCTTCCGGGAAAAGCTAAGAAAGTGAAGATCCGGGGACTCGAACGGCACGGCAGTCCGACAGAAGAAGTTTTCGTGGGCGACCGCGCAGCTATCAACCTGGCCGGGTTAAAGTTTGAAGATTATGTTCGTGGTATGGTTTTGAGCAACAAACAACTCGAAGAAACCGAAATGATCGATGCCACCTGTACCATCTTTGATGAAACCACGGTTTTGGGCGTTTGGTCGAATGTGATTTTTTACACAGGCACTTTTGAGTGCAATGCCCGCATACATCTATTGGATAAAGATGAACTTTCGGCCGGACAAACCGGAATTGTTCAGTTACACCTCAGTAAACCGGCTGTATTGGTGAACAAGGATAAATTCATTATCCGAAATACCTCAAACGACCTTACCTATGGGGGCGGAACGGTGATTGATGTGCAACCGCTGCATCATAAACGCCGAACAGAAAAGGTGATCAGTGAATTGACCGAGCTGGTGGATGCCACGCTCAACAGCGACAAGCTGATTAACCTGGTTAAAATTGAACTTGGAAAAACCAACATTCCGGAATTTGCTTCCGCTATCGCCTCTAAAATTCACAAAACAACTGACGAAGTAGTTGCAGAATGTGAAGAAAATCAAAATAAGGAGGTGTTGATTTTCAAATCCGGCGATCAGGTTATTCTGCTTCGAAATAACAGGGATGCTTTTTACCGCAAGCAGGTTTTGGAAGAAATCAATTCATATCATCAAAAAAATCCAATTTTAGAAGAAGGGCTTGAAACCATCGATTTTTATGGCAAGTTCGGATTCGGGACCAATGAGGCCGGTAAAATTTATCTCGATCATGTGATGAGCAGTATTTATCAGGAAGGATTAATTAAAAAAGTGGCCAACACCTGGGCCCTGAAAGACCACGAGGTAAAGATTGATCCCAAAACCCAAAATCAGTTGAATTGGCTGGAGCAAACCATTCTGAATGTTGGGATGGATAAACCCATGAGCTCTGAAATTGAAGAAAAGGCACATCAGGAAAAGATCAACAAAGACCGGTTGAAAATGATGCTAAAATTCCTGCGGAAAGAAGGCAAACTGGTATTTTTCGAGGGGGAATACATTCACAGTGAAATCGTGAACCGAAGCCGGAAAATATTGTTGGAGAAAATAGTCACAAAAGCTGATGGTATCAACGAAAAGGAGTTCAGAGAAATGATTGAAGGAACAAAAAAACTGGTGCAGATGCTGCTCGGAATTTTCCTGGAAGAAGGCAGTGTGATCAAGCCCACTTTTTATATCCTGATCACTGAAAAAGGAAAAAACATGTTGAATTAATAATTTAAGAAGATAAAAACTACCTAATGAAAACACTTGACGCAACCGGGCTGAAATGCCCCATGCCATTGATCCAAACAAAAAAGGCACTGAAAGAGATCGGCAAGGAAGATACGCTTCGAATCCTGATTGATAATGAAACTTCCGTGAAAAATGTGACCCACTTTCTCAACGATAATAATTTACCGGTGGTTCAAAAGCGCGACGGTGAAATTTTTGAGTTGATCGTAAACAAAACAGGCGACGAAAGTTATGCGACTTCCGATGCGGAAGCTTATTGCGAAATCCCTGAGCCGAAAGGCAGCAGCTATGTTGTGGTTTTTGCCAAAGATTATCTGGGCGAGGGAGAGTACGATCTCGGAAATTCGCTGGTAGGCGCTTTACTCACCACCATGTTGGCCTCTGAGCGTTTGCCCGGAAAAATCATCGTTCTGAATAAAGGCGTTAACCTCGTAACAACCGGCTCACTCTATCTTAAACAATTGAAGGAGCTCGAAGCAAAAGGTGTGGATATAATGACCTGCGGCACCTGCCTCGATTATTACGATAAAATGGATGTGCTGGAAGTCGGGCGCGTTTCAAATATGGCCGATATCCTTGATGCTATGCTGGATGGAGGAAAAGTGATAAATATTTAATGATGGAAATTGATCTCTTAAACCTGGTTGAACAGGGCGGCTGTTCCGCTAAGCTTTCCGCAGCAGAGCTGAAGGAGGCACTGTCCGATCTGCCGGTAATTAAACACGAGAATGTTCTGGTTGATATTGAGACACATGATGATGCCGGAGTTTTTAAGATCCGTGATGATTATGCCCTTATCCAAACCACTGACTTTTTCCCGCCGGTTTGTTCGGAGGCTTATGATTTTGGTCAGATTGCTGCGGCTAACGCCCTCAGTGATGTATACGCCATGGGTGGACAGGTTTTATCGGCGCTTAACATCATGCTTTTCCCGGCCGATTTACCCATGACAATCCTGAAGGAGATCCTGCGCGGCGGTCAGGATAAAGTGCAGGAATCGGGTGGGTTTATTCTTGGTGGTCATACCATCACCAACGAAATCCCAACCTACGGACTTGCCGTTACCGGCTGGATCCATCCCGATAAAGTAGTGACTAACGATCAGGCCGAAGCCGGAGATGTTTTGATTCTATCTAAACCCATCGGGACCGGTATTATCATTTCGGCAAAGAAAAATAACCTCGTTTCCATAGAAGCTTATGAAGCCGCAAAAAACAACATGAAACATCTTAACGACAAGGGTGCCGAAGTGATGAACCAGTTCGGCATTAAAGCAGCCACTGATGTTACCGGGTTTGGCATAATGGGCCATGCCATGAAAATGGCCGATGGAAGTAAGGTGTCCATTCGAATTAATTCAAAAGCAATCCCTACCCTGCCCTCGGTGATGGATTTGATTGAGATGGGATGTATTCCGGGTGCGGCGTTCCGTAATCAGGAGTTTACGGATGCAGATTGCGAATTTGAGGATGCGGTGGATTACAATCACAAAATGCTGGTGCTGGATGCACAGACTTCTGGAGGGTTATTAATGGCTGTGAAACCGAAAGATGCGGAAGCGGTTGTTGAACAATTAAAAAAATCGGGGTATCCCAATTCTGCCATTGTAGGTGAGGTGATCCCCCGTCGAAATAAGTCAGTTTATGTTTATTAGTTTTACCCTTTAAATCTTATTTAATTTGTGCTGACTATACTGAATTCTGCAATTTTGAAGCTATGACCAACTCCGACCTCATTCATAAATTCTACAACTCCTTCAGCAACTTTGATCTGGAAGGAATGGCAAGTTGTTATCATAAAAACATAGAGTTCCAGGACCCCGCATTCGGATCATTAAAGGGGGAAAGAGCCATTAAAATGTGGGCGATGTTAATTTCCCGAAAGGAAGTGATCAGGGAGATCCGCTTTTCAAACATTCAGGCAGGAGAGGAAAACGGAAGTGCAGATTGGGTAGCCGAATATGCATATGGTCCTGAAAAGCGGAAAGTAGTAAACCGCGTGCATGCTGAATTTAAGTTCCGGGATGGCAAGATCATTAAACATTATGATCACTTTGATTTATGGAAATGGTCGCGACAGGCCCTTGGCCCGGTGGGCTATTTGCTGGGTTGGAGTTCGTTTTTACAAGGTAAAATTCATAAGGAAACTAACAGACGGCTGGATGAATTTATACAAAACCAAAAATAGGAAGCCGAACCGCTTCAAGTATCTAAAAAAAAAACGCGTTAAGCATCCCACTTGATGATATACTATTTCAAGGGTCTCGCCGCCGGCAATCATTGATCAAATTTGTTATTGATTCATTATTGGTGTATTTTTGCATCAAAACTACCTACTATGGCACGACAAAGTATTTCCTTTACAGAACCGAATGATGAATGGTTAAAATCACAAGTTGAAAGCAAAGAGTATGCGAGCAAAAGTGAGATTATCAATGATTTGATAAGGCAAGCTAGAAAACAACAAGTTCAAGTTGACTGGATAAGAGCTAAACTGGAACAATCTGAAAACAGCGGATTTACGGACGCTTCAAAAGACCAGATTTTGAAAGAATCAAAGTCGCTGATTAATGGCTAATTACAGATTGAGCAATCAGGCCAAAGATGACTTAATTCGAATTCATCATTACGGAGCTGAAAAATTCGGGTTAGCCCAGGCTGATAAATATTTTGATTCGTTTTTTAAATATTTTGACATCATAAATGAGCGACCATTTTCATTTGAATCAGTTGATTATATAAAAAGTGGATACAGACGTTGTGTTTGTGGATCTGACAGCATTTACTTCAGAATAAATGATGGTATTGTTGAAATTATGGCAATTATAGGAAGACAAGACTTAAATGCTATTATTTAAAACTCTTCAAGTGTCACTGAGCACTCTACGCTTCAAGCGCCCCGCCGGTCCGCTGAACAGGCAGGCTTGAAGCATACAACAATAAAACCACCCCCCTCCCCGTTTGAGATATCTTCAACTGCTTTCCAAAAACAAATGGTTTAATTATACCTAATCAAACAATCTTATACATGATCAGAAAAAACCGAAGCTCGTTATTTATTGTAACGATTTTGCTTGCTGGGCTTGTTGTGTCGTGCAGCGAAAGAGAAGATGTAACCCAATACGCTCCCACAGAAACCTATCCCGATGATAACACGCTTGATGGAATCGCCAGCAAAAAGGCCATGATCGTTATCGCCCACGACGACGATATGTGCGCCATGACAGGCACCATCTCTATGCTCAACAAAAAGGGATGGGACATCCGGGTTATTAGCATCAGGAAAGATGAAGACCGCAACGAAGCCCACCGCAAGGCTTGCAGCCGTTTACTGGACTCGGTAATGTTTTTCAATTTTGATCCGGCCAAACTTAGGATTGAACCGGAAGATGGACAAAATTTATACGATGCAATTCCAAAAGATCAGTTTGAAAAGGTATTTAACCGCCCGCTGGTGGAGCAGGAGATTCAGAAAAAAATCAATCAATTCCAACCTTCAGTGATCTTTACCCTCGACAGCGAAATGGGAGGTTACGGTCATCCGGAACATGTGTTTATCAGTCAGTTGGTGGTGGATTTGGCAAAAGCGGATTCAATCCAACCTGAATATATTTATCAAAGCGTTTACACAGATCACATGGAAAAAACGATCATGGCGAGGCACTCAAAGCGGATGAAGTCGTGGGGTTTTCCGGGTGATGGCTGGGAAAGGGCAAAGGCAGCTTATAACACCCCGGAAGGCATGCCAGAACCCACCGTGCAGATCAACATCACATCCGAAGCTCAGGCCAAGATGAATTACCTTAAATCATACAACAAACGCGAACGCAAAACCATGGGTTTCTTTATCCCGGCCTTTGAATTTTACAGCGCCGAAGAATATTTTAATATATTTGACAGGGAGTTTTATCGGGTGATAAAGCTTTAAGGAAATATCAAATGCCAAAAAATAAAAATGTAAAATCTCACATCCTTCTTAGCATTTTTAGTTTATCACTTTTTATAACTTCTTGCTGTTTTTCAACTAAGGAGAAATACCTTGGCAGCAATCTATATCTTTCTGAGTATAGTAATATAGAACGAAGTATTTTATTTCAGCAAAAAAGATGTTCTAATACAGGAATTGAGATTGTACCAATGACAGTGTTTGCCTGTGCATATAATTCAGATTGGATTATTGCTAAATCCGGAAATGCCAGGTTAAAAAAGGATTTCCAATACTGGATTATTAATAATAACAATGTAAATAACCCATCGCTATCAAATATTAAAGCGAATACCTTAGGCCCTCTTGACTGGGAATCCTTTACTAAAGAGATAAAAGAGAAAAAAATCAATTTAACCCTGGAAGGTTTTAATTAAATTCCAAACTTAAATTATCCATGTACCCAATCAATTCCCAAACCGCCCGCCTCCTGATCCGGAATCTAAAGCTTTCCGACATTGAACTATGGGAACCTTTTTTCGAAAACAATCCTTCCCTGCCCTACCTGGGATTGAATTTGGTGTTGGATAAAAAAACCCAGGCAAAAGACTGGATCGATCGGCAGCTTTGGCGTTATACCAACAACAAATTCGGTCATCATGCACTTATCGAAAAAACAAGCGGAAAGTTTGTTGGTCAGTGCGGATTGCTGTTGCAGGAAGTTGACGGGCAGGAAGAAATAGAAGTGGGTTATTCGCTGCTTCCGGAGTTTTGGGGCAAGGGTTATGCCACCGAAGCCGCCTGCTTTTTCCGTGATTTCGCTTTTGAGGAAAAGCTTTGCAATTCATTGATCTCGATCATTGACATCCGAAATGTGGCTTCGCAAAATGTGGCCATGAAACTTGGGATGAAAAAAACCAGGCAGATAAAATACCAGGAACTGGAGGTTTTCATTTACAGGGTTGAAGAAAAAGCCCGGCGAAAAAATAATCATCCTGAAATCAAGAATTGAATATTTTTGTGTCGATTTTATAAATCAATACCCATGCGACCATAACAACGAACCCCCTGGTAAACCGTCGGAAAATCTGACTGTACCAAATCGAGCCTCCATTTGCCTTGCAAATGCCATTTAATTTTCAACATCACATTTTAACAGGATTTCAATTTTAAAATAATGATACATCCACATACCGAATTGCAATTTATAAGCAACGAAATAGGATATGGCGTTGTAGCCACCCATTTCATTCCGGCCGGAACCATTACCTGGGTTTTGGATAAACTTGACAGGGAGTTCAGCCCGGTCGATTTTCAGAACATGGAACCGATTTACCAAAACATTCTGGACACTTACACGTACCGCAACAACAAAGGGAACTATGTACTTTGCTGGGATAACGGCCGGTACGTGAACCACAGTTTCAATTCCAACTGCCTGACCACAGCTTATGACTTTGAGATTGCTGTACGTGATATACAGCCTGGCGAGCAACTCACCGACGATTACGGCTACCTCAATATCCCTTTGCCTTTCAGGGCTTTGGATGAAGGCACACGCCGCAAAGTGGTTTATCCCGACGATCTGCTCAAATATTACCGCATTTGGGATAACAAGATCAAAAAGGTGTTTAACCGGATTATAAAAGTGGATCAGCCATTACGCTCTATTGTTCCAATGGACATGTGGGATAAAATCGAAGGGATCATCAACGGAAAAGATCAGCTTGATTCCATTTTGAATAATTTTTACAACGAAAAGCCAAATGGAGATTGATCCCTGGGCTAAACAAACAGCGGTATTAATTGGTTCTTTAATCACTAATTGATACTTTTATACGATGAATCCAAATGTTGATCAGTACCTGGTGGAAGGGTGCATGCGATGCAAATATGGCGGCACGCCCGACTGTAAGGTAAATACCTGGCGCGAACACTTAAAATTACTACGCAATATTGTAATTGATTGCGGTTTGACCGAAGATTTTAAATGGAAACAACCCTGCTATACTTACAATGACCGCAATGTATTGCTGGTAACGGCTTTTAAAGAGTTTGCAACCATTTCGTTTTTTAAAGGTGCATTGCTAAGTGATAGCCAAGGATTGATGGCTGCACCCGGCGACAATTCGCAGGCATACAGGCAACTTCGTTTTACCAGTATTGACCAGATACTGGAACTGGAGGCGGAGATCAGGGCATATATTTTTGAAGCTATCGAAATAGAAAAAGCCGGGCTTAAAATAAACTTTGCACAAAAAGAGGAACTTGTATATCCGGAGGAACTTACTGAAATATTAAATAAGGATGCCAGGTTGAAGGAAGCTTTTGAAAATCTCACGCCTGGCCGGCAGAGAGGCTATATCCTGTTCTTTTCGGCGGCCAAACAGTCGCAAACACGCAAAACACGAATTGAAAAATATATTCCGAATATTTTAACGGGAAAGGGGATGCAGGATCGTTGATAATATTAGAAGAATCGGGATAAATAAAATTTTAGGCGAATAATATAACTCCATATTCAAGGCATGAAGAGTATAATTGGAATAATACTAATAGTCATTGGAGTTTTAGTGTACTTATTTTTCAAAAACTATCACGGTGAACTTTTTAGCTATCCGATATTGTGGTTTTTTGCTGGAATTACACTTATTTGGTTAGGGTTTTATTTGATTCGTAAAAGCAAATCAGAAAGCAATCAAAAAGTAAAAGATTCTTATAAAAAGACCATTAGCAAACTAAAAGAATGCGGACTTAAAATTCCAGTGGAATTCAGAGATTGTGAAATCATAGCCAATAAATATTATCAGGAGATTGCGAAAAGTAAGAACCTTAAAATTCAAGCCTGGGACTCATTATATGATCCTGGGAGTAATGTGAAAATTGAGGAGGTTAATCAATCAAGAATATCCTATCAGGACAAAGCTAAAAATGAGCAAATATTTATAAGCCCTATTATTTACAAAGACGAAATCACCCTTAGTTTCATTTTGGAAAAACACATAGGAACCAGTATATACATTGATAAAAATAATCCGAAGTTATATTACTTTGATTTAGAATTCTTAAAATAATTAAATAACTGGTTCAATTGAAAACCTATTCAACTTTAAGAAAGATAAAAGAGCATCAATGAATATATTCGAACTTGGATACAACCAACAATTTGAAGACTGGCGAAACGAAAACAGCCTGGCTGACTTTGAGATTGGGCGGGTGGTGGCCGAGCACAAGGAACGTTACATCGTGAAAACAGCCACAACGGAACTGGATGCCGAAATTACCGGCAATCTGCGGTTCACAGCACGCAGCCGGGAGGACTTTCCTGCCGTCGGCGACTGGGTGGCACTGGTGGCATATGACCAGGAGATGGCCATTATTCACCGGATATTTCCCAGGCAATCCATGTTGTTCCGCAAAGCCGTAGGCCAAGCCGGTGAATTACAAATCATCGCTACCAATATCGATTATGCACTCCTGTTGCAGGCGGTCGACCGCGATTTTAACATCAACCGGTTGCAACGATACCTCACCATCGCCAATAACTCAAAAGTGAGCCCCGTCATCATTCTTACCAAAACCGACCTCATTGACAACCAAAAAACAGAAGAGATCACCAACAGCATTAAAAAGCGGATAAGCGATGTGCCGGTGATTGGCATCAGTAACGAAACAGAAGCGGGCATGGATGAACTCCAGAAGTTTATCATTTCAGGGAAAACCTATTGTATGCTCGGCTCATCAGGAGTGGGCAAATCAACACTTTTGAATAAGCTCTCCGGCAAAAACCTCATGAAAACCGGTGCCATTAGCGATCATACCAACAGGGGAAAGCACATTACCAGTCACCGTGAATTAACCCTGCTTGAAAACGGAGCAATCCTCATCGACAACCCGGGCATGCGCGAAGTGGGCATTGCCGATTCATCCGAAGGACTTGAAACCACGTTTGATGAGATTATGGAATTTGCCGGCCAGTGTAAGTTTAAAGATTGTACACACACCTCCGAAACCGGTTGTGCTGTTCTGAAGGCCGTTGAGGCGGGTAACATTGATCCTGAATCCTACCAAAACTACCTGAAGATGGAGCGCGAGAAAGCCCATTTTGAATCGAGTGCCGCCGAACGCAAAAAGCGCGATAAGCTATTTGGGAGGATAATGAAGGATTATAAGAAAAAGGACATTAAGCAGCGGAAAGGATAATTCATTTGATAATCTAACCTGGCATCTAATAAAGAATAACACTGCAATGGGGAGCACAGGCTTAACACTGGGTAAATTTGCCCCCTTCCACAAGGGCCATGAACTTCTGGTTCGAACAGCGTTAGGGGAAACCGACCATGTGATCATTGTTATTTACAACTCTCCGGAAATTACACAAATACCACTTAATATCAGGGCTAACTGGATCCGGACAATTTTCCCTGAAGTTGAAGTCATAGAAGCCTGGGATGGTCCGTCAGAAAGTGGCAATAGCCCGAAAGTAAAAAAGATCCAGGAAAATTACATTCAGAGGATTCTTAATGGTAGAAAAATCACCCATTTTTATTCGAGTGAGTTTTATGGTGATCATATGAGTAATGCACTAAATGCAGTAAACAGAATAGTTGATAAAAAGAGATCAATCGTCCCCATCTCAGGTTCTGCAATTCGAAAAAATCCATTTAAGTATAGGCAATTCCTTTCGCCAGCTGTTTACAAGGATTTTATCGTTAATGTTGTATTTCTGGGTGCTCCTTCAACTGGAAAATCGACCATGGCTGAATATTGCGCCCGTAAGTTCAATACTGTTTATATGCCGGAATTTGGTCGCGAGTATTGGAATAAAAACCAGATAAACAGACGGCTAACCTTAAATCAATTGGTCGAAATAGCCGAAGGCCATCTAATCCGCGAAAACCAACAAATAATGGAGGCGAATACCTGGTTGTTCAGCGATACTAACGCTATAACTACCTATATGTTCTCCTTGTATTACCATAATAAGGTACACGATAGATTAACTGAACTTGCTCAGTTTGCTGAAAAAAGATACGATATTGTATTTTTATGTGATACTGACATTCCTTATGACGATACATGGGACAGATCGGGTGAAGTAAACAGATCAGAATTTCAACAAAAGATTATTGATGATTTGAATCGAAGGAACCTCCCTTTCATAATGCTTAGTGGGAATCTGGAAACGAGAATGGAACAGGTAAAAAAAACTTTAATGGAATTCCAAAAAATATATTAGCTCTTTAAAATCTGAAATTTTAAATAATAACACGAACCAAATCCTTTGAAGCCAAACATTACGTCATATTTGATGTTAATACTTTATAACCCTTCAAGTGCTGATTTTATCTTATTTTAATTGAAAATTGAGAACTAAATTTTATGAATACCCCCCCCGACCCGCTATCAAACAAAAAAAATTCGGATCAAAAGGACAATAACACCCAGGATGCTGATCCCGACCTGGAGGAGTTAAAAGCCCGCTTCCTCTCCATTGCAGCGCATGAATTCAAAACACCGCTCACCGGAATTTTATCCTCTCTCAACCTAATCGACCGTTACCTTGAATCGGATTCGGTAAACTGGGCTCGTTTTAAGCACCATGAAAAAGTGAACAGTCACCTACAGAAAATCCAGGAATCGGCTACTAATCTCTCTGCCACCCTCAATAAATTTCTTTCAATGCAGAATATCGAACAGGGAGAAATTCCGATTAATCGTTCCGTAGTGGATATTAAAAAACTGCTGACAAAACAATGTGGACTGAACTTAAATAATATTAACTACCCACCACAGTCCATCATAGCCCGTAGCCGGTTTTATGGTCATCAAGAAAAAGAATTGTAAATTTGAGCATAAAGAACATCAATGAGCTTCAAAGTTAAAAAAACGTCTACAGGCCATATGGGCATCACATTAAGCTTCATTAAACAATTAAAATCAAAAGAAAGAATAATGAAGAAATTATTAACACATGTATCAATAATTATACTTCTCATGACGAGTTGCACTAATTATCAGAATGCAGACATTCAGGTTGATAAAAAAAACAACTATTGGGATTATTCAACCAGTGATGACCAGAACACCGGTGGAATTAAAATGATTCCCATCGAAACACCTAAAGGCATCTTCAATGTCTTTACTAAGCGTATGGGCAATAATCCCAAAATAAAAATTTTGCTGCTGCATGGTGGTCCTGGAGCTACCCACGAATGTTTTGAAAATTTTGATGGATATCTTCCCAATGAGCAGATAGAATACATTTATTATGACCAACTGGAAAGCTACTACAGTGATCAACCCAATGATTCAACCTTGTGGACCATTGAGCATTTTGTTGAAGAAGTGGAACAAGTGCGAAAAGCCCTTAATCTAAACAATGATAATTTTTATTTATACGGACAATCCTGGGGCGGCATTTTAGCCATGGAGTATGCACTGAAATACCAGAACAATCTTAAAGGCTTAATCATTTCAAACATGATGGCAAGTATTCCAGAATATGAAAAATATGCATCTGAAGTATTGGGACCACAGCTTCCACCTGATGTTTACAAAGAAATAAAGGCACTTGAAGCTAAAGAAGATTTTGGTAATCCCAGATATGCAGAATTGGTTCAACAGCACTACTACACAGAACATATTTTAAGAAAACCTTTAGAGGAATGGCCTGAATTCATTAACAGAACGTTTAAGCATCTCAACCCAAATATCTACATCTACATGCAAGGCTATAGCGAATTTGGAGTTACAGGGAATGCATCTTTAAAAGGATGGGATGTTTCCGGCCGACTTTTTGAAATTAAAGTGCCAACATTAATTATAGGTGGGAAATACGATACTATGGATCCCAAATATATGGAGTGGATGAGTTCGCAGGTTCAAAAAGGTCGCAGTGTTACGACGAATGGGGGTCACATATCTTATTATGATGATCCTGAAACCTATTTCTCGGGCCTAATTCAATTTATCAAAGATGTAGACTCGGGGAAATTCAAATAAACAAACCATAACAGAGTGTATGCGCAACCCTACTTGTATGCACCTACACGTAAACCGTTGTGCTTAATTCCCCAGATAAAATCCTCCAAAATTGAGGAATGGGAATATATCAATTTTTACAGATTCTATTGATTTTGACAGCTAACGTAAATTGGTAAAAAATGGATAAAAAAGGACTAAATTTGAAAAATCGTAACTCAATGATTAACTGTAGTTTATTTTTACGTTAGTCAGAATAATACAAAGACTAAACTAAGAGCATTTGAAAGAAAAAATAAAAATCACAGGAGATAGTTGGACTGCACTTCAAATGCAGTTAAGTGACTTGATTACTGCAAATGTATTCACTAATGAAAAATTAGGAAAAAAATTCCCAACGACTAAGACCATTTATCACTATACATCTTTATCTGGTCTGATTTCAATAATTGAATCCCAATCAATATACTGCACCAATATAAATTACTTAAATGACAAGAAGGAATTTAAATATGGAGTAAGTATTATTGAGAAAGTAATTGATAAACTTTTAAAAGAAAATTTTGAGATTCCTGTTTTAGAAATGGTAAATAAGCATATCGGGCGAATTTATAAACATGAAAGATATGTTACATGTTTTTCAAAGCAAGGAGACTTACTCAGCCAATGGAGAGCATATGCAAATCAAGGAAGGGGCGTTTCAATCGGTTTTGACTTTATTAATTTCAGTGATTCTATTGACCAATTTGTACACGGTAGACATATAGAATATGATGAAAACACCCAACTTCAAGTTGTCGAAGAATTAATTCGAATTATTGCCACATTTTTCAAAGAAAGAAAAGAAATAATAGAATGGGCTGATTTTGGTTATGAATGGCTTGTAAATACAGTAATTGTTGACTTTCTTCAAGATATAATCGCATCTTATAAAAGTTATACATTTAGGGAAGAAGAGGAATATAGATTTGAATATACAATTGATGGGAATATGATTAAAAAAGGAGACGAAGAAATTCATTTTCGTTCATCTGATACTTTAATTATACCATATTTGATTCTGGAAGCCAAATATCGAAAATATTTAAATGAAAGAGAAAAAGTGGGTTATGAAGATTACGAAGAAGAATCAACTTTTATCATTGATAAATTACCAATTAATGAAATAATTATTGGACCATCATTTGAATTTGATTCTATAAAGAATGCACTTGAAGAATTACTTCTAAAACATAATTATAAGAATATAAACATCAAAAAATCAGAAATACCTTATAGAATATAAATTACTATGGCTAACAGCAAGTATAGCAAATAGCCGCGTTGCGGTCATCAAGACAAAGAATTATAAAATTGAAAAAACAAGAAATTAAAATAAATACTGCAAAGGAACGGCTACATGCCATACTTGCAACACGTTATGCAGTAATAATTAATTAGAAACCAATATATGAAAGCAAGAAAAAACAAATTATTGATAATAATTCTTTTGATTGTTCCAACCTGTTTTTCAATTTCATTGGCCCAGGAACCAAGCCCAAACCAAATAACAGATTCGCTGTCAAAGCTTGAATTAGTTTTCAATGATGGGCTCTTCACCGAAGGTCCTGCTGTTGGTCCTGATGGTTTCGTCTATTTTTGTGATGTTACATTGACTCAATATTTTGGCAAGCAAGCCGGACACATATGGAAATACAATCCTCAGAACAATCAGACGAGTCTGTTCCGTTCGCCTAGCGGAATGTCTACTGGAATAATATTTGACCTTGATGGTAATATGGTAATAGCGCAAGGTGCAGATTTCGGTGGTAGATGTATCATACGAACGAATATGGTAACTGGTAAAAGTGAGATTATTGCTGGTTTGTATGAGGGTAAATCTTTGAATGCACCTAATGATCTCGTCATAGACGAAAAAGGGCAAATATATTTTACAGATCCTAGATATTTTGGACATGAACCTGTTGAACAACCTGTAATGGGTGTTTATCGAATTAATCTGGATGGCTCCCTGGACAGGGTTATCGAACATGCCGGAACTCCCAACGGCATTCTTATTTCTCCGGACCAAAAATATCTCTATGTCAGCAGCCTCAACTTCCCGACCTGGTCAAACCTGAATGCTCTTCTAAGATTCGAGATAGGTGAAGATGGTAAAGTGAAAAATAGAAAGATCCTGATCGATTTCAGTGGAACTCCCGGTCCTGACGGTATGGCAATAGATCTGAATGGAAATCTTTATTTGACCCTTCAGGGAGTCAATCCAGGCATCCATATATTCTCGCCGGAAGGCACTAAGCTGGATTATATCAAAACACCGGAAAACCCGACAAATGTAACTTTTGGTCGTGGGGAGACAGAAAACATCCTGTTTATCACAGCAGGTAAAAGCCTTTACAAGATCAGGGTAAACGCAAAAGGCTACTTTCCCTCAAAATAATACAATGATAATTGCTGCTAATATCGGATCAGAGTGAATACCTCAAATGGCCATTCTTAGGAAAACAAATAGTAACTTTAAAGTGTAGAAATAAAATCAAATTTAATAGATGAAATTCGGAACGCACTTTACCAGTGGAACGTTAGGCTGCATAAGATGAAAATACTGATATACATATTATTTACAATTTACTATTCAAATTCTGCATACACTCAACAATTTGCGAATGATTCTCTAATGAACGTCAACCTCGAACCAATTAATAGAATAATAACTGGATTACCTAAAGATTCCATAATTGAAAGTTTAGAAAGTAAATACATTGAATTGGACAATATTGCATCTTGCTTGACAATATTAGAAGTTGATGTATTGGATAGCGTTTTAAAAGAAAAGGTATACGAGAGACTTGAGGACTTTGCTCGTTATTATTTTAAAATCGAAGAACCAATAATTATATTAGGAACAGGAATGAATAGTATCAGAAAGGCAGAGGAATTAAATTCAAAGACATATGAGAGCAATTTAAAATTTATAAGTTTGGGAAACACTTGTTTAGGAAACTGGGACCTAGAATCAGGTATTCAAAGGTTTAATATTGTAACTTTGAAATTATTGAATATTGATAGATTACAATAATTACGCAGCCTAACATACGATAATAGCCAATTAACGCATTCCGTTCATCAAGACAAAAACATAAAAGGAAAAACAACCCATAAATCAACAACTAAATAGCATGAAAAAATTAAATTTCATTATTCTATTGATTTTAACATTAACTGTCGGGTGTTCAAAAAACAACTTTGAAACAGGAATAAAAGGGACAGTTGAATATGGCCAAGGAGACTGTATGCCGGTTATTGATTATGAAAGTAGAGAATATGATAATTATAAGGGCCATCTTTATTTTATTGTCAAAGAAGATTTGGACAGCTTAGGAAATGGAGACTTTGAACAGTTGAAATCCAGTAGCGTTGTGGTTTTTATAAGAAAAGGTAAACTTTCAACTGAATTGCCCAAAGGGACATATATAGTTATGCCAGATGATGTTTATTTCTATTCGGAAGAAAATACAATAACAATAAATCCTGATGAGGTTCTGAATAAGGACTTTAAATTCTGGAAATGCACATCTTATTAAAAATGTTAGATAAATGAAGATTTGCAATTGGTTACAGGTAGACTAAATAAAATCAAAATTTGTCCAATTTGTAAATCATACAATGTTGTTATATTGAATAGGACAGGAATATTGTTATGCTTTCAATAATGTTATTTGGCTTGCCTTTACCATTGTTTTAAAAGAAGTACTATTGCTTCGATCACAGAAATAAATGGATACTAAAATAAAACCGCTACCAAATCTAATATCCCCATCTTGAGCCAAATGAGTTGCCCCAAAAGCTACTTTTCAGGATTTGCAAGCCCGTAGTTATAACGGATCACCATGTTCAGCAAGGTAAATTCAAGGTCTTCAAAATCCATTTCATCAACCCTTGTTTGCAGCGCTTCATTTCCCACGAAAGTTTGCTTTAATACAGACTTGTAATTGGAATTGTTTAATTGTATGGTATTCCCATCTTTGTTAATGTAAAAAGTGGATCGAGAAGGGGCTTTCTCCGCTGTCGCCAGGGTTGGCTTTTTTTCATCACTGATCTGTGTTTTCCCCTTTTTCTCTGTGGAATAGAGGCTCACAACATCTTCAGTCATCACCTTCAGCAGTTGCTTTTTGCCATTAACCTCCAGGTTTTTATATACAAAACGGCATTTCAATTCGCTGACATCACCACTTTTTATGCTTTTTGGTTTTTCGGGTTGCCCCGGAAGTGTATAACTGATCTTTGCTTTATCAAGGCTGTTTTCATCAATTTTACAAACAATGGTATCCTTACCATGAATGATGTAATCCTTATAAAAGTAAGCACTTATGGATGCGTTTTGCGCAATTCCGGCTATTGAAAAAACCATACACGCAATGACAAACCAGAAACGAACCATAATTTCGAATTTGAAGATTTTATATTACGAACGAAGAATCGAACATGAAATTACCCGGGTAAAATTAGAAAGTAAATCCTTTGGTTTTTGAAATAAATCAATTCAAAAGTAAATTATATCTTTAGCAAGCGCTTTGCACTATTAATTTGAACAAAAATGAAAGACTTCAAAAAATATTATATTGTTCCTGCTCCACCCGAGGAGATATACATAGCTCTTACCAATCCATTAACACTGGAACTGTGGACAGGCGAGCCCGCTGAAATGAGTACCGAACCCGGTTCAGAATTTTCCTTGTGGAACGGGGATATAGCAGGTAAAAACCTGGAATTTGAAGAGAACAAAAAAATCGTTCAGGAGTGGTATTTTGGTGATCAGGAAGAAAAATCGATTGTTACCATAAAATTGCACCCACATAAAAAAGGGACCTCTGTGGAATTGATACATAGCAACATTCCGGATGAAGATTTTGAAGATTTTACGGAGGGTTGGGACGAAAGCTATTTTGATTCACTAATCGCCTTTTTCGAGGAAAAATAAAAAACCGAAACCCGGCGTACCGGATTTCGGCCATTAATTCTAAGAAAAGTTAATGTTATTTGATCAGCACTTTCCTGATCAGTTTTCCATCTTTATTGGATAAAGTAAGGTAATAAACTCCGGCTTGCAAGCCTTTCACTTCTATTACCTGTTCCGAAGCACCATTTACTTCGATACCCTTTTTATTGTATTGTTCAGTACCCGAAGCAGTCAACAACTGTGCATCAAGTTTGATCCGTTTGCTGGATTTTAATTTCAATGTAAATACACCATCATTCGGGTTGGGGAAAAGTACCACCGACTGCAAGCCGCTGATCTCATCAACACCTGCACATTCCTGGAAAGTGATGGTAATATTATCCGAACTTACACAGCCATTATCGCCGGTAACTTCCACTGAATATTCCTGTGATCCAAAGCCAATGCCGGTGCTGTCCACGTCAATACTTGCTGTGGTTTGTCCACCCGGGCTCCAGAGGTAGGATGCTGCTCCAGCTGCGGTTGCATCAAGTGTATAGGTTATATTTGCGCAAACTGCAGTATCAGCTCCCAATTCAAAGGCAGGTGATGCATTAACCACCAAATTCTGATATGCTGTATCGGAGCACATATTCTCATCCATAAAAACATAGGCAATTTCATGGGTTCCTGCTCCGGCAACTGAAGGATCAAACATATTATCAGCTACTCCGGGTCCCATATAATAGCCACCGGCAGGCATACCTCCGGTTAATTCAAATATGGGTTCAGTATCACAAACATCATCAAGCGGATCAAGGGTGGCCTCGGGCTGACTGTTGATATGCAGATTGATCATAAGTGGTAAACTTTCGCATCCGCCATCGAACTGAGTTACATAATAAGTATATGTTCCAGGTTCGGTTTGGCCGGTTTCAAATGAATTTCCGCTGTTAACCACATTTGTAAGTTCATCGTCATCATACCAGGTAATTCCAACACCAGTTACTTCAAGCGCAGGGATCATTCCCGGCAAACAAGCAAATACATCATCCCCTTGGGGCATATCAGGTGCCACACTAATGGTCATATAGTCCGTTTTGGTAACTTCGTTAAAACCGGTGGAATTTACTGCAAACAAGGTGACATCATAAGTACCAGGCTCATCATACACCACAACCGGATTTTGTTCTTCACTGGTTGAGGGATTTCCGCCTTCAAAAGACCAAAACCACTGACTTGGGAAAAACTGGGTTTGATCAATAAATTGCACCTCATGCCCTGTACAGGCAACGGTTTGCTCTGCTATAAAATCAGCGATCGGCAAAGGCAGATCATCCAAAATCAAAGTAGCTTCACGGTAATGAACCGGGGTTCCGTTTGGTCCTTCTCCTTTAATAGTCAGTACATAATCGCCCAGTGGCACATTATCCACTGTAATTACTATTGGAAGTGAATCGGGGAACGAAGTAAGAGTATTTCCCAAAGGATAACTTATCTCAAAAGAGCCTGTTGGAGGATCACCAATAGTGGCCGTGAAAACACAGGTATCGTCATACAATTTTACATCCGGCACCACAGCCCAAATGGTATCCTGGTAAGTAATCTCTTTTTCTTCCGGATAAACACGCATAGCAAAGTCAGGCATATACCCAACAAAACTGGCAAATGAGCCGTACCTGAAATCAGCCCAGGCTGACATTGAAGTTTTGGAATTGGAAACTATACCATTGTAATCACCCTGATAGCGGGGTGTTCCTCCTCCGCCACAAGATGAACAATTGATTTTCATTTTAGCGTTAGATATCGCCACATTAGGCATAAACTCTTCACCACCCATGTCAGAATAAGTTCCGTATATAAGGGCGCTGTCGCTGGTGGGGCAATCTCTTGTGTCCATCCACTGGATATACAATCTTCCGGTTTTCAAATCACACCAGGGAGCAGGTGCAAACTGATGATGTTGAGTTGTGTTATCATCATCATTTACAATGATGGGTGATGACCAGGAAGCACCTTCATTGTCAGAATAGCGAACCCATATATCCGGTTTATTTCCATTACCTGAGGGCTGGTTAGAAGCATAAACACAATAAAGCCTTCCGCGGTATGGGCCATAGCTGTTATCAGCGGTAATAAAAGGATAAGGACGGGTACGCATGTTTTCTACCGAGTGCCTTCCGTTCACATTTGTACCAACATAATTGGGAAAGTTTTGCGACGACATCAATTGGAAGGTTGAACCACCGTCGTGTGAACGATAAAACGTATAAGTAGAGCTAAAGGTATTTCCGCCATTGGTAACTACATATACGGTTCCACCCTGTACATTTCCGTTTGGTCCCACACACACCATCATACCCGGTAGTCCCTGCGTTCCGAAGGTAGCAGTATTTGACCATGAGGAGCCCAAATTTGTACTGCGAGAAAAATTACCTCCACTTGAGCTGGTCATAACCGAATAAACATAATTAGAATACGGACCAGCTGTTTGATCAGCGGCAATCCAGTTTTTATCAACACCGGCGATGGCCGTAACTCCGGTGCCAAAGGTTTGACCACCATTACTGGAAACTGCCACTTTACATCCCTGAATGGTACCTGAGCCATACATGTTTTCATAATAGAGATTGCCAAGGCTGTCATAAGCAAGCACTGGATCACCCCATACGGAGGCACCCCAACTTACAGAAGACTGAAACCAGTTATATCCATCAATGGTTCCATGGTTTCCTGTTGTATTGAAAACTGTAAAAAATTCAGTAGGTGCTGCAGGATTCACCGCGATGTGGCTTTCTGCAAAGTCAACTCCCAGGAAAAAATTATCATAATCATCAATGGTAATTACCTGGGCAGCTTTAATTTGCTGGGATTGAGTTTGATTGATATACCATTGAGGAATCCGGTCGAAGTTCGGATCATCCTGAAATAAATCCTGTCCTTGAGTTGCCGAATAGCCTAAAAAAAAGAGGGCAAACAGAACAGATTGAGCAGCGAGAAAAATTCTTGATTGTAATTGTTTGATCATAATACAGTGTTGTTATTTGCGAATTAATTTAGAATGAGTAAAAATAGTAAATAAATTATTGCAAATTATTGAACATAAATCAAAAAACTAAAATTGGGTGCCAAATACTAGCTTATAAAATCTAAAACGTAAATGTTTATACAGTTAACAATTACATTGACCTGATTTGAGTGCAGTTTCCAAATTACAATACAAACCACTACAAATCAATAAGTTTACAAATGATTCTATTAATAAATTTTTCATATTTCCCGAAACCAACCCAATATGAAAAAGTATAATCCACCACAAATCAAGGAATTTAAGTAATCATTAGTAACCCAAAATTTTTTAATTATGAAATCTAAATTCTACATGGTGGTGATGCTAATTTTCGCCACAACAATGGCTTTCAGCCAGGTGTCCTTTGATGAATGTGATTCACCCGAGAACATTGAAGTAACAAACATTAGTTATTCAACTGCCTTATTAAATTGGCTGCCCGCACCAGAAACTTCCGTATGGTATGTGGAAGTTGGTCCGGTAGGATTTAATCCTGGGCAAGGCGACTACCTTATTAAGGAGGAAGTGATTTTAACCCTACCAGCTATCTCAAGCTTTTGTACGCTGAATTTAAAAGGCCTCGAACCAATGACGCAATATGAGGTTTATATAAGAACCGTATGTGAATACGAGGTTGAGTGGGTAGGACCAGTGACTTTTATGACCCGGCCCAAAGTTAAAAAATCAGAATCCGTCAGGTAATTTCATCAGTTAAATTTTAAAACACCATTGTTGATTCAATGGTGTTTTTTTTTGCCAAATAGAACAATTTTACGCTGAATAGGTTATTTCTTCTAAAGAAATTAAATGAAGAACAACGTTATTAAAAAGATCTACCAGATTGCATTTATTTTGGGAGCATTAGTCCTGACTGTTTCCGCGTGTAAAAAAGAAGAGAATAACCCTGACCTTGATAACCAGCTTTATAATGAAATAAAAAGTTCGACAGGTTGGCTGTATTATCAAAATGGGGACACACTGCCTGGAACAAGTCCGAGTCCGCACGGAAGTTTCAGGTTACGTTTTAATGCAACCGCACAAACAGTGCTCGACACTGCTAATGAGCTCCCAACAGGCTCAAGTTTCCCAACAGGATCCATTCTGGTAAAAGAAGTGATCAAAAACGGATCACTAAATTTACTGGTGGTGATGAAAAAAAATCCTTCCGGGACTGATGCTGCCAGTGGCTGGCAATGGGGCGAATACCATACTGACGGATCAGTGGAGTACAGCGCCGGGAAAAAAGGTGACGCATGCATTAGCTGCCACACCAGCAACCCAAATCGTGATCTCACCAAAACATTTGATTTACATTAATTTTAAAATATTAACATTCAAAATTCAAAAACAAATGGCAACAATTGCATTGAAAGGAAATCCCATACAAACAAATGGGGAATTACCTGTCAAAGGAGAAAAAGCAAAAGATTTCACGCTTGCAAAAAATGACCTTTCACGTGTATCGATGAATGACTTCACGGGAAATAAACTCATCCTGAATATTTTCCCCAGCCTGGATACAGGAATCTGTGCTGCTTCGGTAAGGCAGTTTAACAAAATAGCCGGAGAAATTGAAAACACAAAGGTACTCTGTATTTCAAGGGATTTACCATTTGCGCAAAGCCGCTTTTGTGGTGCCGAAGGCTTAAATAACATTATCACACTTTCCGATTATGCTGATGGTTCATTCGGAAAAAATTATGGACTGGAAATAGTAAATGGCCCAATGGCTGGTCTGCATTCGAGGGTGGTGATCATAGTTGATGAAAATGGGTTGATAAAATATACCCAACAGGTTCCGGAGATTACTACTGAACCAAACTATGATGATGTACTTAAACATCTGTAAAAACATTCAAATTTTTAAGGGAAACCCCATTCTTTGAACGGATGGGGTTTTTATTTTATTAGAATCCGTAACCTACTGGTCCATAGCCCGGAACACTTACATAGCCCTGTGTATTATCAGCGTTTGAGTTGCCTGCACTGAAGCGTGACGACCAGAAATTATCTCCTCCATTGCCCTGACCATTGTAGGCATTTTGCCGGGCAGCAGTAAAAAGGTTAACCAGGGGCATATCATAACCCGTATATCCTGCATTCCCTTTATCGTCGAGCCAGTAATCACCGGGCTGGATATAATATCCAACAATATAACTCCAAACTGCCCATTCATCCATCGGGAGCTCCCTGCCATTTATAATTACACCGGTATTTCCAGCAGAGGCATTTCGCGAAACTTGCCCAAAATCATGATTGGGATACATAAAACCAAATGCAGCATACCCAACCGCACCATACAATCCGCTAACCTTATCGTACCAATAATTACCGGGAACCGGCCTAATTCCGTATTTCATCTCAATTTCAGTAATTTGAACCTCAGAAAGCAATTGTCCATTAATGATCACATCTTCTGCTTTCCTTTGATCCGAAACGCCCGGATTTGCAGGAGTGAATGGATAAATCTGTGCGGTGAAAACATTTGGATTTCCATTAACATCAGCTTCCATCATGGTTAAATTCAGCACATTGCCAACAAATCCTGCATCGAAAAAGTTAATATTAGGTAGCTGTCCGATGCGCCCGCTCAACACCCCGTTTAGCATCTTTCCATCCACATCAAATTCTGTATTTTCGATGATCAATGATCCGGTATAATTTACAGAATCCTTTGTTTCAAGACTCAGATAGGCAATACTTCCATTTGCTTCAAGTGTGAAAACACCTGCAAAGTTTTGAGCGTTTAATTGCCAAATCATTCCAAAAATTAATGCAAAAACAAATGTCAATTTCATTTTTAATGGTTGTTAATATTCGAGAATTACAAATTCAGTTCGTCTGTTAGCCTGCCGGCCTTCAGGTGTTTCGTTTGATGCAACCGGCTCGGTTTCGCCATATCCCTTTGCCATCAGCCGCTCAGAAGCCACCCCGGCTTTCACCATAAAATCCCTGACTGATTTTGCCCGATCATGCGAGAGTTTCATATTGGCTTCGTCCGATCCTACATTATCGGTATGCCCACCAACCTCAACCACCATAGAAGGATTTGCGTTCATCAATTCCACCGCTTTGGCAAGCTCAAGGTAACTTTCAGGTTTTAAATCTGCCTTACCGGTTTCAAAGAAAATATTATTCAAAACCACTTTGGTTCCTTTTTCAATTGGTTTTAATTCAATGTCTTTGGTGATTTCCTGGTATTTTGCATCAGCAGGTACATCAAAACTCTGGGAATAAAAGAAAAATCCATCCTTGTTGGCCGAAACACTGTAATTTCTTCCGGCAGGCAAAACAACAAGGTATTTACCACTTTTCGAATTGCTTTTATTGGTTGCGATCAGTTCGCCTGATTCCAGATCCTCAACCAGCACCCAGGCAGCTGTGGGATCACCTGTTTTGGAGTTAGTTACAATCCCCTGAACAACGACAGAGGGTTGGGGCCGCAATTCTTCCGGAATATCGATCTGGTAAAGGTCATAAGCACCCAGCCCACCTGCACGGGTGGATGCAAAATAGGCATATTCACCGGATGCAGAAATCGTGAAATAATTATCATCGCCTTCCGAATTAAGCGGCTGGCCAAGGTTTACCGGATCACTCCATTTGTTGTTTTCAAGGGTCGACATAAAAATATCGGCATTGCCAAAACCAGGATGACCATAAGAACTAAAATAGAGTGTTTTTCCGTCAGGTGCGATATACGGACTTTTTTCTGTCCATGGAGTATTTACCCTGGGCCCCAGGTTTACCGGGATACCCCAGTCTCCAAAAGGATTTTTCTCAATAAGATATAAATCGGAGCCACCGTATCCGCCTTCCCTGTCAGAGGCAAAAATGATCTTTGTCCCATCTGCCGAAATGGAAGGTTGTGAGTCCCACTCCACCGAGTTTACGACATTTCCCATATTGATGGGCTCGCTCCAGTCATCTCCGTCTTTGAAATTAATATATAAATCACAACTGCCCACCCCGTCTTCTGCGCTGCATCGTACATATACCATGGTTTGTCCGTCGCCTGTGAAAGTCGATCCAAAATCGTTATTCTGTGAGTTTATCGGCTCTGGAAGCAAAACCGGTGATTGCCACTGGCCATTTACCTTTTCTACATAATAAACATCTTCACCCCAGTTTATCCCATCTTCATCAAGTTCTGTTGAAAACCGACTTTTTCGCTGGCTGGTAAAATACAGCCGCTGGCCTGTCGGATCAATTTGGGGAGTGTATTCATCAGCCACACTATTAACAACTGTAGTAAGATTTACAGGATCGGCCATTGTTCCAGGGTTTTTAAGCAATTCCATCTGACCCTTAATATAAGCCAGTTTGTATTTTGCATAATGATGATAAATGGTACGGGTTGCTTCCTCGGGATACACCTCCAGAAACCGCTCCAGCGAGGCAATAGCCGCTTCACGCTGGCCCAGATCTGCCTGTGCATTTCCTTTCAGGTACAGATACCATGGGAAATAGGACGGATCTGCGGCCTCCAACTTTTCAAAATATTTTACAGCCTTTTCATTTTCGCCTGCAGAGTAATAACTGCTCGCAGCATAATACATGGCATCAGTGTAATCAGGTGATTCGGCCAGGGCCCTGGTAAATTTAGAAGCAGCATCCAGGTAATTGCCATTTTCGTAACTTTCTTCCCCCTGCTTGTATAATTCTTTCGCTACACTACTTTGGGCATTTAAGGATTGGAAACAACCAATAACTAATGATAAAAGAATAAATCGGATAGTTTTCATTTGACAGGATTTTAAATTGCACAAAGATTCCAGCTAAGTACAATCGTACCATTAACTGAATTGAAAATTCCCTTAAATTACTGGTTGTTTTGATTTAAACAATGCAAAGATATTAATGTTTTAAAACAGCCATATTTTAGTTAATTGCTTAGTTTAAATCCCGGTTAGACTGAATAGAGATTCATTGATATTGTTTTAATTTTTGGGATTACCGACTGAACCAAAGTGAATTAGTTTTGTAGTTATGTAAAATAAAATAATATGCAAACGATATTGGGATCGGGGGGTGCAATCGGCACCGACCTGGCAAAAGAATTGAAAAATTATTCGGATAAAATACGTCTTGTTAGCCGTCATCCTAAGAAAGTAAACGAATCGGATGAACTTTTTGCGGCAGATATAACAAATCCTGACCAGATTTTGAAAGCTATTGAGGGAAGTGAGATCGTTTACATCACTGTGGGCTTTGAATATAAGGCAAAAGTGTGGGAACAGATTTGGCCTAACTTTATTAAAAATGTAATCGAAGGTTGTGAAAAGTATCATTCAAAGTTGGTTTTTTTTGATAATGTTTATATGTATGACCCCAGCCATATTCCACATATGACCGAAGAAACCCCGATGAATCCATGTTCACGCAAAGGTGAAACCAGGAAGAAATTGGTAGAAATGATCACACTGGCTGAGCGTGAAGGAAGAATAAAAGCAGTGATAGCCAGGGCTGCCGATTTCTACGGACCCGGAATAAACAACAGTGTATTGCTCGAAACGGTTTACAAAACCCTGAAAGCAGGTAAAAAAGCCAATTGGTTCTGCACCCTGGATAAAGTTCATTCATATACCTATACTCCCGATGCAGCAAGGGCAACTGCGATGCTTGGAAACGATGAAAAAGCTTACGGACAAACCTGGCATTTGCCAACCTCCCCCAATCCGCTTACCGGCAAACAATGGATTGATGCTTTTGCCAAAGAACTGAATGTTAAACCAAAAACGCAGGTTGCCGGTAAATTTTTAATTCAGTTGATGGGCCTGTTCAACTCCATTATGAAAGAGTTTGTTGAAATGCTTTATCAATACGACCGCGATTATGTTTTTGATAGCAGCAAATTTGAGAAGGCATATAATTTCAAAGCAACCCCCTATGCCGAAGGCGTTAAAAACATTGTTAGTCAAGGATAAAATCAAATTCTCTTTAATTCTTTCGGCTTAGGTAAAAAATTAATTAAGATTAATTTAATGAGATAGACTAATAATGTCGTATCTTTGCACCCATTTTTGCATAAAAAATATCAGTTAATATTAAGAAAATCAAAGTTTTACCTTAAGATGGCATTAACAAACTTACGAAATATCGGAATCGCTGCCCACATTGATGCGGGAAAAACAACTGTAACCGAGCGCTTGTTATTTTTCACCGGTGTAACCCGTAAAATGGGTGAGGTTCATGACGGACAAGCTACCATGGACTTTATGAAACAGGAACAGGAACGTGGAATTACCATTGCTTCTGCTGCTATTTCAACAAGATGGAAAGATCACGCGATCAATATAATTGATACTCCGGGCCACGTGGATTTCACCATTGAGGTGGAGCGTTCATTGCGAGTTATCGACGGCGTTGTTGCGCTGTTTTGCGCGGTGAGCGGTGTTGAACCTCAATCAGAAACTGTGTGGAACCAGGCCGACCGTTATCGTGTTCCGCGTATAGCATTCGTTAATAAAATGGACCGAACAGGTGCTGATTTTGACGATGTAATCAAACAAATGAACGAATACCTCGATGCCAATGCAGTTCCTTTTCAATTGCCAATTGGTGCCGAAGATGATTTTACAGGGATCATTGACGTAATTGAGCAAAAAGCTTACAATTTCAGTGATACTGAAAGAATTGAAATTGAGATTCCTGAAGCTTATAAAGCCAAAGCACTGGAAGCAAAAAACAACCTCGTTGAGAAGATTGCAGATTACGATGATGAACTAATGGAGCTTTACCTGGAAGAAAAGGAAGTTCCGGTAGATATGATCAAACGTATTGCACGTCGTGCAACCCATAAACTTTATATCACTCCGGTTTTTGTGGGTGCCGCTTACAAAAATAAAGGTGTTCAGTTGTTGCTGGATGCCGTGGTTGATTACCTTCCTTCTCCGGTTGATATCGGAGCAATAGTAGGTACGGATATCGACGATCCTGAAAAATCACATACTCGTGGACCTTCAATTCACGATCCCTTTTCAGCACTTGCATTTAAACTGATCCATGATCCTTATGTAGGTCAACAGACCTTTATTCGTATTTTTTCCGGACAGTTAAAAAGTGGCATGCAAATCTATAACTCCACCAAGGGAAAAATGGAGCGTATTGGCCGTATTATGAAAATTCACGCGAAAGATCGTGAAGAAGTAAGCGAGGCAGGTCCTGGTGATATTGTTGCATTGATTGGAATGAAGCTCACCAAAACCGGAGATACCCTTTGTGATCCGGATCATAAATTGTTCCTCGAATCAATCCATATTCCACCAACAGTAATTGAGCTGAAAGTGGGTCCTAAATCACGTAAAGAACAAGGAAAACTGGGTGAAGCTCTGGCCAAACTTGCCAATGAAGACCCTTCATTCAATGTTCGTTTCGATGACGAAACCGAAGAAACCATTGTTTCAGGAATGGGCGAATTGCACCTGGAAATCATCATGGACCGGATCAAAGAAGAATTCGGGGTTGAAGTGGAAATTGGTGAACCTTCTGTTGCATTCCGTGAAACCCTTACCAGGGAAGTGGAAAGTGATTACAAACACAGCAAACAAACAGGTGGTAAGGGTCAGTTTGCTCATACCGTAATGCGCATCGAACCTAACGAAGGAAATGGATATGAGTTTGTAGATGTGATCAAAGGTGGTGTTATTCCTGCTGAATATGTTGGTTCTGTTAATAAAGGTATCAAAAAGACCCTGGATAGAGGTGCGCTTGCAGGATTCCCCATCGTGGATGTTAAAGTGGTACTTCACGACGGTAGCCACCACGCGGTTGACTCTTCCGATATGGCATTCCAGACTTGTGCGTCAATCTGTTTTAAAAACGGATTCCTGAAAGGTGATCCGGTACTGCTTGAGCCTATGATGAAAATTGAGATCAACACACCGGATGATTATATCGGAAATGTTGTTGGCGATCTTAACAAACGTCGTGGCAAAGTGGAATCAATGCGCCGTTTCCGTAAAGGGGCACAAAAACTGAATGGATTTGTTCCGTTGATGGAAATGTTTGGTTATGCAACTGCCTTAAGGAATATTTCCAGTGGTCGTGCCAATTATTCTATGGAATTTCACAAATATGCTCCCCTGCCAAAAGCGGTTCAGGAAGATGTGTTGAAGAAAATTGCGGAGAAAAAGAAAGAAGCATAACAATTGTAACTATCATACTATCATTCAACCGGCAGTTTTGAATTGCCGGTTTTTTTTTACATTTGATGGTCGAAATTCCGCCAAACTATGACTATCAAAGGCTTTCTGCGTATTTTGGGACCCGGGTTATTATATGCCGGGGCAGCAGTGGGTGTTTCACATTTGGTTCAATCAACCCGGGCCGGTGCCAATTACGGATTTGAACTACTATGGATTCTGATCTTTGCCAATGCAATAAAATATCCCTTTTTCCAGTTCGGTCCGCGGTATGCTGCAGTAACTGGTGAAAACCTCATGCAAGGTTATCGCAAGATCGGGAACTGGGCCGTGATCATGTTTGCGATACTCACCATCGGGTCGATGTTTGCTGTGCAGGCGGCTGTAACAATTGTAACTGCCGGATTGGTGGGCAATGTATTTGGATTGGGACTGAACCCGGTAGCCATCAGTGCTATCATTTTATTGATCACCATGATTGCTCTGATGATAGGAAGGTATGCCGTACTTGACAAAATCATTAAGCTCGTGATCGTATTGCTTGCCATATCAACCATAACTGCCGTGATCCTCGCTATGGGAAGAGGTTACAATCCAAATCCTGAACATCTGAGGAATTTCAGATGGGGATTTTCACCGGATATTTTTTTCCTGATTGCTTTCATCGGCTGGATGCCTGCTCCCATCGACATTACCGTTTGGCACTCATTATGGACCAATGCAAAATTCAAATTAACAGGCGAAAAGCCCAGACTGAGAGATGTGTTGTTGGATTTCAATTTTGGATACATCGGTACCGCTTTTCTGGCGGTTTGTTTCCTGGCTCTGGGAGCGTTTATTCTTTATGGGTCAGGTGATGAGCTTTCGCCAAAAGGAGGAGTTTTTGCCGGTCAACTCATTAAAATGTACACTGATAGCATTGGGAGCTGGGCATATGTACTGATAGCAATTGCAGCTATTACAACCATGTTTTCCACCACCATGACCTGCCTTGATGCTTTCCCAAGAGTGATGAAACCACTCAGGTTAATTTTGTTCCCAAAAATGAGTTCGTTTTCATCAAAACTGGATATTGAGTCGTGGATCTGGCTTTTTATTACTGCCTCTGGAGCCCTTATCATTATGTGGAAACTGGCCGATACCATGCAAACCATGGTGAACATTGCAACAACGCTTTCGTTTGTTACCGCTCCTTTGCTGGCAATATTGAATTATAAAGTGGTTACAGGAAAACATATGCCACCTGAAGGCAGACCCCAACAATGGCTTAGAATTTACTCCTGGATCGGAATTGTTTTCTTAAGTGGATTCACCCTCTTTTACATTGTGTATTCTTTAACACAAAAGTAAAAGCAAGGTAAATTTATCTGTATAACCTAACGTTCACCGACTTACCGGATTCAACGTCAAATTTCTTTTCAACCGTGTAAATTGATTTATTGGAATATTTGGGTCTGTAAATCACCCTATACCTTCCCGGCTGAAGAACAATGGTTTCGCGCTCCAGCGAATTATCTTTAAAGTTATAAACCAGTTGCAATTCATTATTCTCCTCCAGATAAATTCCACCGTAACCGGCTGCTTTTTTCTCAATCACAGCTATTCCCGGCATTGGGATTTCAATGGTGGTAGTGTGGCTTTGTTTAATTTCCACATCATCAATATAAATTCGGGGAAGGGTCAATACCTCAAGGTCATAAACTCCGGTAATGTAATTTTCAGTTTGGCCAAAATTCTGCACATTCAATGTTTCCTTTTTCCCATTTTGCCTTACGATACATTTCAAATCCCGAACGGTTTTATCCCTGCTTTCCAGTTTAAGATCAAGTGTGCCCTGCGGTACTTTTATACCAATGGTAGTATGTTTTCCGGCAGTAAGGGTTATTTTTTCAGCAGAGCGTGGAGGAATAGTATGAACCACAATATTATAAGTCAAAAGGGGGTCAATTACCAGTGTATCGGGCACTCCTTTATTATTTAAAGTATGAACAAAATTGTAATGCGCCAATCCAGAAAAATCGTCATAAAAAGTCATGGCGACATTGGTTTCAGTGGGTTTATCATATTCATCCAGCAAATTCACCTGGGCAGTAGTGCTATTAAGTGCCTGGGATATTACCACATTGAGTGCCTTGCTGAAATCCTCTTCGCTTGAGGCATCAAAATAAGTTCCCACGCAATCAAAAGCCTCCTGGAAATTTTTGCCAATACCAATGATAAAGGGCTTTAATACCACCCCTTTCTTCTGAAGGGCAGAGGATACAGCACATGGATCCCCATCACATTCTTCAAGGCCATCAGTGATCAATACGATTATATTCCTGCAATTGTCACAATCAGGGAAGTCAGTACCTGCCTGCTCAAGCGCATATGCAATGGGTGTGGTTCCTTTGGGAGATAATGTCCGGAGTTTGTATTTAATCTGCTTGATATTGTCTTCACCACCAAAGGGAACAATCAGCTTGGTGTCATTACAAACCTGCGGTGGAAACCGGTACTGATGGCCATAAACACGCAAGCCCAATTCAATATTATCAACGGTTTCAAGACTGTCGAGCAAATTCGTTAACAATTTGCGGGCAATATTGATTTTCATATCACTTTGCCACCGGCCATACATACTTTGCGAGGCATCCATCACAAAAAGGATACGGGTAAGTGGGGGTGGTTTCTCTTCTTCCAGCATTTGCGCCGAAAGTGTTGAAAATAAAAGCAAAATTGCAAGTCCTGATAAAGTAATTTTAATTTTCAAAAGATGAATTTTATGTTGAAACAAATGGATTGATTTAACGTTCACAATCTGTCACTAGTATACAAAATCAGGTCAAATTTAGGAGTTTTGCGGCGAAGGGCAATTTTTATTGATAAAATATTTGAACACGACCATGTTAGGAAAAATCCCGAATACCTGAGAAGAGGCTGCGAAGTTCATCTAATTTAGCATGTTGATTTTTTAATTCATGAAGAAGGTTTTTTGCAAAATATATCATGTTTTGATCCTTATTTTGCCGGCAATAAATTTGCTGGCTGCTAATCCTGATTCAACTAAAACCCTGGTTCCCGACCGGGAAGTTTGGGTTGATTCAGTGATGAAATCACTGTCGCAGGAGGAAAAGATAGCTCAATTATTAATGATCAGAACCTATTCCAACAAGGATCAGGATTATTATAAAAATACCGAGGCCATCATTCGTAAATACAACATTGGAGGATTGTGCTTCTTCCAGGGAGGGCCCCGGCGGCAGGCTTCTCTCACCGCGCGTTACCAGCAAATTGCCAAAACGCCACTACTTATTTCATTGGATGCGGAATGGGGCCTTGGGATGCGCCTCGACAGCACCCGCTCCTACCCTTTCCAAATGACTTTAGGCTCAATCAATGACGATACCCTGATCTACAATATGGGAAGGCAGGTTGCAAAACAATTGAAAAGCATTGGAACACACATCAATTTTGCTCCGGTAGTAGATGTAAACAACAATCCGGCTAACCCTGTGATTAACAGCCGGTCATTTGGCTCGGACCCGGAAAGGGTTGCCAACAAAGGCATTGCATACATGAAAGGGCTGCAGGATGGCGGCATAATTGCCACGGCCAAACATTTCCCGGGCCACGGCGACACCGATTCGGATTCGCATTACACACTTCCGGTTATCAATCATTCCCGCGAAAGACTTGACTCCATTGAATTTTATCCTTTCAAAAGGCTTATAGCTGAAGGGCTGGATGCAACCATGGTTGCCCATCTTTACATTCCTGCACTTGATTCAACGGCAAATACACCAACCACCCTTTCGGAGAAAGTTGTCAATGAGCTATTAAAAAACGAACTCGGATTTAAAGGACTGGTTGTAACCGATGCGCTGGATATGAAAGGGGTTACTTCGGGGCACCAACCCGGCGAAATTGAAGTTAAAGCATTTTTAGCAGGAAACGATATTCTTTTACTCCCCCAGGACGTTGGTGCCGCAGTTTCGGCCATTTCAAAAGCCATTCAGGATAGCCTGATCAGCGAAAGTGAGCTCAATGATCGTTGCAAAAAAATCATTGAAGCAAAGTACAATGCTGGTCTTTATCTCCCTGTTCAAATTTCAATGGACACCATTCAGCGGGTTCTGTATTCCCATGAAAATGAATTGCTGGAACAGCAGCTGTACGAAGCAGCTGTTACTGTATTAAGGAATGAGGATGCATTGATCCCACTCCGTAAACTTGACACACTCAAAATTGCAGTGGTTTCAGCCGGAGCACCTGAAATCACAGATTTCCAGGAAATGTTATCCAATTACACCCACGTTGAAAAATTTAATATTCTCTCTGCCTCTTCACCGCAACAACGGGAACTTTTACTTGAAAAACTTAAAGACTTTAACCTGGTGATCGTTGGGATTCACGGGACAAATATTTATCCCACAAAAAAATTCGGAATATCAGAACAAACGCTTCAGCTCGTTAATAAAATAGCTGATTCAAACAAAACGATCCTTACGGTTTTTGCAAGTCCTTATAGCCTAAACCTGATCGATTCACTGGATCGATTTGACGGTCTTATACTTGCCCATCAGGATGTAAAAGCAGCACAAACTACTGCCGCACAGATCATCATGGGAAGCATTCCTGCTTCTGGTGTGCTTCCGGTTTCTTTGAATAAAGGGTTTCATGCAGGTTCAGGAATTAAAACAGAATTCATCAACCGGTTAAAATATACCATCCCTGAAGAGGTTAAAATCAACCGGGAAGATTTGCAGGCAATTGATACCATTGTGTTTCAAAATATTCGCAACAAGGCCATTCCCGGTTGCCAGGTGCTGGTGGCAGTGGATGGCAAGGTAATTTATCATAAGGCTTTTGGTTATCATACTTATAAAAAGGGAGATTTTGTAAAAACCACCGATCTTTATGACCTGGCAAGTATAACCAAGGTGGCGGCCACAACCATCAGTGTGATGAAACTATATGACAATCGCAAACTGGATATTGATCAAAAGTTGGTAAATTATCTGCCTTATCTTGGTGAAACTAACAAGGAAAATATTGTGATCAGGGAACTGATGGCACATCAGGCGCAATTAAAACCATGGATTCCGTTTTACATTAATACGCTTAGCAATGGCAAGCCTGATAAAAAGTTATATACCACTCTGCCCGATGATAATCATACTTTGAAAGTTACGGCCGGCCTGTATTTGGATAGGAATTACAAATATGTTATGATCGATACGATCATTGGTTCCGAATTGCGTAAAAAACGGGAATACAAATACAGTGATCTGGGTTTTATTTTGCTAAACGAAACCATCGAAAATCTTACGAACAAGCCACTCGACAGGTATGCCAATGATAACTTTTACAAACCTTTGGGATTTCAATATACGTGTTTTAATCCCTTAAATTCACATAAGCTGAATACGATAGTACCAACGGAAGAAGACAATTATTTCAGAAATCAACTGATCCATGGTTATGTGCATGATCCGGCTGCTGCCATGATGGGCGGTGTATCAGGTCATGCCGGGTTGTTTTCAAATGCCAATGAGCTGGCCATTCTGATGCAGATGTTACTTCAGGGCGGATACTACGGCGGTGAGCAATATTTGCGCGAAAGTACGGTGTTGCAATTCACCAAACAGCAATTTCCATTAAATGAAAATCGCAGAGGAATTGGGTTTGACAAACCTGAACCCGGGGATCGGAAACTAGGGCCTACTTGCGAAAGTGCATCTCTTGAAAGTTTTGGCCATACCGGGTTTACAGGAACCTATGCATGGGTTGATCCGAAGTATAATATGGTTTTTATTTTTCTTTCAAACCGGGTAAATCCAACGGCAGCAAATACCAAATTGATCAAAAATAACACCCGAACCAAAATTCAGCAGGTAATTTACGATGCGCTGAAAAAATCAAGGAACTTTAACAAACCATCTGAAGAGATCGGACAATTAAAAACTCCCAATCCATTCAGTCATTAATCCAGTATCTCCCTGATATCATTCACCCTTATTCCATCCTTAAAGCCAACCACGAACGCACCTTTAATTCCCATACCTTTCAGTTTATTCCTGATTTTGGCAGCATCGCTGTATGTATCAAAATTTCCAACGGTATAAAGGTAAAGTCCTTCACTAAATTCTTTGTACACATTTTCCTCAATATCAAACATTGCCTGAATGGTTTCTGCGGTAAAGGAACCATCATTCGATGCCAGCACCTGCACACTGAAAGCTTTTGCAAAAGCCGGACGTTTGTATTCATCAATAAGATCATCCGGATCGGATTGTTCTGCCTCGCCTATTAACTCATGCAAATTTATACGCTCATCACCCCGGTAAGCCACAACAAAGGCGTCCTTCACCCCATAGCGGGTTACCAGAATATTACGGTATTCTTTTGCTTTCCAGTATTTAATGAATCCTCCTGCCGAATAGCGGTACCATCCTCCACCTTCATTCACTTTAAGGTCACCGGGCAAGTTTTTATCCTTTTGAACCTTTTGCGGATCCAATGCTATTTTGGAAGCAGCAATTTGCACCCTGAATTCTACATCGGGCCATGGAGATTCATAAATCCCCGTATTTTCCTCAGCTTTAATTAACTTTTCATCAATGGTAAGTTCGGGCTCCTGAACCGGCTCCGGCTCTTTGGGAGGTTCTTCTACGACTGGCTCCTCAACGGGTGCAGGCACAACTTCTGGTTCCTCATAAGCGATTACCTCTGGCGGCATTTCAGGTATTGCTTTCTCAGTACGAACAAAATGATAGGTTACTGAGGCAAAAAAGTACCCATAAAAATCATAACCAAAACCACCTACATTGGCGTCGAGCAAATCGGAGTTAACCGGCCTCATGGTACCCTCAAGCGCAAATGTGAACTTCGGGCTGATGTTGTAATCAATTCCCAAACCCATAGGGATCACTGTTTCGGTGGTTCTTTCAGAAAAACCGCCACCCTCTTCAATGCCATTGCTTGCTATAACCTCATTGGTACTTTTATCCATCAGTTCTGTTTGCCAGTGAGTAAACCCAATACCGGCCATAGCATAAACAGTGAGCTTTCGATCTTTAATATTTCCAAAAAGATTTATCAGGTCTGCTTTTAAATTTATACTGGTCTCAACGAGGTCTCCTTCAAACCAAATATTATCTTTCCTTTTTGTTCCGGATAATTCTCCGTACATTAACTGACCGCGCAATGTAAATACCGAGCTTAGTTTTTTCTCCAGCATAGCAGTATAGCCAAACCGCCATTCATTATTGTTTTCAAAAACCTTATAAACCCGATAGTTTTCGGTATCGCCATAAAAAAGGCTGGGTCCCCACCCGGCAGTTAAACCCCAACCCTTCCAGAATTTGGATTGTTTTTCCTGTGCATGGATATTATTGAAAAGAATAAATAAAGAGATAATCAGCAGCAAACGCCTGCTGATAACAACCTGAGTTTTCATAAGCATAAATTTGAGGTAAAACAAAAATAGGTATATCATTGAATAAGGACAATAAAAAACGTTTAAATATTTAAAGATGAAATTAACTACTTATGAACATAATAAAGCAGATTTAGTAATTTTGCCGGCGGAAAACTACATTTTTTATATTGAACATCTAAATTACTACTCATCATGGGGAAATATGGAAAATCTGTCTTGATCTGGATTTTTGCTGTTGTTTTTACAGGCTTAACTGCATACTATCAAAGGACGACCGGCCCAACCTACCCGGTTAGAGGAAGCCTTGAAATTGACGGACAAAAAGTAAAATACAGGCTCGTTAGATCAGAGGAAAGCATTTCACCCGCAGAGGTTATTGTGAAAAACGCACCTGCCGGTCTGGAAGGAGTGGTTAAGTTTAAACGATACAATATTGATGAGCCCTGGACAATAGTAAACTTTTCACCATCTGAGGAGAATCTTTCGGCATGGTTACCCAAACAACCACCTGCAGGCAAACTTGAGTATTTTGCAGAGCTTACATATAAAGGTGTTACTTACAAATTAAATGAGGATCCGGTGGTAATTCGTTTTACAGGTCCGGTTCCTATCTATATCCTGGCCCCTCACGTATTTTTCATGTTCCTCGCCATGTTGTTCTCGGCGCGAACAGGTATTGAAGCAGTGCTGAAACGGAAGAAAACCAAGGTGCTTGCTTTTTACACAACCCTGTTCTTTTTTATTGGAGGAATGATACTTGGCCCGATTGTTCAAAAATATGCATTTGATGCATACTGGACCGGATGGCCTTTCGGACATGATTTAACTGACAATAAAACCCTGGTGGCTTTTGTAGCCTGGCTGGTGGCTTACCTCAGGTTAAGAAAAAATGAAAATAACCGGGGTTGGGCAATTGCAGCCGCTATTATTTTATTGCTTGTTTATATGATCCCGCATAGTATGTTTGGATCGGAGCTTGATTATTCAACAGGCGATATTAATACGGGCAATTGAGATCATGACCCTCTTCATCATTGCCATTACTGCCATTGTTTCTGTTCTTGCTTTTAACAGACGCGATCTTTTCGACAAACTAAAGTTTAACGCCTTTTACATTCATAAAGAAAAACAATGGTACCGCTTTTTAAGCTACGGCCTTGTCCATGCGGATTTGATGCACCTTTTTGTAAACATGTTTGTGTTGTATTCATTTGGATCAGTGGTTGAGAATGAATTTCACAAGCTATTCGATACTAAAAGCATCCCATATTTTACTTTTTTATACATCGGAGGATTAGCATTTAGTACTTTATGGGATTTTGGCAAAAACAAAGACAATATCTTCTACAATGCTGTTGGGGCATCCGGTGCGGTATCAGCAATTCTGTTTTCTTCAATTATTCTTGTTCCGCAGGGTGGCATAGGATTCTTTTTTATTCCCATTGATATTCCCAGCCCCATATTCGGGATTCTTTATCTTGTTTATTCGGCGTATATGGCCAAACGAGGAACCAGCAATATAGGCCACAGTGCACATTTCTGGGGATCTGTATTTGGAGTAGTATTCACAATTGCACTCAAGCCAGAGTTGTTATCTGACTTTATTGATTATTTATTTTAGGGTTCTTATATGTGGAGCTATTTCCCATATTGAGACAAATACACAAACCCAAATTTCCTACAAATCACTCGTTTTCAGTGCAAATCCTTTCGGGCATATCATTTGAATTATACTTGTCCTGATTTAGATTGACATTTCAAAGGTTAATCTTTATAGCTAATTTATGAATTAGGGGATTTCGATATAAATCTGTTTACTACTTATTTCCAAAAGATGACTTTAATTGCCTTGTTTGGTTAATTAAGTCAGGTTTAAATATTAAAGGCTCTGAAATTCTCTAATGCGTCAATAATTACAGAATTTGTCTCAAACTTAATCTTATAAATATTTTTAATACTAATTTAAAATCATCAAAATGAGAAAATTTTACATGCTTTTCCTGGGGGTCATTTTATTGGCTTTTCCAGCCAGTATATCCGCACAAAATTATGCACTGCAGTTTGCCCCTAATTCGATAGGATTACAGAAAAACACCGTAACCACCTATGGATTGAATTTTAATGGCAACACCACTCTTTCGATAGAGGCCTGGGTAAATCTGAACAGTTTTCAAACAGGAAGTCCAATTGTTTTTAAAGAAAATGGAGCCAATTGCAGTACACCCAAAATCGCAATCTGGTTTTTCGTTGATGAAACCGGACATATGGGATTGGGATTAGGAAACGGAACTGAATTTAATGCTGCATTTTCGAATAGTACGTTAAGTCTGGGTGAATGGCATCATGTAGCAGCTACCTGGGATGGAGCCTTAATCACCTTGTACCTTGATGGAGTTGCCGACGGTACGTTAATTGCCGGAGGTCAGCTTTACGATGATGGTGACGAAATAAACATCGGAAACCGTTGGAATTGCTATCGCCGTTCATTTGACGGAATGATTGATGAAATCAGGATATGGAACGATGTAAGATCAGAAGCGGAATTGGCCGACAATATGTATCTGGAGTTAAGCGCTCCTGAGTTGGAATCGGACTTAGCCCTTTATTATAACTTCAATGAAGGTACAGGAACCACTACAACTGATCAAAGTGCAAATGAATATGAAGGACTTTTAGGCGGAATCGCATACCCGGCAAGTACCACTACTGCTCCCAGCTGGGTTGATTCAGGAGTTCCGTTTTTTACCTGCCCCACGGTTGAAATAACTGGTGATGATCTGGTTTATGACGGATATAACCCTTATTCATGTGCTGATTTAACTGCAAATGTAACGGATGGAACAGCTCCTTTTACCTATGAATGGAGCAACGGCGACACAGGTCAAAGTACGGAGGTTTGCCCGGATGAACCAACAGTTTACACCGTTACAGTTACCGATGCAAATAACTGTTCAGTTTCAGCTGATTTTTTGGTAGATGTAATTGACGTTCATTGCGGATGGGGTGGAAATAAAGTACTGGTTTGCCACAGCTCTTTTTGGTGGCCCGATTATAAATACACCATTTGTACGCATAAATTCCTTGTTCCGCTACTGCTCTATTTTGGCGATGAGTTAGGTTCATGCGATAATTACAAATCAACACCGTTTATTGAAGGCATTCCTGAATTTGAAACGGAAGCTGAACTCCAGCAATTTGACCAGATGATGTTTGAAAAATACAAACTAAGCAATCCCGGACTGATCGAAACAAATCTGAATGTTTATCCCAACCCTGTTGAAACATTCGCCAATGTGCAGTTTACAACATTGGTAAACGATTATGCGACCGTTGAGATTTATGACCTGATGGGAAGAAAGATTGAAACCATTTTTAATGGTATTACAGAAGTTGGAGTAATGAACCAGGTTACATTTGATGGATCAAAACTACAAAGTGGTACCTACCTGATCATTTTAAAACAAGGTGAAAATGTTTTACGTCAAAAAGTTACTATAAAATAATCTGATTTTAAATTATTGGATAACCGCTGGTCAATGATCAGCGGTTTTTTTATTGTTAAAGAAAATCCGTCGTCCGTAAAAAAACCTGATTACTCCCAAGTCAAAGTTGATGGAGTTTCTTTGATTTTGGCCGGTGTTTCCGCTAAAACTATCGTTCGACACAGTCATTCCGCCAAAAGCTTTTCGTGAACTATACAGGATTCCTGCCCTTGCCAAAACCCGCCCGCTCACCAAATTTCCGGTCCTTGTGCTGTCAGAATTGGGATAGGCTACATCAAAGGATTGTGTTGAAATTCCGGGTGCAATCGTAAGATTTATATTGAGATTTTTCCAGATCACGAAAGTATGTGAATAGCCTACAGATATACCGATTCCTCCCACCGAAACACTATTGAATAATAAGTCATCTTTGAAGGTTTGGTGCAATTCATTGGGAATAATTGCCGAATCACCATAAACACCTAATAAATTAAAGAAGCCTCCGGCAAGTAATGAGCCGGCACTTTTCTTTTGTAATTCGGTTTGAATAAACGTGGATTTGGCTGAAAACTTTTCATGATTAAATATCCAGGTAAAACTTCCAGCAAAGGAGGTTGTGGCAATATCAGGCCGAATGGGGTAACCATCTGCTTCATTCCAGTCATTTTTATATTCATCCGGATTTTCAATATAATACCCCTGGTATACCTGTAAATAAAAATCAATGATGAATTTCCTGCCATAAAACGAGGTTTGCGCATCAAAACGTCGGGTATTACCATAAATTTGATCATCATTATTGATAAACGGAAAATTAAATGCTAGGCCAAGACCAAACCATTTATAAGTCGCACCAATACCGAGGTTAAGACTGCTATTGGGAGAATAATAAAGGCTGCTGCCTAAATCATGGTCGGTAACCGAAAAACGATTGAATTTATCAATGGCATAAACTTTTAATCCCAGGGCATCTGATAAATCCTCAATAAATTCACTTGAATCAGAAGATTTTAAACCGCTAACTTCGGTTTGAGAAAGTCCAATCTGTAGGCCCATTGTTAACCCAAAAAAAAACGACAGAAATATCAATTTCATTGGCTACTCAAATTATTTCACGACTTCAACAGGGTTTTTTTCATATATATAAAGTACTACACCAAATACATTTTGATACCCTACTTGCTGTAGCGTTTTAATATATTTTTTTACCTGCAAAACATGTTTTTCAGATTTCCGGCCTGTTTTGTAATCCACAACCGTAATTTTATCTCCATCCAAAATCACCCTGTCGGGTCGTTGAATATCCCCGTTGGGCAACAATAGATCAAATTCTTCAAGGCTCGTGATTTCCGGATTAAAATAAGGTTCCACCGCAGGATGCGTAATAAAATGCCGGAGCTGATTTCCTATTTTATCAGCGATTTCAAAATCAAGTAAGCCATTTGCTTCAAATGCTGATACAACCTCCTGAATATCTTTTTTACTTCGAATCTTTGATAACATTTTATGAATGAGTGTACCCCATTCCGAATCGCCGGCCGGATGCTCGATCTCCCAATATTCCGGCGCCTGCAAACTCAATGACACCAACTTCCGCCAATCTGCAGAAGTGGTCAGGTCAATGGGTTTCTGCTGGCCGCCTGGCTTTTCCTTGTTTTGGTTTCGGGTATTTTCGTCACCGAATTTATAAATTGTCAAATCGTCCTGCCAGTGGTTTGCCGTTTGCAAATAATGCTTTAATACCACAGGAATTGAAACGGACTCAGCACTTTTGGGTGGGTAATCCGAAATAACATGAAGGCGGTCGGCTGCGCGTGTCATTACCACATACAACACATTTATAAGGTCAAGCAGTGATTTGCCCTTTTCTTCCAGATACGATTCTTCAAAACGGGTTTCCTGCAAATTGGCAGAGGCATCCACTAATATAGTATTCAAATCAGGAATAATCTCCCCCGGATCAACCCAAAGCTTATCTTTTGAAATTTTTAGTTTTTCATTTGCAAAGGGATAGATCACCACCGGAAATTCCAGCCCTTTTGATTTATGGATGGTCATCACCTTAACAGCATTTACCTCGGCAGGAACAACAATGGAAAGCCGGTCCTTTTTGCGGCCCCACCAATCAATTAAAGCCTTTAAATCAAAACCGGGATCTTTCATTTGATCCAAAACCGAATCGAGGAAAAAAGGAATATAGGGGTCGTTAGAATTTTGCATATCAAAACCCCTGATCACCTCTTCGCAAAACTCATAAACAGATAACTCCAGCAACCTGTCCGAATTGATTTTAATCCCAAATTTTTCAAGATTTCCAAAAAACGATTTAATCCGGAAATCTTTCCCTGCCCCCTTTACCCATTGTTCTATCGACGAGGGCCAGTCTTGCTCCATTTTTTTGTTTTGCCTGAACCAATTCAGCAATTCCATCCTGGCAATCTGATCATCGGCCGAAACCAGCATCCTTGCAATTGAAATTATTGTACGCACATTGATGGAAGCAGCGAGCAGCAGTGATTCACTTGATACAACAGGGATATTTTGCTGGAGCAAATGAGCGGCAATCAAACTCGCTGATGAATTATTCCTGCACAAAACAGCTATGTCGCCAGGTTTATAATCAAAGGCTTCAGATTGATGAATAATCTCAACAATTCGATTCAAATTATGGGTCTCCTTGTCAAATTCATCCTGATCATTTTTATAGAACGCAATTTCAACAAACCCTCCTGTATTGCTGCTTCCGGCAATCTGGGCTGCATTTGCATACACTTCTCGGTAGTTTTCGGGAAGTAATCCGGCGACAATCTTAAAAAACGCATTGTTAAATTCAACCAGTTGCTTTGCCGAACGGAAATTATGTATTAAATCTTTTGCCTCATGATTTCTGATCAAAACCTGTTCACGCTCTTTAATCAGGGGCAGATCATCTGATTTATACAATTTCGGCAACTGAATAAATTGCTCCACCTCACCACTTCGCCATCGGTATATAGCCTGTTTGGCATCACCAACGATCATGTTGAAGTTATTTGTACTTAGGGAGTTTTCGTAGAGCGGGAGTAAATTTTGCCATTGCAATACGGAAGTATCCTGAAATTCGTCCACCAGGTAATGCTGGAATTTTTCGCCAACACGCTCATAAATAAAAGGAACTGGCTCATTCATCACCACCTTTGAAATTCGCTGATTGAATTCAGAGATCAGCAAAATGTTATTCTCCGATCTGTAATCATCCAGAATTTGTTCAATTTCGTGCAATATGGCTAGTGGATAAAGATTATTTCGAACGGCTTGTGAAATCTTATATTTCTCTTCATTATTTTCGATGTGTTGAAGTATTTCCAGATAAACATCCGACAATTGCTGTTTGATACTATCAATGGCAGCTTTATCAGCAGCACTGGCTTTACCACTGTACCATTTATCCTGCTCAACTGTATTGATCACAGTATTAGTAGGTTTTTGTCTTGAAAAATCACCTTTTGCAAACCTGTTGAACCAGGGATAAATCCCCCTGTTTCCCTGGGCAAATGCAGCTTCTCCCACAGCCGATTGCCGGATCAGTGCCATGGCCTTATCACCAAACTTTTGCAACTGCTGTTCATATTCAAAAATAAATTTTGAAATAACAACATGAATCTTAATAAAATCTCCTATTGAATGCTCTTTTAATGTTTTCACCTGCTTTTGACTATCCTCCTGCATTAGGAGTTTGGCCACATTATAAATATCATCCTCGATATTCCAGTTCTTTTCATCTTCTGTTTTCGCCTGTGTAAATTTTACCAAAAGGTTAGTCAAATCCTCATCACTTCCGGCTTTATTTACTAAAAGATCAATGATCCTCCGAAGGGTTTCTTCGGTATCCAGTTCCACCTCAAACCCCATTGGAAGGCGAAGATCAAAAGCAAAACTTCGTATGATTTTGTGCACAAAACTATCAATGGTGCTGATGGCAAAATCAGAATAATGGTGCAGGATTAGTTGGGTAACCATTTGGGCATTCTCAACCAGCTTTTCATCCGGCATTTTTAGCTTTTCCTTTAGTTGATCAAACATGACCGCAACTGATCCGGAAAGTGGATTTTGCTGCTGATTGCCGATTTGCAGCAACGCATTGATCACCCTTTCCTTCATTTCATTGGCAGCCTTATTGGTAAATGTTATTGCTAATATCCGCTTGTATTTCCAGGGATTTTCGAGTACCAATGTAAGATATTCCCTTACGAGTGTAAAGGTTTTGCCTGATCCAGCCGATGATTTGTATACTGTAAAACTCATTGATTTAAGTCCCCACGAATTTACAAAAAAACCCCTGACAAACTTGCCAGGGGAAAAATGATCATGAAGAGGAATATATAAGGGCAGATAGTGCTCTTAATAGAGCTTGAATAAAAATCGCATGTAATAGGGTTTGTGCATTTGAACGATGCAATTCCTTAATTGAAGATTTTCAATTTTTTGCTGTACATAACCAGCCAATCGCGGGTCATTCGACATGGCATCTTCAACCCGTGCACGACCTGATTCGTCGAATGAAAACTTCACTACCACAGCTCCTTCAATGCCTTGCTCCTGCGCAAATGAAGGGTAAGGAACTTGTTCAATGATGCATTTATGAGCTGCATTTGGAAAACTTGATTCAACAACAACTTCATCAAGGTCGATGATAATTGTATCTGTAAAATTATCGTGATGAACACGCGTATTGTCAGCCACAGGGGATGACACTATCGGAGTTGCAACTACCGTCGATAAATTATCAACCGGGTTCACATTTATAGTATTTTCGGGCAAATTAAACAGCGAAAAGGCATAACTCTGCACCCCCAGAGTCGTACCCACAAAAAGTAAAATGAGTGTTAGCGTTTTCATAGTTTAAATGATTTGTTAGCATGTTTTAAATTGGTACAAATGTTTGCTCTACTTTTATGCCAAAAGCCATTAACAGCTCATTTTAAATCACTTACAACAACCAACACATTATAAAATCAAAAGAGTTTGTGTTCATATTTTTACAATTTTGTTCAATACCGCACAAAAATTCACGGGCAATTCAATTAATTATAACTTTACCATTTTAATGAATCAGTTATCTGAAAAATTAATGATCATGAAACAGTTGATTTTAGTTATTGCAGTTTTTATAACCATAACATCTGCATATGCTCAGAAAAATGAAAAAAGGGATGTTGCAGTTTTTAAAACAAAACAAAACGGATTTTACCAGGACAGCATTTTGCCTGCTATCGAAAACTTCAATGCTGAACCGCAAGAGCCAGGCACTTACCTCTCGATGGATTTTTCCAAAATGGACTTTCCGACTGATCCGGCTAAATACACGCAGGTTTGGCATAATGCTCCTTTATCACAGGGATTAACCGGAACTTGCTGGTGCTTTGCCACCACATCCTTTATGGAATCGGAGGTGAAGAGACTGAATAATATATCGGTGAAATTATCGGAGATGTATGCTGTGTATTGGGAATATGTGGCAAGGGCCGAATATTTTGTAGCGCACCGTGGCGAAATGACACTTGGCGAAGGCTCTGAAGCAAACGGACTCACAAGGATCATGAAAGATCACGGATTGGTTCCGGTAAGTGCATACTCGGGTATGCTTCCAGGTCAACGATTTCATGATCATTCGAAGTTATTCGAAGAAATTAAAGATTATCTTAACCAGGTAAAATCACAAAACGCCTGGAATAAGGAGGTGGTGGTAAGTACTGTAAAAGAAATCCTGAACCACTACATGCAGGAGCCTCCCAAATCATTTAACTATCAGGGTCAAACCTATACTCCGATGACTTTTATGACCGACCATTGTCATATAAATCCTCAGGATTATTATTGTTTTATGTCGACGAAATCGCAAACCTATCATCAGAAAGACAAATTAGAGGTACCCGACAACTGGTGGAATAATTCCGAATATTACAATATTTACCTGGACGAATTCAGGGATTTACTGATCAATGCGCTTGAATCAGGATATTCTGTTTCTGTTTGCGGTGATGTTAGCGAACCCGGTTACGATCGATATGAGGAAGCAGGCATCATTCCCGATTTTGATATTCCTGAAAATTACATCAATGCCGACGCGCGCGAATTCAGATTTAACAATAAAACCACTACCGACGATCATTGCATCCATTTTGTGGGAATTTACAATGATGGCACTCACTACTGGTTTATGATCAAGGATTCCAGCTCAAGTGGGTTCGACGGCCCCCATAAAGGTTACCGGTTTATGCGCGAGGATTATGTAAAACTAAAGATACTTGCAGCCATGCTCCATAAAGATGGTGCCCGAAAAGTGTTGGATCAAATCATCAAATAATTAACCGGCTGCAACAATCTCCTTTGCCTTTGCGAAGGCCTCATTCATTCCGGCCGGGTTTTTACCCCCTGCCGTTGCAAAATGAGGCTGGCCTCCTCCACCACCCTGAATATGTTTTGCGATCTCGCGGATCAGCGTACCTGCATTTAGCTTTTTATCGTTTACCAGGTTTTCAGAAATTATCAGCGTTAGATTAGCTTTCCCATCATTTTCTGATCCAAGTAAAACAAAGCTATTCTCCAGTTCGCGGTTCAATTCAAAAGCCAGGTTCTTGATAGCGGCCATATCAAGCTCCACTTTGCAAGCTACAAAATTGATTTCCCCAATTTTTTCAGCACCCTGCTTTAACTCATCCTTCAGCATCCCCGCTTTTTGGCTGTTCAAATGCTCAATTTGCTTTTTCAGCTCACTGTTTTGATCCATCAGGTTTTGCACGCCTTTCACCAGTTCTTTCTGGTTTTTGAGCAACTCTTTTAAATCGTCAACGGTGTGGATAAATTCATTCACATAATTTTCAGCAACTGCTCCTGTCACCGCCTCCACCCGGCGAATTCCGGCGGCGATAGCACCTTCCGAAACGATTTTAAACAACCCGATTTGCCCGGTTGCCTGAACATGTGTTCCACCGCACAACTCCACTGAATAATCTTTATCAAAAGTGATCACACGAACTTTATCTCCATATTTTTCACCAAAAAGGGCCATTGCACCCATTGCCTTTGCATCTTCCATGGGCACCTCACGCTTTTCGTCGATGCTGATGTTTTCCCGGATTTTATTGTTAACTATTTGCTCAATTTGTGAAATTTCTTCCTTTGTCAGTTTTGAAAAATGTGAAAAATCAAACCTAAGTCTTTCAGCGTCAACGAGCGAACCTTTTTGCTCAACATGGGTACCCAAAACCCTTCGAAGCGCGGCATGCATCAGGTGAGTAGCACTGTGATTGTTTTCTGTAAGCAAACGTTTGCGTTCATCCACCTTAGCCGTGAATATTGATTCTGGATTTTGAGGAATTTGTTCTGCAATATGAACGATTAGTTCATTTTCCTTCTGGGTGTCGGTAATATATACCTTTTCTTCACCATTTAAAAGAATTCCTTTATCGCCGACCTGCCCACCCGATTCTGCATAAAACGGTGTTTGATCCAAAACTATTTGATAAAATTCCTTTTTGGCTTCACTGATCTTTCTGTACCTGAGAATCCTTGCTTCGGCTGTTGTTTGTTCGTATCCGAGAAACTTAGTTTTTTCATTGGAGTCAACCAAAATCACCCAATCTTCGGTACTTTTTTCAGCGGCTTTACGCGACCTGTTTTTCTGCTCTTCCAGCCCTTTGTTAAAGCCGTCCATATCAACCGACCGCTTTAACTCCCTGGCCATGATTTGTGTTAAATCAACCGGAAATCCATAGGTATCAAATAATTCAAAAGCGAAGTGACCATTTATTATTTGCTCACCTGGATGCTCTTCAATATAATTTTCAAATTTTTTGATCCCTTGCGAAAGTGTTCTCAGAAAGGTTTGCTCCTCTTCCTGGATCACCTTCATGATCAAATCTTTTTGTGACTGGATTTCCGGGAAAACATCGCCCATTTTTTCAACAAAAGCCGGCACCAGCTGATAAATAAAAGACTCCTGCATGTTAAGGAAAGTAAATCCGTAGCGGATTGCGCGACGTAATATCCGGCGAATGACATATCCGGCTTTTACATTGGAGGGCAGTTGCCCGTCAGCTATCGAAAAAACAACTGCACGCAGGTGATCAGCGACTACCCGCATGGCGATATCGTTTTTATTTTCAATGCCGTATTTAAATCCGGTGATTTCACCGATTTTTTGAATTAGAGCCTGGAAAATATCGGTATCATAATTTGATTTTTTACCCTGCAAAACCATGCAAAGCCGCTCGAATCCCATACCTGTATCCACATGTTTAGATGGAAGAGAAACAAGCTTGCCATCGGCTTTTCGATTAAATTCAATAAAAACCAGGTTCCAAATTTCGATAACCTGCGGATGGTCCATATTTACCAAATCCCGACCGGCTGTTTTTACCTTTTCCGAATCATCTCTTAAATCAACGTGCACTTCCGAGCATGGGCCGCAAGGGCCGGTATCACCCATTTCCCAAAAATTATCCTTTTTTGAACCATATAAAATACGATTTTCAGGAACTAGCTCCTTCCAAAAACCAAAAGCTTCATTATCGGGTTCAAGGTGGTCGTCCTTATCGCCACCAAAAACAGTTACATAAAGGTTTTCGGGGTTTATTTTATAAACACCTGTCAATAATTCCCAGGCCCAGGCGATCGCTTCTTTTTTAAAATAATCTCCAAACGACCAGTTGCCCAGCATTTCAAACATGGTATGATGATAGGTATCATGTCCCACTTCATCCAAATCATTATGTTTACCTGATACACGCAGGCATTTTTGGGAATTGGCAACCCTGCTGCTATCGGCCGGTGAATTACCCAGGAAAATATCTTTAAACTGGTTCATCCCAGCATTTGTAAACATCAATGTAGGATCATTCTTCACTACCATCGGGGCCGAAGAAACAATCTTATGTTGTTTCTCACTGAAAAAATTAAAAAAAGCCTGTCGTACCTGTTTTGAATCCATTGTTATTTAAGAATTATTAACAAAATGCGGTTAAATACACGATTTTCGGGAATCTGCAAAATTAATTTTATTTGTGTAAATTTGCAGCGATTTTATTGGTTAATTGCGAAACCAGATTTGCATAAGACCATATAAGAAACTATGGGAAAAGTGAACTACAAGTTTAACAAAAAGTCACTGCAGTTTGAGGAGGTCAAGGTTACTTTCAAAGCCCGCTTACTCAAGGCATTATCAGTGGTTGCCACCGGGATGGTATTTGCAGCCGTTGTGATCTTTTTGGCTTATACATTCCTTGATTCACCCAAGGAAAAAATGCTGAAGCGTGAAATCGCTCAATATGAGTTACAATTTGACCGGGTTAACGAACGACTCGACCAGTATGATGCTGTTTTGACGGACCTTGCCGATCGTGACGATAATATTTACAGGGTAATTTTCGAAGCCGATCCGGTACCTTCATCAATAAGGAAAGCTGGATTTGGCGGAACCGATCGATATGCTAAACTTGAGGGTTATAAAAACTCGGATCTTATCATTAAAACGACTGAAAGACTGGATAAAATCCAAAGTCAGTTGGTGGTTCAATCCGAATCATTTGATGAGGTTTTTAAATTGGCAAAAAACAAAAATGAAATGCTCGCGTGCATTCCTGCCATTCAACCCGTCAATAACAAAGATCTAAAAAGGCTTTCATCGTATTACGGTTATCGCACCGACCCCATTTATAAGGTGAGGAAATTCCATCCCGGAATTGATTTTTCAGCACCAACAGGAACTGAAATTTATGCTACCGGCGACGGTGTTATCAAAGATATCGTGCAGTCAAGAAGAGGTTATGGTAACCGCCTGATCATCGATCATGGTTATGGTTACGAAACCATGTATGCACACATTCACGAATTTAAGGTTAAAAAAGGCCAAAAGGTAACCCGTGGTCAGCTCATTGCCACCGTAGGAAATACCGGCAAATCAACTGCACCCCACCTGCATTATGAAATCCGTAAAGATGGAGTGCGGGTGAACCCGATATATTATTTCTTTAATGATCTTTCGCCTGAGCAGTATGATATGGTTTTAGAATTATCGAGCAGGCCAACACAAACACTCGACTAATTAAGTCCGATGACTTCCGACCCTTTTAAATCAGCCAAATTGTTTTATTCCATTGGGGAAGTGGCACTGATGTTTGATGTTAATACTTCGCTGATAAGGTTTTGGGAAAATGAATTTGACATTATTAAACCCAAAAAGAATAAAAAGGGTAATCGGTTATTCACGCAGCAAGATATTGACAACTTTCATATCATATTCAATCTGGTGAAAGAACGGGGATATACGCTGCAAGGAGCCAAGCAAAAACTCAAACAAAACAAAGATGAAGTTACCTCAAATGCCGAGGTGGTAAGTCGTTTGAAAAAGATCAGGAAAACACTCAACGATTTGAGTACATCTATTGAATAGTGATCAGAAGTACCTTCCGGGAACTAAAAACTCACGAACATATTCCTCAATTCCTTCTTCCAGGCTGTAAAATGGTCTGTTATAACCGGTATTCAGAAGTTTGGTCATGCTGGCCTCTGTAAAATACTGATATTTATCCCTGATATCCTCGGGGGTATCAATAAATTCAATATCAGGTTCACGATCCATCGCTTTGAAGGTGTTGTTTACCAGATCGAGGAAAGTACGGGCCTTACCGGTTCCCAGGTTATAAATGGAAGATTTGGGTTGCTTTTCCATCAGATAATAAATCACATCCACCACATCTTTCACATATATAAAGTCACGAAGTTGTTTACCATCTTCAAAATCGGGATTGTGCGACCGGAAAAGCATCATTTTGTTGGTATCCAGAATTTGCTGATAGGCATGCCAAATCACCGATGCCATCCTTCCTTTATGATATTCATTGGGTCCGTATACATTAAAAAATTTCAAGCCTGCCCAAAATTTAGGCTTCTCCTCCTGGTCAATGACCCATTTATCAAAATCGTTTTTCGATTCTCCGTAAGGATTTAAAGGTTTGAGTTTTTTAATCAAACGCATATCATCCTTATAACCATTTTCACCCAGGCCATAAGTGGCAGCAGACGACGCATAAATCAAAGGAATATCGTATGAAATGCAATAATTCCAAACCGACTGTGAATAATGCAGGTTAAGCTTATCGAAAACAGATTTATCAAATTCGGCGGTATCGGTACGAGCACCTATGTGAATAAAAAAGTCAACATCTTTATAATTATCTTCAAGCCAGTTGAACAAGAGGTCGCGGTGGATCTTTTCATAAAATGCCTTCTTTTCTAGGTTTTTGTTTTTTTGGGGATTTAAAAAATCATCAACCACAACGATATCCTTGATCCCCTTGTTATTAAGTTTATTCACAAAACAACTCCCTATAAAGCCCGCTGCACCTGTAACAATAATCATAATTTGTTGCTTAATTTATTACAAAGATAAGATGTGCAAAGCTAATTAACAAACCGGGGTAGATTTCTTAAGAAATCATTAATTCACAAAATTAGTAGTAATGAGTTTCAACAAAAGGCTCATAAAGCGATCGAACCGATTCATCCAGGCTACCAATACAAACTTCCTGCAACAGGCATTTTTCATGTGTTTTAAGTGAAAGGGTTTGCGTTAAAGTGCAGGGTGTTTTTGCACAGGTACCTGTTGTGCACAAAGTAGTTTCATGACAGCAACTTCGGCCTAGTGGCCAAAAAATATCGTTCAAACTAAGTAATTCTAAGCCTGATTTTTTAGAAAGAAGCCGAAGGGCAGCGATACATTTTCCACGAATGGGCTCATCCGTTAACACCGGAGTTTTTGCTCTGAGTTTTATCATCTCATCAGGATCATCGACCACTACACAGCCGGTGCGCAGTAATACCCGCTGCATGTGATAGTCCATTATGGGAATGAGGTTTTCAGTGTCTTTAATATTGATAACTCCAGCATCCATAGCCAACTTGATGAAAAAGGTGATCTTTTTCTTTTGTGGATCAGAAAAGCCCATAAACGCTGATAAAATTTCATATAACCCTTTTCCATTATTCACCAAAAAACCATTTGCGTTATCGATCAATGTTGAAATCCGGGAGCCATATCTGGCCTTAACAATTCTACATATATCCAGCAACATCAGCGAACGTTCTTCGATCCGGTCGAGTGTGCAGTTTTCCGGGTTACCATCTGGCGAAAATGTTTGCTTTAATAAACCCTCCACATCCTGGTTTGAACAGATACTCAAATAGCCGGGATTTAACAATGGGTTTTTTTGATGCAGCAATTGCAAAAAGCCATATTCCATATATTCCCATCCGTATAAATTAAGCTCCGGATGTTGCAATGTACGGGTTTGATGGCAAATAGCAGCCGAAAGAAAGTATACCCGCAGCTTTGTTTCCCGGTCTGCATTAAAATGTAAAAACTCCCGGCCCAAAAAATCAGGATTTATCGTGGCTCCTTTTAATACCGAAGCAACGTTATCAATTTGTGTATGATTTAACCGAACTCCCATATAGCAAAATTAAGCTGGCATTTTTCCAAGTGTACTTCTTAAAAAGCGATGAAAACCATGAATGCCTTTTACTGGCTGTGCGTGCATAAGCAAACACTCTTTGGTAATCACTTTTTCTGTATCAACGGATTCAAGGAGCGTTTTATCCGCACTTCCCTGTAGCAGCCAAATATGTTTTATCCCTTTTGTTTTTGCTTCCTTTAGCAGTTGTGAAGTAATTTCCGGTTTGGTAGAAATAGCCAAAGCTGTAACCTCATCAGGAAGATCATCAATGCTTGAATAACAACTTTTCCCTCCATGTGTATCCATATTGGGATTAATGGGATAAACCTCAAAACCTTTTTCATTCAATGCTTTGTAAATGTAAGATCCAAACTTTTTGGGGTTACGCGAAACACCTGCAACAGCAATATGCTTTTGCGCCAGAAATGTATCAATTAAGCTACGGGTTGACATGACGAATTAAAAATTATGGGGTTAACAAACTGCCGGAAGTAAAATTAGAAATTTTTGTGTTTTCGGTGCATGAATTGTTAACAAATTCACAGTAATTTATTTACGATCCAAATTGGGCTCCCAGATTTCCCATGACTTTTCAGCTTGAAATTCAAGCATGCTGAGTCCGTTGCTGATCTGTGCACCGTACTTTTTCCCTGAAATCAAAAAACCGCTCTCAGTGGGATTATAGATCAAATCAAACAAAAGATGATCGGATGTGAGCGCCTCATAAGCCATTTGTGGTACAAAGCTGATATTTGGATACATTCCCACAGGGGTAGCATTAATGATCAAAGGAAAGGCTTTAATATTTTCGGTGCTCAAAAAATTATAACTAACCTGGTTACAATCATATGGCCTTCTGGAAACAAACATAAATTCGATACCCAGTTTTTTAAGAACCCACGCTACTGCATTTGCACTCCCTCCGGTACCCAGTATCAATGCCCTCGAATGATGGGGCATTAGTAAGGGTTTTATTGCCATTTCAAATCCATAAGTGTCGGTATTATAGCCCATCATGGTAATCTCATTATCCACCCTAACTATTCGAATACAATTTACCGCACCAATTTCACTAGCTGATGCTTCGATGACATTCAGGTATTTTATAACAGTTTGTTTATGCGGGATGGTAACGTTTAACCCCGCAAGGCCCGGATTATTTTGCACCAGGAGAATCAGGTCCTTTGATAAATGAACTGGGAAAAGTTTGTAATTAAAACCGTTTAAACCTTCCGATTCAAACTTCTTTTCAAAATATTTTTTCGACCAGGAATGGTCGAGGGGATAGCCGATAAGTCCGTAGAGTTTCCCCATTTTAGATTATGCTTCCGTTTTTTGCGAGGCTGCTTTTTCGATGACCCAGATAGACACAATTCCTACCAAAGCGATCAGGATTGCAAATATTACTTCTGAATTAATGGTTTCAGGGAAGTAACGCTGATATTGCATCACAATGGGCTCACCATGTTTCATCACCTGATTGCCTGCTTCATCAGTAAGGTAGATCATTTTTTGCCAGGGCCACAAAATACTCACCGATCCTAAAATAAACCCGGTTAACAAAGAAATAGTTTGATCACGATAATTTTTAAATACCCACGACAGCAAGTGGGAGAAAGCAAGCAATCCACCTGCCGCTCCAATTCCAACCGGAATTAAAACAGCAAAGTCCCAATTATTAACCGCATCAATCATCACTAACTGGTAATTTCCCAGTAATATCAAAACAAAGGAGCCCGAAAGTCCGGGAAGTATCATGCTGCAAATGGCGATTACACCGCACAACATAAGATATAAAAACCCATCATTTTCGCGGGCTGGATTTGCAATGGAGATCATGATGGCAATGGCGGCGCCAATAATAAACATCACCACCACGGAAACCGACCATTTTGAAATGGTTTTTCCGACAAAATAAACGGAGGCCAGTACCAATCCAAAAAAGTAGGACCAAATATAAACCGGATAATTTTCAAATAAATAATCAAACAATTTGGCTAACGAAACAATGGCCAAAAATACACCTCCAAATACCGAGATTAAAAAATAAAGGTCGGTATGAGCTGCAAATTCTTTGAACTTGAGTGAAGTTAGTAATTTCAGCGCCTTTAAGTTAAAAGATTTGATGGCATTGATTAGCCTTTCAAAAATTCCTGTGATCAGGGCGATGGTTCCACCCGATACTCCGGGAATTACATTGGCAGCGCCCATGGCAATACCTTTTAAAATCAGGAATACATAATTCATTTTATCAGGAATATTTGGAATTTATAATAATAATACTTTTGATTATCCGTCATTTTACCAGATTTAAATAAAGGGTTTTTAACATCCATCATTTGCTCTCAGATTTCGCTAATATCGCTGATAATATTTGGTTTTTCTGTGAGATCAGTGAAATCTTTGTGAACTTTTCAATTGCTTGTATAATTGCGGAAAAACATTAATACTTTAATTGTTTTGGAAAAGGATTAAAAATCCTGAGATTTATAGAGCTCAATGATTCGTAAAAGATTGGCATCATTTTCAAGCTCCTGATCATATTCAAATATCTCTAAATGGGGTTCATAGTCCATCATCAGGGCTTCTTCCAGGATTTCATAAGCTTGTTTGAATTTTTTGCTTCTGACCAGGTAAACAAATTTACGATAGAGCAATGAGGCATTTCCAATTTGCTCATGCATACCCTTATTCAAAATTTCAATGGCAGCCTCAATATCATCCAGAAGAATATAACCGTGAGAAAAGTCGAGCCAGATATCAGGATTTAACGGATCCAGATCGGCTGATTTTTCATAAGCTTCAATTGCCGCTTGTAAATCTGATGTTTCAACTAGTACATCTGCGAGCATATACCAGTATTCCGAGTTCATCGGTTCAATATCAATTGCCTTATGAATATGATTTATGGCCACCTTTTGTTTTCCCTGATCCACATAAATCATGGCTATACTCACCCAGGCATCGGCCAGCAATGGATCAAGCTCAAGCGATTTCCGGTAATTCTGCAACGCTTTTGTAAACGAATTTAATTTTTCAAAACACTCACCAATATAAAAGTAGGTCATTGCCTCGGGCTCTTCATACCTGAATGTTTCCTCATAACTGGCAATGGCTTCCTCAAATTTTTCCAAATTGGCAAATGAATTGGCTTTGTTAAAATAAGCTGACGAAAATGTATCGTCGATAGCCAGGGCAAAATCATACGCTTCAATGGCTTTTTCATACAATGAACCATTATTGAAGGCGATTCCGAGGTTAAACCAGGCAGCCTTTGAGTATGGATTTTTATCCAGAAAGCCGGTAAAATAACTGATACTTTCAGTAGTTTTTGATGAAATCTCAAAACAAAATGAAAGTTCATAAATCACAGCTTCGTTTTCAGGATTCAAATCGAGCACCTTCATCAGGTATTCAATAGCCTTGTCGTATTTTCCCAGGTTTTCGTATTCAAAAGCGATATTCGTATAAACATCTTCCAAATCTTCAGCTTCACGTAAAGCCTTATTATATTCCTCTATCGCCTTTTCATAACGTTTCAACTGGCTGTAGATTCCTGCTTTCGTGAGAAAAACATCGGTATTTTCAGGTTCCATCTCCTCCACTTCTGCCAAAAGGTCAAGTGCTTTGTTAATTTTATTTTTAGAAATTAAAAGCTGCGCTTGCCGTAGCATAAACGTGGAGCTGCGTGGATGCTGCTCAAGGGCATAACGGATAGCGATGTCGGATTTATCGAGTTGATTATTGATCAGATAGTGATCAATGACCTGCTCAAATTCATCCACATCAAAGAAATAATAATCACCGCTTTGCAACATTTTATCAAAACGTCCAATCAGCGAAATCAACTCCTCATCTTCGTCATGTTCGTTATAAAAATCCATACAGACGTTTATAATTTTTTACAAAACTAACAAAGTATATCATTCTAAAAAACTTTAAAAATCATAATTTTATAACCAAATTATAAACACGAAAAATGACACTAATTAAATCTATATCAGGAATAAGAGGCACTATAGGAGGCAAACCCGGTGAAGGGCTCAGCCCGATTGACATTGTGAAGTTCACTGCTGCATTTGCCGCATTTATCAAGGCAAGGAGCGGAAAGGAAAAAATAAGATTGGTAATTGGCCGTGATGGACGGATTTCGGGGCCCATGGTGAACCAAATAGTGGTAGGAACCCTTATGGGAATGGGCGCTGATATCATTGATGGCGGCTTGTCGACCACGCCCACCGTGGAAATGGCAGTAACGGATCATCAGGCCGATGGAGGGATCATTTTAACGGCAAGTCATAACCCGGCTCAGTGGAATGCCTTAAAACTCCTGAACGAAAAAGGTGAATTCATTTCTGCGGCTGAGGGTGCCGAAGTACTTGCCATCGCTGATCAAAATAAATACTCTTTTACCACAGTTGATGACCTGGGCAAATACAAAACGGATTCCGGTTTTATTGAAAAACACATTGAGCACATTCTCAGTTTACCTTTGGTGGATGCAGAAGCCATTCGAAAAAAGCAGTTTAAAGTGGCTATTGACTGTGTGAATTCTACGGGAGGATTGGCGCTTCCCCCATTGCTTAAGGCGCTTGGTGTTGAAAATATAATTGAAATGTATTGTGAACCAACAGGAGTGTTTCCGCACAACCCGGAACCCTTACCAGAAAACCTGACTGAAATTTCGGAAAAAATTAAACTTAGCGGCGCTGATGTAGGATTTGTGGTGGATCCGGATGTGGACAGATTAGCCATTATCACGGAAAAAGGAGAGATGTTTGGCGAAGAATACACCTTGGTTGCCGTGGCAGATTATATTTTATCTAATCAACCTGGCAATACCGTTTCAAACCTATCTTCCTCACGTGCGCTTCGTGATGTAACCGAAAAACATGGCGGCAATTACGCGGCTGCAGCCGTTGGTGAGGTAAACGTGGTGGAACAGATGAAAGCCATACAAGCCATTATTGGTGGCGAAGGCAATGGAGGCGTAATTTATCCGGCCCTGCATTACGGGCGTGATTCACTGGTGGGAATTGCATTGTTTTTAACTTTTCTTGCTAAAAAAGGAGTTAAAACTTCGGAACTCAGGGCTTCATATCCCAATTATGTAATTTCAAAAAATAAAATTGAGCTGTCACCTGATCTGGACGTGGATAAAATTTTAGCTCATATGGCCGAAAAATATCGTCACCTGGATGTAAATACAATAGATGGGGTGAAAATTAACTTTGAAAATGAATGGGTGCATTTACGCAAATCCAATACGGAACCGATTATCAGGATTTATGCGGAAAGTAATACACAGGAAAATGCCGAAATATTAGCTAAAAAGATTTTACTTGAAATAAGTAGCTTTGAAAAATAGAATGCATAAATCCA
>JAGQVE010000001.1:177797-207884 GCA_020438105.1 Bacteroidales bacterium
AAAGCTATTTTCGCCGAAACAACTTAAATATTTATCAAAGACAAGATTTATGAAAGCCCAACTCCATATTATTTTGATCATTTTTGTTACACTGATTTCGTTTAATGGTAAAGCCCAAATATATGACCAGGCTGGAAACATTTATTTAAATAATGAAACCATCCTAACAGGCAGCATTACTTATATGTATGACCAGTCGGATCAAATTTTTATCGTTGACAGCACAGGACTAAAGCAGATTCTGCATCCAAATCAAGTTAAACAGATCGTACTTGAAAATGGTAAACGTTTTGCAGGGTTCTTATATTCTCGTAAAAATCCGCCTGAATTCCTGATCATGCAAGCGCTTGTGATATCCGAAAAAATAAGTTTATATGCTCGGGAGGAAGGAGGTGCACTCCACTTTTATGTCAAAAAAGATAGTTTGCTTCAGCGATTGGATTATGATGAAGAGGTGGTTAGGATTGAAGGCTACCACTATAACAACAAAAAATACCAATACAGGGGGGTTATGAAGTCATTGATGGCAGATCGAACTGATTTGTATAAAATTATTGACAACTTAAAATTTCATGAGCGCGACATGGTTAACCTGGTTTTGCTTTACGATAAGGGCAATGTAAGCTATTTTTTTGAAACAGAAGGAAAATATGATCCCGTGAAAAGTTGGAAAGCCATGGTTCAGTTAAATAGGTTTGGATCATATTATTTTGAACGAACCACATCATTTTCGTGGGGAATTGATGTCGGACCACAATATTATTTTACAAATAACTTTCGTAACTCTTTTAAATTCCCCATATGCTATAGTACTTATCATTTGGAGGATGAAGATTATACACATTACGGAATATCGTTTAAATATCAATATGATTTTTACAGAACAACCCGTTCAATCGGCTACATTTCATGGCATTTATTTGATGTTGTGCATTTTCATGAAGTTAATTATGGAAAGTATCCGCATACCGATAATGGAGTAAGTTTGAGATTTAGGCTGAGCCCTGGGGTGGGATATGAATTCAGGATGGTCAGCCACTTTTTTATTTATGCCGAGTATTTTCATCTATTCCAAATCAACGGATTCCCTCCTAATTTTGCTATTGGCCTGAAATACGACTTTGGGTCCACCGTTTATTAAATGAAATCACAAATAAGCAATAATGGTGGTCAATTTAAAATATTTTCTGAAGCAATTTGCCCTTATGGTCGTGCTGACTATCTCTTTATCATCCTGCAACTTGTTTCCCCGTTGTGCAGACTGCTTTTCTCCTCCAAATGGTCTGGCATTAATGGTTTTGGATGAACACACCAATGAAAACCTTATTAGAAAGGGCATTTATGATCCTGACTCTATCCGGTTCTATTATATAGAAAATCAGAAACAAAAAGACCTGGAATTTGATGTTTATAATAACGATAGCATTGGAAGAATCTATTCAAACGAAATTGGATTTATTAGCTCGGGTTCCATTAAAACTTTTTACCTTAGGTTAAATTTTGAAACCATTGATACCATTTACATGGACACAGAAATTATTTCGGAAGATTGCTGCACCTGGCACGCACTGAGAGAATTAAAAATTAATGGTGAACAACCTGACTTCAGTTCGGAAGATTATTCCTGGATCATTTACAAATCGTATTATTGATGTGGGAACAGGACATAAAAAAATGCCTTCAGCATGCTGAAGGCATTTTTTTATCTTATTGGAATTTTATCCGTTCATCGAAATCAGAAACTCTTCATTGGTATCTGTAAATCGCATTTTGTCTTTCAGGAATTCCATTGCTTCCAGCGGATTCATATCTGCCAGGTGGTTCCTCAAAATCCAAATACGCTGCAATTGCTCTTTGTCGATAAGCAAGTCCTCACGACGTGTACTTGAAGCAACAATATCGATAGCAGGATAGATCCTTTTGTTCGATAACCTGCGATCAAGCTGCAATTCCATGTTACCTGTTCCTTTAAACTCTTCAAAAATAACCTCATCCATCTTTGATCCGGTATCAATAAGTGCAGTTGCAATAATGGTAAGCGAACCACCATTTTCAATCTGCCTTGCAGCACCGAAGAAACGTTTTGGTTTTTGAAGCGCATTTGCTTCAACACCTCCTGATAATACTTTACCCGATGCAGGTGCTACGGTATTGTAGGCCCTGGCCAAACGGGTAATGGAATCAAGAAGGATTACAACATCATGACCGCATTCTGTCATACGTTTGGCTTTTTCCAGCACAAGATTTGAAATCTTCACATGCCTTTCAGCAGGCTCGTCAAAGGTGGATGCAATAACCTCGGCTTTAACGCTGCGTTCCATATCAGTTACCTCTTCCGGGCGTTCATCAATTAGCAAAACGATGAGATATGCCTCGGGATGGTTGGCAGCGATTGCATTGGCAACTTCTTTTAATAAAACTGTTTTACCTGTTTTCGGCTGGGCAACGATCAATCCACGCTGACCTTTACCAATTGGGCAAAACATATCGATGATCCTGGTTGACATGGTACTCTCTTTATGACCAGTCAGTGAAAATTTCTTTTCGGGGAAAAGCGGTGTCAAAAAATCAAAGGGAATCCGGTCACGGACCTCTTCAGGAGTGCGGCCATTGATTCTTTCAACTTTGATCAAAGGGAAATATTTTTCGCCATTTTTTGGAGGACGAATGGTTCCACGAACTGTATCGCCGGTTTTTAATCCAAATAATTTAATTTGAGATTGCGATACATATATATCATCCGGTGAATTGAGATAGTAATAATCCGATGAACGCAGGAATCCGTATCCATCCTGCATAATTTCGAGCACACCTTCACTACTCACAAATCCCTCATGTTCAAATGGGAATTCTTCCTTTTTCTTTTCCTGTCTTGGGGCTCTTTCCTCTTGCTGTTCGGGCTGATATTGCCTTTCCTGACGATTTTGATCGCGCTGAAATCTTGGCTTATCATAATGTTTTTCTGATTTAGGTGGCCTTACTGAAAGCTCCTCTCCTTCGAGGCTCCCCAATGTTTCTTCTTTGGGGGCTTCTTTAACTTCTGGTTTGGGCTCTTCTGCAGGAGCCGGCCTCTCATTAGGAGTATTATCAACTTTTTCAGGTTGACTTGAAGCGATTCTTTCATTGCCATCCTTGGGTACTCTCCGTCGGCGACCCCTGGCCTTTTTATCATATGAATCTTTGGGTTCCTCACTGTTTTTTGCGGGACTGAGTGCCTGCTGGTCAAGGATCCGGTATATCAGATCCTGTTTTTTGAGGCCTTCGTACTTATCAATATTCAATTCTTTGGCTATTTCCTTCAATTCCGCCACAAGCTTGTTATTAAGCTCAATAATATCGTACATGAAATAAATATTTAAATGGTTAAAAACTCAAATAATTGAAGTTATTCACTTATTCCTGTTTAGCTATAAATTCTTCCTGGGAAAATCAACATCCGAATGATCCAACACCCACGACCGATTTAGTAAATTAATTAACGTTTAGCGTGACCTTGTAGTGTATCAACTTTAGGGACTATGCTTTTGAACGGTGCAAATATATAAAATATTTAAATAAATAACATTTTTAAGACTTTTTTTGAGCTGTTGCATTTTCTTCAACAACCGCCTCATCTTCATGGTTTTGATTATGGTAAATATCTATTGCAACAAGGATGGCCATGAAGCCCCAAACAGGTACGGAAGCCTTGTCGGAATTTAAAAAATTATTTAAAAATCCATGCAAATAATAGGAAATTAATCCGATCAAAACGGATATGCTTAATAACTTTAACTCTCTTGTACGTGCCTGTCTGTAAACCCTGATCCCGATAACAATAGAAGTAGCAAAAATCAGAAATACTGAAATCATACCAAATACACCACTTTCAGCAAGCGGACCAATATACTCACTATGGGCATTTCCCATATCTCCGGCATTGGTACTGATGATGGTTTTTTCTTTGGCCCTTTGAAATGGTGCATAGATAAACTGATAAGTTCCCGGCCCCCAGCCCCAGAAAGGCCTTTCATCGAACATTCGGAATGCGGATTGCCAGCGATTGATACGTTCCAGATTGGATGCATCCGATGATATATTTGTAATGGATTGAATATGTTCTATAAAGTTCGCCGATGAATCCTGTTTGTTTCGTTCAAGTTTGTCAAAAATCTGCTGTTGAAAGGTAAAAAACAAACCCACTACCACAACAGTACTAACAAAAACATAACGGAATTTTATTCGCAGGTATATCAGTACAAAAATAACCAGTGAAATGGCCAGACTTAACCAGGCAGCACGACTATATGAAAGCACAAGTGCGATCAGAAATAACACCAGGATTGCAGTTATCACCACCCGGCTGCTCATACTGTAAGTTCTGTCGAGCATAAGTGCAACCAACACCGGTATATAAAGTGTGAGCACTGCACCATATGCCGTGTGATCATTGTAAAACGGCCGCATTACCCAATGCCCCGATTCCTCATCAAGGCCCCTGACACTATGATGAATAATGGTATATAAAATCACTCCAATCAGAGGAATAATATACATCCAAAGAAAAGTTTTAATCGTGGCCTTGTTTTTAAAAAGCAGTATGATGAAAAAATAAAAAGGAATCAGGAACCACAGCCTGCTAAGCAAAAACTTGAACGAAACAACAGGCATTTCGCTGGTTATGCTGGTGAATAGCAACCATAAAAGGTTAATAAAAATAAAGACTGTAAGCGGGTGTTTAATTATTTTAAGGTCATAGGTGCCATCGTGCAGAATCTTAATAAGAAAAAACACTAAAACTCCAAACATCAATGGCTCGGTAGGCAGGGATATGGCAGCTCCCACATCCAAATTTTCAATATTAATTGCGATGGGCGTAAAAAAAGTAATCATCAGGATGACCTTATCAATAGCCACAAAATATAATAACGTTATGATAAGCAAGATAGGTACCGCAGCACCCCACATCAGGTGGTTGATCAACAGGTAAGAATTAAAGAGAATATAAAGTCCGCTGATCAGATAAACCCATATGAGTTTGCTTTTTTCGGTCAAAGGAATCAGTATTTATTAAAATTATTTTTTACTCTTGCTCATGCCCTTATAATTCTCCAGAATAAGAATTACAATAAAGCTCACAAAAAATGCTGCCAGTGTACTGATAACCACGATCAGCCAGCGAACCGGATAAGCTTTTTTGTCGGCAGGATAAGGTTTGTTAAGGATATTGGTATAGCTGAACTGCCGGTCGAAATCCATATATGCTTTTTCATATTCATATTTCAAATCAGCATAAGTATTTGCTTCATTTTCAATCAAATTAAGGAGCAATAAAACCTCACCTCCTTTATCTTCCATGTTCTTCTTAAGCTCATTAACTTCACGATCACGTACCTGTCCGGCGCTGCCTTCAACGGTTTTCAAATATCCTTTGGTTACTTCCTCAGATTGCGCTTCATAATCCAATAATCCATAATCCTTACCCAGGTGAGCCAACTCCATTTTCAAACTATCTATAGATGCTTGTTTTTTCACCAAAGCCCTGCTGTACATTTTAACTACTTCGCCAAATTTTTCTTCATGCAGGGTTTTCACCTTGTTATTATAAAACTCAATAATGGCATTTACCATATCACTGGCTATTTGTGGATTGGCGTCCAAAACCTCAATTTCAACAGCCTCATTGGGTGTTTTGGCAATTTTTACATTTTGCGAATATTCCCACATTAACCATGAAAAAAACTCAGGATCATTACGATCAATTCCATAATGGTCAATCAGATTAAATCTTTCAATAACCTGATCGCTGATATCCTTTGATTGCAAAATCTGTAGCATTTGTTCAGTTTCATTTTCATCCGAATAAGGTGCAATATTCGAAGGATAAACAATTGCAAACGATTTATACTTTGGTGTAATAAAGGAAGGACCGGAAAAAATTGCAGAAAGGGCCAATGCAATAATTACGATAACTGCCAGGTGCACCTTCCATTTTAGCAGCAATTGCAAAAGATTAATGTGATAAAATTGACTCTCCATATTAATTTTTATTTTAAATAAATTGGACCCATAGGGACCAGTTTCCTTTATTGTTTTTTCTATCTTATCCTGCCTGTTAAAATCGTCTTCACCTTTTGTTTTTACAGGACTGTTTTTCTGCTCAAAAAGTTTGTTCCCTGACCTTGAAAACCACGTTTCAATGTTTAGGAAACTCAGATCTATTTCAGGGTCAGGCTTTTTTTTTTACTATACCTTCCCAGGCTTTCCAGTACAGCCAATATTAAAATTCCAAGAATAAAAGCTGATATTGTAGAAACCAAAACAATGATCCAGCGAACCGGGTATGATTTTTTCTCTGCAGGATAGGCATTGTCAACCACAAATTTTTGTGGTAATACTTCCTCTGCATCTACTTTAGCTTCTTCATATTTTGCCTTGATCTCACTCAATTGTTTTTTCTCAAACTCCAACTGATCCCTGATTGAAACATAGGGGCCGCCATATTGAGCCAGTACTTCAAGTTTATCCTCAAGCGCTTTTACACCACTTTTATTCCCCTTGGCAAGCTCAATGGCAAGTTGCTGATTGATCATTTCGGCCTGCGATTCATAATCATGTACTCCAAGTTTTCTGAGCACTGTCAATGAATCTTCCATCGTTTGAATAAAATCAAGCTGCTGGTGGTACTCGCCTTCAACAATTTTATAAGCCCGGATGGCCCGTTCTTTTTGCATCGCATTTTTAGTAGAATCCAGCAGTTCTGCAATATCATTGGCAATGTTAGCAGCAATTACTGGATCTTTATCCAACACCGAAATTTGAACAGCCATGTATTCGGTACGACGAAATGATATATTGCTTTCGTAAGTTTTGTAAAGTTTTGTTTTAGGAGAACTTGAATTGGGATCAATCTCGTAGTGATCTTCCAAACCATATTTTTCAATAACCCTGTCGCGAATCCGGTTTGAGTTGAGTATCTGCAACATCTGCTCGGTTTGCTCCTCTTCACCAAACTGCATAACATCCTGTTTTTCGCTGGCATTTTCTGAAAGCAGTGCTTTTGAAATGCTACTTGTAGAAACAGGATAAAGAATTACCGTTGATTTAAACTTGGGTGTAATAAATAATGGAGATGACACAACTATGGATATGATCATTGCAGCAAGCGTAATGATAACAAGAGGTTTACGCCATTTGTAAAGAAAAATTATAAAACTTGTGGAATCAAAATCCTCGCTTCCTTTTACGTTCTTGATCATATAATGCCAATCTCCGTTTAAGAGCCGCCAAAGTTATACAATTTTTTATTCAGCGACTTAAATAAAAACAGATGCAAAAAAAACCCATCTGGTTGCGATCAATAATAAACTTAAGCATGGTCCAATTTTAATACATTTGCAAAAACTTCAATATAATTGAACTTCGAGCTTTTCATAGCCAGCAGGATTGTTTCAAAAGGCAAATCAGGTTTTACACGGCCCATCGTTCGTCTCAGTGTTTTCAGTATTACCCTGGGCATTGCGGTAATGATACTTGCCATTGCTATTCTTACCGGCTTTCAGCAACAAGTTCGCAACAAGGTAATAGGCTTTGGCGGTCATATTCAAATTACAGCTTACGATGTAACCACTTCTGCCGAAGCCAATCCCATTAGCAAAAACCAACCTTTTTATCCTTCCCTCGATTCATTTCCGGGAGTAAAACACATTGAAGTATTTGCCGATAAGGCCGGCATCATAAAAACGGATGACCAGATTGAAGGAGTATTGTTAAAAGGTGTTGGGGCTGATTTCGACTGGTCATGGTTTAAAGATAGAATAGTTGAAGGAAACATCATTCAGCTTTCTGATACGGGCCGCAGCGATGATGTTATCATTTCAAAAAGTTTAGCCAGTCGGCTTGAATTTAAAGTGGGTGATCCCTTGAGGATGTATTTCATCAATTCAAGTGAAGCGCAGCCAAGGGGCAGAAAATTTAAAATTTCGGGTATCTACGAAACAGGCCTGGAAGAATTTGACCGGCTCTATATCATAGGTGATATAACACATGTTCAAAAACTAAATAACTGGGAACCTGACCAGGTAGGTGGTTTTGAGGTTTACCTCGACAGTTACCAGGATATGGATAAAATGGGTCAACAGATAGACAATTTGGTTGGCGTTGAGTTGAAAGCACAAACCATCCGGCAGTTGCAACCACAAATTTTTGAATGGCTGTCGCTGCACGACATGAACGTAGTAATCATTATTGTTTTAATGGTTTTGGTTTCGGGGATAACGATGATTTCAACCTTATTGATCCTGATCCTGGAAAAGACCAATATGATAGGTACCCTCAAGGCACTTGGCACCAAAAACAGCAGCATCCGAAAAGTTTTTATTTACAATGCTGTTTACATTATTGGAAGAGGAATGATCTGGGGAAATGGCATCGCACTCGGGTTATCGCTGCTTCAATTAAAATTTGGAATATTTAAACTCAACCAGGAATCGTATTATGTGTCGGAAGTGCCGGTTAATTTGGCGCTTTCTCACTATTTATTGGTCAATTCAGGCACCCTGATAGCCTGCACCCTGATGCTCATCATTCCTTCTTTTATAGTTACAAGGATCAGCCCGGTGAAAGCCATTCGGTTTGATTGATACCTCTCAATTAGTATTTTTCCCGATTATTATTAAATCCACATAAACCGGCAGATGATCGCTAAAACCGCCGTTGTAATCAAATCCATTAAAAGTGCGGAATGGTTTTTCACCCATAAAACGATCATCTTTTTCCAATAAATAATCAGGTTTGAAGATGAGGGCTTTATCTTCCTCAATGTGTAATCCGGTTGAATCGTTCAATAAACTCGACGAAACAATTACCTGATCGAAAACATCCCAGTTTTCGTGGTATTTCAGTGTTCCGATTGATTTATCCGCATCATATTGTGCCATTAAATTAATAAGCCGGCAACAGGAATCAACCGTCTCAGGAAGTGCTTTTAGTACACCGGACACACTTTCATCTGTCGGGCCGTCATTCAAATCTCCCATAATGATTATCTTGTTTTCTGGATTTTCATTAAAGAGAGAATCCACCTTATGCCGAACCAGGCCTGCTACAAACTCCCGTTTCGGTTTGGTTTCCATGTAACCGCCATAGCGCGAAGGCCAGTGATTTATAAACAAGTGAATGGTATCATCATCCAACCTGCCCTTCACATACAAAATATCCCGTGTGGCCGAATTCGGGTCAAATGGAAAATGAACCGAAATAATAAAGAAAGTATCTGGCGTAAAAAGCTCCTTGCGATAAAGCATGGCAACATCAATTCCACGCCAGTCAGGCGATTCCCTGTGAATAATGGAATAGCCGAAGTTCTTCAGCGGCGTTTCATAAACCAGTTGATTAAGTACATAACGGTTTTCTATTTCGCATAACCCCACCATTGCAGGCACCTGCCACTCACCCACACTAATGATCACTTTGGCGGTATTGTTCAGCTTTTTATAAAATTTGTGATTGTCCCAATGCCGCTCACCTTCCGTTAAAAACTCGTCATCGTTTTTTAAGGTATCGTCCTTTGTATCGAAGAGGTTTTCAACGTTGTAAAACATCACCCTGTAGGTTGATTCACCAGCCTGTTGAGCACACAAATGTGAAGTTAGAATAGCCACAATAAGTGTTAAAAGTATTCTCATTAAAATTTAAGGTTTACACCAATTTTGATAATTCGGGGTGTTGCATAATAAGCCGGGTTGCGCAAATACAATTGATAGAGCAAGCGATAACTTTCAGGATCCAGTTTTTCATTGATTTCCTGTTGCCATTCCGGACTACTCAAATATCCGTTATCGTCGGGCTCACCTGTAACCGGATCAATGTAAAAAAGATTTTGTGCATTCAAAAGGTTTTCAATGTAAAGATAAATACCAGCATAAAATCCTGATTTTTGAAAATAATGACCCTTTTCAACACGAAGGTTAATGGTTTGGAAATTGGGTGTTACCTCAAAATTTTGAACATCGAGCTGAATTGGCAGGTATGTTCCATTTCTGAACTGATGAAATACTCCTATAGAAAGGTTTGAAAATACCTGGCTAAGCAAATCATTTTTCAATACCGGTTTTGTTCCAAACTGGTACAATATATTGCTGTTTACAACAATATCTGCAATTTCAAGGTATTCACGATCCTGCCAATCGCCACTGTTTGATGTAAAATAAATACTACCCGACAAGCCTTGACCGGCCGGATTTTCATAAATCAACCCCAGGCTTAAAGAATTAAATCCAACCCTTTCATCCAGGTTATCAAAAGTTACATATTCAAATGGATATGCTCCAAAGAAGGTTTTAGCCCAAACATAATTTTTATAGGATGTAATTTGATAGTTGACATCTCCATACAAATTACCTGCAATCCGCGGACGAATGCCAATATTCATTTTATCTGCACGTACCGGTTTTAAGTTTGGATTCTGAAAATAACCATTGAAGTTAAGCGTTCGAAATAAAGCCTCCTCCGGGCGGTAGGTGCTAATGGTTGGATTGGGATTTTGTGAATAGGAATTGTAATTAAAATAAACGAAGCCAAGCTTATGATTATAGATTAACGAAACCTGCGGCAAAAAATAGACATTCGGTTCATACATTTCAAAAGTCATATCCGGCGTCCATTCGTCGGTGCCAATCTCTCCCGATGGATACTTTAAAAACGGTGACACCCCGCCCCCGGCATCTAACTGTTCAGGATCATTTATCGCATTACCCGACTCATCGAACCAATCATCACCAATTCTGTAGCCCATAATCCTGGTCGCATAGTAAGTGTTGTCAACGTAAACCACAGCATTATCCGGAACATTGCCCGGTTGACTCACGGGCATACCATTAACCTCATCAACTTCACCTTTGGTTAAAATGGGATAAAGTGAGTACGGATCTCTCATAACAGGCTGATTGGCATCAAATCGATCCATCCTCACCCCCACTGAAATATCCAGTGATTTCCACGAAAACTGCTCACTTAAATAAGCACTGAATGTTTTGGGCTGATAAGCACCCGATACCCCATATTTGAAAAAATCATAAACTCCGGGCTGTTCATCCAACAGCTTTCCCTCCGAATCGTAGCCTTTCAAAGAAACAATTCCGTAAGCGATCAGGTCAACCGGCCCAAATAAAGAAAAATCCAACAAATTTGCCGGCGTTGATATGGTGTGCAGTTCACCGTTCTTATCATAATAATCAATGGTATTGTTGACCATATCATACGAATCGATCAAAATATAATCCAGCCCTTGCTCATCCAGTCCGAGCTTAGCACGGAGTTGTTTATCAAAATAAAACTGGGAACTTTCAGTATATTTCCTGTAAAACAAAACAGTGTCCTGGAAAATTCCATTGTTATAAACAGGCACAGGATTTTCAAGATCAAGGTCCAGAATATGGCTATTGGTCATACCGCGCATCAGCGACCACAATTGCTGTGGATTTATTCCGTAATTGCTGATTTGTTCCTTTTTGTACTCAAAACCCAGGGAAATGGTGTGCTTTTTAATTTCCAGGCTTGCGAAAGCACTTCCCCTGAACTTTTTATGCTGCGAATATCCATACCCGGTATAAGCCTGATTTTGGAGACTATAATCAAAGGAATTTAATGTACCTGGGTCTTCATAAAGAATATATGGGTAATATGCAGGAGGAGGAGACAATCCATTCAGCAAACCTCCATTCAGAGTTAAATCAGTACTGTTTCGCCAATTTCCAGTTGGGTCATTTAAATTACCTTTATTGGGAAACAACTCGTAAACCATTTCGGTGTATCGTTCCAGAAGGGGATTAAATCCTTTCCCTTCAAAGGTGATGGTTGTATCCGAATCCCATGAGTTTAACAGGTAAACATTGTTATAAACCTGGCCATCAATTTCAATGTAACCCAATTCATAGGTTTCTCTTTTATAGGTTTTAAATTTTCCGAGGTATCCATACTCAAACCAGCGATCCTGGTGCTTCTCATCCAGTCTGCTGAACTGGTGAACAGCACGCTGAAAATTAAAAGCATAAGTTAATTTCACATTGTCGGAGAGTTGCAATTCATGTTTCAGGTTGATATAATTATCGGAATTAAACATTTCCGTTTCCGGATTATAAGCAGAATTCATCAGCATATTGTTAAAAACGAATTCACGTCCATTTTCAATTTGTTGGTATAACCCCATTGTTAACTCCATCCCCTGAATTATTGGAAAAGTAAGTTTTGCGATATAATTAAGCGAGCTTTGACCAACATCAGGGTGAACATTTACTTCCTGCAAGTCATCGGCGTAAATAAAGGAAGTACTGTATGCCGCCCAGCCAAAATCAGTTAATTGTAAAGGATTCTGGCTGATTCTCTGAAGCGACTCATCTGTCAACACTTGTTTTTTCTCCCATGAGGGAAAAGGATCGTTGGTTGAATGAAACGCCCCACCTATATAAAATCGGGGAATCCATTTATCTTGATCTTTTGAAAAATGGATGGGCCCTCCAATACCCAATTCAATGCGATTGTCCCTGTATCCTTTATTCGTTGTAATACTGCCATCGGCAAAAATTGATAATTTATCTTTAGGGGCTTTTGATTCAATTACTACAGCGCTTCCTAACTGCAATCCATATCTGATTGGCTGCCCCATTCGATAGTGACTAACAGTTCCGATTGATCGCAAAGGGAAATCCATCCCGCCATCTACTTCCATTCCATCAATATATACAGTGTTAGTATTTTGGCTAATTCCATCTACAACCATCCTGTTATACTTTAAATAGAAAGTATTCTGACTGGAAATCATAATATCACGTACCGTCCTGAATGCTGATTTCTCAATTGTTGATGCGTTGTAAATAGAATTTAAGTTCAGGCTGTCAACTTGATGTTTTGTGGTATCAATTTGAGCAGATAAAGCCTGTGTCATTCCTAAAATTACAAAAAGGATTAAATTTTTAATTGATCTCATCATGGCTTTTGCATTTAAGATGATTGTTAAACATTAGATTTCATGCGAGGTAAAGGTAGGAAATAATTTTTCAAAAAAGAGGTTTGGAAATGATTTTTAAATCTATACTTTTGGCTGTTATTACAAAAACACAGCGATTCAATCGATATGCAGAAATCATTCAATGCTTCTGATAATTACGAAAAAACAAAAGAAGCTATCGGGTATGTCGCCCGCAAAAATGCTACCCAGCAGGATTACGACCGGATCGGGTTTATGTCGGGACTGGAGGTTCACCAGCAACTGAAAACAAAACACAAATTATTTTGTAAATGTCCGGCCGGCATCTTTCAAAAACCGGAAGATTATGATGCTGAAGTGATCCGTCACATGCGGCCAACACTCAGTGAACTGGGTGAGTACGACGGTACCGCTCTGATGGAGTTCAAAACCCGCAAAAAGATCGTGTATCACCTCGCCAATGAAACGGCCTGTACCTATGAGGTGGACGATACTCCTCCTTTCCATATCGATCATGAAGCGCTGGATATCGCCATCAGAATTTCACTTCTTTCCAAACTCAACATTGTAGGTGAAGTGCACATCACCCGTAAACAATACCTCGACGGAAGTATCCCCACAGGTTTCCAACGAACCGGGATCATTGGTGTGGAAGGCGAGATTTATCTGAAACATAAAAAGATCAGGTTGATCCAATTGAGCCTTGAGGAAGACTCATGCCGTGAGGTTTCCGATATTGGCCACACCCGCGTATACCGCACCGACCGGCTGGGTATGCCGCTGATTGAAACGGTGACCTATCCCGATTGTGTAAATCCTGATGAGGTACAGGAGGCTTGTGATTATATCCGTTTCCTCAACCGCAGCACCGGACTGGTAAGAACCGGTATGGGCGCCGGCCGTCAGGATGTGAATGTAAGCTGCAGGGGTGGTTCCAGGGTAGAAATCAAAGGGGTGGCCCATACCAAATGGATTCCCGAATTAACCCATAACGAATCGTTCCGCCAATGGGCCTTACTGGCCATCCGGGATGAACTGAACAAACGGTTCAAAGATACCGGCAAATGGAAGATGGCTCATGTGGAACTGAAAGGTAAAAACATCCCCGATCATGAGCGTTTCCTGAATGGAAATTTGAAAGACCAGAAACTCATCGCCGTGAATCTGCCCGGATTTGGCGGACTGATGAGCCATTTTACCCAGCCCGGAAAAATGTTTGCCGACGAGATCAAAGACCGCCTCAAGGTGATCGCCTGCCTCATCCCGCCGTTTATGATGCATTCAGAAGAACTGCAAGCTTCGATGGAACAAACCGAATGGGACAATATTGCTAAAAAACTGAATGCGGGTGATCAGGATGCACAACTGCTTTTCTGGGGACCGGAAGACGATATCAAAACCGCACTGGAGACCATTGAAGAGCGATGCCGGATGGCGTTCGAAGGTGTTCCCAACGAAACCCGGAAATCATTTGCCGACGGCACCACCATTTTCGAAAGGGTGCTGCCCGGCGCCGACCGTATGTATCCTGATACCGATACAGCCCCGCTCCCGCTGGCCAACGATTACATCGAAAAACTGAGTGAAGAACTCCCGACCGAGGTGATCGACCGCTATCATCAATTAATAAAGTGGAACATTCCGGAGAATACCTACACTTACATTTTCAGTAAAAACCATTTTCCGCTGATCCACCGCCTTATCGAAGATCTGGATATGGATCCGGTTTTTGCAGGGACATTTATCGGTCATACCTTTAAATTCATTGAAGGACATTATAACCGTGCCGCTGAATTCGACACGAAAATGATTTCCGGCATGTTCAAATACTTGAAAGAAAAGGGAATCGGATTTGAGATCGGGAAATATATGCTTCCCGAAGTTTTCGAACATCCGAAGATGGATTTCGATTCTGTGCTGGAAAGTCTGCCCTTCAAAAAAATTGCAGAGGCGGATATTCTTTCGATGATCCCCTTCCTGAAAAACAAATTTGCCGAAACGGCCATCAACCATACCCCGGAAAATGAAAAGAACTGGATCATGGGCGAATTGCGGAAAAAGGCCGTGGGGAACATCGCTCTCAACAAATTAGCTGCATCATTTAATTCATAAAACAAGGAAACATGTCACAGGATTTTTTTCAGGGATATAAAGGCGACTCATTAAAAGTTTTACAAAAATACAATGTGCGTGTGTGGGGACAGGCCGAGATCGACACTACCCGCGGTCAATTCAGCGGGACGGTTTTACCACGCGCCGAAAACGACGACGATCAGCACATCGTGGTGAAGATCGTTACCGGCTACAACATCGGGATCGATATCACCACCATCACCACCATGAAGGAAACCGGCTACAAAAAAGCGAATTATAAAATTCCCGAAAAGGAGTTTCCGTTTACGCCCGGTTTGCCCAAAGTGAAACTCTTTGGAACGGGCGGCACCATCGCCTCACGCCTCGATTACCGCACCGGCGCCGTAATTCCCGCTTTTTCCCCCGGAGAACTCTATGGAGCCGTTCCCGAACTGGCCGACATCTGTAACCTCACCACCGAAAAGGTTTTTGCGGTATTCAGCGAAAACATGGGTCCCAAACAATATGTAGCACTGGCCAAGGCCATCGGTCAGGAAATTGAAAACGGCATCGACGGCATCGTAATCGGCCATGGAACCGACACCCTGCACCATACCGGCGCTGCACTGACCTTTATGGTCCAAAATTCCCCGGTTCCGATCGTACTGGTTGGATCACAGCGTTCTTCCGACCGCCCCTCTTCTGATGCTGCACTTAACCTGATGCATGCCATGAAAACCGCCGGTCATTCCGATATTGCCGAGGTGATGGTTTGTATGTTTGGCCCAACTTCAGATGAGTACGGACTGTTGCACAAGGGAACACGTGTTCGGAAAATGCACTCCAGCTATCGTTCCACCTTCCGTACCATCGGTGATACGCCACTGGCCACCGTGAGCCGGGACGAGATCATACCGATCAAGAAACATTATAACCACCGGCGCAAAGACCGGGATGTGAAGATACTCCCCTATTTCAGCGATAAGGTGACAATGCTTTATTATTACCCCGGCATGCGTCCCGACACCCTGGACAACCTGGTGGATGCCGGTTATAAAGGGGTGATTTTTGTTGGAACAGGCCTCGGTCACGTCAATAAGGAGCTTTATCCGGCCATCGAACGGGCACATGAAAAGGGGGTACACATGTACATGACTTTGCAAACAATCTGGGGTTATGTGCATATGTTTGTGTACGACACCGGCCGCGACATGATGGCCAAAGGGATCATTCCTGCCGGCAATATGCTGCCCGAAGTGGCCTGGGTAAAACTGAGCTGGGCACTCGGCCAGACCGAAGATCCCGAAGAGGTGAAAAAGATCATGCTGACACCTATCAACGATGAAATCACACAACGCGAGCCTTATAACGGCTACCTCGTTTACCAGGGTGGTGTGCCTGAAGTGGATGAGTTTGTGAAAAATGTGCACAAATAGCTGCTAATTAACTTTCAGTTTTCCAAAAGGCAGAGGCTGAAAGTCTTAACAATCCTGCTATCGAAACACTGTTCATTTCGAAGTACATTGTTTAATCTTTTTTTGAAAAAGCCATCTTTATTTATTTATTTGAACAATATTCGCTGTATCAAGTTAAGAATTAAGTTTTAAAGCTTTTCTAAAGCTCATCAAAGTTTAACCGAGCAACTAAATTATTGAACTCATGAAAAAACTAAATTCATTCCTGATAATATTATTGATCATTTTCACAACCTGCAAAACAAAAAATGATGAGCAACCCAATGATCCCAACAACAATGCAAGCCCGATGGCAAAATCCCTTGAAATATTTATGGCTGCAGAAAATGAATTTCTCAGCGTAGGAGAATCGTTGAATTTATCTCCACAGGAAGCACTCGGCCAAATTGTGGATTTTGTTTCAGCACTAGATGGGGTAAAATCAGTTGATTACCTGGATGGTCACCATCTCAGGATCTTTACCGATGACCAAATTGTTACCTCCATCACTATCAATGAAACAGATGAAAACGGGATGAGCATTTATAGAGGAGGGCCGGGTGGAACCCATTCGTTAATAAGTTCTAAAGGAGATTGTGCTAATGAAATCGAAAATAAAAAAGTGCTGCTTTATGCTGCTGCTCATGATGATTTTTATTCGGGTAATTATTTTGATTATTACGTAGTTGGCAAAATTGAAACTGGCGATGTGGATGTTGAAATAACTACTCTTAAAAATGAGCAATGTACTCCAGAGGTATTTAAAACGCTGGATCAATATGGTTTTATTATAATGGACACACATGGCCAACCGGATATGATTCGGACCGGCGTTGGCTTCAATTTGATTGAAGCAGAAATTCCAGGTTCAGTTGATGCATTTTTGCAAATACTTGAAAGTAAAATCGGGACAACCTATGTCAACCAAATCGTTGCCGGTCAGCTAAGTCTCGGAAAAGAATTTAAATACAATCCCAGTTTACAAAACGAACTACTCTGGCAGGAATACAAAAAAGGACTATCTGGCAGCTATCATGTTTGGGTTACTTCAAAAGGCATTCGTGATTTTGTTCCAAATCTGAAGCAGACCGTCATTTTCGCTAATACCTGTTACAGTGGATTTCAGTCAACCTATTATGAACCCACCAAAACCACATACGACCCAATTCAACCTGCATGGATCAGCAAGGAACCAATAGCGTTTTACGGATATGAAGCAGCTCAGAACAAGGTATCCTACGAAGCCGGTGATCAGTTTTGTAAACGAAATGCCGATACTTTAATATATTCATTTTTCAGGGAAGGTGATAGTACCGGTAATGCACACCTTTTTGGGAATAACATCAATTCACAACCCTGGGCAAATTACTACGGCTGGAAAACAAATGAAGGACCCCTTAATTTTAATTTATATGGGGCTAATAACTGGTGTTATGGTTCATGCGGTAGCGATTTTACAGATAAACGGGATGGGCAAAAATACAAAACAGTTTGTATTGGTAATCAAAGATGGATGGCCGAAAACCTGAATTATGATACGGTAGGCGGACATTGCTATGACAACAATCCCACACTTTGCGATAGCCTTGGCAAATTATATGAATGGGCTACGGCAGAAGTGGTTTGCCCGGAAGGGTGGCATTTGCCTACTGATACAGAATGGAATGAATTAATAGAATACCTGGGTGGAGTTCAGGTGGCCGGAGGTAAAATGAAAGCAACTCACGGATGGGATCCTCCAAACACAGGAGCTTCAAATGAAAGCGGGTTTTCAGCTCTGGGAGCCGGAAAATTCTATACTGCAACAATGACTTATGGCTCAATTGGTGAAGTTAGTACCTTTTGGGCCGATACTGAAAATCCAAACCCGGTACTGGAAGGTTTTATTGAACTTTACAATGCCTACACAGAAGTAGGAGTTTTTGGGACAAATATTGATATTGTTTATCGATCTGTTCGTTGTGTAAAGGACCAATAATTAAGCTTAGGAAAACCAAATTAATTTATAATAAGCTTTTTGATATAATAATTGGCCCCTTCCGAAAAATGAACAAAATAAAAGCCACCTGGTAAGTATGAAAGATCAACTATGCTGTTGAACTCTGTTTGCATCCGTGGCAAGTTTTGAAGATAAACAGTTTCTCCCTGATTGTTTAAAATGGTAATTACTGAGTTATCCTGTAAACCTGACTTTATTTTTAAATAAAATTTACCTTCACTTGGGACAGGATAGATCTGAACCGGGTCCTCAGAAGTGATGCCAATTCCGGTTGTCCCCACTTGAAACATTTGCTCTTCAGTAAAAATTGAACCTTCGAAGCAATTATCGAGCGCCTGTACGCTCCAGAAATAGGTACCGTTTGATAGATTAGTGACGGTAAACTGCAGATTTTGGTTTACATTTCCGATAGCTGGTATCATTCGCTTCCCACTTTCAAGCATTGACATTGGAGGCCACCATAAAGTTCCATCACTGTTTCTGATATAAGCATTATAGGTAAGGCCTTCAGATGAAGTTTCGTTATCTGATGCCACTTCCCAGCTTAATGTAACTGTATTTCCTATCAATTCAGTAACTGGGTTTTGTGGTTCAGAAGGTGCGGTATTTGAAATTTCTGCCTCATTTCTGTATATGTAAGTATTGCTTCCGCCCTGATCGTCAAAACCGCAACACACCAGGTCGAGGTCGCCATCATTATCATAATCGCCCCAGGCCGATTCACCCCAATAAGCATCAGTCGAAAAACTGAGTCCGGCCGCAGTGAAAGTATCATCCCCATTATTTATAAATACATCTGTGACCCGTACCCATGAACTGGTAGATTCGTAGGTTCCGGCAATAAAAACATCCAGATCACCATCATTGTCATAATCACCCCATATTGTTGAGCAATGTGAAACACCGGTAAGATTTGCTGTAGTTACCTCCGTAAATGTACCATCGTTATTATTTTTATAAACTTTCGCAATCCTGGCATCCAGGTTATGACCAGAGAGTAAAATATCCAAATCCCCGTCGGAATCGTAATCACCCCAGGATACATCACCCAGCCAGGCACCGGCAAAGCTGTTTTCCGATTCAGTGAATGTTTCGTCACCGTTATTGGTATATAACTTTGAAATCAGGGTGGCTGAAAAGTCAAATCCACTCATAAACAGGTCAATGAAGCCATCATTATTATAATCAGCCCATTCATACGAGCTTTTTATTGCGCCTGGAATTGGTGTACTAATTACCGAATAATCCCCATTTCCAACATTTTTATATAACTTGGATGAGTAAGCTTCGCCATCATAACCAGCCATAAAAATATCGAGCAGACCATCATTATTAAAATCAACAAAATTAACAGCACCATCTGTATAAACTGTAAAATTAAGTCCACTATCGCTAAAAATATCCCCTCCCAGGTTTTCAAATAGCGCAGTTATTTCACCACTGTCAGTGTAACCTTGAATAAGTATATCCAGATCGCCATCAGCATCATAATCTCCCCAGGTAAAATCGCCGACATAGGTTCCAGGAATACCTAACCCTGTAACCGCAGTGAAGGTATCATTTCCCTCATTCTTATACAATATGGTTACACCCAATTCGCCGGCATCTAACCCGGCAATTAATAGATCAAGATCACCGTCAGCATCATAATCTCCCCATGCCACATCGCTGAAGTGAAGTCCTGTTAATCCAGCATTAATATTTGTGAATGTTTGGGCTTGCGAGGTTGCAATGGCTAATATAATACTAAAAAGCAGGTAAATTGAGTATCTTCTCATAAACAGTTGATTTTGTTTGGAAAAAACAAAGTTATCAAAAAAATTAATGATCACCTTGACAATATATTTACAGGCCATAATATCTGTCATATTACAAAAAATAAAAACCACTTCCATAAATTAAAAATCCTGATAAATTAATGATAAACCTTTTCCGAAGTTAATTGTTAATTTTGTCATGCCTCTCAAAATGAAACTTAAGCTACTATTTTAGTACTATCAAAGATTGAAAAATCAAATATGACATTTGGATTGCCAAGCTCAAGTTTTACAATAAGCACAGTAAAAAAAGATTCATTCTTTAAAGGCATTTTCGCTTTTGCGTCTATAATACTTATTTCTCTATCGAATCTGGTTTCAGGGCAAACAAACCTTCATATCAGGGTATTTTTAGAAGGACCCTATACTGGAGGTTCCATGGCTACAACCCTAAATTTCACCGGGCAAATTCCTTTCAAACAGCCCTATGGTATTGATCCCTGGAATTATTTTGTTCAGGACCGGGTAAATGAAATTCCTTCTGAAAACATTGTTGACTGGGTGCTGGTTGACCTTCTCCAACCCGTAATAGTTTCGAACGATACGATGTTCCAGATTATTGACCGGAGAGCCGGATTCCTGATGAATGATGGCTATATTAAAGACTTGGACGGGATATCTGATTTGCAGTTTTTAGCCACCCACAATCCCGGATTTTATATAAAAATATCACACCGAAATCACATACCACTTTTATCAGCGCAAGCAGTGCCATTTACAGGTGGCTTATACAACTATGACTTCACCCTTGCTTCAAATTTTTCCGTAGGTGGATCACAAAGCATAAAGCAGGTTCCAGGCGGTTCATGGGCAATGATTTCAGGCGATGGAGATGGCAACTTTTCCATTTCCAATAAAGACAAAAATGAGGTTTGGTTACCTGAACAGGGCTCGAATGGCTATTATTCCGGCGATTTTAATAATGACGGGATGGTTAATATTGACGACAAACTTATCAACTGGGGAATAAACAGTGGGATGGGATATGAAATAGATGTTGCCTGCTGTGAACCCCCGGCAAATTTTAAACATATCTACCTCGCAAACGACAATCACACCGATTATTTCTGGTCGGGAACAGATATCCAATACAGAGATGTTTTTATAAATGAACTGGATTATTATCTCGACCTTGCCGATCAAACACAAAACAACCCCCTTCCCTATCAAAGCCGATATAATTGTGATGGCGCCATTTATGTTTACACATATAAAAATCAAAAAACCGATACTGAGTTCAACCGGCTCATTTCACGCATTAAGGACGGACACATTTCCATGCCTTATAATATGTTTGCCTCAACTTACGGAGGACAACCCACCGAGGCGGTGATCAGGGGTATGTACTGGCAGGAAAAGCTGGCAAGGGATTACAACCTGGATATCAAAATGGCGGGTTCCATGGAAAATCAAACATTACCACTTGGGCTTGCTTCCTTGTGGGCAGGCTCTGGTGTTAAATACTCCTGGAAAGGCGTTTGCGGTTGCGCCTCTAATATTGGCAACAGTAAATTGCAAAACCGTTCGCACGAAATATACAAATACCTCGGCCCTGACGAAACGGGTGTTGTAATGAAATGGTATTCCCTTTCGGAACTTTATGGAAACAACGGGCAGGGAGGCTATGCAGAGGCGCGTATTCCATCCAATTCCATCAGCGAAATGAGTGATAAATGCAACAGCACCTCATACCCTTATCATATTGCCGGTGCTTTCGGGCACGGCCATGATGCCTTGCAAAAAACAACATCCACATTTGTATCAAACGCTCAAAATGGTAGCAATACCAATCAACAGGTTTATGTATCAAATGAAGAAGATTTTTTTGATCACTTTCTGAGCCTTTACCCCCAAAACAACCTTCCGGTTGAAAGTGTATCATACGGCAATGAATGGGATGTGGATTGTGCAACAATGGCTGGCCCCACAGCAGATGTAAGAAAGGCAACGGAAGCTTTGCGGAGTGCCGAGGCAATGTCAGCAGTTATCTGCTCTGTGGATCCCACATTTTACGAAGCAGAAGATATCAATCGTGAAAAAGCTTGGATAGCTCTGGGTTCGTACTGGGAGCATGATTTTGGAATAGGAGGATGTTGTACCGACGAGCGGGGCGACTGGCAATTGACACTCCGGAATAATATTACCGGTTTTGTGGATTCCCTTACCGGGGCTGCGATCCAACGATTGGAATCATTGATCACAAAAACCGGCACCAAGGAAAGGTTTTTTGTTTTTAACCCGCTGGGTTGGCAAAGAAGTGGCGTGGCAGACCTGGCTTATAGTGGATCATCAAACATTTCAGTAATTGATTTGACAAGTGGGCTCGAAACGCCCCATCAGCTCATTGTACGCAATGGGCAGCAATATCTCCGCGTTTTTGCTTCTGAGCTTCCTTCCGTTGGATATAAAGTATTTGAAATTGATTTAGTGTCTTCGGCTAACACTGGAGTAACTGCTGATTTTGATGGATCAAAGTTTGAAAATGATTTTTATCAGCTTACTATCACTTCTGCCGGAGTTATTACCGGGTTTCAGGATAAAAATGACAATAACAGGGAATATGTTTTACCTGATAACGGAAGATATGTGAACGACTTTGGACAGGGAATATCCGGAACAGGTACCATTACCTTGCTCGACAATGGGCCGGTAAGTGCTACTATTCAGTGTATTTCATCGTTTCCAATGCAACATACATCGCTAATCACACTCTATAAATCCATTAACAGGGTTGACATTGAAAATACCATTGACGACGATTTCGGGGATGATGTTCAGACCTACAGTTTTTCTTTTGATGTACAAAACTCGATCATCCGTCATGAGGAGTTGGGAGCTATTCTAACTGCCGATTATAAAAGCAATGGCGGCGACTACGCCGAAGCATCTGAACCCGTCAATTACAGGTGGCTTACCCTGAATCATTTTGCAAGTGTGGATAATGGCGTTTATGGAATTACACTTTCAAACAGTGGAGCAGCATTTATGAAACCTGGGAATAGCAGCACTGATTTTCTGGATGCCGCTTCATCCCAGATCAATGTGTTAATAGGTGGCCGCATGGGAGGATCAGGACCGGGTCTTGCCAATCAGTTTGGAAATACGGTTTTCAAAAATGATTTTGCCTTAAAACCCCATACCGGCGGCTTTAGTCCAACTGATGCTATGAAGTTTTCGATGGAGCATCAGAATAAACCGCTCGTTTCCTATGTGGATGGCGCTGAAGGCGGACTCCCTTCGGATTATTATGAATTTGTAACACTGGATGATACTGACAAGCTGCTTTGGTGGTTAAAGCCTGCTGAAGACGGATATGAGGAGGGTGGCTTGATTGGCAGGGTCTGGAATATGGATTCAACCCAGGGTGATTGTATTCTGGATTTCGATTTGCCCGTAAACTCCGCAAAAATAACCACCCACCTCGAAACCAATTTAGAAGAATTGGTGCCGGTAAACGGAAATTTATTGATGCAAATTGGGAAAAATAACATGAAAACTTTCCGGGTTCGCTTTTCGGAAATCGACCAGGCTCACTAGATTAAGATTTTAAACAAATTTCTCAACCAATTCGGCCAGCCTGTTTGAGTATCCCACCTCATTATCGTACCAGGCCACTACTTTCACCAGTTTATTGCGATCGCCAATTACAGCGGTAAGTTTGGCATCATACACAGCCGAGTGGGAATTTCCAATCACATCCATCGAAACAATGGGATCTTCGGTATATTCTAAAATACCTTTCAAATAGGTATCAGCAGCTTCCTTAAATTTAGCGTTGATCTCATCGACACTGGCAGGCCTGGATATGGTGCAGGTAACATCAGTTAATGATCCATCGGGCACTGGAACCCGGATACCGGCTCCTCCGATATTTTTAGCAATGTGTGGAAAAATCCTGGTAACAGCTTTTGCTGCTCCCGTAGTTGTTGGCACAATAGAATAAGCGGCTGCCCGGCCCCGGCGCAAGTCGTGGTGAGGTCCGTCAAGGATATTCTGATCGCGGGTATAGCTATGAACGGTGGTGATAAAAGCTTTTTCGATTCCCCAAAAGCGATCAAGGATCATGATAAGCGGTGCTACATTATTAGTGGTGCAGGAGGAATTGGAAATTACCAGGTCAGCTTTATTGATAAGGTGATCATTTACTCCTAAAACAATAAATTGTACGCCATCGGTTTCACCTTTGGCCGGTGCAGAAATAATCACCTTTTTTGCTCCTGCATTTTTCACGTGTTTCAATGCCTGTTCACGGGTTGTGAATAACCCGGTCGACTCAATAACCACATCAATTTTCAAAGCGGCCCAGGGAAGGTTTTCAGGATCTTTTTCAGTGTAAACCTGGATCTTTTTCCCGTTAACCAATAAATGATCCTGATTAAATTCTACCACTCCGTTAAATCGCTTGTGCACCGAATCGTATTTCAGAAGATGCGCCATAGTGGCCGGTTCCATCACGTCGTTTATGGCTACGATTTCAAAATCAGGACGCTCGTGAGCCACCCGAAGAAACATCCGGCCGATGCGTCCAAAACCATTGATTGCGATGCGAATTTTTGACATAACAGTCAGTTTTTAAAATGAAATACAATTGGATCTTCCAGGCGCACTCCGTCTTCACTCGTTTGCCATTTGCCAAGCTCGTCACCCATGACAAAATTAAAATTATTTAACAAGTGCCCACCATTCAGCTCATCGAGAATTACTATTTTTGAAGATTAATCAATTTTTTTACAAAATTTATTTCAATGGAAAATTTAAAAAGCTATATCGAGGAGAACAAGGACCGTTTTCTGGAGGAATTATTTGGTTTGATCCGCATCCCGTCAATCAGTTCGCAATCGGAACATAAACCGGATATGCTAAGGGCTGCCGAATACTGGAAAGAAACCATATTAAAAGCCGGTGCCGACAAAGCAGAGATTATGCCTACCGATGGTAATCCGGTGGTTTATGGTGAGAAGATCATTGATCCATCGAAACCAACGGTTTTGGTTTATGCACATTATGATGTAATGCCAGTGGACCCGATCGATTTATGGGACAGCCCGCCGTTTGAACCTGAAATCCGCGATGGCAAAATTTTTGCCCGCGGTGCCGATGACGATAAAGGACAGGCTTTTATGCACGCCAAGGCATTTGAATATATGGTAAAAACAGGTAATTTGCCTTGCAATGTAAAATTCATGATCGAGGGCGAAGAGGAGGTTGGATCGCCAAGTCTCGGGAAATGGTGCAAGGAAAACAAGGCTATGTTAAACGCAGATATCATATTGGTTTCTGATACCGGCATGATCGCTCCCGATATTCCATCTATCACCACCGGCTTGCGTGGATTGGCTTACTGGCAGGTGGAAGTAGTTGGACCCAGCCGCGATCTTCACTCCGGATTATTTGGTGGTGCTGTTGCCAACCCGATCAATGTGCTGAGCAAGATGATCGCCGGCATGATTGATGAAATGGGCCGCATTACCATTCCGGGTTTTTATGATGATGTGCTTACCGTATCGCAGGAAGAACGTGATTTACTTGCCAAAGCCCCCTTTAATGTTGAAGAATATAAAAAAGCAATCAATGTAAAAGCGCTCGAAGGGGAAGAAGGTTACAGTACGATGGAACGTACCGGAATACGCCCTTCTTTTGACGTTTGTGGCATTTGGGGAGGTTATACCGGCGAAGGCGCCAAGACCGTGCTTCCGTCGAAAGCTTATGCAAAAATTTCAACACGGCTTGTACCCAACCAGGATCATGAAAAGATCGCTGAAAAATTCACCGAATATTTTGCTTCCATTGCGCCTGAATCGGTAAAAGCTACTGCCACTTCGCTGCACGGCGGTCAGGGTTATGTTTGCCCCATCGACCTTCCGGCTTATAAAGCTGCTGAAAAAGCGTTCGAAAAAGTGTATAACAAGCAGCCGGTTCCTGTTCGCAGCGGGGGGTCAATCCCTATCATTTCAACTTTTGAAGAAGTGCTGGGAATTAAATCAGTGCTGATGGGATTTGGATTAGAGTCGGATGCCATCCATTCACCCAACGAAAACTATCCGCTGGAGCAGTTTTTTAATGGCATTGAAACGATCCCCTATTTTTATAAGTATTTTGCCGAATTATCGAAGTAAATGACCGTTAATTAATAATACAAGCCGCTTTCCGGAGCGGCTTTTTTATTTCTTTGTTTCAATATTATTTTTTAGAAATGATTTGCATTTGAACGAAAAATGCGTTGGGGATGCTTATTTTTGATATTAGAAAATTGAATAACTGTGCAAAAACAAAAAATGAAAAAAGCAGGCTTGGCCCTCGGCGGCGGAGCGGTATTGGGCGCAGCTCACATTGGCGTATTAAAAGCGATTGAGGAAAATAATATTTACATCGAGTACATCAGTGGAACCAGCATTGGCGCTTTTGTAGCCGCATTTTATGCATTTGGCAAAAGTTGGGAGGAGATACGCGATATTGCCCTGGAGTTGAAATGGATTGATATAACCAGACTAACACTTTCAAAATACGGATTGCTATCCAATGCCAAAATAGGGGAATTGATTCAGGAGCACCTTGGGAATAAAAATATCGAAGATGCTGAAATACCCCTGGCCATGGTAGCTGCTGATGCTTCATCAGGTGAAAAAATGGTATTGGATCGGGGCCCGGTGGCTGAGGCTGTTATGGCCAGTACCAGCATTCCGGGGATTTTTATTCCTGCCAAAATAGACGGCCGTATGCTTGTGGATGGCGGGATCGTGGAAAATGTACCTATCCCTACCGTGAAGGCCCTGGGTGCTGAGTATATTATCGGTGTGGATTTGAATGCCAACCACACCTACCAGAAGCCCGACAACATCCTGGATGTAATCATGAACAGTTTTCATTTTATTATGATGCATGCCGCAAAATTCCAAACAGAAATTGCTGATTTGCTCATTAAACCCGATTTAAGTTCATTTAATCGTACTGACACAAGCCAAATCAAAGACCTGATCAATGCGGGATATTTCGCCGGTACAAAATTCTTAAATCAACCTTATTAACCCATGAAAACCGCATTAGCTCTCTCCTTTTTGTTATTTGGATCAACATGGAAATACCAATTTAAAATGAAAACGCAGTTTAATAGATCGATGGTAATGTTAATGAAATACTGAAACTTAAATTCCACGAAAAAAGTGAGGGAAATGAATGACGAGTCAGGAATACACCCTAACATGTATATTTTGAACATCGTTGGTGGATTTTAAGTGAGCTAGTAACCACGAAACCAATCAGGTAAATAAATGTGAAAATTATCGTGAGTATAATTAGCATCAAAATATATTTTCTTCAAAAGGCAACCTTTATTCCTTTCTTTTCATCAATCTTAACAGATTATTTCCATCTATGAGATTAAATATAAACCTACTTGCCGCATTAACATCCGCTGTTCTTATTGCCATATTATTTCATCGTCAACCACTGGGTCTAAACTTGCTGATCATTGAGTGTTCAGCATTGATTTTTTTGAAAATAACCGGGCAATTGAATTTAAAAGGAATTACTTTAATAGTATTGTTTAGCGGACTTATTCTCACACTTTTATTCTCTATTATTATTCACTCGGCCTTTGTTTATGTGATGCATTTCATCTCCCTTTTCCTTTTTACAGGTGCGTTACTCTATCCGGTTGCAAAGTCGCTTGTAACAACATTAGGCTTAGCTTTTGTTAACCTGTTTTTGGCACAATATCAATTTTTTAAAACACTTATTAAAGTTAAGATTGGGGATAATAAACCTTTTGAGCTAATTTATCGTTGGCGAATTTACCTAATCCCGCTCCTTATCATTTTTATATTCTTTATGATCTATTCTTTATCCAATCCGGTTTTTGAAAAATTATCAAAGATTTTTGGAGATCATATTTCCAATATTTTCACCATAATTTTCAAGAATTTCGACTGGGGGATTATTGGTGTTTTTATCATTGGACTGTATGTTAGCAACATTGTTTTCATGCGTTATCATCATCATAAAATTATGGAGTTCGACCAAAATGAAGATGATTATTTAAAACCTTCAGGGAATACGAATAGTAGTATCAAGCTTAAAAGTGAATATAATTCAGGTGTTTTTCTTTTCTTACTGCTTAACCTGCTGATCCTGGCAGTTAACATTATTGACATAAATTGGGTTTGGTTTAATTTTGAGTGGGATGGCCTTTATCTCAAACAATTTGTCCATGCCGGAACCTATTTGTTGATTTTGTCAATTCTGATTTCTATTGGGCTTGTACTTTTTTACTTTAGAGGGGATCTTAATTTTTTTGAAAAAAATAGTCTTTTAAGAATCTTGAGTATTATCTGGCTCATACAAAATGGGATATTAGCTATTTCAGTTGCTATGCGTAACTTTTATTATATTGAATATTTTGCCCTTGCTTACAAAAGAATAGGCGTTTTTATATTCCTGATTTTAACCATCTTTGGATTAATAACAGTGATCATCAAGGTTGTAAACATTAAATCTTCGTTTTATATATTCAGGGTAAATCTAATGTCCATTTATCTGGTACTCATTTTTGCATCAATGATAAATTGGGATGTATACATTGCAAAGTATAACTTTGCCCATTCTGATAAAGCTTTTCTTCACTTTGATTTCCTGGTTACTCTATCCGACAAGGCGCTGCCTTACCTCGACAAATCATGGGAAGAGTTGCAACAGATTCAACAAGTTCAGCAAAATAAATTCTCATTTGAAGTTAAATACTTGACACCTGAACAATACTATCATCAAATTATTTTACGTAAACATACTTTCTTAGATCATTGGAAATCGAAAGGAATTATATCATGGAATTATGCCGAATTCAAAGCATATCAAAAACTCAGCACTGAAGAAAAAAATGAATAGCGCAAATTTATTTACTGTAGATGTTAAATACAGACTCTTTAAAAAGATCTAACAACCAGATTCTATCAAATCCGGTATCTAAAACAAGCCTGTCCAATTTATTCTGAATATTGCCGGACTTATATTTAAAGATATCGTTAGTATAAATGAGTAGCCAGTAATAGTTGATTTTCATGTTTTGATAGTGTGAAAGTTTGTCATTTTTTTTACTGACAGCAAGGTGGATCTCATCAATAAGGTTATCAGATTTTTCAGTCAAGCGTGTCAATTCTATCCCGATTGCATTTCTACGATCCATTCGTAATAAATAATCCGGTGATTCTCCCGGCAAGAGTTTACCTTTTGGAAAGTCGGGCAGATTTTTTCTGAATAAATGCATCACCAGCCGTTCTTCTTCCTTTTGCTCCATTAAAAGGTTTTTATGGCATTTTCGAGCCTGTTCATTGCTTCTTCCACATAGGCTCTCGGGCAGGCAAGGTTAATGCGCTGGAATCCCTCTCCTCCGGGACCGAAAACAGGTCCGTCGTTTAATCCCAATCCGGCTCTTTCAATAATAAATTGCTTCAGGGTATCATTATCCATTGCCAATTCTCTGAAGTCGAGCCATACCATGTAGGTAGCCTCTGGACGGATCATTTTCACTTTGGGAATATTCTTACTGATATATTCCTCCATAAAGTCGATGTTGCCTTTTACATAAATAAGCATTTGGTTAAGCCATTCTTCTCCATGTGTGTATGCTGCTTCCGATGCCACCATTCCGAACAAATTTCCCATGCCCACATGCACACGATCGAGCATGATCTGGAAATCATTTCTCAGTTTTTCATTGGAAATAATCACCGAAGAAGATGCCATTCCCGCCAGGTTAAAGGTTTTGCTGGGGGCCATCATGGTAAC
>JAGQVE010000001.1:207984-251223 GCA_020438105.1 Bacteroidales bacterium
GTTACACCGGCAATTTCCTTTGAAAGGTTTGCAGCAACCGTATGTTTATTGGGTGGAATTGCAAGGTCACTGTGGATTTCATCAGAAATCAAAATAAGATTGTGTTTGATACAAATTTCCCCGAGCCTGGTCAATTCTTCCTTCGTCCATGCACTCCCGCCCGGATTGTGCGGATTGGAAATAATAACCATCCGTGTGCGGCTATCAATTTGCTTTTCCAGATCTTCGAAATCCATGTCGTATCTGCCATTGTTCAGTTTAAGTTGATTATTCACCAACTGCCGCCCATTATCCTTCACCGCCCCGAAAAAGGGGAAATAAACGGGTGGTTGCACGATGATTTTATCACCTGGTTTGGTGTAAGCCATCACCGCCATATTCACAGCCGGAACAATTCCCGGACTGAAGATTACCCAATCTTTATCAATTTTCCACCGATGTTTTTTATCAATCCAATTGATCAGGGATGTATAATAACTTTCTGGCCGGATTGTGTATCCATATACCGGATGCTCAGCCCTTTGCTTTACGGCATCCACAATAAAGTCGGGGGTTTTAAAATCCATGTCGGCCACCCACATGGGCAACACATCCTGCTTTTTAAAAAACATTTCACGGATATCCCATTTCACACAGGATGTTCCGGTGCGGTCGATTATTTCGTCGAAATTGTACTTCATAATTTATCAAACAAAAGTATCGGACAAAAGTCGCAAAAATCAAATTGGGGTGTAAAAACATAATTCTATTTTATTTTTTGATTTGGATTTATTTAGAATGAATCTGTATTTCATATCACCAGCATTTTTTTAATGTAAAATTCCCATCATTTGTTATTTTTGGGTTTCCAACAAAAGAGTTTTTATCAAAATCAATCAATAATTAAAAATTAAAAGTTATGAAAAAACAATCTCCTTTATTTTTTCTGATCATATCAATTGGAATGGTTATGATAGTATCCTCGTGCAAAAAAGATGAAGAAGAGGATGATAATAGTGATAGTAAAATCACGATTGATTCGGATTGGCAGGTAAAATACACCCTTGATGGAGTCACATACAATTACAAAGAAGGTGATTGGGGAACAGATTTTATCTCCGGCAGCTATTCAAGAGATGAGAGTTGGGTACCTGCACCCGATACCAGCTCTGTTTCATGGGGTTCAGGCCTTTTTTCATGGGATGGAGTTTCATTTATTGATATAGATCGTGGAACATTAAAGTATGTTGGCAGTTTTCCGGATGAAGACCAATTTAAATCATTTTTTGCTCCCGGAAATTATCCCTTCGCTCCTGATGGAGGAAATGGCATGTGGTTACGCTGGTATGATGATAATGGAGATATGTGGACTACCTATTATGGCAGTGGCGATCAAAGTGGCAGCTCTATAAAGATTGACGAGATTGCCGAAGAGACGGGAATACAGGGATATGCTATAAAGGTTAAGCTATCTTTTAACTGTAAGGTATACGATGAAAATGGCAACAGCAAAACACTTACAAATGGCATTTATGTAGGTAAATTTCTACATTACTAATTTATCCCCCGCTCCTTTTTAATTTGATCATAAGCAGCCTGTACCTTTTGAAATTTCTCATTGGCAGCTTTCTGGAATTCCTCACCCAGGTGTTGAACTTTGTCGGGGTGGTATTTTACGGCCATTTTGCGATAAGCTTTTTTCACTTCATCATTGTTGGCATCCGGAGTTATTTCAAGCACCTGGAAAGCAGCGTTGATGTCTTTGTAGAACATTGCTTTGATGGAACTGAAATCAGCCATTGAAATCCCCAGGTTATGACTTATGGTCTGAATCACCTCCACCTCTTTGGCATGCACATGCCCATCGGCCATGGATATTCCAAACAGGTAATGCAACAATTGCAAACGGGATGGATGATCCATGTAGGTTCTAATTTGTTGTGCAACGCCGGTAACATCTATTTCCTGTTTTAATAATTCGCGGAGTACGAGGATATTTTCGATGGCAAGTTGCTCACCAAACTGCTGATGAAAGAACTTCTTTACATAATCCAGTTCCGACTTTAAAACTTTTTCATCAGCCTTCATTACAGCAGCAGAAAGTACCACCAAACTTGCTGCAAAGTCGCCCGGACGGGTTCTTGCAGCACCAGCAGTTCCGTATGGATGCTCCCCTTTATACTCATAAACACCACTTTGCATTCCGTCGTACATACTTCCGAATACCAATCCCAGCACACCGCCGATGGGCCCACCTAATGCCCAACCGAGTCCCAGCCCGACCCATTTTCCATACTTTGCCATATTTTTATGTTTTTGCTTTCAAAAATAAAAAAATAAAAGCGCCGATTGTTCAAATGCGGCGCTTTAAATATTTTAAAACATCCCTGTACTAATGACCATTAGGTTCGTCAATTTGCTCTTTTTTTTCAGTAAAATGAATTCCAAAAGGAGCAAGTGCTTCAAGCACGGGGTTATAAATTTCGGGTAAAGTGGGTATTTGTACTCCCGTATTCCCGATTTTCCCACCAAGGATTAGCTTACAACCCATAGCTACAGGCAATCCAACTGTAATAGCCATGGCGGTATCTGTATTGTTTTTACCTTCCACAGCCATAGAGGATGTAATGCGGAAGTATTTATCTTCCAGTTTATATTCAAACTCATGCTGCATCACAATCATATCCTTATCGTCGGAGCTAAGGCCCCACTTTTCTTCCAGTATTTTCTGAAGTATTTGGGCCGGAGTTGCCTGCTTTAATCCTATTTTAGTGCGCTCAAACAATCCAAGCCAGCGCAATTTATACATATCAAACGAGTCGGGATCAATATCCAAATATTCGGCAAATTTGTCCTCCACCAATTTGGTTTTATCATACCGCAAAAAACTATTGGTGAAGTCACGGTATGTTAAATCTTCTGAATTTTCAATTACAAATGAATCATCAGTGGCACCCAGCTGAACCAGGTAATTCCATGTGCGACTGAATCCCGGGCGCCGGATTGTTCCACGGTACATGCTCGGTATATCGTCAATACCATACGCACTTCGGTATTTCAGTGAATCGCGGTTTGGATAAGTTTCAAACTCACCATAACCCTCAATATCGATGCGTTGCAACCGGCAGAACAATTTGTGATATGGAATGAATTTATACATTCCCCTACGTATCATTTGTGCGCCACCCTGTCCTGCAAGTACTACATTTCGGGGATTCCAGGTAAATTTGTAATTCCAGGGATTATTGTCATACTTGGGTGCAACCAATCCCCCTGTTGATGATTTAAAAGAAACCAGCTCTCCGCCTTCTCCTTTAATTCTATCAATGATTTGCATGGCCGACATATGGTCGATGCCAGGGTCAAGCCCCAATTCATTCAATAAAATGATGCCATTTGTCCTGGCCTCCTCATGAAATGCTTTAATCTCTTTTGAAACATACGAGGCTGTAACCATATCCCTTTTGAAGCGGATACAGGTTTTCGCCACAAGGAAATGCATCTTGGCCGGTAACATCGAAATAACAATGTTGGCTTTACGAATTTCCCTGGTTCGTTGTTCATCATCATAAACATCAAACTTGAAAGCCTCACCCTGTGGATGATTGTTTACCCTCTTTTGAGCAATTTCTTCTGAAAAATCACCCACACGGACAAACCATTTATTTTCTTCTGCATGTTCAAGCAGATACCTGATCAGGGTTGGAGATGACAAGCCCGCCCCCAAAACCAAAATCTGTTTCATTTTACGTCTCTTGTTTTATAAATATTCTTCTATGTATTTAAAATCAGGAGTTAATTCTCCATTGTGAAGTATCATCGCTCTTTTTATGGGAGCAGGGAGATCAAGGTTACTGAAATCTTTTGAATAATCGGCCTCAGCTATTGCCGGAATGTATTTGTAAAGTGCCTGGCTGAAAGCCATGGACGACTCTCGGGGCAGTTCACTAGGAAGTATGTCGACAGCCATAATTAGCAATCCCGAACCTTTAAAACCCATGGCTGGTATCCGGCTTGCCGGATCATAAACAAAAACCGGATCCTCAATCTCGGTACCTTTATGGGTACATTCAATGGAGCCATCCGGATCGCAGGTTACATCGCCAATAACAGTTAGCCTGGGAGTTCCCTGTTTGTATAATTTTTCCAAATAATCTTTGGTAACAATTCTTGGATATCTGTCGTCCCAGTACATACAATTCATAAGTACAGTGAGGTGCGGTATGTATTGTTCAAACTTGCTTTTGAATTTTTCCGGATGCTGATAATAGGTGGGCAGGTCAAAGTGCTCATTACTGCTGATGGGTTCCGAAAGATCAGCTTCTTTAAATACCACCTTGTAAATTACATTATTAGGAAGTGAGGTTTGCTTATTCAAGCTAAGTAATTCATCGGGGGTAATTTCTTTAACAGGCAATAATCCGGCAATTTCCTGGGCACCATTGGAAACGTTTCCGTAACCGGTAAACCCAATGGTTAAAGGGGTAATAGCTTCCGGAAGACCTTTTTGAGCTATCTCAAAACCAACGTCTGAGATCACCTTTTTGGCTTCCTCAAGTGACTGATATGTATGTGATTGTTTGATCTTTAAAAACGGTGTTTCGATGCCATATTCACGGTATCGCTGACCCAATGACCAAAGTGAATTGATCATTCCGGCCAATCCGGCAAAGCGGCCGAAAAAGATTAGTCTGCGGCCCATTTCATCAGCTATTTTTTCATAATCAATCAGGTTAACTTTCTTCTCCATCATTTTCTTCAGCATGGGCATATTGTAAGGTTGACCTTTGATAACATGCGAGAAAAAAATGTACGTTTTATTGGTTTCGAATAAATCGATGGGCATTTCCTTAACGCCAAAAACGACCGGAACATCTTTCAGTTCAGAAACCAGCCTGGCTCCCGCCTTTTCAAACTCCTCGTGGGTGAATATTCTTTTGGGTGAACGCTCCACATGAAACTCCAGGCTATTTTGAACAATCAACTTTTTAATATGCTCAGGAATAATGGCTACCCTTCGTTCCATTAAATACTTATCCTCGTGCCTGATACCGATCTTTTTATTCATTTTCAGTTGTTTTGATTGATTGATAAATCCGCTGTAATGAATACATTGTTTAAATCAAAAGAGCAGCAAACTTATAATAATTCCATCTGTGCTCAAAAGAAAGACCGAACTTTATTTTTAGGTAAATGTTGATCAATATTGAAATGTGATTCAAGTATAAAAGAGATATACATCTTTAAAAATTAAATATTAGGCTACTTTTTTTCAAGACATTTAAAATATTTATACTTTTGCAACATCGTTGATCGTTAACACGTTCACACAAACAAATTTACCTTTCAGCAATTTGACTACCGAACACACCCGGATTAAGGGAAAAACAGCAAATTGATAAGATTACGAGGAAAGCAAGAGAGGTTTAAGTAGTTGTTTTAAATTTTTCAAAATTATGATGGAATATAACACCACCCGCGACAAGCTGTTTATCAGCGAATATGGCCGCAATGTACAAAAACTGGTACGTGAAGCCATGAAAATCGAAGATCGTGAAATGCGCACTGAATTTGCAAAAATCATTGTTCAGATCATGGGCCAGCTGAACCCAGCCGTTCGTGAATCGGGTGACTATAAACATAAACTGTGGGATCACCTGCACATTATTTCTGAATTCAAACTGGATGTAGACAGTCCGTATGAGGCACCAACACAGGAGGCCTTGCAAGCAAGGCCGGCCAAGGTACCATACAGCTCCAACCATATCAAATACCGGATGTATGGATCAAACATTGCGCGTATCATCGAAAAAACCGTGCAAATGGAAGATGGCTATGAAAAAGAGGCCCTGGTTCATGCCATTGCAAATCACCTGAAAAAATCATATCTCAACTGGAACCGTGAGTCAGTAGATGATGATCAGATTTTTGAACACTTGAAAGTGCTTTCGAAAGGTCAGTTGGAATTAAGGGAGGATCAAAGATTGAGTTCAACCAATGAGATACTCTCCAGGAATAAAAAGAAAAAACCTGTTAAACAACCTCAGAAGGGTCCACAAATGAAAAGGAAAAAAAAGAGGATGTAAAAAAATTTCAGAAACAGCTATCAAATTGGTAGCTGTTTTTTTTATTCAAACTATTAACCCTAAATTGTGGGTATCTTATCCTAAATCGATATTTACCGGTACTTTTTATCCGTTATTTTCGTAGCTAACACATTTAAAACAAATTCGAGATGGCATCCTTTGAAATCCGGGGAGGAAAAAAACTATCCGGCGAAATCGTTCCGCAAGGCGCTAAAAACGAAGCATTGCAAATTATTTGTGCAACATTGCTTACCAAAGAAGAAGTTACCATTCACAACATTCCGGATATCCGCGACGTGAACAAACTGATCGACCTGCTTAGTGATCTGGGTGTGGAAGTTACCAAAAAAGGCAAAGAAACTTATTCGTTTAAAGCCGATAACATTGACCTTGACTACCTCAAAACCGATCAATTCATTGTTAAAGGAGGCAGTCTGCGCGGGAGTATCATGATCATAGGACCATTGCTTGCCAGGTTTAAAAAGGCCTATATGCCTCAGCCGGGAGGTGATAAAATTGGCCGCCGCAGGCTTGACACCCATTTTATTGGCTTTCAAAAGCTGGGTGCCGAATTAAATTATAATCGCCGCGACAAGCGTTACAATATTGAAGCATCAAATCTCTCGGGGGCCTATATGCTGCTTGATGAAGCTTCAGTAACAGGAACAGCAAATATTGTGATGGCTGCAGTTTTGGCAAAAGGAACCACCACCATTTTTAATGCTGCCTGCGAGCCTTACCTTGTCCAGCTTTGCGAAATGCTTAACCGCATGGGAGCCAAAATCACGGGAGTTGGGTCGAACCTGCTAACCATTGAGGGAGTGAACGAACTGGGCGGAACAACCCATACCCTGTTGCCGGATATGATTGAAGTGGGAAGTTTTATCGGGATGGCAGCCATGACCGGGTCAGCACTTACCATTAAAGATGTTAATTATAAGGCCCTCGGTATCATTCCGGAAGTTTTTAAAAGGCTCGGAATAAAACTTGAGCATAAGGGAGATGATATTTTTATTCCTGAACAAAAAAGTTATGAGGTGGAAACCTTCATGGATGGCAGTATTATGACCATTGCCGATGCTCCCTGGCCGGGCTTTACACCTGACCTTATTTCCATCGCGCTGGTTACAGCAACACAAGCCAAGGGTTCGGTTTTGATCCATCAAAAGATGTTTGAAAGCCGTCTTTTCTTTGTTGATAAACTGATCGACATGGGCGCCCAGATCATTCTTTGTGATCCGCACCGGGCAACGGTTATCGGGCTCAACAAGGCTTATCCGCTCAGAGGAATAAGGATGTCGTCACCAGATATCAGGGCAGGTGTTGCCTTGCTCATAGCGGCTTTATCGGCAGATGGAGTTAGCATTATCGACAACAGCGATCAAATAGATCGTGGTTATCAAAACATCGACGAAAGATTGCGGAAACTAGGGGCTGATATCAGGAGAATTTAAGCATCGAAGGTGTTTTTTCAACAGATTGTTTATAATTAAATCGCCGACCCTTCTCATTCAAAAAAACCATATCCAGTATCTTTACACGCCGGATTTAATTCCGGAAATTGATTGTTGAACAGGTAATCCGAAAATTTTATGATGAATGTTTTATTGATCGGCAACGGTGGCCGTGAACATGCCCTTGCTTGGAAGATAACACAAAGTAAAAAAGTAAGCCAGCTTTATATTTCCCCCGGAAATGCAGGCACAGGTAAACTTGGTGTGAATGTAAATCTCAATCTCAGCGATTTGGTTGCCATAAAAACGTTTATTCTTTTGCACAAGATCGATATGGTTATTGTAGGTCCGGAAGCTCCGCTGGTAGATGGTTTGCATGATCAATTCTTAAGTGATGAAGACCTTAAACTGATACCTGTGATTGGGCCGGTAAAAAAAGGAGCCATGCTGGAAGGCAGCAAGGATTTTGCAAATGCGTTTATGAAAAAATATGACATCCCAACGGCAGATTACCAAACTTTTACCAAAGAAACCCTGCAAAAGGGAATGGATTATCTTGAATCTCAAAAACCGCCTTACGTGCTAAAAGCCGATGGTTTGGCTGCTGGAAAAGGAGTTTTGATTTTGGATTCGCTGGAAGAGGCCCAGGCAGAATTAGAGTCGATGCTTGCCGGTGAAAAATTTGGAGCTGCTTCGCAAAAAGTGGTAATCGAAGAATTTCTGGATGGAATAGAACTTTCTGTTTTTATATTAACGGATGGGGATTCCTATAAGATTCTGCCTGAAGCCAAAGATTACAAGCGCATTGGAGAGGGCAATTCAGGGTTAAATACTGGTGGCATGGGATCAGTTTCTCCGGTACCTTTTGCGGATAAGCAATTCATGGAAAAGGTGGAACAAAAGATCATCAAACCTACGGTGGAAGGGCTCAAAGCGGAAAATATCAATTACAAAGGTTTTATCTTTTTTGGATTAATTAAAGTGGGCAACGAGCCCTATGTAATTGAATACAATGTGCGCATGGGTGACCCCGAGGCAGAATCTGTAATTCCGAGGATTAAGTCCGATATCATGGATCTGTTTATTGGTGTGGCAGAGGGTACTTTGGATAGCAAATCTATCGAAATTGATAAAAGGCACACTGCGGCTGTATTTATGGTTTCAGGCGGATATCCCGAGTCGTACGGAAAAGGATTTTTAATTCACGGGCTCGAAAAAGTGACCAACAGCATTGTATTTCATGCCGGAACATCCATCGACGAATTAAATCAGAAAGTATTCACCAATGGCGGAAGGGTACTGGCTGTTTGCGCTTATGCAAATTCAATGGAAAAGGCCCTGGAAACAGCTTATGAAAATGTGAGAAGGCTCAGTTTCCAGAATATGTACTATCGGAAAGATATTGGTTTTGACCTAAAATAATCAGACTTAACTCAAGCAAGTAGTTAATAATGATAATACGCTTTTTTAAATCGAGTTATTTACCTCAATATGTGGCATTGATCATGCTGGGAATCGCGCTTTGGCTGCCATCGCTCTTTAAGGCAAATACACTTTTAAATTTCAATTCTGATTTAGCAGAACCGGGGTATGGATTGGTTTTGAATTTATTTTCTCCCGATTCATTTTTTGGAATTACTATTTCATTTTTGTTTACCATGGGTTCGGCATTGCTTTTCAATTTTGTTCTCGAAAGGCATGAATTAACCACCCGAAACTCACTTTTACCGGCGTTTATCTTTATTTTATTCACTGGCATTTTACCGGGCTTGCATTGGTTTCATCAAAGCATCATTCCGGTTTTCTTACTTATCTTATTACTCAACAACCTCCTTGAAATGCATAATATTGAGGAAGGTTATTCACAGGTGTTTTATGCCGGCGTGCTGATCGCTCTTTCATCCCTGTTCAGTTTTCAAAGCGTGTTTTTTATTTTGCTTGTGTACCTCTCGTTTTTTGTTTTCAGGATTTACTACTGGCGCGAATGGGTCATTGTTTTAATTGGATTGATCAATGTTTACCTGCTTCTTTGGGTTTACTATTTCTGGACTGATAATTTAAATGAAGTCTTTACTGAATACCTTCGCTATTTTGGCGAGATAACCTTTTTCAGGTTTCAGGGGCCTTATGATTTTCTGAGTTTGCTCCTGATTGCAGTTTTGGTTATACTTAGCCTTTGGGCATTATTTAGAATACTTGTCCGCTATAGCGATAATATATTGGTAATTCGGAAAAAGCTTACCGTGGTTTTGTGGTTTGCATTGATTGCTGCAATAATCACCATTATATCAGGAGGAATGAATGATACCTACCGGTTTATTTTGCTATCAGCCTTAGCATCAATTACCTGCATTGGCTTATCACAGCTCAAAAAATCATTCTGGATGGATATCACCCTGGGGGTATTTCTGTTGCTCACGCTCATAAGTAACTATTCAAAACTTGTTTTTTAATCGATGTTAAAATCAAACTACTCCGGCATTTATCCTGAAGCTGGCTGCGATGAAGCGGGAAGAGGTTGCCTGGCAGGCCCGGTAGTTGCGGCATCGGTAATTTTACCCAACGATTACCAACATCATCTTTTAAACGACTCAAAACAGGTTTCGGAAAAGAACCGGGAAATTTTGCGTAATGACATTGAAGAAAAGGCGCTTGCCTGGGCTGTGGCATTTGTTGATCCGCAAAAAATTGACGAGATCAATATTCTTAATGCTTCCATTTTAGCCATGCATTTTGCGATTGAAAAACTTAAGGTTACTCCAGAATACCTCATCATCGATGGAAATAAATTTAAGCCCTTCAAAAACACACCCCATACCACCATCATCAAAGGCGACGGTAAATACCTGTCAATAGCAGCAGCATCTATTTTAGCCAAAACCCATCGCGATGAATATATGCTCAATCTGCATGCGCAATTCCCTGCCTATAAATGGGATCGAAATAAAGGCTATCCAACTGCCCAGCATCGTAAAGCCATTGCTGAAACCGGATTTTCACCTTTTCACCGCCTTACGTTTAATGTAAATGAGCAACTTAAATTGCGTTTCGACTGAACGGACTAATACAATTAAACTGCAAATTGAAAACTACTATTTGCAAAACAATTTCTGCAATATATTTCAATATTTATACTTTTGATACCTTTAAAAAAGTGGGTATAATACAAACTTTTCGGCGGCATATTTTGTCTCATAAAATATTTTGAATCATCTGCTAAATTCTCACGTTGAAAAGCATCAATTATTAATACGATATCAATTTAAAACAAGATCAAATGAAACATTCTTTAATAATTAGCTGGATCTTTATCTTTTTCATTACAGTTAACTTAAATGTTAATGCTCAAGACGAAAACAAAAAAGATGAAAAAGCGGGTTATCAATTTACAACAGTTAAAGATTTGCCGACCACCCCGGTAAAAAATCAATACAGATCAGGCACGTGCTGGAGCTTTTCTGGTATTTCCTTCCTTGAATCAGAGCTATTAAGAATGGGAAAAGGTGAATATGATCTAAGTGAGATGTTCGTGGTGCGAAACGCTTACATGGAAAAAGCAGTGAAATACGTGCGGTTCCATGGCAATTTTAACTTTGGTGGTGGCGGTGCATTTCATGATGTAACCCATGTTTATAAAACCTACGGAATGGTTCCTGAAGAAGCCTATGATGGTAAAGTGATTGGTGAAGAAAACCATATTCATGGCGAACTTGATGCCATTACGGAAGCGTATGTTCAGGCAGTTATTAAAAATCGAAATAAAAAATTATCGCCGGTTTGGCAACAAGGTTTTGATGGAATTCTGGATGCCTATTTGGGTGATTATCCTGAAACATTCATTTATAACGGAACCGAATATACACCCATGAGCTTTGCTGCTGAATTAGGTTTAAATATGGATGATTATGTTGAGCTTGGCTCCTACACGCATCATCCTTTTTATGAACCATTTATCATCGAGATTCCTGACAACTGGATGCTTGATGTGGTTTACAATGTACCTATGGATGAACTGATGGAAGTAATTGACAATGCCATTAACAGCGGCTATTCAGTAGCCTGGGGCAGCGATGTAAGCGAAAAGGGATTCAGTTGGAAAGACGGTGTGGCCATTGTACCTGATGATGATGTAAATGATTTGAGCGGCACCGAAAAAGAACGTTGGGAAAAACTAACCGAAAAGGAAAAGAAAAACGCGCTTTACAGTTTTGAAGGCCCTGTTAAGGAAAAAGTAATTACCCAGGAAATGCGACAGGAAGCTTTTGATAATTATGAATCGACAGATGACCATGGCATGGAAATTACCGGGATTGCTAAAGATCAGGATGGAAACATTTATTACAAGGTTAAAAATTCTTGGGGCAATGATAACCATATTTATGATGGTTTCTTTTATGCCTCCACACCTTTTGTTCAGTTGAAAACCATTGACATTATGGTTCACAAAGATGCAATTCCTGAAAAAATTCGAAAAAAACTTGGATTGTAGATAAGATCTTACAAATACCAACACAAATAAAGCCCTGTAAACTTTGATTTACAGGGCTTTATTCATTTATAAAAAAATTCGTGCCAAACATAACCATTCAGTTTGTTTTACGTTGAATGAGTAATTTAATTTTAATCTACTAACATTTAAGGTTGTGAGACGGCTCTTTTTATTTTTGACTTCCATCCTGCTAACATTTAACATCCTGGCTGAAAACCAGTCCAGTACTTATGTTGCAAAAGCCAAAATAGACAGTCTCGAAAATATTCTTTTCAACTCACTTAGTTACAATTTAGGTGCTGACGAAAAAATTGATCTCTGCATCAACCTGGCAACCTGGTACAGTTACATAAGTAATGAAAAAACTGTTGAGTTTGCAGCCCGCTCCCTCATTCTATCTGAAGAAAAAGGTGACACCAAACATATAATTATTTCACTGGAATTGCTTAGCGATGCTTATTTCAAGCTTGACAATTATGAAAAGTCAATTGAATATGCCACCCGTTTGTATAACATTCATAATACAAACAACGAGGAACTGGAAGCCGGGAAATCACTAAAACAAATTGCTTCAAATTACTATGCCTGGAGCAAGTTCATCGAAGCTAAAAACTATTACGACAGGGCGCTCGACATTTTTAAAAAACATCAATATTTTGAAGGAATAGCTGAAACACTTGGCGATCTGGCGAGGATTTTGGGTCACTGGGGCGAATATGACGCAGCCCTGGGTGAGCATCAGGAGGCTCTTAAATTTTATGAAGAAATTCAGGATGATGAAGGAATTGCCAAAGCCTATACCGGGATGGGTATGATTTACCAGGAACTCGGGAATTTGGATAATGCTTATGAACACTATAAAAAAAGTCTTGAGATTTATGAGTCGCTTGGCATAACCTATCAAATTGTAAACCTTACGCTCCACATCGGAGATATTTACCTTCAGAAAAAACTCTACGATAAAGCGCTTGAATACTACTTTAAAGCTGATGAAATTGGCCGAGAGCTGAATAATAAAAAGTTAAAAGCCATTACCCTGAGCAATATTGGCGAAGCTTATAATTTAAAAGACGATTACATTAAAGCCCTGGATTATCAGCAACGATCACTGGTGCTAAAGGAGGAGATAGGTGATAAAATGCGGCTGGCCATTTCATACACTGAAATGGGAATTATTTATAGCAATGTTGAGGATTACGATAAAGCACTTGATTATCTCAATAAGGGTCTTGAAATGGCTGAAGAACTGAATTTCAAATACCAGATTAATAAATGCCATTTAAGCTTGTCGGATGTTTACGAAAAAATTGGAAATCCTAAACTGGCACTTGAAAACTATAAAAAATATGTTGAGGGCAGGGAACGAATAAACACGGAAGAAAGCAAGCAAATTATTGCTGAACTGCAAACCAAATATCAGTTTGAGAAAAAAGATAAGGAAAATGAACGCCTGCGTAATGGGCAGTTGCTCAATAATGCCAGGATTAAAAATCAGCAATTGATCATCGGTTTTGTATTATTTATTTTATTGGGATCGTTTGTGCTCTCATTGATCCTTCATGGCCGATATCAGCAAAATCAGAAATTAAACATTCAGCTTTCATTGAAAAACAAAGAAGTGGAAGACCAGCAGAAAAATGTTGAAAAGCTTAATGCCGACTTGAAAGAAGCAAACAATACAAAAGATAAGTTTTTCTCTATCGTTGCGCACGATTTAAAAAATCCATTCAACTCATTGCTGGTGCTTTCCAAACTACTGCTCGACGACTACGATACTTTTACCAATGAGGAACGCAAACAGTTTATCAGCCAGATAAATTCATCAGCTGAAAACACCTATTCATTGCTCCAGAACTTGCTTGAATGGGCCCGTACGCAATCAGGCAAGTCGGTAATCGTGAAAGAACAGATCAACCTGGCACGTATTTCTGAAGATGCGATTGAGTTATTACAGCCTGTGGCCAAAGGCAAAAAAATCACACTCAAATCAAATGTGTCCCCCCGGTTAACTGCATTTGCTGATAAAAATATGATATCTACGGTATTGCTCAATTTAGTTTCAAATGCAGTGAAGTTTACACCTCAGGAAGGCAATGTGGAAGTGCTCGCATATGAAAAAAATAATCATATCGAAGTAGAGATTGTCGACTCCGGAGTTGGAATATCGCCTAAAAATATGCCCAAGCTCTTTAAACCGGAAGAAAAATTCCATACCGAAGGAACCGATAAAGAGAAAGGAACCGGTTTGGGACTTATCCTCTGCAAAGAGTTTATCGAAAAAAATGAAGGTGAAATCTGGGCAAAAAGCGAAGAAGGCCATGGCAGCCATTTCTTTTTCTCATTGCCGAGGTCTTAATTTGTCCTCATTCTAAATTAACATTCATTCTTTTTCTATATCAAATTAAATATATCTTTGCATTAAGATATTTCTTCGGGGCAGGGTGATGCCGGTTTGATCCGGTAAATTCCCGACCGGCGGTAACAGTCCGCGACTTCCTGATAAAATCTTCAGGAACTGAACCGGTGAAATTCCGGTACCGACAGTAAAGTCTGGATAGGAGAAGAAACTTCTGTATGTAAAACTGTGCTCTGCTTTGCATTGCACCTGCCCCGAAATATTAATAGAGGGGTTTTTTTATGCTACAAAATAGCGACATCAAGTTTATGGATCAGGCAATAGAGCTTGCCCGCAAAGGCATTGGCTTTGTGAATCCCAATCCTATGGTTGGCGCTTTAATTACAAAAAATGACAGAATCTTAGGTATGGGGTACCACGAGCAATATGGAGGTCCGCATGCCGAAGTCAATGCCTTTAAAAATGCCACCGAAGATGTTACCGGCGCCACACTTTATGTAACACTCGAACCTTGCAATCATTTTGGAAAAACACCTCCCTGTACCCAAAAGATCATTAGTGAAAAAATAGGCCGGGTGGTGGTGGCAACTACCGATCCAAATCCCAAAGTGAATGGTAAAGGCATACAACAACTCAGGGATGCCGGGATAATTGTGGATATTCTTAAAAATGATATTGCAAAAAAGGCAACCCGATTAAATGAGATCTATAATTTTTACATTCGCACTCACCAACCTTTTTTGGCCATCAAATCGGCTATGACGCTCGATGGCAAAATCGCAACATACCGGGGCCAGTCCAGGTGGATCACCAATGAAAAATCACGGGCCAATGTTCATGAACTGAGGCATCAATATGCCGCTATTATGGTGGGAGTAAATACGGTAATTGCCGATGATCCTTCCCTCACCGATCGCTCTGATTTTAAATACAAAAGGCATCCGTTAAGGGTAGTTGTCGACTCAGCAGGACGAACACCCTTATATGCTGCTGTTCTGGATACCGAAATTGCTCCTACCCTGCTGGCAGTAACTGAAAAGGCATCCCCCAAATTTATCGCAGCTGTTGAAGAACGCGGGGTTGAAATAATGGTTTGCCCCGAAAAAGATAACAAAGTAGATATTCGTTTTCTGGTAAACCAACTTGGTAAAATGAATATTGACAGTATTTTACTCGAAGGTGGAAGTACACTTAATTTTTCGGCACTTGAGGCAGGGCTTGTTCAAAAAGTTTATGCTTTTATTTCACCCAAACTAATTGGCGGCAAGGAGGCCATTACGCCTATCGGAGGAAAAGGATATGAAAAGATGGAACAGGCCATAACACTTAATATTAGTGAAATTCACAGGTTTGATGAAGACATTATGATAGAAGCATATATTATCAAATAGCATCATGTTTACAGGATTAATTGAAGAAATAGGAATCGTTGAAAATATAAAGTGGGGAACCTCCTCTGCGCAACTTACCATTGCTGCCAAAAAGGTACTCACTGATCTTAAAGTTGGAGATAGCGTAAATACCAACGGCGCTTGTTTAACGGTTATCAAATTCGATAAAAAAGCCATGACTGTTGACGTGATGACAGAAACAATAAACCGTACCAATCTCAAGCAGTTAACAGTCGGCTCAATGGTAAACCTTGAACGCGCCTTAATGGCAGGTTCGCGGCTGGGTGGGCATATGGTAAGCGGGCACATTGATGGAACGGGGATAATGGTTTCTTTGAAGAAAGATGATATCGCCACCTGGATAAAAATTCAAACTGATGAAAAAATTATGAAATACATCGTTTCAAAAGGTTCCGTAGCGCTGGATGGCATCAGTCTTACTATTGCCGGGGTGTATGCTGACGCTTTTGAGGTTTCTGTAATCCCGCATACTTCATCAGAAACTACGCTATTAAAGAAAAGGCCCGGTGATAAAATCAATATTGAATGCGATATTATTGGAAAATACGTGGAAAAATTCCTGCAGAAGCAAGAATCCAAAACTAACAATATAGACTATGACTTTTTACGACAACATGGCTTTACAGACTAACAAAATGGAAGAAACAGGTTTTAATTCGATTGAAGAGGCCCTTGAAGATATCAGGCAGGGGAAAATGGTGGTTGTGGTCGACGATAAGAGGCGTGAAAACGAAGGAGACCTGATCATGGCTGCAGAAAAGGTAACGCCCAAAGCCATTAATTTTATGGCCAAACATGGTGGCGGACTTATTTGTATGCCGATCATCAAGGAACGACTGAAAACCCTGAATATCCAGATGATGGTGGCCGAAAATACAGATACCCATAAAACTGCCTTTACTGTTTCGGTGGATGCCAGCGATACTAAAACCGGAATTTCTGCCCATGAGCGGGCTCATACCATTCAAAAGATCATCCATTCGGATTCGAAGCCTTCAGATTTTAACAAACCTGGACATATTTTCCCGCTTGAATATAAAAAAGGCGGGGTGTTGGTTCGGGCCGGACATACAGAAGCGGCAGTAGATTTGGCGCAGTTATCCGGCCTCTATCCTGCCGGCGTGATCTGCGAAATAATGAATGAGGATGGCAGTATGGCCAGAGTCCCTGAATTGAAAGAATACGTTAAAAAACACAATCTCAAACTGATCACAATTGCCGATTTGATCACATACAGGCGTAAACATGAAAAGCTGGTAGAAAGGGTTTCGGAAGTTAAGTTACCAACGAAATATGGTATTTTCAAAGCCATCGGTTATCGCGATAAGATTACGAAGGAAGAACATATGGCTTTGGTAATGGGTGAAATAAACCCCAATGAACCCGTGTTAACCCGGGTTCACTCCGAGTGCCTTACCGGGGATGTTTTTGGATCGGAACGATGTGATTGTGGTGATCAGCTTAATGAAGCCATGCACCGGATCAGCCGTGAAGGAAAAGGTATTTTGCTCTACATGCGTCAGGAAGGACGGGGTATTGGGTTGCTCAATAAATTAAAAGCGTACCACTTGCAGGACAATGGGATGGATACGGTAGAAGCAAATGAGGCTCTCGGATTCCCTGCTGACCTGCGTGATTATGGCATCGGGGCTGAAATCCTGGCCGATATCGGAGCACACCAACTCCGGCTTATGACCAATAACCCCAAAAAGATCAGCGGGATTTTTGGTTTTGGACTAAAAGTAGTTGAGCGGGTTCCCATTGAGATCAATCATAATAAAAACAACCATTTTTATCTTTCAACTAAAAAAGTGAAAATGGGCCACATGTTAAATGTTGAAAATGAAAACTAAATCAGATATGAAAGTAATTGAAGGTAAACTAAACGCCAAAGGATTGAAGTTTGGCATCGTAATCGGACGTTTTAATGAATTTATCGGATCAAAATTATTGGGTGGAGCATTGGATGCCCTGAACCGGCATGATGCAGATGACAAAGACATTGAAATGGTATGGGCGCCCGGCTCGTACGAGATCCCATTACTTGCAAAAAAAATGGCTAAATCAGGAAAATATGATGCTGTTATTTGTCTTGGCGCCGTAATCCGAGGTGCAACACCTCATTTTGATTACGTAGCCAATGAAGTCGCCAAAGGAGTAGCCCAAGCCGGACTTGAAACAGAAGTACCCATCATTTTTGGAGTTCTTACTACTGATAGCATTGAACAAGCCATTGAAAGGGCAGGAACAAAATCAGGCAACAAAGGATTTGATGCAGCCATGGCAGCTATTGAAATGGGAAATTTGATGAAACAAATTTAGCTCTGCAATATTCTGAGATTGAACCGGCAAAACCAGGTCAGTTGCTGTAAGTGCTACTTACCGGATTTAAGAAATTAGTAGTTGAAAAAGTTTGTATTGTCAATACCACAGTCAAAACGACCGTCGGTAACAGATACGGGTTCGTCGTTAACCAATGCCTTAAAATTGAACAACCCCGACAAAATAACTTCTACCTGATGCTCATCCACATACAGGTTTTGAGCGCGTTTAAACTGTATACTTCCTTCAAATACGGAAGCAACATAATCAACATCCTTAAAGCTAACAATAACCATTATATTCTCCTGGGTGAGGTCATAAGTAGTATTATCCAATTCAAGAAGGTCCAAATAATCAGATGGATTGTAATTGAAAAAAACAAACTTCATTTTCATTTGCTCATCGCTAAAACTTCCTTTATGACCAGAAAATATAAATGTAGTGGAATCACCTGTAACCACTATTTTGAGCGGCACACCATCATAAAGCGAAATAAAGGCTTCCCTGTCATAATAGGCTCCAAAGGTATTATAACCCCATTCCGAATAAATTGGTAAATCCTGAAATTCGGGATCATAAATAAAGATTGTTTGTTCCAGGTTATATTCTCTGCTACAACCAAAACTCATTGCTACTGTTGCAAATAATGCAAAAAAGAAATATTTACGCTTCATGGTTTTTATTTACAGGGATTTGAATATTTAATTGAAAACCAAAACCGGTGACAGGCTCCAATATGCCACTTACATTTTTAGTAAGCACAAATGAAGGAACAAGAAATTCAAGACTTACGTTTGATTTTTGATCATTACCCAGAATCAACCCGGCACCAAAATATAATGGGATAAAAAAGTCAGACGGTTCATCAAACTTCGAAGTGATATCATGCTCATATTTATCCATAGAACTATTATAAAAACCGGCTGATCTCGAACTAAACACATTATAATTAACGCTGGCAGCTGCTTTTATATAAAATTTTGAATAAACCCTTGGATTCAGAAAAAACCTGTATTCAATAGGTATTCCGATAAATCCGGAATGCTCTTCAATGTCAGTTACTTTTAGATATTCTGTGCTGCTCCCATCTTCGCGCAGCAACATATAAAAATACGAAGAATTGCTTTCGCCGGCACTTTTGCCAAGTGAAGAGTTAAATTGTGTATATCTTATTCCTGTTCCGAAGGCAAATCGCTGATTGGCTGTTCGCTTATTTAATTTCACACCTGCATACCAGTAATCCGATTGCCCGTAAATGGTTTCGCTTACACTGCCACCCCCGTAAGAACTCAGGTCACCTCTGATAAAATCGTATTCGGGGATCTGGCTAAAAATTACATGTGCCCCACCTTCAAAGCTGAGGTAATAAAATGGTTTTTCATCCTGAGCTGAGGCTTTTAATGTGCAAATCAAAACCAAACTTAAAATTAATAAAGTTGATTTGACTTTCATAAACATGGCTTCCATACTTAGTTTTTTGATTAATTTATTATTGCGATTGACCTAATTATAAATGAAGAACTGTTAACGTTTTATCAGTTTAATATATTATTATGCAATGAAAGCACGGTGAAAATATTTTGAATCGGATTAAAATATCTGCGCATGTTATCAGGTTTGGCACAACCAATTTTCTGCTTCTGTAAAGACATCGGTGGCAAAAAATCGCATTCCCTGGTTGATGGCAAAAGTTTCCATCGCCTTAGCTTCCCTGATGAATTCGGGTGAACAAACAATGGCGATTTTAATCAATTTCCAAATTTGTTCAGGAGGATTTTTAGCTGTCTGGTAAGTTTCAGATATTGAAATGTTATAGATTAAATTTCGTTCATCACAGAGCATCTTTTTACAATTATTGCTCACTGCAATTTCAACAATGGCTTTTTGATACTCATAAACTTGTTGCAGGCTTTCATCTTTGCCTGAGGCAGTTACAAGCAGATAATCATTAACAAATTTGTGATCGAAATTAATAGCCATAACTAACCTGCAAATCTTTAAATTAATAATTTAAAGTTACAAATTATTTAATTCCATTAACCAAAACTACTACAAAATTGAATTACTGAAAAAAAAAATATTCTAACACTTTTCCTAATTATCCTTCAGAACCACCTCATCATATTCAAGCTCAAAGCGCAGTTTATGTTTGGATTCTTCCTGCGCCAGGCTGCTAAAAAGGGAGCGCAGCAACTGATCGGAAACAGTAGCAGCCAGATCGGAGTAAAGCCGAAACGCAGCTTTTTCCTTTTTCATTGCTACGATGAGTGCCTCCTGGTAGCTCATGCCGGGATGCGGCTCCACATCCACGAGGTAATCCCCGATCCTGATGTCCTGCACCTGTTTGGGAGTAAAACTGAACTGTCCGCTGCTTTGAATATTTTGTAACCTCTTTTTATGGCCCCGTTCTTCGTTGGCAAATTGTTCGAAAACGCCTCTCATTTCCGGGTTGCGGGCAGTTTCGGCCAGACCGGTGTATAAGTCCACACTCTCTTGTTCGCGACCGATAGCGAATTGTAAAATGTCGTCAGATGATTTAAATTCCTGTATCATGGTTTTGCTTTTTATTTCTTATTCATTTTCACTAAGTAATACGTCGATACCTTTGGCAGCCCTGTGTCCGTCGGCAATTGCACTGATGGCATCGGCCGTGGAATTCACCGAGTCGCCGCCGGCAAATAACCTTTCAATGGAAGTTTGCATGTTTTCATTGGTGACTACCCGGCCCCGCTCCAGTTTCAGTTTTTCGAGCCATTCGGCGCTCAGGAAGTCATAATAAGCCTCCTGACCGATGGCACCGATCACGGTGCTTACTTCTAGTATCGTTTCGCTCCCTTCGATGGGAACCGGTTTCGGACGGCGTCCTTTCGGATCATCCACCATTTCTGCTTTTAAATATTCAATTCCGGTAACTTTCCCTTTTTCATCTTTCACAATGCGGGTGGGAATCGTTTGTGGTTCGATGTGGATACCTTCCTGCTCGCAGCCTTCAATTTCCTCCGGATCAGATGGCATATCCACTATTCTCCTGCGGTAAAGTACCGTAACTTTTGCGCCCAGCCGGCGGCTCACACGGGCGGCATCCATCGCCACATTTCCTCCACCGATCACAGCTACATGATTTCCGATCTCCGGTTTTTTGCCTTCATTCACTTCACGCAAAAAGTCGATGGCCTGCATGGAACCTGGACCTTCTTCCCCTTCAATGGCAATCAGATAGGGTTTCTCAAAACCAATGCCCATGAACACAGCATCGTATGCGGCATACAATTCATCAAACTTTACTTCACGACCGATCATCATGTTGAAACGGAACTGAACCCCCATCTCTTCCAGCAAACCGATCTCCTGTTCCAGCATTTCCATTGGCAGCCGATACTTCGGAATGCCATACATGGTGGCACCGCCGGGATGTTCTTTGGCTTCAAAAATGGTAACCCTGTAACCCATTGTTCTCAGGTAATAAGCTGCACTGATCCCCGACGGACCCGCACCGATGATGGCGATGTGTTTTTTAGCCTCAGGCAGTGAATCCAAACCGAGGATGCGTTTGTAATCTTCGAAAGGCACATTGTCGGCGATGTAACGTTTGAGCCAGCGAATAGCCAGAGCATCTCCCTTCACCCCAACCGAACAAACCTCCTCGCAACGGTGGGTACATACACGACCGCAAATCTCAGGCAACGGATTGGTATCGTACAAAAGCTGCAAACCTTTTTCCAGATTACCATCACGAATGGCTTTGATGTATCCGGGAATATCCATGTGAGCCGGACAAGAGGCCACACAAATACCGCAGGAAACGCAACGATCAGCTTCTTTTTCAGCTTGCTCTTTGGAATAGCCTTTCACGATCTCGATAAAATTGGTGATCCGTTCATCGGGCTCAATCTCTTCCATGTTCACTCTTTCAGGATTGTAAAGCGAATAACCCGGATTGGTCCACCCTTTTTCATTATTGTCCCAGGGCTTTTTATCTACTCCGGGAATAAACCGGAAATCATCCGGATCATCAGAAACCCAGGTGTATTCATTCGACATGGTAAGCGAACCGGTGGTGCAGATATCTACACAAAGTGCACACCAGCAGCAGCGGCCGTAATCCACGAGGGGCCGGAGTCCGCTGTCACCTTTTTTGGTGTCGATGCCTTCCACAGGAACGAGGTCGATGGCTTGATTCTCGCATACAGCTTCGCAACTGCCACAGCCGATACAGGCTTCCACATCGTTTTTATGAAACCCCCGGTAACGGTCGGCTCCAGGCCTTTCGGTGAATGGATCCTTTACAGTGACGGGCTTTTTTACGATGTTGCTCCAGGCACTGAACGGGGTGATAATATCTTTGATTTTCATACTCATTTCAACAGTATTAACGTTCGATCTCAGGCGGACAGGTGGCCAGCGAAACCATGATGGCACTGACGTCGGAGATATTGGCATTCACAAGTAATTTTTCGAGCAAAGCGATGGCATGGGTATAACTCGGCCCACGCAGGTTGATACGGCGGGGATATTCGCTTCCATCAGCAACGGCAAAAAATCCATATTCCCCACGCGAGGATTCGCTTCTTACATAGGTTTGCCCTGTAGGGATTTTCCAGTTTAACGCATTGGGGATTTTCCCGAGAATCTCACCGTCATTTGGCATTTTGTCCAAAATCTGACGGATCATTTCAACACCGTATTTCAAGTCCATAAAACGAACCCAGGTCCGGCTGAAAATATCGCTGGCAGCTTCATTGTCCACATAAGGTTCAAAGTCGAGCTGATCATAGATCAGGTAAGGGTTATCTTTTCGAACATCACGTTTATAGCCGGCCGCGCGGGCATTCGGACCAACAATTCCATATTTATCCACCCAGGAAGGATTAATGTAACCGGTTCCGATACTCCGTTTTTTAAATACGGCATTATCAATTACCAGCCTTTTCAAACGAATCAGGAAATCATCAATATCGTCCAGGTTACTGATAAGTCTTTTTTTAAACCCGTCCGGCATTTTACCACGCACACCACCCGGGATGATATACATATGATAAATTCGGGCACCTGTGAGTTCTTCAAAACGGTCGAGGATCAGGTCACGGAGATATACTCCCCACTGAACGCCAAGCCCAAGCCCCATTGTTCCACCATGTGCAGGCAGTAAACGAAGCAGGTTGGATATCCTTGCCATTTCAAGGACCAGGGTACGCATCCACTGTGCATACTCAGGAACTTCCACATTGGAAAGTTCTTCCATTGATGCCGCCAAATTGTATTCGTTACTGTCGGGTTCGGGAACACACATCCGCACAACCGTCGGAAAACACTGCATCCAGGTGCGGCGTTCGAAAATCTTCTCAAAACCGCGGTGCAGGTATCCCACATGGGTTTTGGCTTCCACTACCTCATCCCCGCAGAGGGTTAACTCCAGCGACATATTTCCGGTTACACCGGGGTGATTAGGTCCGTGCCATACCTTTACATACTTCCCTGAATCAAGATCCACCTGCAACTTCCCGCTCTCGTCAGGTTGCGGATAAGAACTCCGGTCGGTTTTGATCAATAGCTTGTGGTTATTGCTGTTACTCATTGGGATACAATTTTTGTTTCATATAGGTTGCCGGATCATGCGACACTCTGCCAGGTCTCGGGAAAAATGTCTCGTTGGCATATTTCAGCGTATCAAATTCACGACGCATAGGTGGAATATTGTCCCACCCTTCGAGATTGAAGCTTTCATCCACCCGTGGGCTACCCGGAAATTCGATGCCGTACATTTCTTTCAATTCGCGTTGGTAAGTCCATGCCTGCTCCCACAGGTGATGTGCCGAATGCATGGTAGCCTCTTCCCGGTCGATATTAGTACAGATGGAGATATCGGCATGCAATTGATAATTGTGAACAATATAATTGAGTTCAAAAACTCCCTTTTCCATCCAGTCGGCCACAGTGATCATCACGAGGTGAGAAAAGCCTTCGGCATCACGGAGATAGGTCACGGCGGGGATGGCCTGATCTTTTCCGACAGTCACAAAATAGAGGTCGTTGCGCTGCTTTTTCACAGCCTTCACATCAAAAGCCCCCTGCAGATGTTGAATGATCTTTTCCATATCATCTACCAGTTATAATCGGGCATGTTCCAGTCCCGAATGATCTTTTTCTGATTTGCTTTGTAAGTTTCAAAGTTTTCGGCATAGAGGTTGGCCCCTTCGGCTTTGCCGGCTTTGATCCGTTTTTTCAGGGCTTCAAATCCGGCAAGGATTGCTTCCGGACGGGGCATGCAGCCTGCCACATACACATCCACCGGCATATATTTATCGAGGCGGTTGATGGTATTGTAACTATCGAAATACATCCCGCCGTTGATGGTGCAACTACCGAGTGCCATCACAAATTTCGGATTCTGCATTTGCTCATAACTCCTGATGGCTCTTTTCAATGTTTTTACACTCAGGTATCCAGAAATGATCATCAGGTTGGCCTGACGTGGTGTCGGGCGCATCTGAACACCAAAACGGTAAGCATCAAAACGAGGTGTTAATAAAGGATATAATTCGATACTTCCACAACCGGTTCCAAATCCGAGCACCCAGATACTTTCGGCGCGTGCCCAATTGAAGAAATTCTCAAATATCTTAGCCCGTTTCGGCTCGTGTTTTTTTGGCAGTGCATCACAAAAATAATCCTGGATAGGATCAACGGTGATGTCTTCGCCATTGGGGCCGATAACGGTTCGTTTGGTTAAATCCGGATCTATAAATGTTTTCTTGTCTTCCATGTCAAAATCTATTAAACCATGAATATGCCGATGATGCTCAGGATCAACGGAATTTTAAGGAACCAGGGAATGCTCTGATCTATGCGGAAACGCGGGAATACCAGTCCGACGAACACCGGCCAGAAAAACACGCAGAACGATTTTACAATGAGTTCAACCCAGTTGGTGGCCCCTCCGAAAAAGAGGTTGACCATCAGGATCGATTCGCTTACGTAAAGGATCGCCCGGTTGGTTTGCAATAAACCAAGGTAGGTTCCGTGGTATTCGGTGGGTGGCCCGATGGGAATTTCCTGCGGAGCCTGCACCACGTTAAAGGGTGATGCCATCATCATTCCCAGGAAAGCTAGCATCGCGGCAATTCCGGCAAAAGGATTGGTCATGATGTTCCAGTGCATGATACCTCCTTGCTGTCCGGCCACGATTTCTGTTAACGAAAATGAATGATGTTGCACAGCCACTGCAATTACAGCCAGGGTAAAAGGAACTTCCACCGTTGTAAACTGCGACAAACCTCGGCTGATGCCGATAAAGGAATAGGGATGACCGCCTTCACTGGCACCAAGGGCCATTCCGAGCATCCCGAAAAACATGAAGTACATGATCAGGATCACATCGCCAGCAAAAGAATAATTGCTCCAGTAATAAGAACCATAGATCAACGGCATGAACATAAAAATACCTACACCACCCACGAGCCTGAAAACGGGACCGAGGTAGAACATCACCCCATGTGTGATCTGACTGCGCATGGCATAGTTTTTCACCAAATCAATATATGGCTGATAAACCGGCATGCCAATTCGTTTTCCGATGCGTGCCGTAATGCGGCGGATCAATCCATACTGCAACAATCCGTAGTTCAGCACGATGAACAATCCCAACAGGGTAAACAACAGTTTTATCCAATCGATACTCATAATATTTTTCCTCCGCTGATTAAGAGATACAGAACAAATGCATAAAGGAGCAGGTGCATGGCGTAGGTCTGGCCATTGCCGGTGTACCAGGAGCGCACCTTATCGGCGATGGCTGTCGACCAGTCCGAAATGCCTGTCCAGAATTGTGTGGCCAGCGGCGTCATCAGCCAGCCAAGGGCTTTTTTGTAACCTGCAAACATATTGTAGGAAACATGCGTGGTTTCAGGCCTGAATGGTCTTTCAGCCGCAAACACAATATTGAATTGTTTCACTTTCTGGGCTTTACGGCTGTGATAAGTCAACCATAAGAAGATGGTAGCAAACATCACAATTACCGTGGTCATCACCGCAAAGGCATTCCAGTAACCAAATGAAGTCATCGCAAGTCTGCCGTCCCAAAGGATCGCTTCGCCCGGAACGCGGTCGGGAATAATCGTCGCAAGGGGCTCAAGCAATACCTGTGGGAAGATTGAAAGCACCATGATGGCAATCACAAAAATGAATTGCGGAAGCAGGTAAACAAAAGGCGCTTCTTTCACCCTCCGGTGATTATCTTTCAATTGGCCTAAAAATACCGAAGCGATTAGTTTGTAAAGATAGAGGAAGGCAACAATGCCAGAAAAGAACACCATGGTTCCTTGCAGGTACCAACCCTTCATCACCACGGCATTGTAAAACATCCATTTCCCGGCAAATCCGGCCAATGGCGGCATTCCGGCCAGTGTGATGATGCCGATCAACACCACAATAAACGACCAGGGCATGCTTTTGATCAGTCCGCCCATTTCGTACATATTTCGTGTTTTAGTACGATAGATCACGCCGGCAGCCGACATGAACAGCATGGTTTTGTAAATGAAATGTAATACCATATAATAGAGGGCGATCAGCAATCCAAGCTTCGAATCCATCGAAAGGGCGAAAATGATGTACCCCATGGCACCCACGCTGGAATATGCGATGAGGCGCTTCATATCTTCTTCATAAATAGCGAGCATGTTGCCGCCGATGGCCGTGATGGCACCAATCCATCCCATGAGCTGGAATATATCGTATCCGAACAATTGCTGTGGCCCAAATGAGGTGACAATCCAGAAAAGTCCAAGAACACCGGCATTGATCAGCACACCCGAAACAAGCGGCGTGGCATCATCTTCTGCTTCACTATAAGCACCGGGCAACCATATATGTAACCCGATGGCAGCCGTTTTGAGCATAAAACCCAATGCAAAAAGGACAAACACAACACCCGCTCCCGGGATCAGGCCACTTAAATTTCCAAAAAAGGTATCACCCGCAAAATGAGGCAGCATACCGAATGCAGCCAGCATCAGGTAAGCACCGCCGGCTGAAAATAGCATGTATTGCTGAGCCGGCCGTTCGGCTTTTTTACCTCTAAGGATCAAAATATAACTTCCGAGGGCCATCTGTTCCCATCCCATAAAAAAGGTGAGGTTGTCGCCGGGATTCACCAGCATGATCAACCCGAAAATGGTCATGGCAGCAAAGGGATAAAATCCGGCACGGGTTCCTTTTGTGGCGAAACCCGGAATCAGTGTTAAAATACCTCCCACCAGGAAAACGCTCATGAACACGAGCTGCATAATGTTGCCTTTGATCTCAGGATAAATGATGTATCCGTAAAAAGTAAGGGCTGCGATCAGCAATATATTTTTAATAAATGCCGGAAGAAAATCAATTACAACAAACGCTGCGACGATCAATAGTGGTATCAACACAAAAAGGTTGTCGAATTGTTGATATTTGATAAAATAGTAAGAAGTTGCCAAAATTCCGGCACCGAACAACATCACCGGAAATTCCTTAAACCAGGGAATGACAGGTTCAGCAGGTTGATCTTTTACAGCATGGAATACCCTTCCGAACCACTTGAATAAAAAGGCAATCTCAAAGATGCTTCCAAGCAGGATCAATACTATCCAGCCCCAGCCATTGCCTTGGGCAAGTTGCATGATCATTTCCCATTTGGCAAAGAATGTCGGGAAGGGCGGCAGTCCGGCCATAGCAACTACAAACACACCAAACAGGAAAAACAATACAGGCCGTTTGCGAAGTATGCCCCATTTGTTTTGATCATCGCTGTTGACAATACCGTTAAGCCAAAACAATCCGGCTTTTGCAAAGAAATTGGTGAGCAAAAAACCAAGGATGATGAACCAGAAACTTTGGCCAAAGTAAACCGACATAGCCACAACAGTTAACATTAGTCCGCCTTGCGCCACTGAAGAATAACCAAGCATTCTCCTGATATTTTCCTGACGGGTAGCCAGGAAATTGGAAAAAGCAAAGGTTATTAATCCGAGTAACCCGATTACCGGATGCCAGTTTTCAGGTACCATGGGCATCAGTTTATAAACCACAAATAATATGGCCGGTGCCGAAACGGCTGAAAGTGCGCTCCCAATGGCCGGATGCGCTGACTCGTACATATCAAGTGCCCACCCGTTGGCCGGAAACTGCTTACTTTCAAGGATGATGGCCGTCATCACGAGAAACACCGCCACAGCACCTCCTTTCACCATAGAAAGATTGGTCATGAAATCGATGTTGAGGTTGCCAACATAGGAATAGGCAAAAATGATCCCGATAAGCAAAATGCCTGAGATCACCGAAGAGGCCATTAAAAATTTAAATCCGGCTGAAATGCTTTTTGAATCCTGAATTATGATGACCAGTCCCGCTGTAGCAATGGAAGTGATCTCAAGAAAAACAAAAAGATTAAACAGGTCGCGGGTCATCACCACTACGTTAAGACCTATCAGAAAAACCACGATGATGGAAAGCAAATGTTTACCTGCTTTTTTCAATACGTCAAATAGATAAATGACGGTTAAAAATCCGAAGACGTTCACCATGGTGGTGAGGACCGCTTCGTCCATGGTCATGCGAAGATTAATGGCAAATGGCGGTTTAAACCCTGCGGTAAATACGTCAGTAGGTTTAAGTGATCCGGTCATCAGGCCGATAAGCCAGGAGCCGGAGACCATGGTCATGGCAGCTGTCGCGATCATCAATACAAACACAAGCATCTGCTGCTGGCTCTTTTTCCCCAGTCCGAGGAGAAAAGCGGTTATCAATCCAATGGAGACTATATGTACAGGACTTACCATTTTGTTTGTTTAAAATCATTAATATCCAGTGAATGACGGGTCTTGAACATCCTCAGTGCAAAAGTGAGCATGACTCCGGTAACTCCAACTCCAATTACAATGGAGGTGAGCACAAGTGCCTGGGGAATCGGGTCGACAAACTTTTCGGACAGGTTTGTAACGCCGGTTGTTTGATCGATAATTGGAGCAACCCTGCCCTTGATATAGGAAAGGGCCACAATTACCAGGTTTAAACCAGCATCAAAAATGGTAAAGGCAACAATGATGCGCAGAATATTTTTCTGCGTAAGCGCGCCATACAAACCAATAAGCATCAGCATGAAACCTGTAACAAGACCAATATTTTGTAAGGTTAAATATTCCATTATTCTTCGTTTTGAACTTCATTAAGGTGATGCAGGATATTCGAAAGTTCGGCACCCACTTTTAAACCTATCAAACTATATATAACCGGAATAGCACCTGCGCTGAAGAGGGTTCCCAATTGGCCAAGTGAAATAAACCTGTTATCAAGAAACCCTAGCCCAAGAATCGCCCCCAGGATGCCAATGATCACATAACTGGTTCCGGAAATACTTTCAATTGCATTGAGCAAACCGTGCTTGAATTCAGCTTGAGGATTGGCCATTAGTAACAATAAAAAGCCCGTTGCAATGATGGCTCCGCCCTGAAATCCTCCTCCCGGTGTAAGGTGTCCGTTGGCAAAAACATACGCACCAAAGAGCACAATCAATGGGAACAGCAGCTTCTGCGAAGTAGAAAGAATAACAGAAGAAGGCCGTGGATGACGGTCGTGCCTGGGCGCCTTGCTGTGTTTTAAAAACATGGCAATGAGCGAGGCAGCCACAAACAAAATGGTAACTTCCCCGAGGGTGTCAAATCCACGATAAGTTACTACCACTGCGGTTACAACGTTGGCGGCACCTACTTCCGGGGCAGTATTGTCAGCATAATAAGCCGGCAACTGAGGGAGCGACAAATATTCGTGGTGTGTAAGCAGAAAGCTGCCCAGCAACAATCCAAATCCTGCCAACAGCAGAATAATGAACATATTTTTATACATCTGACCTCCTGATTTTATTTAAAACATAAAAGAAGATGATGGTAGTGAGCCCGCTTCCAATGGCGGCTTCTGTCATGGCTACATCGGGTGCAGCCAGCAAGAGGTAGATGATAGAAGCGATAAGGCTCACAATTCCTGATGCAAGCACCGCGGCTCTCACCCGGTATGCGGTCAGAGCGGCTATGGCCATGCTGATCATAACCAATCCTAAAACAATGGCTAATATTATTGCTATCATATTTGATCCTCCTTATTTTCTTCAGTTTCTGCCTCCTGAAGTTTATCAATTACTGTTTTATCCGATAAGGGAATACCAATATGATGCGCTCCCCTGGCGAGGGTATGCGACGATACCGGATTGGTCATCATTACAAAGGAGATGATGATAAACGCCTTTCCTGCCCACTCAGGATTGATAATACCTATGCCTGCTATAGATAAGATAGTTCCCAATGTACTTGCTTTGGTACCTGTTTGCAGACGATTGTAAAGATCAGGCATACGAACAATCCCCAGGGCGCCGAGGAAAATGAAGATGGCTCCGATCAAGGTAACAATGCTGCCGATTAACATGCGTATTTCCATAATTATAATCCTTTCTCCAGAAAACGGGCTATGACGATCACGCCGGTGAAGCTCAGCAAGCCATACACCAGTGCGACGTCGAGGTAAATAATCCGGTTATTGAAAAAGGCGATCAGTGCGATGAGTGCGATCGACGTAACTGTCATTGCATCAAAAGCCATGATGCGATCGGCAGAGCTCGGCCCTTTAACAAAGCGCCAGAGTGCCGTAAGCATTCCCAGCAGGATCAACCCGCCTGCGATATATAAAATGATCTCAACCATACATTACCTCCAGATATTTTTCGAATTTTGATACAATTGCATGCGTTGCTTCATTGATATCAGTACTACTCACATCTATCCAATGGATAAACATGCGATCCCCTAGAATGTCCACTGTGAGTGTTCCGGGGGTGAGTGTAATGGCATTGGCCAGCAACATTTTACCAATATTGGATTTCAGCCTGGTTTTTACCTCCACAATTCCGGGATTGATTGGCAGTGAAGGTGTTAAAACACGCCGGGCAACATCAAAGTTTGATTTGAAAAGCTCAATCCAGAAGACTCCTACAAAGCCAAAGGCGTAAGCAAAACTTTTCGGTGTTAACCTTACTTCCTGAAGTACTGAACACTGGCTACAAAGTAAAACAGCAATCAGCACCGAAATGATAGCTCCTGTTACCAGGACATCCGTGTGTACCGACCAGTTCAGTGCCAGCCAGGTGAGGTAGGACAATACAAAGATCTGTAATACATTTTTTAAGTTCATGCAGCGAAAATTAATTCGCAACAAAACTAAAAAGGGGGATCATTTAAACCGAGGAATTGATATATGTATGTATTTACATTTGATTTAAATCAGGTTGACAGAGAAATAGACGTAGCGTAATAAAAAAGTTGACGTGAGGTTTTTTAAGCTTGATTAAATGTTATGCATATACATTATTATATACTAACCGAATAAATTATAATTTTGTACCCATATTGAATGGTATCATGTTCGATCATAAAAAAAGTTGTCCGGTTTGCGATGCAAAGGCTGGTTGTTTCAGAAGGCTGAGCCCCCTGGAGCTTGAGGTTGCAGACGTTAAGCGTGCTGAGCTGAATTACCGAAAAGGCGAAAACATTGCAAAAATGGGATCCTTTGTAACCCATATACTATACCTGCAAAAAGGGCTGGTAAAGGTGTATATGGAAATGGAGGGAGAAACAGATATGATACTGAATATAGTAAGCGGTGGAAATATGATCGGGCTTCCCAATTTGTTTTCTACAGCTCCGTTGCAATATTCAGTGGCTGCCATTGAGGATTCGGTGATCTGTGCCATTGATAAAAAAGTAATTGAAGACCTGGTAAAAACCAATGGTGAGTTTGCTCAAAGTATTGTTGAAAGTATTAACAATTGTACTTTATATCATTACAAAAGGCTGATCACTGCTTCACAAAAACAACTTAATGGTCGCATGGCCGACGCGCTTCTTCACCTTTCCGACGAAGTTTACCATATGGAAAATTTTCCGATGCAGCTATCCAGAAAAGAACTGGCCGAACTGGCAGGCATGAGTATGATGAGTGCAGTTAGGGTGATCAAAGATCTGGAGCAAAATAATATCGTAACTGAAAAAAATGGCAGACTGATCATTCAGGACAGGGATAAGCTGGAACAGCTTAGTAAGTATGGATGAGATGAGTTCGGAGTTCGGAGTTCGGAGTTCTGGGTTCAGGGTTCAGGGTTCAGGGTTCTGGGTTTTGGGTTCAGAGTTCAGGGTTCAGGGTTTGGAAATGGATTTCACAAATTCACTGAAGTAAGGGATCAATTTATTCAACCATGGCTCCTATACTTTAATCATTACTCCGATACCAAAGTTTTCTTTCATTTGGAGTTTTGGTCCCTGGCCGGTTTCAATGCGCTCCCCTTCAATGTATTCGTAAGTAGGCAAATTAATGTCGTTGTCGTACATCAGGTGCAGGTATATCATGGAAGATAAAAAGCTGTTGATTTTAAAATTCAAAGCTGTTTCCCAATCCACATCAAAGTTCCAGCGGTTTTCAATAACCTCATCCATGTAGTTATTGTGCAAATTGAGTTTGGTATCCATGTTCACATTTTTCATAATCTCCCTGTTGAGGGTTACCACCAGGTTTAGCCCGAACCGCGGTTGATAATTCAACCCCGGGACAATAATGTTTCCGGCTGTATCAGTTTCAGCAGGTCGTACACCATAGGCCCCCTGATCAGCCAATTCCTGATTCATCACAAAAATAAATTTTCCGGAGGCCGGTGAAATAAAAACTGAGGTTCGTTCATCGGGTTTGTATTCCATGCCCATGGAGAGAAAAAGTCGTCCGGGCGACATAAAATCCGACACCAGGGTAGAGTCATTCGGATATTTATAACCAGGTCCAAACTGAGTTTTCAGGTTCAGCATCATCGAATAAAACCAGTTCTCAACCGCTTCATAACCTATTGTTGTACCCACATCCAGTTTATCATCTGTTTTTCGAATTCCCTGTTCATTATTCCAGGTAATACCATAAGCCAGGTTTATGAAATTATCTGCTTTAAATCCATCCTTCAGGTAGTTTGCTTTTGCGGATCCCACAGTATTCCCTGCTACATTGCTTTCGCCTCCTTCGGCCCAGTTGGCATATGCCACCTGATTGAGGTTAAGCATTCCCGTGGCTGCAAGTTTCCAGTATGAAACGGTATCGGAAACTTCATTCGACCGGCTGCTATCGGGTGGATATGGCGGAGTGGCCATTAATGCAATAGTCCAAAAAATAAATAGGGTAAAACTTAAAATACGCTTCATGATCATCATTTCACAGGCAAAGCTACAATGAATCGAAATGAAATTATGTAAATGCTAACGGAGATTTTAACATTGTAGTGTGGAAAGCAGCGCAGAATCTCAAATTATTTTATCTTAATATTAATCGGATCTGAAATTCGATTCCTATATTTTATAAATTGCGGAATGATTAAATCCTATAAATGAAGACAATTAACCTCATAAGCGTTGATGATCCAGCAGAGGCGCACCTTATTAAAGGAAAACTGATGAATGCGGGCATCGACTGTTTCCTTACTAATGAAAACATGACGACCCTGGCACCACATCACAACCTGTTTCTAAATTCAGGCATACAGATTATGGTAATGGAAAATGATTTGGCAGAAGCCCTTAAGCTAATTAAAGACAAACTGGAGCCTCAGCAGGAGACTTACACCTGCCCGAATTGCGGATCACAAAACATCGCCTTACGATTTGGCAAAAGGAAGTCCTGGAAAATATTCTACATTTTTATTGCGATCATGGCAGCCATGCCACTGGGAAACTTGAAACCGAAATATTATTGTAATGATTGTAATAGTGAAATTTGAAAATACTTTGATAAGAATTATATGACATTTTACCATGGCATTATTTTCAACAGCAGTTTTTAGTATTTTTCTTTTAATCGGTTACAGGATGATACAAAGGGCAAAAATACCTTTGGATGCATCAAAAAGAGATAAATTCGATCAAATAAATCAAAAAGCAAATCAATTTATTCTGTGGCCCTCACTATTTGTGTCTTTGGTTCTGATCCTAACGTTCCGCCAACCTTTTGATGTGAAGCAAAAAATTATTAAATCTATTATTTGCATTTTTTTGGTTTTATTTACAATTGCTACCTTTTATGGGATTAAAAGATTTAATCAAGCGAACATGCCCACATCATTTGTCCAAAAATTCATTTCTGCCCGAACAGTTGGGTTATTGGGTTTTCTAATTTCCATACTTATTGAATATATTTTGGGGCTGGTGGAAAATCAAAATTAGTTCCGGTTCTACGTAATCATTTCTTTATTTTTGGCAAAACAAAACCTCTCACCAATATGGCAAGAGGTTCATACTTTTATTTTTGTTTACTAATGTGATTATTCCTCATCCTTCAAACACCGCACTGAATAACCAAAGTCCTTTCCCAAATGATGGCGATAAACCTGCGCAGAATTATTATTGATGTTTCGATACCATCCGCTACTGCTATAATTTTCTGTATCCGACCACCAGTAGGCCTTTTCATTCATGGCAACAAAAGCGCCATCCGTTCCTGCACGATATCCACCCGGTAAAGCTGTAAAACCTGATTCGTTGGTCGCCCCTGTATTTGGGCTGTTCCAGTGGACAGTCCCGGTTTCTTTTAACTTTCCTCCCGCCTCATACTGACCACCCAAATAAGTAACCAGTGTTTCCCACTCATCATCAGAGGGCACATGCCAGCCTTCGGGGCAAACATTTTTACCGCCATTGCCGGCCTCATTCAGCGTAAACCAATTATACAGGGCCCCATATGGATTTTTATTTGCCAGATCATTATTGTACCAGCAATATGCCGGTGTTGAGAGATTACTCCAGTTGTCGTTACCAGTCTCTATGGCAATCTCCGATCCATCGTTAAAATGGGTTACTTTCAAATTTTGACCAAACCACTCCTGATTACCAATTTGAACTATGTTATATACATTACCATCAATATCGGTTACTGTGTTTCCGGGAATGCCACTTGAGTAAAATACAATGCTGTCAATATCATTTATGGCCACTTTAAGCACAATCCCTCCGGGTTGATGAATGAACATGGTATCTTGCTGGGCAAATGTGATTATTCCTGTAAAGAAGAATAAGATGGAAATAATAAATAGTTTTTTCATTTTTAACCTCCTCATTTTTTGATGAATTTTGAAATTGAAGTTTGATTTTCCCCGCTAACCTTGCACAGGTATAGTCCGGCAGGCAATGCACTCACATCAATTGAAAAGATTTTGCTGGCTGTTACTGCCAATATACTTTCTGATTGCTGAAGTATGCCTGATGCGTTGTAAATTTCCAATTGTTTGTTCTGGAATTCTGATCCGGAAAATTGAACTGAAAGTTGGTTGGATACCGGATTTGGGAATAAAAACAATGTTTGTAGTTCCAAATCGTTGTACTCCACATCACCTGTAGCCGGGGTAAAATTAAGTTGTTGGATCTCATCGAACGGAAAAACATCAGTTTCACCATTGGTTTGATCTAATAACATTACACCCGTTACAAAATAGAGTTTTTCAACTTCATCGAGACCCACCATTTGCTGACTTCCATCGTTGCTGATAATATTAAGGGTTTGGGCTGTCAGCATTGAATCATAGCCAATAAGCAGAAATAAAATAATCCAAAGTTTTCGCATAATAACCTCCTATTGAATGATTAATTTTTGTTGTAATACACCCTTTGATGTTTGAACCAAAACAGCATAAATGCCGGGGCTCATTGAACTTATATCCACCCTGTATGTTGGGCCCGCTTGAGTTAACACTTTTTGTCCATGTCGATTGAACAGAACGATATAAAGTATTTCAGCTTCTCCGGTATCCACACATATATAATTGTGAGCCGGGTTTGGAAACACCATATTTGTTTTTGATTCAACATCCTTAACATCTGTAACAAAGCTGTATTCAGCCAGGTATTCGATATTGTAAAATGAATCTTTGTAATAATCAATTTCCAATAGCACCAATAAAGGAACTTTCATTCCCGGGAGGTACCAGCTATACTGAACATCCGTAAAATCTCCCATAAACATCCAGGGTGTTCCTGCCCCGTAACGATACCAGCTATAAACATGGGTTGTTGTTTTCAGGCGGAGCACATTGTTAAATTCCCCGATAGGTGTTTTGATCGTTCCCCATGCATCGGCCACGGTTTCAACCTCCGCCGAATCGCGCATAAAATAATATCCAAAATCAAGGTGGTAGGAAGTGTATTCATAGTTTCCGGAATAACTATCCCCGTATCCAAAGGGAAACATAAGGGATTTTAAGGGTCCCTGGTACGTCCCGAAACTGGTATTACCCATCTCGAACCAGCCGATTCCCAGCAATTCCCGGCTATTATAGCCTGAATGATAATATTGATAGGCGCCATCATCGGGATTTTCAACAGGGCAGATGCAAATATTGGCTGCAATGGCGGCGGCTGAATCAGCAAAGGGTGTTCCTGCTGGATCTACACAAATGGCAGTTGATCCTTCAACAAATGTCCCTCCGGTTATAGTTTCAAAATCCCAGGTAATATTGGCCCCTGCCTGACCCGGACTTGCGGTGCTATTCTCCACATAACTATCCATGCGGTAGCTATCGCCCACCGTAAAGTTTGAACTATTGGTAAGGACAGGCTGTGCTGTTATGGATGCGACAGCAAAGACTGCAATTAATAAGATTAGAATTGTTCTCATTGTTTTTGAATTTAATTAGAGGTTGTTTTTTGATTGATTGAAATATTGAATGATCTTGATCAGGCCTTCCTTGCGGTGTCGGATGGTTTTTTTCCGCTTTAACCAGGAATTGTCCTTTCCGCATTTGTTTTCAGCTTGAGGTTGTTTCGATTTTTTGTTTTGCTTTTCCATTAGCGTCTGTTGGCAGCAAAACTAATTTCAGAAATTGGGGAAGTCATCCTATAATCGGTTCCAATTGGTTGCTGTAATGGTTTCAAAAAGTAGCAAAATCATTCAGCCCAATAAAATTAAGGGTTTCAGAAGGCGATAGAACTAAAATTCAAATTAAGGTTTTTCAGAAATCAAAGCTTCATCAGGTACGGTACAAGGCTATCATCAGATTGAAGTTCCAGTTTTTTGCGCAGCCGATACCGGGTTGATTTAATCCCCGCTTCTGATTTATAGGTTACGGCAGCAATCTCTTTTGTATTAAGGTTAAGCTTAAGAAAAGCTGCGACTTTTATTTCGGATGGGGTAAGATCGGGACAGATTTCGAGTAAACGCCGGAAGAAGGTAGAATGTATATTACGGAAAATCTTTTCGAACTCATTCCAGGAATTATCGCGAAGCTGGTTTTCAAGACCGTTGATAATTGAATTAATCCGGTCGGCTGCTTTATCATCATGGTTGCCCGAATTGAAAGATTCCAGTTTTTCGATGATATCGCTGATCGTCTCATTCATCCGAAGCATTTCCAGGGCCTTGGAGGCGAGCTCACGATTTTTGGCTTCCAGTTGCTCCCTGAGCAGCAGCTGTTCTTTGTTTTTAAGTTCGGTTTGCTGCTGATTAATGGTTTGCTCCTGTTCCAGCAATTGCTTCTGTTTATTATACCCGGCCGATTTTAACCTGAGTAAAAAAAGTATCAAAACCAGGATTACAATCAATCCGATAACCGATACTGATAATAATAGCAGGTTTTTATGTTGAATTTCATTTTCACTTTTCAAAAGCCGGATTTCATCATCTTTTTTTGCTGTTCTGAATTTTACATCCATTTCACGGATGATCCGTTCATTGTTGGCATTTTGCAAACTATCCTTTAAATGATTTTGCTGAAGCTTAAACCCATATGCCTTTTCATACATACCAGCGGCAGCATAAAGGTCAGCTATATCGCCACAAGTTTGACTGATGAGTCTTGGGTTCCTGATTTTTTTGGCAAGGGTGAGGGCTTGCAGCATTGTTTCTTCAGCAGCGCTAAAACTGACGAGCTCATTTTGTACTTTGGCAATTTGTACCAAACAGATGGCAATACCAGTATCATCCTTCAATAACTCAAAGAGGTGTTTCGCCTCTGAAAGTTGGATTAATGCCTTTTTAAAATCACCAGTTTTGATCAAAAGCTGCCCAATGATGTAGCATGAACTGGCCATTCCACGCTCTTCATTTCTCAATTTCCTGATCTCATAACCTTTTTCAAGGTAATAAAATGCAGAATCATTTTTTCCAAGTATTTCATAATCCTTACCAATATTGGTAAATATAATGGCAATACCAGTGCTGTCATGAAGGGTAGTTTTCATTTTCAGGGCTTTTTGGTGAAACTCCATGGCGAGTTCCAGCTCCTCGCGGGTCATATATAATCCACCCAGGCTCATATATCCCTGCGAAAGTAATTGCTTGTCACCAGCCATTTCTGCGTACTTTATGGCTTCCTGATAATCATTAAGTGTATTCTGAAAATTACCATTGATGGAATGAATTGAGCCAATAGCGCAAAAATACTCAGCCAATCCGCGATTATCATTTAACTTTTCAAAAATGGTTTTAGCTTTTTCAAGATATTCAAGGGCTACAGCATATTCATCTTTATAATAATATGCTCTGCCCTGCCATAAAAAACTTGACGCGATCCCCGGCTGATAATTCAAATCCGAAGAAATTACCAGGGCTTGTTGAAGGTATAACAGGGACTTTTCAAAATCGCGACTACAATAATAATCTCCCAATTCATTTAGCAAGTTTACCTTAATCGTGTCGGGGGGCATGGAAGTAAGATTTGCTTCACGCAAGGGCAAGGAATCAGCAAGTAAATTCTGGGTAATTAAACTCCAAAGAAAGAATAAAACAATGGCCGATTTGGATCCTCTCATTTTGTAATGTTTATTAAGTATTCCCGAATGGGGCCTTAATTGTTGGTTAAATCATGTAATATGTGACAAATATAAATGTAATATCATTTGGTTGGCCATATTTAAGATCAAGGAACTGGGAAGGCATAAAAAAAGCCGGACTTCTCCAGCAACTAAGAGGTTCACTTTTTGTTTCCCCCGCCGCGACAATCTGCTCTTTACTTGGCCATCGCCGCTTTTATTTTGGCAAAGATGAACGGCTCATCTTTGATTTGTTGGAGCAAAATTAACATCAACGGAATAAACACACCTTAAGTTAAAATGAAATTTCAGTGAATAATTAGTGAGCAAGAAAATGGGGGGGTATTTAGTTCATTTTTTGGCATGGTGCCCCACCCACCAAAACAAAGCACCCGGAACCAGGATCGGAAGGCTAAAGACAAGGATAACCGGCCATTCTTCCGGTTTTACCAAATAACACATCGACAAGGCCTGAATAGCTCCGGCAATGATCATAACCAACCCTCCCTCCTTTTCGCGAAACCAGGCAAAAAGATAGCCTAATGCTGAAAAGCCAAGTATTAGCAGGGTTGATTGAACTTGGGATGGGACACCTTCTTTTAAATCAGGCAATCCCTCGCCAATCACAAAGGCACCGAAAAAAACAATGGCCAGCCCGCCAAGTACACGGGCCAGCCACATTATTATTTTAAGTTTATTGGTCATTTAAATAAACAAGCGTTAAGAGTTAATGGTTCTTAGTTTTTGGGGGTTAGATTGGAATAATAATCATAACCAAAAACCAAATAACCAACAATCTACTTCAACCATTTATCCAGCCAGTTAAAGAACACCCTTTGCCACAGAATTCCATTCTGGGGTTGGAGCACCCAGTGGTTTTCATCCGGGAAATGAAGATACTCTGCCGGCACACCATTAAGGATAGCTGCATTAAAAGCAGTCATTCCCTGTGTATAAACAACGCGGTAATCATGCTCACCGTGGATTACAAGAATTGGGGCATCCCAGTTGCCCACGAATTTATGCGGTGAATGTGCATATGCTTCCTGCGCAATTTTATTCTTTTTATCCCAGAAGGGTCCACCAATGTCCCAGTTCTCAAACCACATTTCCTCTGTTTCGAGGTATTGTGCTTCTTCATTAAAAATTCCATCATGGGCAATTAACGCTTTAAACCTGCCTTCATGAATTCCGGCAAGGTAATATACGGCGTAACCACCGGCACTTGCTCCAACAGCTCCAAGACGATCTGCGTCCACAAAAGGTTCTTTCGCCATTTCATCAATGGCTGTAAGGTAATCCTGCATACTTTTGCCATGATAATCACCGCTGATCTGCTCCTGCCAGGCCTGTCCAAATCCGGAAACACCACGCCGGTTGGGAGCAACGATAATGTAATCATTGGCAGCCATCAACTCATAATTCCACCGATAATGGAAGTTCTGGCTGAGAGGTCCCTGCGGCCCGCCTTTGCAATAAAGCAACGCCGGGTATTTTTTATTGGGATCAAAATTGGGAGGATAAATGATCAATGTTAGCATATCTTCACCATCAAATGTTTTCATCCATCTTTCTTCCACTTTACCCATGGTGAGTTTATCAAGGATATCCTTATTGGCAAAAGTCAACTGCTTTTCTTCGCCCGTCTTCATATTTACAGAAAATAAATCAGCAGGCTGAGCAATTGAATTACGCACGGCAACCAGAAAATCACCGGCTTCGGTAACCGATTTGTAATCTACCATGCCTTCGGTCAACTGTATAATTTTGCCGTCTTCGATGAAATACCGGTAAATTTGGGTACGACTGTGCCAATCACTGGTAAAGAATAAGGATTTGCTATCTGAGGCCCAGGTAAGGCCATCGGCATTCTGATCAAAATTTTCTGTTCCGTAGAATTTTTGATTGGTTTCAATATCCATAACAAACAGCCTGTTTTTGTCGGATTCGTAGCCGTCACGTTCCATGCTTTGCCAGGCAATGTACCTGCCATCAGGCGAAAACTCAGGAGCAACGTCAAAACCCATCATCCCTTTGGTCATATTTACGGTTCCGCCATTTTCCATGTCATACAGGTAAATATCTGAATTGGTGGAAAGTGAATAAGCTTTACCGGTAAGTTTTTTACAGGTATAAGCAATGGTAAGTCCATCAGGGCTCCAGTTGATCTGTTCCATTCCGCCAAAGGGCGACAAAGGAGAATCAAAGGGTTCGCCTTCCATGATATCACGATCATCCCACACTTTTAAGCCGTCATAGTTGGCCACAAATATGTGTGACCAGGTATCCACCCAGTGGTCCCAATGCCGGTACATTAAATCATCATTCAGCCGGCCGGTAGCATCAGGCAATCCTTTATATAAATCGGCAAACTTGTTCGGAATAGGAATTTCTTTGGTGTAAAGAATTTTGGATTGATCAGGCGCGTATTTAAACCCGGTTATTCCGCCTTCAATATCTGTGATCATGGTTCTGCCGGTTCCATCAGGATTCATTTCCCACATTTGTACCGATCCGCTTTCAGCGCATAAAAAGCCGATTTTTTCACCATCCGGCCGCCACATCTCATTAAATTCACTTTTGGCGGATTTGGTGATCTGTTTGTTGTTTTCGCCGCTAACATCCATGGTAAAAAGCTCGCGGTTACCTTTATTCTGTTCAACAGAATAATACGAAATTCCATAAAGGATCGATTGCCCATCCGGCGAAATAGCATGGCCGCTTACCCTGCCTAAGGCCCAGAGAATTTCAGGTGTTAATTTACCTCCTGACACATCAGGCATCGACTGACCGATTATGGGTGCATCCTGCTTGGTTGATTCTTTTTTTGAAGGAGCTTCACAAGCTGAAATCCAGATTGCTACAATGCTCATCATCAAGTAAAATTGAATTTTTTTCATAGGTGTAATATATAATTTTTAACAGTTCCTGCAAAACGGTAGCTAAGTTAAAAAAAAACCTATCGCGAAATTTTTTTTAATTTTTATCAATATAAATGGGGACAAAATAAAATCACAGTTAACAATGAATTTGAATCAGATTGAACTGAGAAAATTAAACAGCTTTTTGTAACCAAAGAAAAACCGCTTAGTATAAAACAGCAATTTTTCAGTTAAAGCAACCATTTCAAAGAGATTTATGAAATTTTTAAAAACAATGCAAAAGAGGATCATTTTGATTTCAATTTATTTTATCGCCTTCACATTCGCCGCACAAATCTTTGCCAATCCGGGAGGGGATGATGATTTTAACAAAGGGATAACCGTTTCTCCGTCACATGTAAATTTTAATGTGGATCCGGGGAATATGGCTGTTAAAAAAATAAAAGTATCAAACTACACTGATAAAACACAGAAGTTTAATGTAGTTTATAATGATTTTGACATTTCAAAGGATGGTAAAAGCTCCTTTCTGGAGCCAGGCACCAGTGATTTCAGCTTATCCCGATTTATCAACATTTCACCCACCTTCATTGAATTAGGCCCCGGAGCTAACCAGGAGGTAACTCTCACGGTTCAGGTTCCATCCGATCCTGAAATGGCAAGGGCTGCCTGGGGAGTTATTGTGGTGGAACAGGTGGAAGAGAAAAAAGCACTTGACCCTGGCAATGAAACAGGAAAAACCATTGCATTTGGTATTACTCCCACTTTTGCCTTTGGTGTTTGGGTTTATCAAAATCCATCCAAAGTGGAAGATATGCATGTGGATATTACCAATTTCATGTATGAAAAGCAAAATGAAAATCAGTTCATGATGCTGAAAGTCGAAAACAAGGGCAATGGCATTTCATTTTGCAAGGCATATGTGGAGATTACTAACCTGGATACCGGTGAACAGTTTACCCTGGGTGGCAAAAGGTATACCATTTTACCAGGCTACGAACGCACTTTTGTATTTGAGCCTGAAGCCAGATTACAAAAAGGGAACTATTCAGCTGTGGGAGTTTTAGACTACAACAGTGATGAAGAGCTGGTAGCTGCCGAGCTGGAATTTAAAATTGAATGATAATCGGCAACAAGAGGATCAAACAATCAAGAATAAAACAATAAAAGATAACACGTATTTCAAAAACATTCAGGTTAATCAAATGAGAATTTTTCCGAAAAAATTACATAATTCAATTATTCCTATTTATTCATTTAATTTCAAAACTATGAAACGCAGATTTTTAGTATTTGCTGTAATCGGACTTATCATCGGATTACACAACGGCGCTTTTGCCCAATTACAGGACGAAAAGTCGGTATCTATTACAATGGATTTGCAGCCTATCCTTCAACTGGATATGGAAACTGCAG
>JAGQVE010000020.1 GCA_020438105.1 Bacteroidales bacterium
AACTTATTCAAAAGAATGATGATCCCCCGGTTGGCCTCAAATACAACATATGTGAGCCCGAATATGAACATGATTTCGCGGCTGAAGAAGTTTTCGAGTAACATCCCAACCGAATCAAAAAACATAAGGATCATCAGGTAAATCGCCACGCCAAAAAGGGGAGGAGCTGCCAGCCTGAATGCCGGATTATTGTAAAATAGCCTTCTATTCATGGTTCGATTCAATCAGGGGCAGTTTTACAATAAAGTCCTTTTCAAAAAGCACTTCAGGTTTCCGATTCGTGAAAAAAGCATAGCGCTTGCGAATATTGCTCAGCCCTATTTTATGCGAGTTTTCAGTCTTTGGGCGATCCACAAGGTTATTCCCAACTTGAAGCAATTCAGGCTTTGGAACATGATTATTCCATACGATAAGTTGTTCAGATTTTGCATCCGCACCTAAATTTATTATAAGTGGATTTTGATCATCTACCAGATTGTGTTTTAACGCATTTTCGATCAGCATCTGAAGTGTTAATGGAGGAATCCAGGTCTGTCGAATATCCTCAGGAATCTCAATTTTCATTTTCAATGCATCACCATACCTTGTCTTTTGCATCTCAAAAAATGAGCTGGTCATTTGGAGTTCATCCTCCAGTTTTACCAATCGTTCATCATCATTTCCCAGAATATACGAATAGGTATGTGCCAGTTGACGGATAAAATCCTCGGCCATGTGAATATCCTTGTAAATCAGGGAGGAGATCGTATTCAACGAATTAAACAGGAAATGCGGACTAAGTTGACTCTTTAAAGCTTCAAACTGCAGGTCGAGTTGCTCGCGTTCCAGGCTTAACGCCTTGATTTGATAAACCGCATATTGATTGTAGGAGTAAACCGAAAAACTCACCATCGAAAAGAGATAAACAAGCACCAGCGCTACGATACCGAATTTTACGATGCCATCCCAGTATTCAGCCCAGAAACTCTCGGCTGCATCAACTTCCACCACCTGATCAACAAATGCATACACGTAAATAAATGCAGCAATCATCACCAGTACAATTCCACTGAAAACCTCAAGCAAAAACCGCCCGGTGATGTGTTTGTTCCATGGAAGCACTTTGTTATAAGTTTGATTTAACCAAAGCAAACCTGCTCCAACCAGGTTGCCCATTAGCAGCGCTATTGACAATCCCATCCAGTTGTTTTCCAAAGCAGGCATAGTGCCGGTTTCGCTGTAAAAGATGAACAGAAAAACACCTGCGGATAAAAATGTGCTTACCAAAATGCTTCGTAAAATCCAGTGCATATCCGATGGAAAGTTTATTGGATAAAGTTACAATTTTAAAAGTTTCTTGTTCGAAATTACCGCCTGCTAAATTAATTCAGGATACGATCAACTGCATTTCTGTAATCGGTATTAGAGGTGAGTGTTTTGGCCACTTCCATATATTTATCCTTTACTTCTTTATCAGTTATATAAGAGGTTTTAGCCACTTCACTCAAAACGGTTGATTTTTCGGTATTGGAAATAAGCATTTTAGCGCTCTCCAAAACGCCCATGCATGATGCTTTATCAAACTTAGCATCCTTTACCACGGCGCGCAATACCATACCGTGTTCGGTGTTGCTGGTAAACATGCGGGTGCTTGCAAAAAAAGCATCCAAAACGGCCTGATCATGTGGCATAGCTGGAATAGCTGCCCTTAAGACAGATCCCATTTCTGTATTGGATGTCAAATGGCCGGCAACGCTGAAATACGATTTCCAGGCATTGTTTGGCATGTTATGATTTTTAACCGTATATCGCAAAACCGATCCGGCAGAGGTGTTGCTGGTCATCATGTTGATCATATTAAAATAAGACGTTTTAACCTGTTCATTCGATAAATTAATCTTCCGGATTGAGGTCATTACAGCATCAGTTTCAGTATTGGAGGTGAGGTGTTTTACACTTTGAAGCAGCTTCAGCATGTTCTTGTCTGACAATTCATGCCTTTTTAGAATATGACGCAGAGTGAGACCGGCTTCTGTATTGCTGCTCATGCTATTCACGGTATTAAAAAATTCTGTGGCAATCTCCGGGTTTTGCATGTTCAGGTTTTCCAGCGACCGCATCACCGATCCCATTTCAGTATTGCTGCTGAAATGCTTCACACTTTGTAAAAGGCGAACATAAGCTCCTTCAGAAAGGTCCTGTGTTTTTTCAAGGTTTCGCAGCACACTGCCGCGTTCGGTGTTGCTCGACATGCCATCAACACAACCAAAATAGGCACTGATAACTTTCGGATCATTGAAGTTTATCTCTTTGGAAATCTTGCGCAATACGGAACCTCTTTCGGTATTGCTGCTCAGTTTTGAAATGCTTTTAAAATAAACCACCATGGTGGCATTGCTTTGCATAAACTGATCGCTGTATTTCCTGAGCAAACTGCCCCGTTCGGTATTGGAGCTGATCTCCGAACCGATGGCCTCACAAGCGGCCATGGTTTCATTTTCATTCAGTTTAAACTGATCGAACAATGCAGAAAAATAGGCACCCATAACGGTATTGGATTCGATCATGTGGATCTCTTCCAGGAAGGCATCAATACCGCCTTTGTTATAAATCCGTTTGGTACGGTCTTCTGCGGCTATGCCTGAAATACGGACGACTTCCAGCAACACATCGGCCAGCCATTTTTTACCTTCGGGGTCATAGGGCACTTCTTTGCGGCCTTCATAATATTCATAGGTAAGTGAGCCTTTCGAATCACTTTCGATGATAATGGCGCGGCGGTTGCCAAAGGTTTTTTTACTGATCTTTAAATAACCACCAGGAGTAATGGCAGTGATTCGCGTGTCATCGTCGTTCACCGATACATCACCCTTTACCTGAACATCATAATCGGTAAATGAATCGGAATAACGAATGGATCTACGATCATCGTTGCAGGTGGAGTTAAAAGTGATATCCTGCGCCAGTAAGGCTGTTCCTGAGATTAAGATCGCAAGTAAGAGGAGCGTTTGTCTCATTTTAATTTGAAGCGTTTTCATGGTTTAAATTGTTTAATGATTCAATTTTTGACGCTACAAAGAAAAGATGAGTTCAAGGCGAAAAAAAACAAATTGTAATGAATTGTTGGATGAATGTATTGAGTTGCAGAAATTGCTTTGCAAATGGATTTTAAAAAGAACTATTCTAAAATACAAAGGCATCAACTATAAATAACTCAGCCACCATTTATCTTTGTTTTTGGATTTGTAAATCATATACTTTTTACAGAATGGATATAGCAGCAGCACTACAGCCATCCAAATTACATAAACTACCCAAAGCGGGTAGCCATAATCAAGCAGCGGGGCTTTCAGAAAGTTGCTTCCTGTAAATATCATTTTGTGCCAGTCGCCACCGGTGATCACCATTCCCAAAACAGCCAGCGAATGGATTACGATCATGTGGAGGAAATAATAAAACAGCGGCACCCTTCCAAAAACCAGCAGGAAATTGGTAACACGATTTTTGACCGGTTCAATCACTGCCAGAAATAACAAGGCCGGTCCGATGGTGATCAACAAATAAACAATTGAAGGCGGGTATTTGGTTACATTGAAAAATGACAACATCGTGTAAAGGAAATTGCGCTGCTCCGACCAGGGATGCAGATCGCCATACACATTTATCCCACGAAGCACATAGAACAGAGCAATAGCTCCGAAGCCCATTCCCAACAACAACTTCCTCCTGCGTTTGGGGTCAAAATCGCGTTTGTATAAAGTGCCGAAACAGTAGCCCAGCACCATCAGTCCGATCCAGGGAATAACAGGGTATCCAATTAAAACCAGGAAATCAGGTGTTAACTGCAAGCGGGCACGCTGGTGGAGAATATACCAAAGGATTGAACCAAAACTATCTCCTTCAAATGTAATAGGATCAAGCAGGTTATGACCGGCAACCAGCACAAACCCGGTTATCAGCAAAACCTTTTTAGGCAAATAAATCAGCAATGACAACACGATCATGCTTACACCAATGGCCCATATCACCTGGAAGATTAATAAACTATAGGTGATATTGAATGTCCAGATCAGGTTATTTACAGCAACCTCCAGAAAGATAAGCCAAACCCCGCGGGTCCATAAGAATCGGGATAACTCTTTTTTCGTTTTTTTACTTCCGTATAAAAAAGCCGAGGTGCCGGCCAGGAAAATAAAAGCGGGTGCACAGTTGTGGGTAATAAAACGTGTGAAAAACACAAAAGGAGTCGTGGTTTCCAGTTCGGTAGGGTCAACAAAGAAAGACCCGAAATGAAAATAATCCCGCACATGATCCAGTGCCATGATCACCATAGCCAGTCCGCGCAGGATATCAATCGATTCTATCCGCGACGATTTGATCTTTTCCATAGTCGTTTTTTTTTAGTTGGTCAGGGGAAGAAGTAGTTGGTTTAGATAATGGATGATGAATTCCATCATCGCTCTTATTGAAGTATAGCATTGGCAACATGGAATAATAAACAATAGAATTTGGAAAGAGTTTGATAAGGGTTGGGCAAGTTTGATAATCGGGGAGGAGCTAACGGTTCTGTGATTTGGATAGTCGGCGCTTCTTTCGCAGGATACTGGTTAGTTTGATTGCTGTTTTTAACTACATGCCTTTCCATAATAATCATCTTTGCACAAGTTTGCTGTGGTGCCTGCTTGCGCTAAGACCTGCGCTATTGGGTAATTAATCTTTATGCATCAGAATTTCACTTTTCTTTTTTTTAATAAAATTCCCCATTTCACTCAGGTCGAACACTTTTATGGGGGTCACGATACAGAAGTAGCTGGTGGTGAAGTAATACGTTTTTTTTTCGTTTTTAAACTTGATTGAATAAAGAGGTGGTGCAATAAGCCAATATTTTTTAAGATCACTTACTTCGCTCCATTTTTTAACATATTTTTTTCCATTTGCCATGAATTCAAGTTCGTTGTTGCTGATTCTCAATTTTATAATTTTATGACCAATGGCAAGATGAAAGAGAATGCATAGAAGTCCCAGTAACAATGGAAAAAAGCTGTCACCCAATGCTGCATTACGTTTTACTCCGTTCACTGTAATTTCAATAGTGGGGTCAAACATGATCCAGATTGAAATAACTATGAACAATAGACCAATTATCAATGGAATAAATTTTATATTCACATAGCTATAGGTGCTGCTTTGGTACATTTTATACCTTATTTATTGGTTTGTATATGAAGCTCAGCGGCTGAAGGAGTATTTGATCTAAAACATATTGTTGTGGTCCGTTCATTCATTAATTCGTTCTTGAATTAAACCTCTTTTTATCACCGAATTAATCGATAAAGAATTGCTTATTTCTTCTAAAGGGTTTTTATCGAGCAATACCATATTCGCAATTTTCCCAACTTCTATGGATCCCAAACTATCTTGAGCGTTCATCATTTTGGCCGCATTCAAGGATCCCATTTTAATGATATTTAAAGGTTTCATTCCTCCAAGATTTAAAAGCTGCATTTCTTCATGTAGACTGTAACCGGGAAAATTGAAGTCATTCCCTGTATCGGTACCCAAAACCATATTAAATCCCATTTCATCTAAAAATCGGATGTCCTCAACTTGTGGAATGATGAATGATTCAAGACTATTATTAGATAGTCCGTATTCATCCATCAGAATGCGAATGTAGCGTTTTGCTTGCTCAATTGAACCTGGATTAATTTCATATTTTGACTCTTTGTAGGCATTTAGCATATATGGAGAATCAAACCATTCCACATGTATCGGGTACAGAAACGACTTGTCAATCATTAAGGTAGTTACCCAGGATGGGTTTATTTTTATAAACTTTTGGAGGAGTTTCATTTGAATGCTATCCATAGGATCAATGTTTACCCCAGTAAAATGGACAAGGTTTTGAACTCCACCATTGATAGCCATTTCAAGCTCTATGTTATCACTTATGTGAGCAAATACTTCCATACCATATTTTGAAGCCTCCTTTACAGTTTGGTTAATAAACGATTGAGGTATCCTTTCAACAAAAGGAGGAGCCGGACCATCTTCAATCGTTAGCTTTATTCCAACAATCGGATATTTACAAACTTCTTGAACAAGCTGTTGGATTTGCAGGGTGTCTTTTAGATAAAAGATAGATGCTCCATCTCGCCAATTGTTATTTGAATAGGTTTTGGAAGGATGCCGACCCTCCATAGAAAAGTGTTGGCTTGTATGAAATACGATAGGTGCCGGTATAGAATCCTGATTGCCTTGTTTGCGCATTGCAGCATAGAATTCATTTGTACACAAGCTTCCTCCGGTAATAAAGATTGAAGTAACTCCGTAATGAATAAATCTGGGGAAATCTCTTTCAAAATTTCCTGTATGCACATGGCAATCAAACAAACCGGGAATAAGAAATTTTCCGGATCCGTCTATCCTGTTCTTTTCATTGCTTGGCAATGCAGTATCAATTGCAGCAATTTTTCCTCCGATGATCCCTATTGAAACTCCGGCCTGAAGAGGTTCACCCGTTCCATCAATTAGATTTACATTGCTTATCACTAAGTCATATTGGTCTGTCTGATCAGAAACACAAGATGCTAAAAACAAGATCGAAATTAGAGTTATTAAATGTTTCATATTTTTTAATTGACATTTTATTGTTCTTTATTTTATCGTAATAATACGAATATACCAATTAAATTCTTTAATAATTATTACTGTTTTGGGAATAATGTTACCAGACATAAGTGCAATAACGATTTGTTAGCACCTTCATTTACTTATTATTTTTCATTTTTTAATATTTGGTAAGGCATCTCTTTTTGTATTTCCTTTTCTTGAATTATTATGAAGTTATAAAATGTTTCCTTCGCAAAACCTGGAATTTCTTCGTGGTCAAATAGAATTAATGCTCCCCAGGGATAATTGTAAATTGAAATAAGTCCATACTTTTTGTTCCAATAAATATAACACTCTTCATCGGCGCTATTTATAACATCATAATAGCTCTTTATTAACTCAATTTTATCATTTTTATAATCAAAAAAAACCGTGTCAATATTTTTACAGAACTCATTATAAAAGAAGAAGGAATCGCTAACAATGGAGAATGAATATCTAAAAATTGAATCATCTCTTAATGAATCGCAATAAATATAATTCTTTCGACTGTTGAAAGTTAGAGTATCGAGATATACAATAAATGAATCACGTAATTCTTTTTTATTCAAGTTAGATATCCAAATTTGATAATCATAAACCGTAATTTTAGGTTTAGTTGTTAAAATCTGATTTTTCGTCTTTAGGTTTCCATTATTACAGGAAATAACAAATAGTCCTATAATTATTAATGTTATGTATTTAGCTTGCCTTTTCATTTATGTTGTTGCTATCTTTCCCACGACCCGGTCATTTTCTGCTTCTCTCTCTGGATGCTGCTTAGTTTGATTGCTGTTTTTAACTACATGTCTTTCCATGATAATCATCTACGCACAACTCTGCCGCGCTGCCATCTTGCGCTAAGACCTGCGCTATTTGGGGTACTGGTAACGAGCCGTTGAAGGAGCATGACATTGAAGCTTAACGAACCGCCATATCCCGACGGTACCGTCGGGACATACGGTGGTGTGAGACCTGCCCGACTGATGTCATTCAGTCGGGGGCGCTCCGGTGGGCCTAATGGCTCACTGGCTGTCTACTCGATTACAAGCAATTTTTTCATTTTCAGTAATTATTATATATTTTTCCTCTATTGTTTTATTGAAATTATCAACTTTCATCTTCTTATAAAATTTGTTGTCCATAAAAATTTCAATACTCTTAACTTTAACTTTTCCAGAATAGTCAATTATTGTATCTTTATATTTGATGTATTCAATTTTATCGTTAATTCTGACTATTTCTAAGAACATAAAATTTTGCTGAATGTGATAGTATTTTATTCGTTCTTTTTTCAGCCCTCCCTTGTAGTATTTTATTTTTCGTACACATTTGTTTTTCAAAGAGTCCATTTCTATCGAAATTTTGAATACTCTATTCGATGATCTTTTCTTACTTGTTATCTTACTTGCTAATGATTCTTGTTTTTGAATTTCCTCAACTTTTCTTAAAAGTTGGTCGATTGTACCTACATTCTGTGCATTGGTATCGATACTTATTGTCTGTAAGATTATTAGATAAATAATAATTCTTTTCATAGTAGTTCAAATAATTTGATTGTTAATTTTTTAAAATTGCCAATAGCTTGTCTATATGCAAACAAAAAGTTATATTATCCGCCCAATACCGGAAAAAATAACAACTTTTTCCTTATTTATTATTTCTAAAAAATGCCAATCGGTTTTAATGTCATTTTATTAAGCCTTGCTAAAAAACAAAAGTTACCGCTCAAAAATCCCCATGCATGTAATTTAGAAACGATCAAAATTCCCTCAAACAAAACTGCCTGCTTCGCGTGGGCAAAACAGGCAGTTAATATGTTTTCGTTTTTGAACTATTGTACCACCAACTTGTGTGTTTGTGATCCCCGCTGGGTGGTTCCTACAAGGAAGTAGATCCCTTTGGGAAGTTCGTTTACATTAATCTCGTAATGGTGTTTGCCGGCGTTTTGCAGCCCATTCACAAGTGTTTGTACTGTTGAACCCTGGCTGTTTACAAGTTGGAGGTTCAGGTCGCTGCTATTAGTCAGCTCATAAGTAACGGTGGTTTGTCCTGAGAAAGGATTGGGATAGTTGCCCAGGATCAAAGGACTTCCTGCAAATTGCTCATTCACGCCGGTGCCAAAACTTACAGGGGAGGCCAGGGAGCTGAGGGTTCCAATGGCCAGTTGTGACATACCGTGAAAATAATCGAGGTTACAAATATCAATGCGATCATTTTCGGTGTGATAGTAAGGATTAAAGTTTCCACCAAAATACTCTTCGATCATTAGCACGGCAGCATATCCGAAGTTCCAAAAACGGGAATGGTCGCTGGCTGTGGCACCAGGGTACTGCACCTCGGGCACAACAGGAATTTCATAAATTTCATCAATTGCCACGAGGTAGTTGGAGAGTTCAACAGTGTTGCTGGCGCTGTTACGGTGAATCTCAGCCACCATATCATTATCACTGTCGTATGCGATCATGTCCATGTTGATCACACCAAGAATGTCCATGCCCATGTTGCTGGCATTTTGCGCATAATTTCCGCTGCCAACCAAACCGATCTCCTCCTGATCCCAAAGGGCATAAATGATTGAATATTCAAAACTCATTTGTGTGAGGATGCGCACTGCCTCAAACACAGCTGCGGTACCACTGCCATTATCGTCGGCACAGTAATAATCCACGGCATCGTAATGGGCGCATATCATGTAGTACTGATCAGGATAGGTAGTCCCAAGCTGAGTTGCGTACACGTTTTTCCCATTGGCATTGTAGTTATCGATGGTGGGCTCAAGTCCATAACTTTCCAGCACATCTGCAATGTATTCCATGGCCAGATCATTGCCCCATGAATCCACCCGGTGATCGATGGTTTCTTCCACACCGTTGATAATTACCGGATCTTCTCCGGAAATATTACGCAACCACATGGTGAGTGAGTCAAGATCGACCGAATTAATTACGTTGGAAACAACAGGGTTGTATTCCTGTGAGAATGATTGCAACCCGAAAAATAGAATAATTAGAAAAGTAGATAACCGCTTCATGTTTTTTGTTTTTTTGTTTTTTGCCTGTCCGCCAACTGGCGGGTTCTTAGTTTTTAGTCTTAAACGAACTTGCCTAAATAGCTTTGAACTCAAGACACTACGAAAACCCGAATGGTTCGTTGCGAAGTTAGCAAAGTATGTTATTCTTTTAACAATAGGGGTTTATTTAGATTCTTTATGAATAAAACGGAATAGAAAGAATTATTAAGACGCCACAATCGGCAGGCAGGATATCTAAAGCGCAAAGCCACCTGTGGGCGGCAAACACAAAAAGGAGATCAATTTACATTTTAGTGGGATTTAGAGTTTTAGTGCTTTAGTGGCGAAAATAACAAACACTTAATCCCGCGTTTTAAGCATCAGTACAAAAGGCACTGCGCCAAAAGCAATAAAGGCTGCAATCCGGTAAGCATTTTCCAATCCCACACGATCACCGATGGCACCGGCAAAATAAACCGAAATGGCACTGGTTACAAAACTGATGGTCATGTAAATGCTGTTGGCAAACACCTTGTTTTCCTTCTCCCGATCCTGCACAAGGGCAAGCAAAATAGGAGTAGGGGCAACAATAAAAAACCCAAGCACGATCAGAAAGAAAAAGCTGAGCAATCCGCTGGTCTCCACAAAAGCCAGCAACAGCAAAGGTGTAATCACCGCAATGATCAGCAAAGAGCGTTTTCTTCCGATCCGGTCGGAGAGGGTTCCCGAAAAGAGGGCTCCGATGGCGCCCGCAAACTGAAATACCGACAAGGCCGAATTGGCAAAGAAATAAGTATCGCCCTTCTCAGTATAATAATAGGTTGGAATGAAGTTGGTGAGACCCGCTTTCATGATCGCCCTGAAGAAAGTGATCCCGATCAATATAGCGAAGAAAGGCAGCAAGCGCACAAAGGCCTTCCAGATGCCGGTTTTCTTCTCCTTTTTGATGTTTTGCGTGATGTGGATATCCTTCAACCGGTAATACAATACCAGTGACGCTACAATGCCAAATGGAAAGAGTTTCCAGATACCTTCAAGTCCCCAAAGTGAAATGGCGCCGGTAATCACCAGCGGAGCAATGGTTCGTGCCATTTCACCGCCAAACATATAATAACTCATACCCTTGCCCACGAATTTTCCTGAGAGTTGCTGCACCATAACCGGTGTAGGCACATGGAACATCCCGCTGCTGATGCCGGCTACAAAAAGCAGGATGGAGATCGCTGCAAAAGTGGGCGCCACACCCAGCAAACTCATGGCTATCGCCGTAACGGCAGGTGTAAAGATTACGATGTAACGTGCCGCCGTTTTTTCAGCAATGATACCAAACAGCGGATTCAGGAACCATGGAATGCGAATGATGATGTCCCACAAAGCACTGAGGCTGTAGGTGAGTTCAAACTTTTCGATCAGCAGGGGGCGAAGCGGGGCGAGGAAAGAAGAGTAGATGTCGTGGAGATGGTGGGTAAGGGAGATAAGGATGATGTTTCCTCTTTTAAACTTTGCTGCTTCCTTCATGCTTGTCCAGTTTTTCGTAAACCGAGTTTTGAGAAATAAACTCCGGCACGATTTCTTTCATTTTCTTAACAATCGCAAAATTATCCTGTTCATCAAACATCTGTTCCAGGGCGGAAATCTTTTGCATAATATCCGCAAGATCGTAAGTGCGTACCTTGCCAATCATGATGTGCGCATGATCTGTTCCGATCACATTTTCGCCATCATTTAGCAGCTCTTCAAACAATTTTTCACCGGGTCGAAGGCCGGTAAACCGAATTTCGATATCACGCCCAACCTCCAATCCGGAGAGGCGGATCATACGCTCGGCCAGGTCGAGTATCTTCACCGGTTTTCCCATATCAAACAGGTAGATTTCCCCGCCTTTGCCCATAGTAGCTGCTTCCAGCACCAGCCGGCAGGCCTCGGGGATGGTCATAAAATAGCGAATGATCTCAGGATGGGTAACGGTAACAGGTCCGCCGCCTTCAATCTGTGTTCTGAAAAGATTCACGGCCGATCCGTTTGATCCCAGCACATTACCGAAACGGGTGGTAATAAATTTGGTTTTACCCTCCTGGTTCAGCGACTGCGTATAGATCTCGGCGATACGCTTGGAGGCCCCCATCACATTGGTTGGGTTCACGGCCTTATCGGTGGAGACCATGATGAATTTCTCTACGCCATACTTTACAGCCAGGTCGGCCAGGATGCGCGTACCCCTTACGTTGGTCTGGATCGCTTCGGAGGGATTGTTCTCCATCATCGGAACGTGCTTGTAGGCTGCCGTATGGAAAACGATCTCAGGTTTAAAAGTCCGGAAGGCATTTTCCATTCTCGAAGCATTGCGAATATCGGCTATAGCGATTTCGAAGTTCTGCCCTTTAAACCGGTCGAGCAATTCAATCTCCAGGTCGAACATGGCACTTTCGGCCTGATCGATCAGGATGATCCGTTGGGGATCAAAACGGGCGATCTGCCGCACCAGCTCGGAACCAATGCTGCCTGATGCGCCGGTGACCAACACGACTTTATCACGCAAATCCTGCGATATCTTCTCATAACTGATCTGAATCTCATCCCGTTCCAGCAGGTCCTCAATCTTTACTTTCCTGATCTGGTTAAAACTCAGCTCACCGTTGATCCAGGTGGAGACCGGCGGCACTGTAAGCACCCTTGCATTGTGTTTCAGGCAAACATCCACAATCTCCTGCTTTTTGCCGGGCCGCAGTTTTTGAACCGCGATAATCACATTTTCAACCTTATGTTCTTCTATCAGTGATTCCAGTTTATCAAAAGGCTGAATGGTGGTCCCTTCGATCTTTTTACCCCATTTGCTGCGGTCGTCATCCACAAATGCCACTACTTTATATCTTGAACCGGCATCGCGGTCGAGCGCACGCTTGGCGATCAACCCGGCTTCACCGGCACCAAATATCAATACACGGGTTCTGCTTCCTGAAGGGTTGGTGATCTCGAGGTAAGCAATTTTCACTACGATCCGGAAGGTGACCATGGCAAAGATCACCGTGATAAATTCAATGATGATGATGGAAAAGGGAACAACGTATTTTTCGTTGATAAAATAAAAGGAAAGCAGGTTGAGTATCCCAAACAAAACGCTCCCTGCAAGGATCACCAGAAAGATTCGGATGGCGTCTTCGGTGGATGTGTAGCGGATGATGCCCGCATAGGTTTTGGAAATGATAAAACTCAGCGCCCGAACCGTGAGCACCGTTGTGAAAACGAGGGGCCACTGCCGCATTTCCACTTCGGGAACATGAAAGTTAAAACGGAGCAGGTAAGCCACAATTACCGAAAATAAAACGATGGCCATATCGATCAGGAAGATCAGCCAGCGGGGCATATTATGATTGGAAAACAGCATGCAATTTCTTTTCGATGCACAAAGTTAAACTAATTTTAAATCAACCCGATTTCGTCATATTGATCCAATGTCGATAATTTAGAATCGATCAAGCAAATAACCGCCATGTTTTTTTATACATTTGCCGGCAGCAACAGATTTAATACAAATTAAGAATGAAACATACAGCATTTACCGGATTCCACGAGGCCATGGGTGCCAAAATGGTGGAGTTTGCAGGTTATTACATGCCCATTCAGTACGAGGGTTTGATCAAAGAGCACATGACCGTTCGCGAAGCAGTGGGTGTATTCGACGTTTCACACATGGGCGAAGTGTGGGTGAATGGTCCCAAAGCCGAAAAATTTGTGCAGTGGGTAACCTCCAATGATGTTACGGCGCTTTATGATGGTAAAGTTCAGTATTCATGTTTTCCGAATGGAAAAGGTGGAATCGTGGATGATCTTCTGGTTTATCGTTTTGGCCCCGAAAAATATTTACTGGTGATCAATGCAGCAAACATTGAAAAAGACTGGAACTGGCTTCTAGAGCAATCTAAGCAATTTAGCCTGGAAATTGGTAAAGAGCTGATCAATGCTTCCGATGATATTGCCCAATTGGCAATCCAGGGACCGCTTGCATTAAAAGCCATGCAAAAACTCACCAATGAACCCATTGAGGACATGGAATATTACACCTTCAAGGAGCTTACCTTTGCAGGAGTTGAAAACATTCTTTTATCAACAACCGGATATACTGGCTCGGGTGGCTGCGAGATCTACTTGCCCAACGACGCTGCCGAAACCATCTGGAAAGCTGTATTTGAAGCGGGAGCGGAGTTTGACATTAAACCGATTGGTTTGGGTGCGCGCGACACGCTGCGGCTCGAAATGGGCTTTTGTTTATATGGCAACGACATTACCGACAGCACTTCTCCTATCGAAGCGGGATTGGGCTGGATTACCAAATTTTCAGATGCCAACGATTTTATTGATAAAGCAGTTCTGTTGAAACAAAAGGAAGAAGGTGTTAGCCGACGATTGCGTGGTTTCGAAATGATCGATAAAGGTATCCCAAGGCAACATTATGAAATTTGCAATGCAGCGGGTGAAATTATTGGGGAAGTTACTTCAGGTACCATGGCGCCTGCCGTTGGAAAAGGAATTGGCATGGGATACATCAAGGATGAATTCGCCAAATTTGGCAGCGAAATTTTCATCCGCATCCGAAACAAGGATTTAAAAGCACAAATCGTTAAACTTCCTTTTTATAAAGGCTGATGCTATTTACCGAAGGTTGCATAATTTGTGGAAAAGAACTGATCTATTCCGAAGATACCAACAAGGTAAAATGTTTGTTTTGTGGCGCGGAACAGGAGGGAAATGTACAATGCCCGGATGGTCATTTTATTTGTGATACATGCCATCAGTCATCAGCATTTGAGGTTATTGAAAACTATTGCAACCAAACCGATGAAAAAGACCCGGGTAAAATCGCCCAGCATTTAATGAATCATCCGTCGGTGCATATGCATGGTCCTGAACATCATTTCCTTGTTCCGGCATGCCTGCTAACGGCATATTATAACCAAACGAATAAACCCGCTCTGAAACCCGGCAAAATCAGTACTGCGCGAAACAGAGCTTCTGCAGTCTTAGGCGGATTTTGCGGTTCACACGGGAACTGTGGTGCCGCCGTTGGAACAGGAATATTTATTTCTATTATTACGGCCAACACCCCCCTGGGTGAAAAGGAATGGCAACTCAGCAATAAAATGACTGCCATCGCGCTGCTCCATATTGCCGATGCAGGTGGTCCTCGTTGCTGTAAACGCGACAGCTATATCGCTATTCAGGTGGCGGTGGATTATTTGAAAAAACATTTTGAGGTTGAATTGCCTTTGTCTCCGATTACCTGTCTGCACAGTGATCGCAATAAACAGTGCAAAAAAAGTGAATGTAATTATTTTTCAAAGTCAGCATAATTCATGAGCACGCATCATTCACCTACCATTGAAGTATGCTTCACACCTGATCTGTTTAAATACAGACAGAGCAGTGATCCGATTTTGATCGTTGTGGTGGATATTTTCCGGGCAGGGTCAACGGTTTGCGCAGCTTTGTCAAATGGCTTTCAAAAAGTAAAACCGGTTTCGGATTTGGCGGAAGCCGAAAAACTTAAAAGAGAAAATGGCTGGCCTGCTGCCGGAGAACGAAACGGTATTAAATTACCCTTCACCGATTATGGCAATTCGCCTGTAGCGCTCGCCGGCGTTAAACATTCCGGGGTTCCTTTGATACTCACTACTTCTAATGGGACAAAAGCGATAGAAGTTTCAAAAGATGCGGGGGATATTATCGTTGGAGGATTTAATAATATGGGCGCAATCAGTAAGTGGCTTTTAAATCAAAACAAAAATGTGCTGATCCTTTGCTCGGGATGGATGGGGTCCATGAGCCTGGAAGATACGGTTTTTGCGGGGGCTTTGATCGAACAGATCAACTTAAAATTGTTAAATGACGAAGCTTTTATGGCACAAAAACTATGGAGCGAAGCCAAAAATGATTTGAAAGGATTTTTACAACAGGGAACACATTTTCAGCGACTGTTAAAACTGGGAGCGGAAAAGGATATCGACTTTGCACTGAGCTTCAACAATTCAAACGTTGTACCCATTTACAAAGATGGATTTTTACTTAATAATTTATAAAATAGAAGGAAGATGAAAAAACAGATCATCGGATTGGTTGTTACACTAATAATCATTGTTACAGCATGTAATTCAGGAGGAGAAATGAGAACAAAAACAGATTCAAATACAAAAACAGAGACACAGGACAATTTCCAGTACTTCGTTGAAAAATTTGCTGATCTCAAGATCATGCGCTACCAGGTTCCCGGATTTGATGAATTGAGCCTGGAACAGAAAAAACTGGTTTATTACCTCAATGAAGCTGCACTTTGCGGCAGGGATATACTTTTTGATCAAAACTACTCAAAGAACCTGAGGATAAGAAAAACACTGGAGAAAATTTACATGAACTATACTGGCGACCGTGAAACTGATAATTTTAAAAACTTTGAGATTTATCTCAAAAGGGTTTGGTTTTCGAACGGTATTCACCACCATTATTCAACGGATAAGTTTTTCCCGGATTTCCCGGTGGAGTATTTTAAAGAACTGGTAGATAATTCTCCAGAAGCCAGTTTCCCGGTGGAAGAAGGTTCGGATTTGACACAGTTTACCCATGAAATGCAAAGTTTGCTTTTCGACCCGAACATTGCGCCCAAGCGAATCAGTCTTAATTCGAACGAGGATATGATCAAAAATTCGGCTTGCAACTTTTATGAAAATGTAACGCAAAAAGAAGCGGAGGCTTTTTATGCAAAAATGATCGACACAACCATACCCCAACCCATTTCCTATGGCCTTAATTCGAAGCTGGTAAAAGTGGACGGAAAAGTGCAGGAGGAAGTTTATAAGGTTGGAGGACTTTATGGACCTGCTTTGGCTAAGATAGTTTACTGGCTCGACAAAGCTGCGGGTGTTGCCGAAAATGAGAACCAGCAGAAAGCGATTCATAAACTGATTGAGTTTTATCAAACAGGCGATCTGAAAACCTTTGATGAATTTAATATTTTGTGGGTGGAAGACCTGGAGAGCCGTGTTGATTTTGTAAACGGATTTACCGAAACCTATGGCGACCCAATGGGCATGAAGGCAACCTGGGAATCCATCGTTAATTTTAAGGATTTGGAAGCTACCAAACGCACGCAGATCATCAGCGAAAATGCACAATGGTTTGAGGATCATTCACCGGTGGATGATCGCTTCAAAAAGAAAGAGGTTAAAGGCGTTACTGCTAAGGTGATCACTGTTACACAACTGGGTGGCGATTGTTATCCGTCTACACCCATCGGTATCAATTTGCCCAATGCCGATTGGATCAGGAAAGAGCATGGCTCTAAATCGGTGACCATTGAAAATATTACTTATGCTTACGATATGGCTGCGCTGGGTAACGGTTTTCTGGAGGAGTTTTGTTATTCACCGGAGGAGATCGAGCTTTCGAAGAAGTATGGGTTTCTTTCAGGAAATTTGCATACTGATCTTCATGAGTGTTTGGGTCATGGCTCTGGTATTTTGCTGGAAGGAACAAGCTCCGAAGCCCTTAAAAATTACTCATCAGCGCTGGAAGAGGCCCGTGCCGATCTGTTTGCACTTTATTACCTGATGGACCAGAAAATGATCGACCTGGGGATTATGCCCAATTTGGATGTGGCCAAAACCGAATACAACGGATACATCCGCAATGGGTTGATGACACAGCTTGCCCGTATTGATCTGGGTAAAAACATCGAGCAGGCACACATGCGAAACAGGCAGCTGATCTCCAAATGGTGCTACGAAAAAGGACAGGCTGACAACGTGATCGAACGTGTTGAAAAGGACGGGAAAACATTTTACATCATAAACGATTACAATAAGTTACGCGATTTATTTGGAGCATTGCTTGCAGAAGTACAGCGTATCAAATCGGAAGGAGATTACGAGGCAGGAAAAGCGCTGGTAGAAACCTATGGTGTGCAAATTGACCCGGAAATTCACAAGGAAGTGAAGGCCCGTTATGAAAAACTAAACCTGGCTCCTTATGGTGGATTTATCAACCCGGTATTCAAACCTGTTTATGAAAATGATCAGATCGTGGATATTGAAGTTACCTACACCGAAGGCTATGCCGAACAAATGCTCCGCTATTCGAAAGACTATTCCTTTTTGGATTGATTGAGATATAACTTGTAAACTTCGGAGGCTGCGAGTAAAAAGGCACCTGAAACGAATTCACGGCTATCCGACTTGCTAACATTGCCCGGGGCGCGGGCAACATCCTGTCCCCGGCAAACCTTACCATTTTCATCGACGGCATTGTAAAGTGCATCCCACGATTTGATTAAAACCGGGAGGTAGGATTCTCTTTCTAAGATACCCGTATTAATTCCCCAGGCCAATCCGTAAGTAAAAAAGGCGGTTCCGCTGCTTTCGGGGTCAGGATAGTCATCAGGATCGAGCAGGCTGCTTCGCCAGAAACCATCTTCGCCCTGGCTTTGGGCAAGACTTTCAGCCATTTGAAAATAGAACTTTTTATAATAATCCGTCATTGGATCAGATTCCGGGAGTATTGTTAAAATTTTAGTTATTGCTGCAAAGGCCCAGCCATTTCCCCTTGACCAAAATTCAGGTTTACCATTTTCTGAAGTAGTCAATTTTGCTTTCAGATCACGAAAATAGAGATGGTAAGTGGTATCATAAAGCTGATCGGTGACCTCCCTGAAAATCCGGTCGGCATAAATTTTATATTTTGAATCCCCGGTGATTTCACTCATCATGAAATAAGCCGGCGCACCTACGTACAACGCGTCCACATAATCCCATCCGGCATCAAATGCGTGTTCGTTTCTTTCAATCCGCTTATCCATAAAAGCCCTTGTGTTTTCTATCATGTAAGGCTTTTGATCAAGTTGATAAAGCTGTATCCAGGTTTGTGAGCAAGTGAGCCGGTTGGCAGGATAGATCCATTCCGATCCGGTTTTCCAGCCATGTTTTTGGCCCCATGCCATCATTTGGTTTAGCACTATAGAATCATTTGTAACCTGGTAAAAAGCCATGAGGCCGGTATAATAAGTTGCCCGGATCCAGTTTCGGTCGTTTTGTTTCCAGGCATTCTCAGCAAAATGCCCGTTAACCCGATACATCAGTTTTAAAACTGAATCAGGATCGAAAATTATTGGTAAACCTATTTGAGCCTTTTGACTAAAACAATTCAGACCTACAGATAAGGATAGTATTAATAGGAGGGTATGCCTCATGAATTTTTGATTTCGAAGCTAATTTAACGAATTTGCCGCCATCAGGATGCATAAAAAAGCCACCTTTCAAATAAAGGTGGCTTTCCATGCTCATATTAAAATTATTGAATGATCAATTTTTTTGCTTGCACAGTATTATTAGCAGAAAGCCTATAATAATACATGCCGGGAGCTAATCCTTGTTTTTCAACCAAAATACTGTGTTTACCCCGGTTCATCACTTCATCAGCCAATACACTCACCTGGTTTCCTGCCATGTCATAAAGTATCAGTTGAGCAGAGCCTGACTCGGGCAGTTCAAAGTTTATCCGGGTTTGATCCTTGAACGGATTCGGGATATTTTGATAAAGTGAGGGCAAATTATTGGCGATCGGTTGTTCACCAACAGCCAGTGGGATATTAAATATTATCTTAAATATAGTTGTGCCAAGATTTATCAGGTTTCCGTAAAGCGCAAGGTAGGCCACCGCAATGGCCGAACCGGTCACAATATAACTGGTAAATATCGAAATAAGGGCATTGGCCGGCAATCCTGCAAGCATGGGAGTCCAGCCACTGAGCAGGGCCAATGAATAGAAAAAGTTGCCTCCGGTAGCAGCATAAAAGCTAAACATGTATATTGGCAATAAGGTAGCCGCTATCCGCAAAGCCCTTATCCTGGTTAATTCCTTTTGGGCGGCCATTGCCACTACAAATGTTGATACCGTAAATGCCGTAAATACATCAGTTATATATAGATTGCCTTCGGTTGTACCGATCATCAGGTATGTGGTAGGCATTTCATCACCCTGTGCCGGTTCCTGATCAAACTCAACACTGATGGCATATTCGTTTTCGCCATCTCCGGTAACTTTATCCCAGGTATCGCCATCATCAGACGAAGTATAACAACCATAACTGGTAGCAGCAGCAATGGTTCCGTCAGGCCCAACAGCCAGCCCTCGCACCCACGCATCAGAAGGGATAATATCGTTTGTGTAAGCCCATGAAGTACCGTTGTCGAGTGACCGGTAAACCCCCTGCCTTGTTCCGGCAAATATGATATTGGGGCTGCCTTCCTTTACAGCTATGGAGAATATATTATTTCCGGAAGGAACAGAAACCAATAAATCCCAGGTGCTACCCTGGTTGGATGAACGGTAAAGGCCCTCATCTGAGGGATAATCCCAAACCGAAGCATACAGGTTATTATCCGGTCCAATCATCACAACACGGCTGGTATAGGCGTCAAATAGATTATCCCAGCTTAGCCCGTCGTTAATTGACCGGCGTATTCCTCCATCCTCCCCATTGGGCCAGTTGTAGGAACCGGTTGCAACAAATATTATTTCCAAATTCTCATCATAACAAATGTCGGTTACACCACCCCCATCTGGCTCTGTTGGCAATTGTTCCCACATTTGGGCAGTTGAAAGTAGCGGAGTAAATAAAACGAGTAGGATTGTTGATAGTAGGATTTTTTTCATATCTAAACAATTTGATTAATATTTTGAAGCGGAGATATTTACAAAATACAAAATCAAAAAGCCATAGGTTCAAACTTAACATCCATTTAACAAAAAAGCCAGACTCAAAAAAGCCTGGCCTGTAATTTAGATACCTGTTGTTTTTTAAATCTTAAAGATTTTTTCCCAGTTATATTTACGGGGATTGATACACATTACAGGTATTTGCGACGTGTTGAAAATCATCTCTTCATCATAACTTCCCAACAGGAAGGTTGAAAAACTCTTATCGGGATTGGTCATGATCATGATCATGTCTGCCACATTCGCGGTAGCATAATCGATCACTTGTTTTGAGAAATTACTTCCGTCGGTTTCAATTACCTTATAAGTTACCATTTCATTGTCGAAATGATTGGTGATGATCTTAACGGCTTCGGCCAGTTCAGGAGATTTGATGGAGTATATATGTATTTCAGCTCCAAAACTTTTGGCAATATAGGTCGCCCATCTTGTTTTTTCCCATGGTCCTGAATCGCTGGTTATGGGTAAAATTATTTTTTTATACCCTTTATCAAAGGGACGCTTTTGAACTACAACCACCGGAACAGGTGAACTGGTCACAACTTTCAGTGCAAAGCTACCGGTTAGTTTTTGCATTCCAACTTTTCCATGTGTTCCCAGATACATGAGGTTTGCACCCAGATCTTTTGCAACTTCTGCAATGGTTGTAAAAATGTCACCCTCTTTGGAAATGGTTTCAACCTCAACATTGTGCTCAGAATGGATGGAAGAAGCAATTTCATTGAGTTTTTTCTCAATGGCGTCTTCTCCTTCACCGTCTTTTTTTAGCTGTGCCTTCGTATTTTTGTCGATTACATGAAGCAATGCAATCTTATTATTTAAAAACTTTGCTGCTTCCACAGCCTGATTCATAGCGTTGTTACAAACTTCTGAAAAGTCGGTGGGAATCAGAATAATATCATTCATTTTTGAATCCATTTGTTTTACAAATTTGGGTAAGGGTTATTATTTCAGACAAAAATAGAAATTTTTTGTTCGCAAGTATTGATCTTTTTAATTTTTTGGGCAGATCAGCTCTTCAAGTTCACGGATGTTTTCTTGTTTCTTTTCTTCTCTTAATTGTCGGGCTGATGCCGTAAAATATTGATGATTTTTCAGGAATGCAAGCTGTTTTTCGTGCCATTCGCGGATGGAAGAAATGATCCCAACTTTTTTCCATTCAAATTGCAATTTTTGCCCGATCATAAAAAGGTCGTCGCGCCCGATGTAATCTAGATCGGCATCGGCCATGATCTCCTCCAGATGATTGGTTGGGTTTTGAGGCAACTTGGTGGCATTGATCATTCCGGTGATAGCTTGAATATCTTTTTCCGAATAACCATATCCGGGTAAAACATCCCTCGCGATTTTTATGGATTCATCCTCATGGCCTTTGTACACCCGCGTGAAGCCGATATCATGGAAAAGTGCTGCCGTTTTCAGGAGCATTTTATCATGACCGTTTACCCCTTCCAATTCTGCGTAGCGCTCCACAGCCTTTATCACATCCTTGGTATGACCGGGCGAATGATACATAAGGTCTTCATTCAGCTCACTTTTCAGGCGATCAAGAATGTATGTTTTTAATGATTCAAAATCCATATTTTCCTAGTCAATTATTTTATAAACGCTTGATTTGCTTATTTGTTCTGATCCCAACCTACCGATTGGATGCCATCCCAATTTTCAGGTACGCCCTGATCGATAAACCGGCTACATCTTTTAACATATTCCAAGGCAGCACGGTCGCCCGGATTGACTTTGCTTACCTGCTTAAAGCATTTATTTGCTTCGGCAAAACGCCGGGTTTTATAATGATTGATTCCTTCGGCAAAAAGAGCCTTGGTTTCCAGTTTCAAATTTCGAACATCCTCCGGATCTCCATCAATGATCTCAAATATATATACTGCCTCTTTTTTCCCTTTCACCTTTACAATATCCAGAAAACGATAATTGTATTGACCCGGATCATTTAATTTGATTAACGTATCCTGGCTGATGATGATGGAGCTTCCGTAAACTTTTGTTAGCCCTTCGAGGCGGGCGGCAAGATTAACAGCATCGGAAATAACGGTTCCGTCCATCCGTCCTTCGCCTCCTACCACACCCAACATTAATGAGCCGGTGTGTATGCCAATCCCGCTATTGATAGAGGGTTTGTCAAACTGATCCATGACCTGGTTGAACTGCGATAATTTGATTCTCATTTCGATGGAGGCATTGATTGCGTCTTCAACCGATTCGCTGAACAAAGCCATGATGCTATCGCCAATATATTTATCAATAAAACCATTATTATTACGAATAACCGGCTCCATATAACCCAGGTAATAATTGATAAAATCAAAATTTTCCTTGGGGGTCATTTGTTCCGAAATTTCGGTAAATGAACGAATATCACTAAAAAGCACAGTCATTTCTTTTTCCACCTGATCGCCCAGGCGGATATCCACAAAACTCTCTTTGCCTAAAAATTCAAGAAATTGTTTGGGTACAAAATGAGAGTATGCCTCTGTCATATTCGACATATTTTGAATATACTGCCCCAGTCGGTGAGTCATCTCATTATAACCTTCGGTTAATTCCCCAATTTCGTCATTGGTTCGTACGATTCCATAATTATGCATTTCACCTTTGCCCGTTTGACGCATGTTGTATAAAAGCTCTTTAACGGGATGCACAATATCCTGGGTGGTCCATTTCACCAGGAACAGGATGTAAATAAAGGCAATAAAAATGCTGCTGTAAATACCAATAAACATAAAAAATGCATTCAGCGCATTGATGTAAAACATCCAGCCCGGCATATTAAAATCGTTTTCACTGCCACCAAACATTTTTATGAAACGTTCTGTGTCGCCCATTAAGATATCTTTCTGTTCGGGCGTATAATCTCCAATATTCAGATCCCTTAAATGAGTGATGCTCAGAAACAGGTAAAAAATCACAATAGTGAGGGGAAGCAGGGTAGTCATTGCTGCCGAAAGAAACATGCGGTTGCGGATCCTGCCCACCCGTATGTTAAATATCCTTTTACGAAGCTCCTCCCGGGTAAAGATCAATTCGATATAGCGAATATGAACCCTGTGCTTTTCCCAATAATACACAAATAAAAGTGATAAAACAGATGCGGTGAGTGATATGTAAAAGAAGTGGATAAACAAGGTTCGCTCAAGCTCCTCATTAAAGCTATCGGGCGTCAGCATTTTTATGAGCATGGAAACATGGGCAATAACAAAGGCGAGACCTAAAATACCGGCATTGATCCAGGGTGATTTTAATAAAAAACGCTTACAAAACCTGAAAAGCTTTGGTGAGATAGATTTGTTGTTTCGTTTTCGCGAAAAAAGCCTCTTAAAGGGCAGGTTAAAAATAAGCCCCAGGAAAAAGCTCACCAATAGCAAATTAAAAAGCAGGTTAAATGCCTTACCGATCTGACTGCCGTCATCCGAACTTTCATCAATTTGATCAGTATTGCCAATAACCACCCCCTGATTTGGGGAAATTCGAATCCCAGGTTTTGTTTCATTGCTTGTACTGTCAGAACCTCCATATAAGGCTGACTCTATTGTATCCTGACTTAACTTAGCAATAAATTGACCGATGGAATCATTTCTCCCACGGGATTCCGTTTGCAACGCAGATTTGCGTTTATCGCTGCGTTCTTTTAGTTCAGGTGCATATTTTATTGATAAAATCAGTAAGAAGGGTAGCACAAGCCAATAATACAACATCGTTGCAGAAAAATAAATTCTGAATCCGAAAAACCGGGGAACCCTTTTCGTATTTTTACTGGCCATGAATCACTATTCGATCAAAATCCAAAAATAGGTAATTTTTAATTTAATTGAAGCTTTGGTATTGTTACTTCAAATTCAAAAGAAATATTGTTATCCTAAATCAACACCTTATACTTAAATTTGTTATTTGAAATGATGGTTCAATGCCGAACAATCCTTAAAACTATCGATTTTTCAATGAGCATCGCAGGTAAATTCATTAATTCATTCACCAAATTATTTTCTTTCATCGGGTTGTCTGTTTTTACTTTTTTCAACATCGTTCAGGTGAATGGCCAGGGCCACCATAATTCGGATTATTATGTTCAAAACAATGATACAACAAGGTGCACCCACCTTATTTTCTTTTCAGGTGATACCTGTAAAAAACTGAAATGGTATGATCGCGACGGCATAGCTACTACCCTAAATTGTATTGCCGAAAATGGCGTTACCGCTTTTGGAATGAATGGGAGGGATTACGAACTGGTTGAAATTAAAAATGAGAAAAAAAGGTATCTGTGGAAAAAGATTGATGGGATGATCTCCTTGTATGTTCAGGATTTTACGGAAACACAATGGTATGATCAAAACATGCCTGAAACTGAAACTCAGAAGTTTGTTAAGCTTCACGATAACCTCTACCATATACGTAATAAAAGAAATATCCAGCAAATTCTTTTACCCACATTTTCTGCCTGCGAAGGATTTCGATCGGGTTATTACGGTAAGTTTTCAATGGACGAACTTGATAACATGATCAAAGTGTACAATGCAAACTGTGTGTACGAACCGAATAACGACTTCAGAGAAAACAGCGATTATATTGTGGATATGCAGGGTGATACAGTTTTTTGTCATTCAGTAGAGATCAGACGAAGCACCGGCTTTGTAAATGAGATCAGGTATACCGTGCCTGCGGGTCGGGTTTATACCATATCGGGCAGGAATAACTGCGAGCAATATCGCTCATTTTCCATTAACAAACAGGTATTTGATTTAATTCCGCTTAAGCCGGGTGAACCTGGCAGAGGGAAAATGCATGTGTGGCGTAAAATTAACGGACGGATAAAACTATATGATTATTTCAGGGAAATGCGCGGGATGGAACGACCACTTAATACTAACCCTGCGGGCGGCACTGATGAAATTATCTACACCGTTCAGTTGGAAGATGATATTTATGTAGAGGTTACCGATAAAAAGCTGAATAAGACCATTATGCCATTTTTATTGAAATGCGAGTCATTTACTGAATTATTCAAGGATGAAGTAACCTCTGAACGTGAAGTTTTTGAACTGGTTATTAAACTTTTCAATCAACATTGCCCGCAAAATGATTAAGCACTTTGTACCGATTTTTAGGAGTCTGTTTATGAATCATTATTTTTGTATGTTTGAATTTTACTAATGAACACTACTGCTCAATGTTTAAGGAAATAAGTGTCAATAAAATAGAAGAAAATCCGTTTCACCTCATTGGCAAACAATGGATGCTGATCACTGCCGGAGGGCCAGATTCATTCAATACCATGACTGCTGCCTGGGGAGGATTCGGTTACTTGTGGAATCTTCCGGTTACTTCCATTTTTATCCGTCCTCAGCGATATACATTCGAATTTACTGAAAAGAATGATTTTTATACACTTTCATTTTTTGAAAAAAAACATAAAAACATTTTAACCTATTGTGGCACTCATTCAGGGAAGGATTATAACAAAACCAAAGATACAGGCCTTGTTCCGTTGGAAACAGATTTGGGGAACATTTATTTTGAACAGGCACGACTGGTTTTTGAATGTAAAAAACTCTATTATGATGACATTAAACCCGAACATTTTGCAGATAGGTTAATCCAGCGAAACTACCCCAAAAAGGATTATCATCGTATGTATATCGGAAAGGTGATTAAGTGCCTGGTGAATGAAGATGAAACCTAGCATATTATAAATCGGGATTGAAAATTTGTAAATGGCAGGTATTTTTGAAAATATAAAATCAACTTATGGCAACTGGATTTTAAAAAGCCAGTTTGGAAAAGTTTCGAGGCATAAATCGCTGGTCAACCTGGATGAGGCCAAAAACATCGGGATCGTTTACAAAGTGAACAGCGAGCGGGAATTTAATGCTGTTAAAGACCTTACCAAAGCATTAACCACCACAAAAAAACAGGTTCTGGCCATCGGGTTTGTTGATCGTAATGAAATACCGAATTATTGTGTTGCAGCTAATGCCGGGTTTTATTTTTCAAGGAAAGATATCAACTGGTTTGGGGGCCCTAAAAGTGATTATATAAAAACATTCATTAATAAAGAGTTTGATATATTAATTGATCTCACCCTCGAAAACGTTTTCATCAACAGGTATATAAGCTCGTTATCGCGTTCAAGATTTAAAGTGGGGCCGGAACTCGGTTTTAACCAGGATTTTCTGGATATGATGATCAAAATGGACAACAATACACGAGAAGAAGAATACATCCTGCAGATTCTTCATTATCTGCGCATGTTTAAAAGTTAATTCCCTTTAATGACCACTCAATTTCAGCGCAACCATTGAGGCTTTTAACCTGTCAACACATTGGGTTTTGAAACCCGCCTTATTTGTATAATTTTGCTTTTCAATTTTATCGGAACAAAATGAAAAAAATCATTGCTTTATTTTTCTTCGTGATGTTTGCCATCACACTGTCAACAGCCCAACAAACTGCAATTGCACAAGCATTTTTACAGGAAAGGGGTGAAGTTTATTTTCAATTTGAAAACCCGGGTGCAAAAACGCTGATTGCCTTGTCAGAGATCATTTCACTGGACCAGGTTAATAAATCAGAGGTAACGGCCTATGCCAATCAAAAAGAATTTGATGCATTTCTTGGGTTTAATCTGGTATTTGAAGTTTTAATACCTCCCAGTTTAATGTACCCCGCAACCATGCTTGATAATATAAATCTTAAATCCATTCAGGACTGGGATTTTTATCCGACCTACCAGGCTTATCTCGATATGATGTACCAGTTTGAAGCCGATTATCCTGACCTTGTAGAAATCATTTCCATCGGTCAATCAATGCAGGGCAGGGAGTTATTATTTGCAAGGATTTCTGACAATGTTGGCGTTGACGAAGGAGAACCTCAGTTCCTGTATGTTTCGTCCATTCATGGCGACGAATTGGTTGGATATGTACTTACCCTTCGGCTGATTGATTATTTGCTCTCCAATTATGGCACCGATCCAAAAGTTGACAACCTGGTTAACAATCTCGATATTTGGATCAATCCTTTGGCCAATCCCGACGGAACTTTCCATGGAGGTAACAATACCGTAAACGGTGCGATCCGCTACAATGCGAATGGGGTTGACCTCAACAGAAACTATCCTGATCCTGAAGATGGCCCGCACCCCGATGGTAATGCATGGCAAATTGAAAATATCAATTTCATGCAATTGGCCGAAGACAATCATTTTGCGGTTTCGGCTAATTACCATGGCGGCGAAGAAGTTTGCAACTACCCCTGGGATACCTGGTCGGGTTTGCACCCCGACGATGACTGGTGGCAATATGTGTGTCATGAATATGCTGATACAGCCCAATTGTACTCACCACCGGGATATCTCACCGGTTTTGATGATGGCATTACCAATGGATATGCCTGGTACACCATCAGCGGTGGCCGACAGGATTATATGAACTTTTTTCATCAATGCCGTGAATTTACCATGGAGGTTTCCAGTGTAAAACTTCCTTCAGCAAGTCAGTTGCCCACCTTCTGGGAATCCAATTACCGTTCGATGCTAAATTATATGGAGCAAACCTTGTTTGGTGTAAGTGGAACCGTAACTGATGCAAGCACAGGAGATCCGCTTTATGCCGAGGTACGAATTTATGGCCACGACGCCGACAGCAGTTGGGTTTATTCATCTGCGACCACCGGAAAGTATTTCAGGTTGATAAATGAAGGAACCTATGATATCACTTTTAGTGCAGATGGCTATTTCCCTCAAACTATTGCCAACGTTGTTGTTGAAAACAGGGAACTTACATCACTGGATGTTCAGCTTTCATCCGGTGAATTGATCGTTGACTTTACTGCAAGCGATACCCAGATACCCATTGGCTCAAGCATTGATTTTAACGATCAGACCTTTGGTTCACCCGTTAGCTGGGAATGGAGTTTTGAGGGCGGAAATCCTGCCACGTCAACGGATCAAAATCCATCCGGTATTTTTTATGCCGAAGAAGGTAGTTTTGATGTTTCATTAACCGTTTCAGATGGGACCAATACACTTACTGTTACTAAAGAAAATTACATCAATGTGAGTGCGGAGTTTAATATGACCTCAACGACCGTCACAACCTGTACCGGACTGTTTTATGATTCAGGAGGAGAAAATAACAACTATAGTGATAACGAGGATTTCACAATGACTTTTTTACCTGGTGAGGCCAACGGAAAGGTAAAAATTGAATTTTTGTCTTTTAGCGTAGAATATCAAAACAATTGCAATTACGATTACCTGGAAATATACGACGGCAATTCAGCGTCTGCCTCACTGATTGGCCAGTATTGCGGCACCAATTCTCCCGGAACAGTTGAAGCCACTAATGAGGAAGGAGCATTGACCTTTGTTTTTCATTCGGATGGTTCGGTTACTGAGCCAGGCTGGACAGCCAATGTAAGCTGCGAATTGGAACTACTTCCTCCGGTGGCTGATTTTATTGCTGATCAAACTACCATTACCGAAGGCGATACGATTTATTTTAGTGACCTGTCGCTGAACACCCCAACCGGCTGGGAATGGACCTTTTCCGGAGGAACGCCTCAAACATCAACGGAACAAAACCCTATGGTGATTTACGATTCTCCGGGAACCTACGGCGTTATGCTGATAGCAAGCAATGATGCCGGGTCGAACACCATGATTAAAAATGATTATATCATTGTTGAGGTGGCAACCGGTATTAAAAATCCAATTTCACAAAATGTCAAACTCTATCCGAATCCTGCAAACAATCAATTGAATTTTGAGAATATCAGCGGATTTGAAACGATCACTATTTCCAATGTTATGGGCCAAATGGTGCTTTACGCCGAAATCAACAATAACAGTCAAACCATTGACATTTCCGGACTTGAACTGGGAACTTATTTCGTAAAGATTCAATCAGAAGATAGGGTGGTTTTGAGAAAGGTATTGGTTAATAGATAATCAAATAATCAAAATGAACAACATAGCCCCGACTTAATAGCCGGGGCTTTTTTTTATCAAAAATTATCATTTTTCTTTAGTTTAGCAAATCTAAACTTAAGTACATGAAAAACGACTCAAATGCTATCTCTTATGCAATAATTGGACAGGTAGCTATTTCTGTAATTAGTACATTTATAATATCTTTAATATGTGATAAGCTTAATGGTGAAAGTGGACTGGGTGGATTGGCAATCTTAATTATGGCAATAATTTATGGAGGCATCATTTGTTTTATTTATTTCATTTTATTATTCACATTTTTAAAACTAAGAACTGCAAACTTCCTCATTGTAGCATTGCTGATTATTTTAATGAATGTTGATTTCCAATTTAACTACGGAGTTACTGATCAAATAGCTAATTGGATATTTAGATTGTTAATGCCATTATAAGAATCTTATTTGTTTCAATCTTGAAGTTCAAGCCCCAAATAGTACAATGACTGCAATTTCCATTTTACTTATATTCGTGCGATAAACAAAAGCAATGAACCTCACTGAACTTTTCACCGACAAACAAACCCTGGTAACCTATCAAAGAGGGGCATCAATTTAAAGCAATGGGAGGAGTAGCGATTGCACTGCTGGCAGCTTCCCTTCTGGTTCTATCCATTTGCTTTAACATTTCATTAACAATTTCCATTTTCATCTGAGTGTTGACTTCATTAGCTTTGCATAAATATCAATTAACCATGGTTTTAAAATAGCGATGGCTCTTTAATTAGCATAATAAATCAAACTATCCTTAATGAAACAAATGTTACTTTCTTCCCTGATGGTATTTTTCACAACAATACTTCTTGCTCAATTTCCCAGTATGACCATTTCCCATCAAGGTTTAGCACCTTCAGATACCTTAACTGTCTTTGCCGGAGACTCCATTACTTTTAATTATGGTGGCGGCGGACCTCATCCCATGACCGAAGGTTGGCAAACAGGTCAAACTTCAACCCCTGTTCCATTTCCAACCCAAACCGTCACCTCAGCCATCCCCAAAAAGACATTTGCCCTTGACACGCCTGGTGTTTACTATTTTCATTGCGGTACTAATCCTATGAATTCTGACAACTGGGGGAAAATAACAGTACTTGAAAGCGTTGCCACCGGAGTTAAAGAAAAGGAAGATATAAGTTATAACATTTATCCCAATCCGGTTAAGTCAATATTACATATTCAGGGTTTTGATGAACCAGGTAAAATTTATGATTTGACCGGGAAAGAAATCATGGAAGTTAATGAATCGAAAACATCCGTTGAGCAACTTCCGGCAGGTATTTATATCCTTCGCATTAACAGTTTTAGTTCCTTGATTATTAAGAAATAGCATCTCGATTTGAATAAGAATCTCCTTTTATTAGCTTTATTACCTGTTTTGATATTGATAGCAGCTTGCAAAAAAGAAGTAAGCACTCCCGATGACAACAAGGAACCACTGGTTTACGACCCTACCCCTGATTCAGTAGATATACCGGACTGGGTTAGCGGTTCATACCTCGGTTATTTGTATATCCCCGACGACAACCCATTAACCCTGGAAGGCATTGAATTAGGACGAAAATTATTTTATGATAAAAAGCTTTCAGGCGATAATTCGAAGGCTTGTTCAAGTTGCCATTTGCAGGAATATGGTTTCAGTGATACAGCTCGATTCAGTGAAGGAATCAGCGGTGAAGTTGGCACAAGGCAAGCGATGGCTATTATAAATTTAGGCTGGTCGGATAATTTCTTTTGGGATGCAAGAGCAGTGTCTGTTGAAGACCAGGCCTTTGGTCCGGTTGTGAACCCCATCGAATTAAACACTACCTGGCCGGAAGTAGAAGCCAAATTACAAGCCGACCCAAATTATCCTTCACTTTTTTATAAAGCCTTTGGTACCAAAATAATTGACTCAGTTTTAGTGACCAGGGCCATTGCACAATTTGAAAGGACCCTGGTTTCTTTTAATTCAAAATTTGACAAATATTTTTATCAGTTTGAGCCCGTTTTTGATTCATCTGAAATCAGGGGATTTAATCTATTTTTTGGTCAGGCTGAGTGTATTCACTGTCATTCCGGCCCCATGTTAACAGATAATACTTTTCGAAATAACGGTTTGGATAATTTATTTACTGATAACGGACTTGGAGACATTACAGGAACTGAAACTGATAACGGCAAATTTAAAGTAACCACCCTCCGAAACATTGCCAACACAGCGCCCTACATGCATGATGGAAGATTCGGTACGCTGGAGGAGGTTATTGCACATTACAACTCAGGAGTGAAAGCGAATTCGCCAAATCTTGATCCTGAACTTGATCATTTTGTTGGTGGACTTGGATTAACCGAACAAGATATTGATGATCTTGCAGCATTTCTGCGCACATTTACTGATGAAAGTTTCTTAACAAACCCCGATTTTTCAGAACCTGAGTAAAATCCTTTTCATTGTTAAATTTATCGGACCTATCATTAATGACGATATTTTAGTCATTATTACTTATTTTCGTAACCCAAACAAAAGCAATGAACCTCACCGAACTTTTCACCGACAAACAAACCCTGGTAACCTATAAAGAGGGGCCTCAATTTAAAGCAAGGGGAGGAGTAGCGATTGCACTGCTGGCTGTATCCCTTCTGGTTCTGTCCATTTACCTGTACATAATCGGGTTTTATTATCTTTTTATTTTACCCATTCCGGTTGCTTTCGCATTGGCCATTTACGCACTTGATTTCAGGGGGGTGCAAATTGACTATAAAACAAAGCAGATCAGGGAGTACAAAACATTATTTAATCGCAAAACAGGACAATGGTACCGGCTTTCCGATTTTAAGGAATTGCATTTAAAAAAAGATTATGCCATCGACAAAACCGGTTTGGAAAATGTATATCGCGGATCCGATTCGGTGACCTATCATTATTATCTGCTTTTTATTGCAGATCCGGTGAATTCTAAACTGATCCTGCTTAAAGAGTTTACCAATTATTATGAAGCACTTGAGGAGGCCCGCAAACTGGCAGATTTTACTAAATTGACTTTTAGGGATTTTATTAAGCCTGGTTTTAAACAAAGCAGTGCTTCTGTCCGAACCAAAATACACCAAAAAAAATAAAGTCTTGATATTTACGTATAAATAATATATTTTTGCACGTAAAATTAATCATGAATACAAAGCTGACATTAAACCTTGATAAAACAGTTATTGAAGAGGCAAAGCAATATGCCAAATCAAGGCAGATCAGTTTGTCAAAGTTGATAGAAACCTATCTTTCATCTTTGTCGAAACCCCAGCAAAATGAAATTGAGATCACTCCGCTCGTGCAAAGCCTTTCCGGGGTTATTGAAATGGAAAAAGAGATCGACCAGAAAGAACTTTATGGCCAGTATTTAATTGAAAAATACAAATGATCAAAGTTTTACTGGATACCAATATAATCCTTGACCTACTCGCTAAAAGGGAACCTTTTTATAACGGCGCAGCCAGGATATTCACACTGGCCGACAAAAGTAAACTAATGCTTTTCACCACTTCCTTATCAATTGCTAACACCTATTACATTCTTTCAAATCTTAAATCTGCATCTGACGCCAGGGAGATATTAAGAAATTTCAGGGTGCTTGTTTCAATTATTGGAGTGGATGAGAAGATCACTGATTTAAGTCTTAATGACCATTCATTTCGTGATTTTGAAGATGCGATTCAATATTATTCAGCCCTTGAAAATAACATTGGTTTTATCATTACCCGGGATTCAAAAGGATTCAAAAAATCTCAGATCCCGGTTATGACAGCTGATGAATTTTTAACGTCATTCTTAAAATAATCCGAGTGAATTCCTTTCCTACTATTCCCAATTCAGTTTTCAGAACCAATAAAATAGGATTATAAATCCCGTATTGTTACTTTCGGATTACAAATTCGAAAGAGCTGTGAGAAATATAAAATCTGTGAAATCTGTGCAATCCCTGCCTGCCTCCATGCAGGTGTGGCTAATCAAACTTCTAAATCACCCTATAATTTTTATACCCCGTCTCAATCCCCAGCTTATTTTTTATAAACAGTTTCATCTTCTCTTTTGGTGTCGATTTGTTTTTCGACATATCAAAATCGAATTGCCAGTTCATACGCTTGAGCCGTTCCTTCATCACAGAGGGGTGGGAGCTTTCAAAGGGTTTCAGGGCATCGATGTTGGAATAATCGTATTCGGAGGCTTTCACTACGTTTTGATCGATCCATTGATCGTCGTGCCAATGCTTTTGAAAATTCTCCTGTTTGCGTTGCATGGCTCTTGGATCTTTTACCCAGCCATAATGATACATATATGCATCGAGCGGCTTTACACGTAAGCGGCGGTTGTTGCCAATCTTAAATCCCTGGGCATCACGAAAAGAATAGATGCTTTCATTATTTCGAACAACGCGGATCTCATGGCTATACCATTTCAGTGAAGAACCCACATAATCGTACGATCCATAAAAATGAAGATAATTAAAAAGCAATCCTTCCACTTTGGGATGATCTTTCCATTTGTCCATGTTTTGGTAAACCTCATCCAGGTATTTTTCATGGATCACCTCATCGCCCTGAATGTAAAAAGCCCAGTCGGAATCAGCACTCACAGCCTGAAAAGCCTTGTCGGTCTCCACGGCGAGCACGCGGCCACCTTCACGCAGACTTTCGTCCCAAACGGTATCGATGATACGCACCTTTGGATCAATCTGCGCGATCAGGTTCCGGGTATCATCCTCCGATTTTCCAACCGCCACCACCACTTCATCGCATATGGGTAAGATGGAGCGGATCGCCTCAACGATCGGATAATCATATAAAATGGCGTTTTTGATAAAGGTAAAACCCGAGACTTTCATCTGTTATTTTGCTGCGAAAGTAAGGGTTTTTGGGGGAACAGAAATTAAAGATATTTTCGCGCTTATTACTTTCTTTAATACCTTAAACTTCAATGGTTCCTGTACTTACTTTCCCTGCACGTTTGTACACAGCAATTATAACACCCGATGTAGTAACTGTACTTTCTTCCAAGGAGAATGCAGCAGGGATCGCTCCATAACCAAATAACTTTTTCCCTTTACCTAAAATGATGGGATGTATCTTGAGCCTGAGTTCATCTACAAGGTCATTTTGAAGTAACAACTGAACAAGTTCGCCAGAACCCCAAACCTGAATATCCCTGACTTTTGAATTCTCATCATGATTATTATGGCTTTTTATTTTTTTGATATCTTCAACAGTGTTTATCAAAACAGAATTTTCCCAACCAGTTATCAGAGGATCGCTTTTTGATAGGGTTTTTGAAAATACATATTTGGACCCATCATTAATACCTGGCCAGAATTCTCCATGCGTTGGCCAGTAATCAGCCCAAATTTCAAATGTTTTTCGGCCCAGAAGGTAATCTGCAGGTTGCATTTCTTTTTGCACCTCCCTGCCGTATATTTCATCGCCAAAAGGAGCCGTCCAACCACCATATTCAAAACCACCCGAAGGGTCTTCTTCAGGACCGCCTGGTGCTTGAATAACACCATCAAGGCTAATCATCGATAAAACAACTATTTTTTTCATTATGTTAATTTTTTTCAAAAGTCAAAGTTCGCGATTAATAATTTTATGGAAATGTGCAAATACGACAAATTTAGGTACTGATTGCGACAAATACTTATTTGATTTATTTATAACTATAATTGAGTCTTAGTAAAACTGCTTTTAGATTATTACCTTTTTAATTGTAAGTTTTTTTACTAATTTCCGACAAAAAACAGAAATTAAAATGCAGAAGTTAAGTGTCGTTATCCTATTCATTCTCGCTAATTTTTCTGCTTTCAGTCAGGGTTGCAGCGATGCAGGCGCCTGCTCGGTAGGAGCGCTCGATTTAAAGTCGGATGAAAGTCCACAACTAACCCTGGAATATTCACAAAGCATAGGTCTGGCGGATAAAGAGTCACTGGTATTTGGCTCTGAACTGGGGATCAGTCAGACGCTGTTGCCGAAAACACAAATAGAGGTGCGGATACCTTACCTGATCACGGTTGGCAACCTGGGCAGCACAAGTGGAGTGGGGGACTTGCTGCTTACGCTTACAAAAGGTATTTACACCACCGAAAAATCATCATTTTCGCTGGTGGTTGGCGGGCGCCTGAACACCAATGATGCCAATAAAAAACTGGATGGCGATCCGCTACCCATGGTGTATCAGTCGAGCCTCGGAACCAACGACCTCATCCTTGGCCTTGCCTGGCAAAGTGAAAAGTGGAGTATCAGTGCCGGTTGGCAACATTCTTTTGGTAACAATCTGAACGAATACCTGCACCCCGACTCGGTGGAGCTTCCCAAACGCAAACAATATTATGAATCGGCTTATCTTGATCGCGGGGATGATCTGATGATTCGGATTCAGCGCACCGAAAAGCTCAACGAGGAAAACACCATTCGTTTTGGATTTTTACCAATTTACCGCATGCAGGAAGACCAGATCAAAAGAAATGGCGTGTACGAGAAACTGCCGGGTTCATCCGGGATCACTTACAATGTGTTTTTCAACTGGGACCGTAAATTATCGAAAAGCTCCGTTTTTAACCTGTCTCTGGGGGTTCCGGTGCATGCGCGTGAGTACCGTGCCGACGGGCTAACCCGAACGGTGATCGTGAGCGCTGGTATAAGAATGATGTTAACAGGGGAAGACGATGACTTCTATCATGGTACACAGTATATCGACTAAGCTGAGTCTATTTCGAGTTTAACTCCTCACGAATTAGCTCAAAACCCTTTTCAAGGGTAACATCCTTTCCATTTATTAAATTGTCTATGGTTTCTTCAACAATAATGTCAGGCTGGATACCTTCATTAATGAATGGTTTTAAACTATAAGGGTATAAACAGCGACGTGCACAAATTCGGGCAAAAGGCTCTCCATGCCTGTCGAAAACCAATAAGGGCGATCCGGTTGAACCTCCCGTGGGCTGTCCAACAATAGGTGGCCGGTTGTGTACTTCGTAAATAGTGATAAGAAAATCCTCAGCAGCAGAAAAGGTTAGTTCCCCGCACAATATTACTAATGGACATTCAAAGCGTTTTGTTTCGACTGGTATCCAAATCGTGTCGGGCAAAATCCGGCGATATTTCCGAAACAGAAAATCGTCTTTGTATTCTTCATATCCAACTCCCAGGGCTCTGTGAACTCCATCATTGGTGCGTACTTCCGAACCCATGCTTAAAAAGTATTCATCGTGCAAAATGTATTTAAGCAAATTATTTCCAACCAGGGTACTACCTCCTCTATTGTTCCTCAAATCAATTACGATTCCTTTAGCATCGCTAAGTTCAGGTACTAGTTTTTCAAATTCTTCAATGGCCATCTCTTCAGGTGAAAATCTGTTATACATCAAATGAGCGATGCTATCTTCGCTATAGTCAAGCACTACAAGGCCATAGGGTGGTTTCTTATTGCACATATGGTAAAGGTTCAAATCCTCTCCATTTCTGTCGTAACGAGTGGCTTCTCCATTTCTTTTAAGTTCCAAAGTAATCTCAAGTCCTTCCAATTTTCTAAAGGTTAAACGAATATTATCATTTTTCAACCCATAAAGTAAGGAAGATACTCCCTCGTTTAGTTTAAACTTAAGGTTCGAGCCTGAAATAAATGGCAACATTTTACTTTCGATATATTCCATAACCGGCTGACCATTTACTACAATTAATTCATCACCGCATTCCAACCGGTCACCCAATGTTTCACGATACCCGTCCAAAAAAACCCGGTTGTCAATCAATTTGAGCGAAAGTGGTGCATATCCGGAATATTGACTCAAGCCAAACCTGGTAGTCAAAGCAGAATGACCATCGTTCAGTGAAGCCAGAAAATATCTTAATATTTGACGATATTCATAATCATTTTCTGATAAAAGCGCTTTTTGGATACATTCTGTATACAAACTATCAAAATCGAAACTGAGATTTTCATAGTTCATGAAGTTATAACGGATTTCACTCCATAGATTTGAAAGCATAAATAGTTTATCCTCCATCGAAATGGTATTCGGTAGTTCACGTATTCCAATCACCTCTGTGTAAGCTGTGTCTTTTTCTTTATAGATCACTCTGAAGCTAAGGGTATCCCCAGGTCTTAAACTGAAATTAATGCTGTCGATATCTGTTATAAACCAACCTTCATTTTTATCTTTGTAGCAAAAGAAAAGGTACCTATCCGGATTTACTTCAGGACTTAAATGCCATTTCACATAATTCTCATTGTTGAATGCAAATACACATTTTGAGGTACCGGATTTTACATCTCTCAGATTTTGTGCATGGGCAAAAACACTAATTATTAAAAAACCGGCCAGGAGGAAATTTCTTGAGGATAGCATGACTTTCAGTTTAGTTGGAATTATATGAATTCAAATTTAAAGGAATTATCATTTAGATTGAGTTTAAATAGGCAAGCTGCCAATCAAAAACTTATTAATTTTGTCTGCATCTCAATTAATAAAACTATGATATTGATTCGAAATAAATTCGCCCTGTTTTTATTCTTATTTCTAATAAATTTTACGTTTGCCCAAAACGATGCATTTATACAACTAGCCTCCCGTGGAGAAGTCTACCTTAAATTCAAACCCTCAAGCCAGCCAATTCCTGAATCGGTTTTAAATGCCATCTCCATCGATCATGGCTATCATTCCGAATGGATCACAGCATACGCCAATGAAAGCGGGTTTTTGAAACTCCGGGAATATACCAACGATATTGAGATATTAACTCCGCCATCGCTAATTTATAAACCTGAAATGAAGTCGGCCGAAGAAATTAAATCGATTAGCGATTGGGACTTTTATCCCACCTATGAAGCATATGTTGATATTATGTATCAATTTGCTGAAGATCATCCCAATATGTGTTCGGTTTTCAGCATCGGACAAACAGAGGAGGGGCGGGAATTGCTCATAGCCCGCATTTCCGATAATGCCGGTATTGATGAAGGTGAAGCACAGTTTCTTTACACTTCCACCATGCATGGCGATGAAACTACAGGTTATGTTTTAATGCTTCACTTGATTGATTATTTGCTTACGAATTATGGATCAAATGCCCAGGTTACCAACATTGTGAATAATCTGGATATCTGGATCAATCCGCTGGCAAACCCTGATGGAACTTATTTTGGAGGAAACAGCACTGTGTACAGTTCAAGACGCTACAATGCAAATAATGTTGATTTAAACCGCAACTACGCCGACCCGGATGACGGTCCGCACCCCGACGGCAATGCATACCAGGCCGAAACAGAAGCCTTCATGGCCATGGCCGAAGAAAATCATTTTGTAATTGCTGCCAATTTCCACGGAGGGGCAGAGGTATTCAATTACCCATGGGACACCTGGTCGCAGCTTCATGCCGATGATGAGTGGTGGCAATTTGTGGGCAGAGAGTGGGCCGACACTGCTCATGTTTACAGTCCGGCAGGATATATGAATGATCTGGAAAACGGAATTACCAACGGTTATGCGTGGTATACCACCACCGGCAGCCGACAGGATTACATGAATTATTACCATCATTGTCGCGAAGTTACACTTGAGATATCTTCGGTTAAATTGGTACAGGAAAGCGCTTTACCTGACTTCTGGGATTATAATTATCACTCATTTTTAAATTACATGGAGCAAGCTTTATTTGGTATTCGCGGGCAGGTAACTGATGAGCAAACGGGTGATCCGGTTCAGGCGTCGGTGGTAATTGAAGGGCATGATGAACTGAACACTTGGGTGGTTTCGGGTAAGGATGATGGCTGGTACTTCAGGCCCATTTTTGAGGGTGAGTATGAACTTACCTTTTTTGCACCCCATTATGAACCCAAAGTTATTGCAGGCGTTGAGGCCATCAATTATTTGGAAACCGCTTTGAACGTTGCTTTAAAACCCACCGATTCTGACATTGAAGAAAACAAGCTGGAGAATTTATTTGTTGTTGGGCCCAATCCGGTAAAAGATAAGCTGAGTTTGAAATACAACGGCTCAGTCCCATTAAATACCCAAATTGTACTTATTAACCTTTCGGGCAAAATATTATGGAAAGACCACCATATTTGGAATACAAATAATAAGGAAGCCAGTATTCCGATTAACCTGCGTGCAGGTGAGTACATTCTGAATATTATTGGCGAACAGTCATGTGCTACTTTTAAAATCATACAACCCTAAGCTGATGTTACGAAAATACCTGGTTGAAATTACGATCCTATTAGTTGGTGCCTTTACCATGATGTTCGAGATTGTGGGCTCACGGATCATCGGGCCCTACCTGGGCACTTCAGTATATGTTTGGACAAGCAATATCGGGGTTATATTTGCCAGTCTGAGCCTCGGGTACTGGCTTGGTGGACGGCTATCGGTTAACAGGGCCAATTATCTGTACCTGGGAGGGATGCTTGTTCTGGCGGCATTTTTTGTATTTATAACTGCCATTGCTAACGTTTACATCCTCGACCGGATCATCAAATATATTCCCGGATTTAAACTAAGAACGGTGATTTCGGCCATTGTGCTTTTTGCACCGGCAAGTGTGTTTTTCGGTATGGTTCTTCCTTATGGCATCAAACTAAAAATGCAAAACATGGCTCATTCAGGTGTAACTGTGGGAAGGATTTATGCCCTTTCAACATTTGGAAGTATCATTGGTACCTTTTCTGCCGGCTATTTACTTCTTCCTGAATTGGGGCATACCAATGTTCAGTTGGCAATCAGCATCTGCCTTTTTTTACTTGCGGCCATTATATTATTACAGGCACATAAATGGATATTCTCCATGATCCCATCTCTGCTTTTAATGATCACAGCCCTCACCATGAATTACAAACATAATAAAGTAAAAGATTTCATTGACGAGGATACGCAGTATAACCGGGTTTTGATATACAACACTACCGATAAAAATACCAACCGTCCGATCAGGATGCTGCGGATCAACAATGAAAGCAGCTCTGCCATGTTTCTGGATGATGACAATGACCTTGTTTTTGAAGTTTTAAAATATTACCGGCTGGTTGATTATTTTGTACCAGGTTTTGAAAAAACGCTGATGATTGGAGGTTCCGGATATGCCTATCCTAAAGATTACCTTCAACGACACCCGCATGCTACCATTGATGTGGTGGAAATAGATCCGGGACTAACGGAACTGGCAGGCCGTTATTTTGATCTTCCCGATGATCCTCGTTTAAGCATCATTCACGAAGATGGACGCACTTTTATCAACAGATCAAATAAAACCTATGATGCCATTTTTATGGATGCCTACAAATCGATGCTCACGGTTCCTTTCCAGCTTACAACCATTGAGGCAGTGCAGCATCTAAGGAATATGCTATCGGATAATGGTGCTGTTTTTGCCAATATCATCTCCTCCCTCAGCGAAGAGAACAACCAGTTTCTGAGGGCTGAGGTAGCTACTTACCAAAAGGTTTTTCCGCAGGTTTATTTATTTGCGGTTCAGTATCCCAATCCAACCGACAAGGAAAAGGGGTTTTTTCAGAACATTATGTTGGTGGCAATGAAATCGGCCCAACCTTTTGATTTTACCAGCCTGGACCCGGAACTCAATGATTATCTCCGGCACAAGGTTATGCTTAAGGGTGTTGATAAATCTCAAATTCTTACAGATGAATATGCACCGGTGGAGTATTATGCATCAAAAGTGTTGGATTAACAACTATGAATTAAACACGACGCCGGGAGCAAGCACAAAAAAATGTAAAATAAAAACAGCCAGGGTTATGAGCAGGAAAGGCCATGCAAATTTCACCTTTCGTCCGTCTTCATCAAAATAAACATCTCCCATGCTTTTAAAGGTGAGCCCTACGGGCAAAATGATCAGTAAAATTGTACTGATCTTCGAAATCTCAAATATGTATTCTTCATTGGTTGAAAAATAATCATCCGTTGGTATTTTCAGCAGGGCCATAATCGTGGTTCCGATAATAGCTGGCAAAAGGACCTGGCTTACAAATAAAAACTTCCTGTTTTCATGTTTCACAAAATTAAAATAGGCATTTCCACTGATCAGAAAAGAACGGGTTATGCTGGTGCCGGCAATAAAAAGCGCAAATATGGAAATGATTGAAAAAATCATTTTTCCGGTGTCTTTGTAGTAAAGGTAGGCGATAACCCAGCCAAAACCCTGGTTAAGCAATGTTCCCATCAATATGCTTCCGAAAAACATGACAATACCATGCACAAACGACCAGAGAAAGAATAGCTTAAAATAGCCGTTTTCGTTGCGTAAGCTGCTAAAAATAATGATACCAACTATTCCGATAATTAGCCCGGTGAAAGGTAATATGCTGTAAAGGATTTTTACGGAGTCAGCGGTCCATTGATCGCTATCGATGCTGTAATAAATTTTGTAAGGAAAAAGAATAACCTTGTAATCAAAAGTGGTGGCAACCCATACGGTAATAAACTCACCAATAATGTATATGATCAGGTAGGATAACATAAACATAAACAGCGAATTAAAAAATATTTTCAGGAAACGGTTTCGATCGTTTTTATTTGCCACCAATTCAGTGGACCAAACGGACCAATCCTTAAGCGATTGCTTATTGATTGAACGAAGTCCCCTGAAGAAAGCCCTGAATCTTCGTTTGACAATATAAGGACGAAGTTTTCTTTTGCGTTTCTTGCGTAATTCTTTGAATAATTTGGCTTGCTTTTTTTGGTCGAGTTCAAGCTGTTTATCCTGTACAGTTTTTACCTTAAGTCTTTGCCGTACAGCTTCTTTTTCTTTTTTTAGCTCCTCTTGTTCAGCCCTTCTTTTTTCTTTTTCGGCAATGCGGTCATTAATCACTTTTGTTCGCATCTCCGCTTTTATTCGTTTTCGTTCCTGTATGGCTTCCTGTTTTATTCTTTTTTGCTTTTCCTTATCAAGCTGACGTTCAAGCCGGTTTTGCTGTTTCATGGTAAGCCTGGCTTCCTGCTGCTCTTGTTCCAGCTCAAGACTAAGCTCCTTACGCCTGATTTTTCGCACTTTTTTTAAATAACGAATATACCTCATCCTCCGGTAAATGGAGTAAAGCCAGTTTCCCATGATTTTCCGACGTACTTTTTCCCTCATTCGTTATTGCAGATAGTTGTAAAGCGAATCAAAAATAGCTATTAATTATACACCGAACAGGCGAAGCAGAAAAAAACCCGGCTGTTTGGCCGGGCTATATGTTTTATTCTACATACATCGATTTGATTTTATCACTGCTGTATTCACCATCGTCAAGTTTCTTTTTAACTTCAGAGAAACATTTGATTGTGTATTCAACATCTTCCAGTGTGTGCATGGCAGTAGGGATCAATCTGAGCATGATAACTCCTTTTGGCACTACGGGGTAAGATACAATGGAGCAGAATATATTGAATTTTTCACGTAAATCATGGGTAACACTGGTTGCCTCCGGAACGCCACCTTCAAAAAATACAGGAGTTACAGGCGATTCGGTATTACCGAGATTAAAACCTTTTTCACGCAATCCTCTTTGAAGCGCATTTACTATGGTCCAGAGTTTTTCACGGTGTTCGGGCTCATTCTTCAGCATCTCCAACCGTTTCATCGAACCGATCACCATAGGCATTGGCAATGATTTGGCATATACCTGTGAACGCAGGTTATACATGAGATATTTAACAACCTTTTTGTTACTGGCTACAAAACCACCAATTCCTGCCATTGATTTGGCGAAAGTTGCAAAATAAACATCAATCTCATCCTGAACCCCAAAATGCTCGCCTGTTCCGGCCCCGGTTTTGCCCATCGTTCCAAATCCGTGTGCATCATCCACCAGCAGTCTGAATTTGAATTTTTTCTTGAGATCAACAATGTCCTTAAGTTTTCCTAAATCGCCGGCCATTCCATAAACACCTTCGGTAATAACCAGGATTCCACCGCCTGTTTTTTCAACAATTTTAGTGGCACGCTCCAGCTCTTTTTCAAGGTTTTGCATATTATTATGCGGATAAACAAAACGTTTTCCGAAGTGTAACCGCATACCATCAATAATACATGCATGTGCTTCCGAATCATAAACAATTACGTCACGTCGATCAACCAATGCATTAATAATAGAAACCATTCCCTGGTATCCGTAATTTAGCAGATAGGCAGCTTCTTTGCTGACAAATTCAGCCAATTTAGCTTCAAGCTCTTCGTGGTATTTAGTTTGACCCGACATCATCCTTGCACCCATCGGGTAGGCGAGGCCCCAATCTTTTGTGGCTTCAGCATCTGCTTTGCGCACTTCAGGATGATTACCCAGTCCGAGATAATTATTTAAACTCCATACCAGGCGCTCTTTTCCCATAAACATCATCTTATTTGAAATAGGACCTTCCAGCTTGGGAAACATATAATAACCATGCGCATCGTCCATATACTGACCCAATGGACCAAAGGTATTGTCAATTTTATTGAATATATCCATTTGTGTTATTTTTTTATAATTTACTGTTAGCCAAATTAAAAGCGGCAAATCTAAAATTAATTAATTGGATATTCAACGGGCTGCCTAAGAAATTTTCAACAATAATATTATAGTAAAATTTGCGTTTTGACTTTCGTTTAAAATGTTTAATTTTGCGCCCATGTTTGTAAAAAGAGGCATATACTTCATAATCAGTATCCTGGCTTTGGTTTCAGTATCATGTAGTCAATACCATAAAATTTCCAAAAGCCAGGATTATAAATTCAAATATGAAAAGGCCATGGAATACTACGAAAGAGAGGATTATTTCAGGGCCCTGGGATTATTTGATCAGGTAATTCCGTTTTACCGTGGAACGGAAGAAGCCGAGGATATTGCCTACAAATATGCATATGCATATTACAACCAAAAAGAGTATATCATGGCTTCCTATTATTTCGACAGGTTTTATAAAACCTACCCCCGAAGTGAAAGGGCCGAAGAATGCATGTTTATGTCGGCGTATTGTAAATACAAAGAATCGCCCAACTACAAGCTTGACCAAACAACCACAAAAGAAGGAATAAGTCAGTTACAGCTATTTATCAATGCTTATCCCACCAGCGAACGTGTTGAACAATGCAATGGACTGATTGATGAATTGAGGCTTAAACTGCAGATGAAAGAATATGAAATTGCGAAGCTTTACCTGAAAATGGACCAGTACGAGGCGGCAGTAACCTCATTTGACAATTTGCTTCTCGATTATCCGGATTCAGAGTTCAAAGAAGACGCCATGTTTTACACCATTAAATCGTATTATTATTATGCTTCCAAAAGCGTAAGATCAAAACGCAAGGAAAGATATCAGGAAGCAGCAGATATATATCAGCGATTTGTGGAGCAATACCCCGAAAGTAAATACATGAAAGAAGTGGCTTACATGTTCAACAAAGCCATGAAAGAAATCGAAAATAATTAGTAAATATTAAAATCAATTATATACATGGATTACAAAAAAGTAAAAACTGATACTACTGCCATTACACGTAAGATCAGGGATTTTGATAAAGACACGAATAACATTTACGAAACAGTTGCGATCATAGCCAAAAGGGCAAATCAAATCAGCCTGGAAATGAAAGAGGAACTGGATCAGAAAATTCAGGAGTTCAGCACCTCACAGGATAACCTGGAAGAGATTTTTGAGAATCGTGAACAAATTGAAATCGCACGTTTTTACGAACGTTTACCAAAACCTACACTGATTGCTGTTCATGAATTTGCCAATGGTAAAATTTACTACCGCAATCCGCAGAAAGCTCCAAATGAATTTTAAACTGCATGTTGCAGGGCAAAAAAATACTGATCGGAATAACCGGAAGTATTTCAGCTTATAAAATACCGCTTTTAGTAAGATTACTTGTAAAAGAGGGAGCTGAAGTAAGGATCATTATGACCCGGATGGCCCGGGAGTTTGTGACACCCCTTACCCTTAGCACCTTATCAGGCAATCCGGTTTACACTGATTTTTTTGACAAAGACGACGGTAGTTGGCACAGCCATGTCGATTTAGGGAACTGGGCGGACCTTTATTTAATTGCGCCTGTTTCGGCCACAACAATGGGTAAAATGGTGAATGGAATAGCTGACAACTTATTGGTTGCCACATACCTCGCAGCCAAATGTCCGGTTTATTTTGCACCAGCCATGGATGTGGATATGTTCCACCACAATTCAACTCAAAGCAATATAAAAACACTTGTTGACTATGGCAATCAACAGATTGAGCCTGAAGTGGGTGAGCTGGCAAGCGGATTAGTTGGTGCAGGCAGGCTGCAGGAACCTGAATCCATTCTTCAGGTTATCAAATCCCATTTCGAAAAAAAAAAAGCATTTGATGGAGTAAAGGTCCTGATAACTGCCGGACCTACGTTTGAAGCCATTGATCCGGTTCGTTTTATCGGTAATTTTTCATCCGGGAAAATGGGATATGCCCTGGCGCATGCCTTTGCAGAAGAAGGTGCCCTGGTCGACCTGATTTCGGGCCCGGTGTCGGTCGAAGTGGAACATCCAGGTATAAAACTTACTTCTATTGTTTCAGCGGCTGAGATGAAAAATGCTGTGGATACTAAAGTTAACGACGCTGATATAATTATCATGGCCGCTGCCGTAGCCGATTATACACCCGAACAACCTTCAACAAATAAGATCAAGAAAAAGGATAATGAACTTGTTGTTAAGCTAAAACCTACTGCTGATATTTTAAAATCAGTAGGTAAAACCAAAAGTAATCAGCAAATTCTTGTAGGTTTTGCATTGGAAACGAACAATGAACTTGAAAATGCGAAAAATAAGCTGCGTACTAAAAACCTTGATCTGATCGTTCTGAATTCATTAAATGAAAAAGGAGCAGGGTTTGGTTTCGATACCAATAAAGTTACATTCATAGATGCAACAGGAAACGTTACATCTTTTGATCTTAAATCAAAAACAGCCGTAGCCAGGGACATACTCAATAAAATTGAATCGCTTAGAAAGAATAAAAATGATTAAAATAATCAACCGCTTTTCTTTTATTATCATCTTCGTTATTGCTTCGGTTATTTCCCAGGGGCAGGAGTTTCTTGCAAATGTGCAAATCAATTCGCAGCAAGTTGAGGGTACGGATAAACGCGTATTTGAAAACATGCAATCAGCCATAACCGAATTCATCAACAACCGGCGATGGTCAAATTATGATTTTATGCCCGAAGAACGGATTGAATGCAGCATGGTAATTAATATCAACAGCAGGCCATCCACTGATCAGTTTGTTGCCACACTAAACCTGGTGGCAAGCCGACCTATTTATAAAACAGCTTACAACAGCACCTTATTAAATTATGCCGACAATGATTTCCAATTCGAATTTGTGGAGTTTCAACCCATGGATTTTCAGGAAAACACATACACTTCGAACCTTGTTTCGGTTATTTCTTACTATTTGTACATGATCCTTGCCATTGATTTTGATTCCTTTTCTCCCGAAGGAGGCACTCAATTTTATACCGTTGCGCAAAATATTGTAAACGCCGCACAAAACGCACCTTACCCCGGCTGGAAGGCTTTTGAAAGTAACAAAAACAGGTATTGGCTGCTCGAGAACCTCACCAATGCCAGCTACAAGGATCTCAGGACTTTTTTATATGATTATCACCGATTAGGCCTGGATGCAATGGCTGATAATCCCGAACAAGGCAGAAGCAAAATTTCCCTTAGTTTGAACCTGCTTAAAAGGGTATATGATGAACGACCGGGCCTGATGGCTCTGCGACTCTTTATCGACGCAAAACGCGATGAGATCATCAATATTTTTAGTGAGGGCAATCCCCGTGAAAAAACCGATGCCCAAAATATTATGAAAGAGATTGATGCAGCAAACTCTTCAAGTTATTCAAAGATTACTCAGCGAAATTAGATTCATTATCATTATTTTTGCCTTCACCCATTTAATCAGATCTCAGCATTATGTTGCAGCACCTGTACATTCAAAATTATGCACTTATCGAATCTCTTGACATTGATTTCAATGAAGGATTCACAGTTATTACCGGTGAAACCGGAGCCGGGAAATCGATACTCCTGGGTGCACTCAATTTGATCCTGGGCAAACGGGCGGATATTGCCTCCCTGAAGGACAAATCGAAAAAGTGTATTGTAGAAGCAACATTTAAAATCAAAGATTACGGACTTAAACCCCTATTTGAGCAAAATGACCTGGATTACGAAGATCAAACTATTTTCAGACGCGAGATTAATGTGGGTGGAAAATCAAGGGCTTTTATCAATGATACACCTGTCAATCTCAATTTAATTAAAAATATAGGAGACCGATTGATCAATATCCACTCTCAGGATGATCAGATATCATTGGGAGACTCTGCATTTCAAATGGCTGTGGTAGATAGTGTTGCCGGAGCAGGGGAACTAAATTTGAAGTACAAAAAACAATACAAACTTTTTATCCAACTGCGAAGCCGTTTGGATGCACTTTATGAGCAGCAAAAACAAGCATCTGATGAAAAGGACTACCTGCAGTTTTTATTTGATGAATTGGAAGAAACTCAAATGAAATCCGGTGAGCAGGAACAATTGGAAGAAGAACAGGAATTGCTGAATCACACAGAAGAGATCAAAGGAACACTTTATAAAGCAAATCAAAATTTGAATGACGATGAGGAAGGAATACTCCAAAATTTGGCAACATTAAAATCAAATATTGAAAAAATATCCGGTTACAGTCCAACACTTTCTGATATTGCATCCCGCGTCAATAGTGCATTTATTGAATTATCAGACCTCTCGGATGAGATAGAAAAATTCAGTGATTCGGTGCATCATAATCCTGGCAGGGCCGATGAAATTCAAGCTCGGCTCGACACCTTGTATAATCTGCAAAACAAGCACCGGGTAAATTCGTTGGAGGCGCTGTTTGCAGCTAAAAATGAGATTGAAACTAAACTCAATGGCATACAAAACCTGGATGAAGAGATAAACTCGGTTAGTCTTTCACTCAAATCAAGTGAAGAAGCATTGAAACAACAAGCAGAAGTGCTGACTAAAAGGAGGGAAGGGGTGTTTAAGCCAATTCAGGAATCAGTGGAAGCTACACTCAAATCGCTGGGAATGCCGCATGCACAAATTGCCTTAAAAAACCAGAAACAGGAAATTCCGGGAGTCAATGGCTTCGATCATATTATTTTCCAGTTCAATGCCAACAAAGGACAGGAATTACAGGATGTAGCCAAAGTGGCCTCAGGTGGTGAAAAATCGCGGCTGATGCTGGCGATCAAATCACTTATATCGCAAAAAAATTTATTACCAACCATCATCTTCGATGAAATTGATGCAGGTGTTTCGGGCGCAGTTGCTGAAAAAACCGGACAAATCCTGGCAGAATTATCCAAAAACATGCAGGTATTTGCAATAACACATTTACCTCAAATTGCCGGCCTTGGAACCGATCACCTGATGGTTTATAAAGACAGTACCGACGAAAAAACAAAAACCAGTCTTAAACGGTTAAATACCGACGACAGGATCATAGAAATTGCAAAATTGCTGAGTGGTCAGGAAATCACGGAAGCCTCTGTGCAATCGGCACGGCATCTGTTAAAAAATTAGTTTATTTTTGCGCTTGCTTGCGTAAATGACAAATGTTAAATCTTTACCAACCAAACAAAACTTGAACTATGGCTTATAACTTACTGAAAGGTAAAAGAGGAATTATTTTTGGGGCACTTGATGAAAAATCAATTGCCTGGAAAGTAGCCGAAAGAGCACACGAAGAAGGTGCTGTTTTTACCTTAACCAATACACCCACAGCTATGAGATTTGGCGAACTCAACGAGCTGGCCGAAAAATGCAACGCCACCATCATTCCTGCTGATGCTACCAGTGTGGAAGATCTGGAAAACCTGGTGACCAAATCAATGGAAGTACTTGGTGGCAAGGTGGATTTTATTCTGCATTCCATTGGGATGTCATTAAACGTTAGAAAGAAAAGGGTTTACAGCGACCTTCGTTATGATTATTTTCAGAAAACGCTGGACATTTCTGCCATTTCATTTCATAAGTTACTACAGGTTTGTTACAAACATGATGCAATCAGTGAGTGGGGCAGTGTGGTAGCATTAAGTTATATCGCTGCTCAGCGTGTACTTTATGGTTACAATGATATGGCCGATGCCAAAGCATTGCTCGAGTCAATAGGAAGAAGCTTTGGATATATTTATGGCCGGGAGAAAAAAATCAGGGTAAACACCATTTCTCAGTCTCCAACCATGACCACCGCCGGAAGCGGGGTAAAAGGAATTCATGGATTGATGGACTTCACTGAAAGGATGTCGCCACTAGGCAATGCTACAGCTGATGAGTGTGCCAACTTTACCATTGTTCTATTCAGCGATCTTTCAAAAAAAGTGACCATGCAAAATATATTTCACGATGGCGGATTCTCAAGCATGGGCATGAGCTTGCGCGCCATGAAAATGTACAACAAATCACTTGACTGTGAAGATTGCGAAGAGATTGATTAATTATTGAATGAACAATAAATAGAAAATAAGATGATAGATTTTAGTTTAACAAAAACGCAAGAGGAAATCATTGCCAAGTACCGCGATTTCTCTGACCGCTGGATTGTTCCTAACCGGTTAAAATATGATCAACTGGCTGAATTTCCATGGCCTGTGGTAAAGGCTGCCTATGATGAAAAAATCATGAATGGTCCCATGTCGCCTGAATTTGGTGGTCACGGGCATAGCCTGCTGGATGGTGCCCTTGCATCCGAAGAGCTTGGCGCCGGTTGTGTGGGTATTGGCATTTGTATTGACGCCAATACACTTGCGCTTACTCCACTTTACATTGCAGCTAATGATGAACTTAAGAAAAAATGGTTTGGGATAATCAATGAAGAAAAAGGGGTAGCAGCCTATTGTTTGACCGAGCCCAATGCCGGAAGTGATGTTCAGGGAATTAAAACCACTGCCATCAAAAAAGGAGATAAATATATCATCAACGGACACAAGCGATTTATTACCAATGCCGAAGTTGCAACATTTTTAACCGTGTTTGCACTTACAGATCCTGAAAAAGGATCAAGGAGTTTAACAGCTTTTCTGGTTCCCAGCGACTCACCCGGAATTGAGTTCAAACCCCATATGAATAAAATGGGTCAGCGTGCTTCGGTCCAGAATGAAATAATTTTTACGGATGTTGAAGTTCCTGCTGAAAACATGATCGGAGATGAGGGCTATGGTTTTATCATTGCTATGAAAACCTTCGACCGCACCAGAACCGGGGTGGCTGCATTAAGTGTAGGTAATGCACGTGCAGCTTATGAAACGGCCAGGGAATGGACCAAAAATCGCAAACAATTTGGTAAACCCATTGCCGCTAATCAGGCTATCGGATTCATGTTGGCAGATATGGCAACTAAAATTGAAACTGCCCGGTTGATCACCTGGTATGCAGCATGGGCTTATGACCATGATAAATCAAAACTGAATAAACTTTCAGCCATGTCGAAATTATACGCTTCAGATATTGGAATGGAAGTAACCACCGATGCCGTTCAGGCCATGGGTGGTGATGGTTACACCTGGGAATTTATGGTTGAAAAGATGATGCGTGATGCAAAATTGTGCCAGATTTATGAAGGCACCAACCAAATTCAAAGGCTGGTAATTTCGAAAGCAATTTTGAAAGAGCAGTAAAATTCAAAATGAATTAATAAACAAAGCCCGGCTTCCAATGGAGGCTGGGCTTTTATATAACCGCTTCAAAATATGCTACAAGAAGTATTTATTTTCATCAATAGCCTTTTCAGCAATCCTTCGGCGGGCATCCTTGGTATTTACCGGAGCCAGTCTGGTAAAGTATTCGATCCGATCGTGCATGATTTGCAATTCATCTCCTTCCACAAAAGAATTCAATGCATCTTTGGCAGCTTTATTAATTGCGCAAGCAGCATCATAAACATATACATCCAGAATATCTTTTTGAATACCAATGGCATGTGAGCCTTTCATATTTTGAAGTTTTTCAACTCTTAGCATGGTCGACTCTGCACCATAAACCATCATGATCACATCGGAAATATTCATCAAAATTTCCTGCTCATCCAAAAAGTTCCGTTGCAATTTATCAGATAAAATACCCATCAGCATCAAAGCAACTTTTTTAAAGTTTGCAATATCGTGGCGTTTAACAGCAAAGTAATTGGTAATATCAAGTTCTGCCTCCTCTTCGTTCAATTCGCGGATGATTGAATTGGCATACCTTACCACATCAAATCCGGTTTTCAATGCTTTTTTAATGGTAGTATCAGTTACCAGCAAACGGTTAATTTCATTGGTACCTTCAAAAATCCTGTTGATCCTAGAATCACGATAAGCTCTGTCGGCATTGGTTTCAGCAGAGAAACCCATGCCACCCAATACCTGAACATACTCGTCAACCACAAAATCAAGTGATTCGGAGCCAAACACCTTTAATGCTGCAGCTTCGATGGCATAGGCTGCAATACCTTCAATGGTTGCAGTTGGTTTATCCATACCATTCGCCAGGTTGATCTGAATGAGGTCATCAATATTTTTACTAACCCGGAACACTGCTGATTCTGTTACATAAGTTTTGATCACCTGTTCGGCAATTTTTCCTTTGATCGCTCCGAACGAAGAAATCAGTGTACCGAACTGTTTGCGCTCGTTGGCATAATTAACCGATTGCGAAATGGCTCTTTTGGCGGCACCCAAAACAGTACCACCCAATTTAATACGCCCCATATGCAAGATATTCAGAGCAATCCTGAATCCCTGTCCGCGTTTTCCAAGTAAATTCTCAACCGGAACTTTAACATCATTAAAAAACAACTGAACAGTGGAGGAGCCCTTGATTCCCATTTTCTTTTCCTCCGGATTGATCACTACACCATCCCATTTGCTTTCAACAATAAAAGCACTATGAACCCGGTCATTATCAATCTTTGCAAAAACAGTAAAAACATCGGCAAAACCACCATTGGTGATCCACATTTTTTGTCCGTTCAAAATATAATGTTTACCGTCATCGGATAATACAGCCCTTGATTTCCCTGAGTTGGCATCTGAGCCTGCATTTGGTTCGGTTAAGCAGTAGGCAGCAGCCCAGTCGCCGGTGGCCAATTGGGGCAGGTATCGTTGTTTTTGATCTTCATTTCCATAATAAACAATGGGCAAAGTTCCGATACCGGTATGTGCCGAGTAAGCCACCGAGTAAGAGTATCCGGCGCCCATAGCGGCACTGGCAAGCATGGAGGTTACAAACGATTGTTCAAAACCACCGTATTGTTCTGGTACTGAAATGCCCAACAACCCAAGTTCGCCGGCTTTTTGTATTAAACTGCGCATCAATCCTGGTTCCTGAGCATCTATCCGGTCGAGTATCGGAAAAACCTCTGATTCAAGAAAATCTTCACAAGTTTGAGCGATCATTATTTGCTCTTCATCAAATTCTTCTGGAATAAACACATCGTTGGCATCAGTTTCTTTAATTAAAAACTCTCCACCTTTGATCAAGTTCTCATTATCCATAATAGCTGGGATTTTTTAAATTTCGGCCAAAAATAAAAATATATCTCATGTTACATATATAAAAATCATATTTTTGTGTTTACTCAAATAAGAACCCCAAAATAATCGAAATGAATCTACTGGAAGAAATATCGGCCTTTCACATACTTTTAATAGCAATTATTGTGATCCTTATCCTTGTTCTTTTTTTCAGGGTAAGGTTAAAATTTTTGCTGATCAGAATGGTCTACGGACGTTACCATTTTAAGTACCTCCGGTTATTTAACCGTTACTTTATTAACCGCCCATACCCGGATGCTATCAAAGACGAACCCTGGGATTATGTTAATAACAGTTTCAAGTCAAAACCCGGGTTGCAATTTAAAACTGATGAGGAAATTCAATTTGTGGATAATAAGGTGGGAGAGGTGTATCCCCGGTTTTTTAAAATCACCGGAGATCCGGATTATCTCACCATTTCGGATCCCGGACAAAAACACATTCAATTTATTGTGGCCGGTTACAAAGCCATGGTTTATGATTACCAGGCCATGCTGGTTTATTATTTTGTAGATAGTTTGCTGGTAATGGGCCAATTCAGGTTCAGGCGCGAAAAACAAGCTCTGGATATTAACCACCTTATCGAAAAACTTAGAGAAAGGTATAAAATTGATATTCCACAAGGAATTAATAAGCCGTTTCAATTGATTGATAGAAATGACAACTGTATAAATTTCAGGGATAATGGTTTTTCTGTTGAACTCAACGTATTAAATTACAAAAACCAAAAAATACTCAACATCCTTAATGATCATCCATTGAATGCAACCGCAGGTGATGAAGTTGCAGATAAACAAGTGGTAACATTTTAAAAGAAAAAAGGCCGTCAGAATTTGACAGCCTTGAATTTATGATTTTGTGATTTCTTTCTTCGCCTTCTCAATTTGGATGGTCAACTCTTCGGCATCCTTTTTAAAGTCAACGAATATTTTATCGCCACTGCTCAGGTTGTGTTTGATGATTTCCTCGGCAAGCGGGTCTTCCACATATTTCTGTATAGCCCTTTTGAGTGGCCTTGCGCCGTATTGTTCATCCCAGCCTTTGTCAACTATAAAGTCTTTGGCTTTTTCCGAAACATCGATATTGTAACCCAGATCCATGATACGCTTAAACAGATGTTTCAATTCAATATCAATAATCTTATGTATATCTTCACGTTCAAGTGAATCGAAAATTACAACATCATCAATCCTGTTCAGGAACTCAGGTGTAAACGCTTTTTTCAATGCATTTTCAATGACGCCCCTGGCGAAGGAATCACGTGCAGATTTTTTGGCGGCGGTATTAAATCCAACACCCTGGCCAAAATCCTTCAATTGACGTGAGCCAATATTTGAAGTCATGATGAGAATGGTATTTTTAAAATCAACCTTACGTCCAAAACTATCGGTAAGCAAACCGTCGTCCAAAACCTGTAATAAAAGGTGGAATACATCCGGGTGTGCCTTTTCAATCTCATCGAGCAAAACAATAGAGTAGGGCTTGCGTCTTACTTTTTCGGTGAGCTGACCACCTTCCTCATATCCCACATAACCTGGAGGCGCTCCAACCAGACGGCTGACTGCAAATTTCTCCATATACTCACTCATATCAACTCGTACAAGTGCATCTTCCGAATCGAATAGGTACCGGGCAAGTACTTTTGCCAGGTGAGTTTTACCAACACCGGTAGGGCCCAAAAATATAAATGTACCGATGGGTTTATTCGGATCTTTAAGACCGGCCCTGTTGCGCCGGATTGATTTCACCACTTTTGTAATGGCATTATCCTGTCCGATGACAGAGCCCCCAAGATCTTTCTCCATATTAACCAGTCGTTCGCTTTCATTTTGAGCAATACGCTGAACCGGAACGCCGGTCATCATGGCAATTACTTCAGCAACATTTTCTTCCGTTACATCCTCCCGGTGTATTTTTGATTCCTCTTCCCATTTTTTCTTTTCCTTATCCAGGTCTTCCTGCAGTTTTCTTTCAATATCACGGAATTTAGCTGCTTCTTCAAACTTTTGATTATTGATAGCCTGCGTTTTTTTAGCCCTTGTTTCTTCAATCCTGTTCTCAATATCGATGATCTCCACAGGAACATGAATATTGGTAATGTGAACACGCGAACCGGCTTCATCCAGCGCATCAATGGCTTTGTCAGGTAAATACCTGTCGCTGATATACCGCATGGTTAAAGTAACACATGCTTTGATAGCTTCATCCGTATAATTTACCAGGTGATGATCTTCGTATTTTTCTTTGATATTATTCAGGATTTCCACCGTTTCTTCTGAAGAAGTAGGATCAACCAAAACTTTCTGAAATCTGCGTTCAAGTGCTCCATCTTTTTCAATATACTGCCGGTATTCGTCCAGGGTAGTGGCCCCGATGCACTGAATTTCACCACGGGCAAGCGCGGGTTTGAACATATTGCTTGCATCCAGCGACCCGGAAGCATTTCCAGCCCCAACAATCGTATGGATTTCATCAATAAACAAGATAATATCCGGGTTTTTTTCAAGCTCGTTCAGAACAGCCTTCATTCTTTCTTCAAATTGTCCACGGTATTTGGTACCAGCAACGAGCGAAGCCAGGTCAAGGGTTACAATCCTTTTGTTGAATAAGGCCCGCGATACTTTTCGCTCAACAATGCGAAGTGCCAAACCTTCGGCGATGGCAGATTTACCAACACCTGGTTCACCGATCAGGATCGGGTTGTTCTTTTTACGGCGGCTTAATATCTGTGCAATTCTTTCTAGTTCCCGTTTACGACCTACAATGGGATCGAGCCTGCCTTCCTCTGCATATTTGGTAATATCACGCCCGAAATTATCCAAAACAGGTGTTTTTGACTTTGAGTCGGAAATCTTTTTAATACTGCCTCCAAACTCTTTACCTCCCTCATCCGGATCGTCGTGTGCGGTTCCGCCAGGCAGCTCATCACGGGGTTCAATGCCCGATTCTTCGGCATTAGACATGATCGCTTTCAATTCATCTTTTACAGCATCGTAATCTACGCCGTAAGTGCTAAATGAGCGGGTAACTATGTTATCATTGTCTTTCAGAATAGCCAATAACAAATGTTCGGTTCCAATCAAATCACTGTTAAATAATTTTGCTTCAAGATAAGTGATCTTTAAAGCCCTTTCAGCTTGTTTGATTAAAGGGATATTTTCAATTTTTTTGTTTTTACCATCCGAATTATTAGCAATCGCCATTTCAATTTCTTTCCTGATTTTGGCAAGATCAATTCCAAAATAGTTGAGAATTTGAATTGCCATCCCTTCTCCTTCGCGAATAATACCTAATAATAAATGTTCAAGTCCGATGTAGTCATTACCAAGCCTTATAGCCTCTTCCCGACTATATGATAAAACGTCTTTAACTCTTTGAGAAAATTTAGCTTCCATATGTATCTTTCAAAATTCTAATCTTAAACGTGGCAGCTCTTTGGATATTACAGCATACCAGTTTATTAATACTAAAAATCAAGGCGATTGTTTCGCCCGATTTTTCTCTAATCAAAAACCTTTCCTACCTATCATAACAAATGGATTTATGACAAGTTGACGGAAAGTCAAATTTATTTACAAAGATACGGAAATCAGTACTTTTGGCCTTTTTTTATTAACACGGCTGTGTTAGTAATAAAAATGGGGCAAATAGGCCATTTTAACCACCAAAATTTAGTAAATTCGTACTCTTTTCTTAATTAATGTAATTAACTGTAATTGAAGCTAGTATAAAAATGGAAAATGAACAAAATGGAGAACGGATCATCAAGGTAAACATCGAAAACCAGATGAAAGCTGCTTACATTGACTATTCAATGTCGGTCATTGTGTCGCGTGCTTTACCTGATGTTCGTGACGGATTGAAACCTGTTCATCGGCGTGTGCTTTACGGAATGCTTGATTTGGGCGTACTTTCAAACAGATCATACAAAAAATCCGCTAGAATTGTCGGGGAGGTTTTGGGAAAATATCACCCACACGGAGATACCAGTGTATATGATGCCATGGTTCGTATGGCTCAGCATTGGTCACTTCGATACCCTTTGGTCGACGGTCAGGGTAACTTTGGATCGATGGATGGCGACAGCCCGGCAGCAATGCGTTATACCGAAGCAAGACTCAGGAAAATAGCAGAGGAAATGCTCGCCGATATCAACAAAAACACGGTTGATTTTCAATTAAACTTTGACGATTCACTGGAAGAACCGACCGTTCTTCCTGCTAAAATACCCAATTTACTTGTTAATGGCGCTTCCGGAATTGCTGTTGGTATGGCTACCAATATGCCCCCTCACAATCTTACCGAAGTGATCGACGGAACCATTGCCTATATTGATAACAGAGATATCACCATTGCTGAATTGATGCAATACGTGAAAGCCCCTGATTTCCCGACAGGGGGCCTTATATATGGTTACGATGGCGTTAAAAGTGCATATGAAACAGGTAGAGGACGGATACTCATGAGAGGGGAAGCCAACATTGAAGAAGATGACCACGGTAGATCCAGGATCATTGTAACGTCTATTCCTTACCAGGTAAACAAAGCGGAAATGATCAAAAAGGCCGCCGACCTGGTAAACGATAAAAAAATTGAAGGGATTTCCGATATTCGTGACGAATCGGATAAAGATGGTTTACGCATTGTTTATGAATTAAAGCGCGATGCCATCCCCAACGTTACTCTCAATAAGCTCTTCCAATACACCCAGTTGCAATCCTCTTTCAGTGTTAACAACATTGCACTGGTAAAAGGACGCCCGATGCTGCTTAACCTGAAGGATCTTATTCATTATTATGTAGAGCACCGTCATGAAGTATTGATCAGGAAAACGCAGTATGAACTGGATGAGGCCGAAAAGAAAGCCCATATCCTTGAAGGATTGATCAAAGCCCTTGATCACCTCGACGAGGTAATCGCCCTGATCCGTGCCTCCAGAACACCGGAAGATGCACGTAATGGCCTGATGGAGCAATTTGAACTTTCTGAAATTCAGGCAAGGGCCATCCTTGATATGAGGCTGCAAAAACTAACCGGACTTGAGCAGGAAAAACTAAAAGAAGAATACCAGGAATTACTGAAACTGATCCAGCAACTTAAAGAGATTTTGGCTGATGAGGAATTGCGGATGAAAATCCTGAAAGATGAAATGCTTGAGATCAAGGAAAAATATGGCGATGAAACCCGCACCGAAATTGAATATACCGGTAAAGATTTTAATATTACAGATACCATTGCTGATGAGGAAGTGGTAATCACAATTTCGCATCTGGGCTATATAAAACGCACGCCACTAACTGAATACAGAAGACAAAACAGGGGAGGAGTCGGTTCACGTGGAAGCAATACCCGTGATGAAGATTTCCTTGAACACCTCTTTATTGCTACCAATCATAACTATATTCTTCTTTTTACCGAATTGGGTAAATGTTACTGGTTGCGCGTTTATGAAATTCCGGAAGGCACAAAAACCAGCAAAGGAAGAGCTATTCAGAATTTGATCAATATTTCTCAGGACGATAAAATCCGGGCATTTATAAGGGTGAAAGACCTGACTGATAAGGAATATTGCGATAACAACTTTATCATTATGGCTACCAAAAAGGGAACCATCAAAAAAACCTCCCTGGAAGCTTATTCACGGCCACGCCAAAACGGAATTATCGCAATCAATATTAAAGATGACGATAATTTGCTTGAAGCTAAACTTACCAACGGCAGCAATGAAATAGTCATGGCACTCAAATCGGGCAGGGCTATACGTTTCCCGGAAAACACCGTAAGACCGATGGGCAGAAATGCCTCGGGGGTTCGTGGTGTAACACTGGCCGGACCAAAAGATGAAGTGGTTGGTATGATATGTATGGAAGATGGTCAGCAAGAGGTTCTGGTAGTTTCGGAAAACGGTTACGGCAAACGCTCTGATCTGGATGATTACAGAATCACCAATAGAGGTGGAAAAGGTGTTAAAACCATAAACATTACACCTAAGACCGGTAATCTGATCGCTATTAAAGCGGTAACTGACATGGACGATCTGATGATCATTACTCGCGATGGAATCCTCATAAGGCTTGCTATTGCAAATCTTCGTGTAATGGGTCGTGCAACTCAGGGAGTTCGGTTGATCAACCTGCGCAGTGAAGATAGTATTGCTGCTGTAGCCAGGGTTGAAATTGATGAAGATGCTGAAGATGTTGAAGGTTTGACAGATGAAATTGAAAATCCTGCAACAGAGGCAAATGAATCAGGAACAGAACAGGAAGAAACCCCTGAAGTAACAGAATAATAGTTAGTTACAACTGATTACTTACAATATTATTTTAAGTAATAATTGTATTGAAAACAAGAACAATTCCATATTGGCCTGGTAATTGCTCAGATTAAATGCAATTATATTTGTTAATTAATACATTTGCAAAAAATAAGAATCAATCAAATTTTAAAAAAATAGTTATGAAGAAAACAGTAATGTTAATCTCATTCGCATTTATCCTCCTTTCCGGATTTGCTCAAAAATCGGCAGTTGTTAGTGCATATAACTATCACAGGGATGGGAAACTGGATAAAGCAAAAGAATACATCGATAAAGCAATAACCAATGAAAAAACCATGAACGATGCAAAAACCTGGTTTTATCGTGGCAATATTTATATCGATATTTACAGAAGTACCAACGAGGAGTACCGCAGTCTTGACCCGGATGCCTTAAATGTAGCATTTAATGCTTATGAAAAAGCGAAATCACTGGATGCAAAAAATGAGTACACCGAGCAGATCAATGCATTTATGCCAATCGTAGGGGAGGCCTATTTCAATGATGGCGCTAACCGTTTCAACGATGGTATGGCAGCCCTGGATGTTAAAGATACCACAGCAGCCCAGGTTGCTTTTGGCGGAGCTGTTAATTCCTTTGAAAAGGCCTATGAAATATACACTGCCGTTGGAACTGACGATACTACCACCATTTATTATGTTAGTGTAGCTGCAGAGCTTGCCGGACAATATGATAAAGCAAGGACCAACCTTGAAAAACTGGTGGAAATGAATTACAATAAATCAGGAATTTATAGTTCTCTTGCTGGTATTTATTATAAGCAGGATAAAGATACCGAAAAAGCCCTCAATACATACGCACTGGGCCGTGAACGTTTTCCGGATGACTTGAATCTGTTGTTAAACCAAACAAACATTTACCTTGCTGAAGGGATGACCAAAGAAGCACTTGCTAACCTGGAGGCGGCTGCGACACTGGACGCAAACAATGCAACTATCTTTTTTGCGATAGGGGCTAAATACAACGAAATAAGTGATGATAAGGAAAGAGATATGGAGATCAGGGAGGATGCGTTCCAAAAGGCTGTGGCTGCTTATGAAAGAGCCATTGAGATCAATCCTGATTATTTCGATCCGATTTACAATATGGGCGCTTTATATGTTAACAAAGCTGCTGAAATGTACGATATTGCCGGACAGCTTGACCTGAGTGAGCAAGCTAAATATGATGAAATGGTAGCCCAGGCAAAAAGTTATCTTGAAGAAAGTTTGCCGTATCTCGAAAAAGCGCACGAAATGCAACCAGATGATATGGCCACCATGGCTTCGTTAAAGGAAATTTATACCCGGTTGGGGATGCTCGACAAAGCTGCAACCATTGGCGATCAGATGGAGGGTAATTAATCCAGCGTAAATTACAAATAAAGGGGACAGGCTAAAACTGATCCCCTTTATTACTGATTACTCTATTTAACATAATATTAATTATAAGACCTGTAGCCCACAAAATCTTTCCTACCTTACAACCACAACCAAAATTATTCTCCACTAATTTTATGTTTGCGCAAAAGCACAATGGAAATAATAAATATAAAGATTAGCAAGGTCAATACACCGATCTCGATCATGAAATTGTAAAAGTGTTCCTGAACATAGGCCGTCTCTACGGAGATAATTAATATCCGGCGGATGGAAGCAATTAGCCCGACAATTAAAAATGGTTCGGCGCTCAACACATGTTTTTGAATTGAAATTCTTACCGTGGTTAAAATTTCGATGATCATCAGCAGTAAAAGCGTTTTAGCAATGATCTCGATGATGACCATGATCCCGAACGATTTCCGGGCTATGTGGATAAATGTACGGGCTTCATCATAAATGAGTAACGCTGCACTTGCGAAAAGCAGTAAAATGATGATGACATAAATGATGTTTTCACCTGAAGTGATGATCTTTTCAATTTTTGGATTGGTTTGCATAGCTTAAGTATTGTTGAATTAGCACTGAGAAATAATGCCGATCCGCCTTACCCAAGTACATCATTCACCCAACTCAAACCGGCCATTGTATTTGGAAACCCGATGGTGTTTGTAAGCAAAAGGACAGCATGCCTGATCTCCTCTTTGTTTGCCCCTGCTTCGAGGGCACGCCGGGTATGGCTATGGGTTGCTCCCTCAGAGCGGATAGCCACAGCAGCCGCCAACTGTATAAGCTGCACCTGTTTTTCGGTGAGAGGTCCCTCCTGCTTTACTTTATTACCAAGTGTTTCCACAGCATCCAAATAACCAGGATGATGCGTTTTTACCATTTCATAATGTTTGGGTTTACTCATATTCGGTTATTTAATGATCATCATTTTTTTAGTTGCCCTGCCCGTGGTGGTTTCAATCGTGTAATAATAAGTTCCTGCCGGCAGATCATCAGCATAAATAGTTACTGTATGTTGTCCGGCTGATTCAATTTCTTTCACCGGCTGATATACCAGCCTGCCCTGCAAGTCGTAAAGCGAAAGCAAAACCTGCCCGGATTGTGGCAGATAATACTGAATTCGTGTTTCGGTAGTAACCGGATTAGGATAATTTTGCGATAAAACCAAACCGCTGGCCGGTTCATTTTTTTGCAGGCCTGTGGTTTCCCATGAAATCCGGCCATAATAGGTATCCTGCTCACCATTCAGCGTATTGGCCCAGGCCAGGTGTGCTTTATTGTTATCAGAAACCATATCAAAATAATCTCCCATTTTATCTTGCTGGGGCCAACCCTCATGCGGGTTAAACAACTCAGAAAGTTTCACATTTTCAGAAAAGGAGTCACCACCATCTTCTGAATAAGCATAATACAGTGCCGACCAAACTTCGCCCGGCATTTCACGGGTATCGAGCCAAACTACATCAATCCGGCCATTGGGCGCTACTGACATGGTTCCAAACCATTGGTAGGCATTGGTTGACGGATCATCATTAACCCTGATCGGGGTGCTAAAGCTCAGACCTCCGTTTTCACTTTTTGTAAACATAACATCACAGGGATCGTTGTTCGACTGCCTTTCAACGGATGCCAATACATACACATTTCCATTGTATGGCCCGCCACCCCTGTCTATATCAATTATTGTCTGACCCAGCAATCCGGATGGATTCGGGCAATCATACCCACCAAATCCAACAAGGCCGCCATCCAGATCAACAGTTGCCATAAAATCCCAGGTAATATCTTCATTTGGATCCTGGGCATTGGATGATTTAGCCACGATAAATCCATTCCATTGTGTTCCTGCTACAAAAAGATTTCCGTCGGCATCCACCGTTAAAGTGCCCCAGTAAGGATAACCTTCTACAAATGTGCAATACTCCCAGCTTTCATTGGAATTGCTGGAGCGACTGAAAAAATTAGGCTCACAAATACTGTATGCCGAGGTCCAGAAGGCATATAAATGTCCGTCACCCATTCCACCTGAATTATCCACTGTCATCCATTGTTTATCCCCTCCATAAGCGTAGGTTGGCCCTTCCCAGGAGGCGCCCCCATTGGTACTGGTAAATACATCGCAGGTATAAACGCTGTTTGTCACTGCCAGACTGTTATAAAAGAAATTACCGTTATTATCAGCAACCAAAACAGGATCGGAACGAAACTGGTTAGGATCGAGTGCCTCGGGTGCGGTCCAGGTATCTCCACCATCGCTGGAGAATGCATTTCCGGCCTGCCGGTAACTGTTATTGATGGTCCCAAACTGACGCCAGCCAATCGCTATGCGGCTGGGATCATTGGGATCAACGGCAATAGAAGGTTCGTTTGCAGCATCGCCGACTATATTATTTCCATCCTCATCAATATTAACCTGAGTGGTGAAAAATCCGGGAATTGAATACTTGTAAGCCGGAGATTTAGCCATGTCATCTTTTGACACCGGAATATACTCACCTTCTTCTACTTCAAGCGGAGCCGGTGGATTTACAATATTCTTTTGCTGTTGAGCAATTGAAAGATTAACAATCAACATACATGCTGCTACAAAAACAGCCTGATGAATTGATTTTTTCTGAAAAATGGAAATATGCTTCATAAATTTATAAAAAAGGATTGGACATTTTAATTAATCTCTGTTTGAGATTTTCAGGGTAAAGATACAGTTAATTTGAAAGTTAACAAATGAAAAAACCCTTTCGTGATGAAAGGGTTTCAAGTGCTTGATAAATTTGCTGTCGTTAATAAAAATAATTGCCTATGACTTTTTACCTGCCAATGCTACATTAATTTCTATATCGCTTGATAAAATGCGATCTTTTATCGGCGAATCCCATGAAACATCGTATTTTTTACGATCAAAAACCAACTCCCCTGTGATTTGCACCTGATCGCCATCCTCTTTTATTTCAATGTTTTCAACTTTTTCTTCATGCGTTTTCCCCCTTACAGTGAGGTTTCCATAAGCTGTATTTCCATCCACGCTCAAAATCTCAAAAGTGGCTGTTGGATAATTTTCCACATCAAAAAAATCGGGTGATGAAAGATGCCCCACGAGTTTCTCGGGAGTTGACCCCTCTTCAGGATTGTAATTATTATCAGTAGGGATCATGCTGGTTAAATCCACCGTAAAATTCCCACCTGATATTTTACCTTCACTGAAGTTTATTTCAGAATTGGTTAATCCAACGGTCCCGGTGTGACTGTAAACACCCAACATTTCCCCTTTCCATGCCACACGACTGTCGGCAAGATTAATTTCAACATTTTCAATTTGAGTGGCATTCATCGTTTGGTCGGCCGATTGCTCAGTTTGTTTTTGACTACTGTTTGAACACGATGCCAGGAATACAACCCCGGCAATAGCTAAGCTTAAAACTAATTTGTTTGTTTTCATTGTTATCATTTTTATTGTTATTAATTTGTTTTTAATGAGTTATTGATTCTTTTTAAAACATCCACCACAAGGTCTCTTTCATTTTCAGAAATATTATTTCGATAATAGCCATCCAGCACCGCCTCAATTCCAGGTAAAGCATTTTCAATCACATTCAACCCTTTATCGGTAATTGAAATATCCATTTTACGTCTGTTTTCCGGACAAATCAACCGTGTTATCAACGCTCGCTTTTCAAGCCGGTCGAGCAACCGTGTTACATCCGATGTTGGAAACATCAGGCCGTTATTTATATCACCAACGGATAAAACCTCCGGATGAATCGCCTCCAGGCTTCTGAGAATATTAAACTGAATATGCGTAATATCAAATGGTTTCAATACATCCGACACCTTATGATCTATCAAACTCCCGGTCCGAAGTATATTAACTACCATTGTCATGTATGGATTATTTTTTGCTAAATCTTGTGGCATATAATATATGTTGTAAACGTTATTTGTTATAAACAAATATTGATATAAAGTTGTTCATAATAGTTTAATTTTTTTTTTGAATTATTACACCAATTTTAGTGTTATCGTTTTTCAATACTGTAGGTTAGTCTTTAACAAATACTACAAATTAGTATATTTGCTAAATAAAGGATTCAAAACTTCTCTTAATTTACAATCTAACTTAATATGAAAAGTAATTTCAAGATTTCAGCAAGCCTTCTGATATTAATCATTTCAGGAGCTTTTTCAACTTCATTATTCTCGCAGGAGAAAAAGCAATACCAGGATAATCCCAATTTAGATCAGATACCGGAATGGTATCTTGAGCAAATCAATAAAAGTCAGGTGAAAGCCTCCAGTGTGATCACCATTGATGACTATGATAACTTCTATTTAGGAGTTGATTTTGCAGAAGGCCATATCAGTGAGGACCCCACTTCACCGGGAACCTATTTTACCGGTTATAATATTGATGGCACACACCGAACACAAAACGGTCACGACTGGGATGTTGCAACTACAGTTCCCTGGGGAACCACGGTAAATGGAGACCCTGTAACAGCATACGACAGCGATGGAAATCTTTACTATGAAAGTATGTATGGTGGTATTACAGGATGTAAAGTAGCCCGTTCGTCAAACAACGGACTAACCTGGAGTACAGTTGCCACCTCAATCAGTGGTGTTGATAAAAACTGGATAGCTGCCGACATGACCAGCGGCCCCTACTCCAACTATGTGTATACAACAATGACAAGTTCAACAGGAGGAAATTTCGCACGAAGCACTAATCTTGGCGCCTCATTCACAAATACCGCAACATTTTCTACACAATCCTTACCGGGCATGATGGTTTGTGTTGGACCTAACGGGGCAACCGATGGCGGATCTGTTTATGTGGTTACCAACGGTGGAAGTTCATTTGCTTCAACATACACATTTTATCAGTCAACTAACGGAGGTGCAAGTTTCAGTTTGAAATCAACACAGAATTTTGCCGGGTATGTTGGCACCAATGTTAGTGGCAGAAATTCAGTAGAAAATATGCGTACCCGCCCCTACCCTTTCATTGCCGCCGACAATAGCAATGGCACTTATCGCGGAAGGTTATACCTGGTTTATGCCTCAAACTGGCCCGCCGGTGATGGAAATAAACCCGATATCTTTTGCCGTTATTCTACAAATGGCGGAACAACCTGGTCGTCGGAGGTAAAAATCAACGATGATTTAAACACACAAAACAATCATCAATGGGCACCGGCAATTTGGTGTGATGTAAATACTGGACGGCTTTATGTTCACTGGATGGATACACGCGACACTCCTACCAGCGACAGCGCTTTGATTTATGCCAGTTATTCTGACAATGGTGGAGCCAGTTTTGTGACCAACAAAGTCATTTCAAATCAAAAAATGAAAATCAATTGCTCAACATGCGGAGGAGGCGGAACACCTCGGTACCAGGGCGATTATACCGGAATTGTTTCAAATTCTGGCACTTCAATGTCTGCATGGTCTGATTTCCGCTGGGGATCATTTGCGAGTTTTGGTGCCTACTTCCCGGATTATGCCATGCGCCTGACTTCCGCCAAAAAATCACCAGAAGGAGTGACAACTGTTTATGCTGAAGTGCCGGATGTAAAACTTTACACTGATGATGTAATATTTACAGCAAGTATGGAAACTCCACCGTCGGGCTCGTTCAGTATTAACTTCCCGTCAGGAAATACACTGAGCAGCTTCCCGGGATCTATCCCAATCGAAATCACAGATAACAGCGTTCCATCCGGATTTTATACCCTGACTGTGGAAGGTAAAGGTCCGAATGGCACACCAGTCCATCGACGGGATATATTCATTGAAGTGGTTACCCTTGCACCACCTGTTGCTGATTTTGTGGCTGATGATATAACTCCATTTATAGGAAATACAGTTCAGTTTACTGATATGTCAACCAATGCACCTACTTCCTGGACCTGGTCATTCAGTCCGTCAACAATTACTTATGTTGGCGGCACCAATGCCAATTCTCAGAATCCGCAGGTTACTTTTAATGATGCCGGAAATTATACCGTTTCGCTTATTGCCACAAACATATATGGAAGCAATACTGAAACGAAGATTAATTACATTGGTGCGACAAGTTGTGTTCATTGCTCTGCTGGTTCATCAAATGCTACTGAAGAGTGGATCAGTAATGTAACTTTCAATACCATCAATAATTCTGTAAACTCTAATGCCGGTTACGAAGATTTTACTTCTATCTCAACGGATGTGACCCAGGGCAGTATTTATAATGCTTCGGTATCTTGCGGCTCTACAGGTTCATGGACGGAATATTACCAGATATTTATCGACTGGAATTCTGATTGTGATTTTGATGATTCTGGTGAAAGTTATAGCCTTGGTTCAGCAGTCGGAATAAATACATTGAATACCAACATAACTATCCCAAGTGGAATCGATGCCGGAAATAAGCGGATGCGTGTTATGCTAAAATTTAGTGCTGCCCCCACCTCCTGTGAATCTTATACATATGGACAGGTAGAGGACTATACAATATATGTAATGCCAACTCATCTTGTTATCGACCTCAGTGTTATGCTAGAGGGTCCCTACAATACATCAACTAATTTTATGTCGACAGGCCTTAACACATCAGGTTATGTGCCGTTGAATCAACCCTATAACCCGGCTTTGCCATATTACGATAATGCATCACCAGTATGGCAATACAGTGGGACAGAGAGTGTGGCATCCATCCCAGGAAATACGGTGGATTGGGTATTGGTACAATTGCGGGATGCTGCCACTGCTGCCGGTGCATCCTCAGCCACAATTATTGGAACTCAGGCAGGATTTGTATTAAGTGATGGTTCCGTTGTTGGAACCGATGGGTCCAGTCCCTTGCTTTTTGCTGTCACCTATAGTCAAAACCTGTATGCAGTTGTATTTCACAGAAATCACCTCGGCATTATGTCAAGTGTTGGGCTCACTGAATCGGGAGGGACATACAGTTATGATTTTACAACAGGTTCAGGACAATCCTATGGAGGAACCAATGCAGTTATTGAACTCGAACCAGGTGTTTGGGGAATGGTTGCGGCAGACGGAAACGCCAATGGACTTATTCAAAACACGGATGAAACAGTCGTTTGGAAAACAGACCTTGGCGGTTCAGGGTATGATGGCGGCGATTTTGACATGAATGGCTTAACCCAGAATACGGATGAAACAAATCTGTGGAAACCCAACCTGGGTGGCGGAGGACAGATTCCAGCCAAAGGTGCGGTTCTATACAAATCATGGGTGCCAAACTAATGACGATTTAAATTCAAAGAAACCCGGATTATTTGATCCGGGTTTTTTTATGGTGTTATTGAAAGTGTGATATTTGCAAAATGAGCAATATCGAATTGGAAATCATCCTTGAGGATGAGCATTATATCGCGATCAATAAACCAGCAGGCTTGCTGGTGCACCGCACTTCCCTGGCTACCGAGTCAAAAGAGTTTGCCCTTCAAATACTTCGAAACCAGATAAACCGGCATGTTTACCCCTGTCACCGCCTCGACCGTAAAACAAGCGGAGCTTTGCTGTTTGCAAAATCAACTGAAGCCAACCGTAAAATGCAAAAATGCTTTGCCGAAAATGAAGTGGCCAAAACCTACCTGGCCATTGTTCGGGGATTTACCGAAGATACCGGTATTATTGATTATCCTTTAAAAACGGATAACGGGAAATTTCAGGAAGCGATAACCCATTATAAAACCCTTGCCAAAACGGAGGTTAATTTGCCTTTTGGAAAACACAGCACTTCCAGATATTCATTGGTGGAAGTAAAACCACAAACCGGTCGCATGCACCAGATCCGTAAACATTTTGCACATATTCTTCATCCCATTATTGGCGACCGGCCACATGGCTGCAACAAACAAAATAAATTATTCAAGGAAAGGTGGAACATGAGCACCATGCTTTTGCATTCCAGTTCACTGGAATTTACCCATCCTTTTTCCGGTGAAAGCATAAACATTCAGGCACCGCTTTCGCCCGAATTTACAAGAATGTTAAAGGAATTAAATCTGCCATAGCATTTCTACGTCCTAAACTGATTTTGTATAAAACGACCACATGGAAACCGAACCCAGGTCGAATACTTCATTGAAGGTATGTAATTCGTCGTTGTCATCCACCAGTCCGATGGAATACATTAAAGGCAATAAATGATCAACCGATGGATGTGCCATTTGAGCAAGAGCACCAAGTTTATCATAATTAACAATGGCTTTAAAATCGCGGTTTTTAGCTTTTTCACGAATATAGGTATCAAACTCCACCGCCCAATCATAGGGTTGGCCACCTTGCCGCATCATGCGTAAATTATGCACCGAGTTCCCACTTCCCAGAATCATCACCCCTTTTTTACGAAGCGCCGTCAACTCTTTGGCAAGCTCATAATGAAAAGCAGCCGGTTTATTGTAATCGATACTGATTTGAAAAACGGGAATATCGGCCTCAGGGAACATGGGTTTTAAAACCGACCAGGTACCGTGATCCAGGCCCCAGCTTTCGTCGGGATCAAGGTGCGTTCTGCGTGTGATTTCT